>JAWODM010000046.1:0-136144 GCA_046483305.1 Candidatus Krumholzibacteriales bacterium | reverse complement strand
AATTATAACTTGACTTGAGACGGCCTGTTTGTTATTTATGAATTCCTGAATTGATGTTTACGGGAGGCAGTAATAGTGTACGCAGTTGTAGATATAGCTGGTGATCAGATAAGAGTCGAAGAGGGCATGAAGGTCCGCGTCCCCCTTCTCGATATCGAGGAGGGAAGCACCGTGGAGTGCGACCGGATCCTCTTCTATTCTGACGATAAGGATGTAAAGGTTGGCGCCCCTCTGGTCGACGGCGTGAATGTGAAGGCGGAGGTGCTGGAGCATGCCAGGGACAAGAAGGTAATCGTTTTCAAGATGAAACGCCGGAAGAGATACAGAAGGAAAAAGGGCCACCGCCAGGGATATACTTTACTGGAAATAAAAGAGATATCAAAATAACAGGTGGTGATCAGAGATGGCTCATAAAAAAGGTGTTGGAAGTTCCAGAAACGGGCGCGACAGCAATTCGAAGCGGCTGGGCGTGAAAAAGCATGCCGGGCAGGTGGTCACCGCCGGTTCGATAATAATGAGGCAGCGGGGAACCAGGATTCACCCCGGACACAACGTGGGAAGGGGCGGAGACGACACCCTGTTCGCTCTCACCGACGGAGTGGTGCAGTTCGAGAGGCTGAGCAAGAACAAGAAAAAGGTGAGCGTTTACGAGAATTAACCCCATATCAAATTTCTTACCATAATACAGGAACCCGGAGGCAAAAAAATCCGGGTTCCTTTTTTTTTACCTTAACAATTAATGGATATATGTTAATCTGTAACTCGTGGCGAAGGCCGCGGAATCGAGAAAAGCTTAAACAGGGCTGATGTTTTTTTGGCTTAAGCCAGGTTCGGAGGTGATTTTATGGAATTGAAGTTTCTGGGCCATGCAGCTTTTCAGCTGACCATGGATGACGGCAGAAAAATGATTTTCGACCCCTACGAAGCCGGTTCCTACGACGGAGCCCTGAAGTACGGGCCGATCGAGGGAGAATTCGATATAGGCGTGGTCAGCCATGACCACGCAGATCACTACGACAGCGACATAGTTTCGGAGATAGAGAATGTAGTGGAGAGCGAGGGGAGTTTCACCTTCGGAGATATCAGAATCGATACCTACCCATTTTATCATGATGAATCGGAGGGTGAAGAAAGAGGAGAAAGCCTGATTGCCATAGTCGAGGCGGCCGGCAGGAGGATCGCGCACCTCGGCGACCTGGGCCACCGGATAAGCGTGGACGATATTCCGGAGCTCAAGGGTGTCGATCTGATGTTGATACCGGTGGGCGGTTACTTTACCATAGACGCTGAAACGGCTAATCAGATTGTCGAGGAGTTTGAGCCGGCGGTAGCCGTTCCGATGCATTTCAAGACGGACAGGGTTGATTTTCCCATAAATCCTGTCGCCGACTTTACCGGGCTCCGGGACGATCTGATAGAGAAAGGCGGAAGCACCCTGGAGATCGACGATCAGCTCTTTTCCGGGGATAGAAAAACGGTAGTTCTGGAACCGTCAAATTGACACTGAACAGGTTCCGGGCATTTCTGCGGCAAGCTGCAGATACCACCATCAGTTTAATCAGAGAGGAGCGAAATGAAAGAGATAGAAGCAGCCAGGATCGCCGAGGTTGTCGGACAGCTCTGCCAGGAGGCGAACTTCGAGCTGGAGGATGACGTCCAGGAAGGCCTGGAAAAGATGTACGAGCAGGAAGAATCACCTGCGGGCAAGGAAGTTATGAGGCAGATTCTGGAGAATTCCAGAATAGCCGGGACCGAACGGATGCCTCTGTGCCAGGATACCGGTTACCTGGTGGTATTCGCCGACCTGGGCCAGGATGTTCATATCACCGGCGGAGGGTTCGAAGACGCCATCAATGAGGGAGTAAGTAAGGGTTATACCGAAGGTTACCTTCGCAAATCGGTCCTGGCCGATCCGATAAGGGGAGGGAACACCGGGAACAACACCCCCGCAATAATTCACCTGAGGCTGGTCCCCGGAGATAAACTGAAGATGTATATCGTTCCCAAGGGGGGCGGAAGCGAGAATATGAGCAGGATAGCGATGATGAAACCGGCCGACGGTATCGAGGGGATAAAGAATTTCGTGGTTAACGGCGTGCGGGAAGCGTCCGGAAATCCCTGCCCCCCCATTATGGTAGGGGTGGGTATCGGAGGCACCTTCGAAATGTGCGCCCAGTTAGCCAAGAGAGCTCTGATCAGGCCGGTGGGAAGCAGCCACCCGGACCCCTTCTATGATGAGCTGGAGAAGGAGCTTCTGGAACTGGTCAACAGGACCGGGGTAGGCCCTGCCGGGCTGGGCGGCCGCTGCACAGCCTTCGCGGTTCATATCGAAACCGCCCCCAGGCATATAGCTTCCTTCCCGGTGGCGATGAATATCAATTGCCATTCGGCCAGGCACAAATATGTTGAGCTGTAAAAAAGAGTATTTGCCGGAAAGGTTGAAACGCTGCGGGCCGGAGCCCGGAGTGAGCGCCGCCGGCATGGTTTTTTGTTTAAATTATCGGGCAGGTGAAAAATGGCTGAATATTCAATGAATACTCCTCTGAGCGGGGAGGATGTCGAGAAACTAAAGGCGGGAGACAAGGTCTCTCTTTCGGGCACCATATATACAGCTCGCGACAGCGCTCACGAGCGCCTGGTCAAACTGATCGAAGAGGGAAAGGAACTACCGATACCGCTGGAAGGGCAGATAATCTATTACGTGGGCCCCGCTCCCACTCCTCCCGGCAAGGCCATAGGGTCAGCCGGCCCTACCACCAGTTACAGGATGGATCCCTACGCCCCGATCCTGATAGAGAACGGCCTTAAAGGTATGATCGGGAAGGGTGAGAGGTCGGAACCGGTAGTGAACGCGATGAAGAAGCATTCCGCCGTTTATTTCGCGGCCACCGGGGGCGCCGCCGCCCTGATAGCAGGATCGATCACCTCCAGCGAAGTGGTTGCCTATGAGGACCTGGGCGCTGAAGCGATCAGAAAAATGGAGATCGAGGATTTTCCGGTAATTGTCGCCCAGGATTGCCACGGCGGCAATGTATATGTGGAGGGACAGAAAAAGTATGCCGAATAGCATTTATCGGCGGAGGTAGGATTTGACTTCAGAAGGGGTGCTCGCCGTTATCCCGGCCAGGTACGGTTCGAGCCGTTTCCCCGGAAAACCGCTGGCCCTCATTAAGGGTATTCCGATGATTGTGAGGGTTATGAACAGGGCCCGGAGTGTCGGCGGTGTTTCGGAAGTGATAGTGGCAACCGACCATTCCGGGATCCTGAAGACAGTGAGGGAAGCGGGTGGAAGAGCGGTAATGACCTCAGGCTCGCATTCCAGCGGTACTTCCAGGATTTCAGAAGCGGCCTCCGGGATGGATTACGATATTGTTCTGAACATCCAGGGTGACGAGCCGCTTTTTCCGGTACGGGGGGTGGAAGATCTGGCCGGGGTAATGAAAGAGGACCGCTCCGTTAAAATGGCAACCCTGGCATCCTTTTCTGAGAGCAGCGAGGAACTCGACAGCCCGGATACGGTCAAGGTGGTCTTCGGCACCGACCGTAACGCCCTGTACTTCTCCAGAGCCGCGCTCCGCTGCGGCGAGAACGGATTCTATCGACATATCGGGATATACGGGTTCCGGAAGCGGTTTCTGATGGAATTCGCCCGGCTGCCAGCCGGTGAGCTGGAAAGAACCGAGAAACTGGAACAGCTCAGAGCCCTCGAGAACGGATTCCGGATAAGGGTGGTGACCTGCGTCAGCCAGGCGGGAGGGGTGGACAGGCCCGAAGATATAAAAAGAGTTGAAAAAATGATAGATTAGAATTAGAGTGTTCAGAGAAATTCATTCGAAAAAGATTGGACGGGGAAAGTGAGCGAAAAGACAAAATATGTATTTATCACCGGAGGTGTGGTTTCATCCCTGGGAAAGGGTATTGCGGCTTCCTCTCTGGGTTTCCTTCTCAAGCAGCGCGGCTTGAGTGTTATCCTGCAGAAATACGATCCCTACCTTAATGTGGACCCCGGCACCATGAGTCCCTTCCAGCACGGAGAGGTGTTCGTGACCGATGACGGAGCGGAGACAGACCTCGATCTGGGCCACTACGAAAGGTTTACCGACATTAATCTTTCGCAGAGATCTAATGTAACTACCGGCCAGGTTTATGAGGCGGTAATAAACAGGGAGAGAGAGGGCGGCTATCTGGGCGGAACCGTACAGGTCATTCCGCATATTACGGATGAAATAAAAGGGAGGATACTGAAGGGCGCCGAGGCCAACGGGGATGCGGATGTGGTGATAACCGAGATAGGGGGGACCTCCGGGGATATCGAAGGCCTTCCCTTTCTGGAGGCGGTGCGGCAGCTCCAGTTTGAACTGGGTACAGGGAACAGTCTTTACATTCACCTCACTCTGGTTCCATACATATCGGCCGCCCGGGAGATCAAGACCAAGCCGACTCAGCATAGCGTCAAGGGCCTGAGGGAGATAGGTATACAGCCCGACCTCCTGCTGTGCAGGTCGGAAAGGCCTCTCTCGGATGAAATCAAGAACAAGATATCGCTGTTCTGCAATGTGGAGAAGGAAGCGGTGATAGAAGCGCTCGACGCCGAATCCATTTACCAGGTGCCCATTAATCTTCACAACGAAGGTTTCGACGAAATGGTGGTGAAGAAGCTCAATCTCGTTTGTGATCCCCCCCGGCTGGATAAATGGAAGGAAATGGTCAAAAGGATCAAATCGCCCGGTTCCCGGGTGAAGATAGCGATATGCGGGAAATACATACAAATAGTGGACGCATATAAGAGTATTATAGAGTCGTTCACACACGCCGGCGTGGCCAACGACGTGAATGTGGACATCAAGTGGGTTGACGCGGAAGAGGTTGAAGAGAAGGGGGCGGAAGCATGCCTGAAAAGAGCTTCGGGGATACTGATACCGGGAGGTTTCGGCGAGAGGGGGATAGAGGGGAAGATATCCGCGGCAAAGTACGCCAGGGAGAATAATATACCTTTTCTGGGCATCTGCCTGGGCCTTCAGTGCGCGGTGATAGAGTTCGCCCGCTCAGTGTGCGGGCTCAAAGCGGGGAGCAGCGAATTCGATCCCGATGTGGAAGACCCTGTAATCGATCTGATGCTGCATCAGAGGAACCTCAAGAAAATGGGCGGTAATATGAGGCTGGGATCTTACCCCTGCCGCCTGAAGAAGGGCTCTCTGGCCGAAAGACTCTACGGCAGGGGGGAGATCAATGAAAGGCACAGGCACCGCTGGGAAGTCAACAACGAGTACCGTGAAATACTCAGGGAGAACGGGCTGGTATTTTCGGGCCTCTCTCCCGAAGGGGACCTGGTTGAAATGGTGGAGATAACCTCCCACCCTTATTTCATCGCGTCGCAATTTCACCCGGAATTCAAATCCAGGCCCCAGAGGCCTCACCCGCTTTTCGACGGGCTGGTTAAAGCGGCTATCAAAGCTGCCGGCGCTTCGAAGGAACAGGATTTCCATAGTACATCCAGGAAGTAACCTAAGGAGCATTGATGGATTCTATCTTAATAGGGGGGCGGGAATTCACTCCCCGCTCGCAACCGCTTCTCATAGCGGGGCCCTGTACTATCGAGGATCAGGATGATGCCGTCAGGATAGCGCAGGAGTGCAGACGGGCGGCGGAGGATAACGGTTTTTTCTATATTTTCAAGGGGAGTTACTTCAAGGACAACCGGTCATCGCTCGATTCGTACCGGGGGCCCGGAATTGACCGGGGCCTGAAGGTACTCGATGGAATCAGCTCCCGGGTGGATGTTCCCGTTCTTACCGACGTGCACTGCAGGGAAGAGGTGGAACCTGTCGCGGAGGTATGCGACCTTCTTCAGATACCGGCTTTTCTGTGCAGGCAGACCAGGCTGATAGTCAAAGCGGCCGGAACCGGAAGGGTGCTGAATCTGAAGAAGGGGCAGTTTCTCTCCCCGGAGGAGATGGGGCTGGCTGTGGAGAAGGCCGCTCGCAGCGGGGCGGGAGGGGTGCTGGTCACAGAGCGTGGAACGTCTTTCGGCTATAACAACCTGGTGGTCGATATGACATCCTTTCCCCGGATGAAGGGGCTGAATGTTCCTCTAATCTATGATGCCACCCACTCTCTGCAGCTTCCCGGCAGACTCGGAGACAGAACCGGAGGAAGGCCTCAGTACGTGCCCCCCCTCGCCCGGGCCGCGGTCGCGGCGGGGTGTGACGGGCTGTTCATCGAAACTCATCCCGATCCGCTCTCCTGCAGCTGCGATGCGGAGGTAATGCTCCCCCTGGACAGGCTCCCCGGCCTGCTGTCGGAAATATCCGAACTATTTGAGCTGATTAATTCCTTTAACTGACCTATGTTATTTTGTAGATTCATTGATATATGGACTGATAGTTGAAAGAACGTTTACTTTCCAGATGATGGGGAGGTTTTGAGATAGAATCCGGAGAAGATATAAAGAAAGACCGGAAGCCAACCGGCGCCGGCGGAACCGGCAGCAAAGGCGTGATTGAGATCGGCCGCGAAGTAATCTCCACGGAGATAGAGGGCCTCAGGGAGATTGAGAAGAGTATCGGCGGGGAATTCGCCAGAGCGGTGGATCTGCTGGTCAGCTGCAGCGGCAAGGTGATCCTGTGCGGGACCGGCAAATCGGGTATTATAGCGAGGAAGATCGCGGCTACCCTGAGCAGTACCGGAACCCCGGCGGTTTACCTTCATTCGGTGGAGGCCGGGCATGGAGATATCGGCATGATAACCGGCAACGACGTGTTCATATCGGTCAGCAAGAGCGGAGGAAGCGAAGAGCTTACCAGGCTGATTCCTTACCTTAAGAACCTCCGGGTAAGTATGATTACTGTTACCGCCAACCTCGATTCTCAGCTGGCCAGAGAGAGCGACGTCACCCTTTACATCAGCTCCGGAAAGGAAGCATGCCCCATGGGGCTGGTTCCCACCACCACCACCACCGCCTCTCTGGTACTCGGCGACGCTCTGGCGGTAGCCGCTCTGAAGGTTAAGGATTTCGGACGGGAAGATTTCGCCCGCCTGCACCCCAACGGTGTACTGGGACGGAAGCTTTATCTGCGGGTTGGCGAACTTATGCATACCGGAGACGAGATACCCCTGGTAAGGAAAAGCACTTCTCTCAGGGAGGCCTTGATCGAGATAGTGGAGAAGAAGCTTGGATGTACCGGAGTGATTGGAGAAGACGGAAGGCTGGAAGGTATTATCACCGACGGAGACCTTAAGAGGATTCTGATCAGGAATCCCGACCCCCTGGAAACGGTAGTGGAAGAGGTGATGACGGCATCGCCCCGCACGGCAGATCCCGATATGCTGGCCATCGATGCCCTGGAGGAAATGGAAATGAACCCCGCAGGCAGGATAACTCAGCTGTTCGTGGTTGACGGCGGGGGAACCCCGGCAGGCCTTATTCATATTCACGACATAATTCAGGCTGGCCTGAAGTAGACCGCAGAAGGGTTCAGGGAACTTGCCGGGGCTACCTGGTTTATAACCGGGTGGCGGATGATTTTCAGCGGTTTGAGGCCAAAACCGTTTCGCGGGGGAATCTCCCGCAATCGGAGCCGTAAGCTGTTGTTATCACAACAGATGGCAGTGCACTATTTATGACCGGTATGGCACAGTAATTGCTTGACTATAAAGACCACACAGTTTAATATCATAAAGTGAGGGAGGCGAACCGGCCTTCTCCCGCATCAACTGATAACAACAACGGAATAAGGCATTACGTGCCGGCAACAGGATTCAAATTGATATGAAGAGATACCTGAAAAGAGATCTGACATTAGCCGCCTTATCAGCGCTGATACCTTTCCTGCTGATATGCTGCGACCGCAGCGGCGATGAATACAGCATTGATGAACCGGAGATTTGTGACCAGGTGATATACGATTTTACCACCATAGAGAGCGACTCGGGGAAGGTCAAATGGAAGATAACCGCTCCGGTGGCGAGAGTATACAGCGGCAGGGACCTTCTGGTCACGGATAACCCGGTGATCCACTTCTACGATGAAGACGGTAAGGTCACTTCGGTGATGAACGCAGAAAAGGGAGAGATAGACCAGAAAACCCGCGATCTTACCGCTATAGGCAACGTGGTGGTAAAGAGCAGCGAAGGATACCTGCTGGAAACAGAGAGTCTGGTATGGATCCAGGAGAAGGGGAGAATTCAGACGGAGGATTACGTGAAATTCACCAGGGATGGCGATGTGGTGGAGGGTTACGGTTTCCGGGGATACCCCGGCCTCAAGGAATTCGATATCGTGAGAAATGTGGATGGAGACATGTATGATAAGGACGGCAGGGTAGATAAAGAGTTGAAGACAGAGGCGGAGGGAAGTAAAACTGAGTAACCAGCAAGACAATAATTCCGGAGAGAACCTGAAAAGCTTGAGGACCCGCGAAATAGTGAAAGCATACCGCAAGGCCCGGGTAGTGGATGAAGTTTCCATCTCCGTTTCCGAAGGAGAGATAGTGGGGCTGCTGGGGCCCAACGGGGCGGGCAAGACAACCACCTTTTATATTATTGTGGGTATGATCAAGCCCGATAGCGGTAAAGTTTACTTCGACAAGAGGGATATTACCGGGCTGCCGATGTACCGGAGAGCCCGCCTGGGAATAGGGTATCTGCCTCAGGAACCCTCCATCTTCAGGAAACTGACAGTTGAGGATAATATAAGAGCCATCATGGAAACTCTCTCGATTCCGACCAAGCGGCAGGACGAAATGATTGAGGACCTTCTTGATGAGCTTAATATCAAGCATGTAAGAAAGAGTTACGGATACCAACTCTCGGGCGGGGAGCGAAGGCGCGTGGAAGTAACCCGGTCTCTGGTAACCGACCCTTCTTTCATGCTTCTGGACGAGCCATTCGCCGGTATAGATCCGATAGCGGTGGCAGATCTGCAGGAGATTGTGATCAAGCTGAAGGAAAGAGGGATCGGGGTACTGATCACGGACCATAATGTCAGGGAGACCCTCTCCATTACTGACCGGTCCTATATAATGTACGAGGGACGGATAAAGAAATCGGGCAATTCCGATGAACTGGCCTCGGATCCGACTGTCCGGGAAATTTATTTGGGTGAATCGTTTCAGCTATAACGGAGGATAACTGAACTATGGAAATGAAGATGGGTATGCATACTAAAATGCAGCAGCGGCTGGTTATGACTCCACGTCTGCAGCAGGCTCTTAAACTTCTTCAGATGCCCACCCTGGAGCTGCAGCAGGTTCTCAAGCAGGAAATTCTCCAGAACCCGCTCCTGGAAGAGGAAGAGGAGCTGAAAGAGATGGAGGAAAAGGAAAAGGACGAGGAGAACGAGAAAGAGGAGGAAGAAGATGCCGACTGGGAAGACGTCTTCGAAACCGCCTTTGGTATGGGGGGGACGGGAAATGAAGAGAGGGAAGAGAGGGAAGAAATGCTGGAGCGCGTACCGGTGGCGCGTCAGAGCTTTTCGGACCATCTCCTCAGCCAGCTGCGCCTGTCCACTGATGATGATTTCACTCTGGAAGCAGGGGAGTACCTGATAGGGAATCTGGACGAATCAGGTTATCTTCCGATAGAGTTGAGTGATGTGGCGAGAACTTTCGAGGTTGAAGAAGAGAAGGTTAAAAATGTTCTCGATCTGATTCAGACCTTTGACCCGGCGGGAGTGGGGGCCAGAAATCTTCAGGAATGCCTGCTGCTTCAGTTGGAGAGGAAAGAGCTGGCCGATACCAGGGCGGCGGAAATCCTGCGCGATTATTTTGACGAATTCAAACAGAAGCGGTACAACAATATCAGCAAGAAAATGAAGATATCCCTGCACGAGGTTCAGGCTCAGTCGGAGATAATTGGAAGGCTCGATCCTAAACCCGGCCTCAACGTCACCGCTGATAATCCCAAATATGTGATACCGGACCTGATTGTGGACAGAGTCGGGGACAAGTACGTAATTTCCCTCAATGAGAAGAATGTGCCCAGGCTGAGAATAAGTAAGGCTTACCGGGATGAACTGAAAAACAACCCCAATATAACCGAGAAGACAAAAGATTTCATAAAGGATAAACTGAAGAATGCCAAATGGCTGATACAGACCATAGAGCAGCGGCGAAGGACCATGATCAAGGTTATGGAATCTATCGTGGAGAAACAGAGCGAATTCTTCGAGAAAGGTGTTATCGCGCTCAAGCCTCTGACCCTGCAGCAGGTCGCTTCCGAAATAGATATGCACGAGTCAACGGTCAGCAGGGTGACCACCAATAAGTACGTTCAGACTCCCCGGGGAGTTTACGAACTGAAATTCTTCTTCAGCGCCAAACTCAACACCAGATCGGGAAGCGAAGTCTCATCCAGAAGCGCCAAAGTCAGGATCGAGGAGATAATTGAAAAAGAAAATTCAAAGAAACCGTTGAGTGATCAGAAAATTGCTAATATTCTTAAGGAAGAAGGATTGGTGATCGCAAGAAGAACGGTTGCCAAATACAGAGAGCAGCTGGGAATACTCCCGGCGAGACACAGGAAAGTATTTTAACTGAATAAGACCTGAACTGAAATAACCGGATGGAAGTTATCAGGAAATCTAACCGTTCCAGAAGTTTGCCTCCCTGGCTGAAAAGGAAAATTCCAAACCTCGGTGAATGTTCCCGGATTGAGAGAGTAATCAGAAGGCGTGGACTGCATACCATCTGCAGAGAAGGCCTCTGTCCCAACCGGGCGGAATGCTATTCCAGAGATAAGGTGACCTTTATGATTCTGGGAAGTGTCTGTACCCGCGACTGCGCTTTCTGCAGCGTAAGAAGCGGGCTCCCCGGCCCTCCCGACAGCGGTGAGCCGGGGAAGATAGCCGAAGCGGTTTCCGAGCTGGGATTGGATCATGTGGTAGTAACCTCGGTTACCCGTGATGACCTGGAGGACGGCGGCAGCGGTATCTTTGCGGGGGTGGTCCGGCGGCTCAGGGAGACGCCCGAACCGCCGGCGATAGAAGTGCTGGTACCTGATTTCCAGGGCAGCAGGGATGATATAATGAGAGTTGTCGATTCCGGCCCGGATATCTTTTCCCACAATATAGAGGTGGTAAGAACTCTTTACGGAACAGTGAGAAAGGGGGCTGATTATGAAAGATCGCTCAATGTTCTCTCCTTAGCCGGGAAGGAAGGAGGGGAACGGTTGATTACAAAATCGGCTATGATGCTGGGCCTGGGTGAAAGTGAAGATGAAATCTTTTCTACCATGAAGGACCTCAGACAGGCCGGATGCGATTTTCTCGCCATTGGCCAGTATCTAAGGCCGGGATTGAAGCAGATTCCTGTCAGCGAATATATTACCCCCGAAACCTTCAGGCGCTATGAGCGTAAGGGGTATCAGATGGGATTCAGGGGGGTGACGGCAGGGCCGCTGGTCAGAAGTTCCTATCAGGAAATAAATGTTGACCTGTTTCGCGATAAATACCCGCCAGAGCCGGGTAATTGATTTGAGGAGGATCCAGCATGAATATAACCACCACAGCGAGACATTTTAAGGCAAGTCCTGAACTTATTACTCACATCCGCAGAAAGATGGCGAAGCTGAAGAGATACTTCGACAACATTCTGAATATAGATGTTATAATGTCTATCGAGAAAATACGCAATATCGCTGAGGTTAATCTTCAGGTACAGGGCCACATTTTTTCTTCCACTGAAGAATCGGAAGATATGTATTTGAGTATAGATATGTGCGCAAAAGACCTGGAGAGGCAGATAAAGAAATACAAGGGAAAGCTTCATGCCAATCATCAGAACCACAGGAAAAACGTCAAGAAGGAAATGTATCCCAGGGAATTCGTAATAAAAGCGGAAAGCGTGGAGAGTGAAAATGGGATTGAGATGGGTGAAGCGGCCGCTTATAATCTTTCAGATATGACGGTGAGGGAGGCGATTAAGGCTATGGAGACGCAACAGAAGGAATATCTGCTTTTCAATAATATTGATACTGACGAATTGAGTTTTGTTTACAGGCGGGTGGATGGGAACTACGGAGTTATAAGGTTATAGGATAGGGTCGCTCAGACGGCAGGAAGGAATATGGTAGAGAAAGAAAGAGAATATACGGTAGAGGATTTTTTCAAGGACAACAGGGAGGAACTGGAGCTTGAACTTCTGACCTCCAGCCTCAAGGGCCCTCTGAATATTACCAGTTCCGACGTGCACAGGCCCGCTTTCGCCCTCTCCGGATTCATGGAAAATTACCTGAACACCAGAATACAGATTATAGCCGAGACAGAGACACTATTTCTCAGTTCGCTCGATTCCGGACAGATAAGGGACGCGGCCCGGAGGATCTTCTCCCAGCCGCTCTGCTGTATTATTATAACCAAGGGCCTGGATATGCCGGAAGCATTCATTGACGAAGCGGAGAGGAATTCGATACCTGTTCTCAGGACAACTCAGGAAACCACCCCCTTTATTCATGAGCTGACAGAGATACTCGATTATTACTTTGCTCCCCGGACAAAAATTCACGGCTCTCTGGTGGACGTTTACGGGGTAGGCCTGATGTTCACCGGAAGAAGCGGTATAGGCAAGAGTGAGATAGTCCTGGACCTGGTTGAGCGGGGCCACCGGCTGGTGGCGGATGATGTGGTGGAAATCCTCAGAAGGGGAGATGTGGTGATAGGCAGAGGCCAGGAGTTTCTGAAGCATTTCATGGAACTGAGGGGTATAGGGATAATTAATGTAATGGATACCTACGGGATCAGGGCCATAAGAATCCAGAAGAGGATAGAGGTGGTGGTGGAGCTCAAGGATTGGGACCCGGGAAGAGACTGGGACAGGCACGGCCTGGACGAGAAGCATACAGAAATACTGGGAAGCAAGATCCGCAATCTTATAATACCGATATTCCCCGGCAAGAATATCACGGTTATCGCCGAAACCATCGCTCTGGACCATATGCTCAAGATTTACGGAATAAACGCGGCCAAGAGCCTCGATGACAAGATAAGTGACTGGGTCAAGAGTAAGAAGAGGACCAGAAGATATCTGAGGAATGATACGGAATAATGAGTAATTCGGAGAATATAGTCGGGATTATCATTACCCACGGTTCTCTGGCGGAGGAGCTGAAGAAAACCGTCAATCTGATACTGGGCAGGGTGGATGGCCTGGTACCGGTCTGCAGCGGGGATCTGTCGGATGACGCGGTGATTGAGAAAATCAAGGAAATAATCGCCGGGAGCAGAGCTGAACGGCTGGTCATGTTTGTTGACTACTGCGGTGGTTCATGCTTTAATAGCTGTTTCCGGGCGGTGAAGGGGTTGAAGAATGCGATTATAATCAGCGGGGTTAATCTTCCGGTTCTGCTCGATTTCGCGACAAAACGGAAGATCATGGATTTCGACGAGATGGTGGATCACCTGGTGAAGCGGGGCCGCGAGAGCATCAGCTGTGACCGGATCTGACCAGTTTCCCGCAATATAACACCGCAAAGTACGTAATTTGATTGAAGGAAAGGGTTGATGCTGACTCTGATAAGGATAGATGACAGGCTGATTCACGCTCAGGTGGTAGTGGGATGGTATGAAAAATGCCGCCCGGACAGAATAATCCTGGCCGACGACCAGGTTGCCTGCGACGAGTGGGAAAGAAGGATTTTTTCCTCGTCGGTCAATCCGGATATAAAGGTTACCATCCTTCCCATAGAGAAGGCCGCGGAAAGAATAAACGCGGGGGTATACGATAAGGAAAGAGTGTTGATGATAATAAGGGATCCGGTCCAGGCCCTGAGGCTTTACCAGGCCGGCCTCGAGTTTGATGAGATAAATATAGGGGGGATGCACTATTCGGGCTCAAGGGAATTGCTGATGGATAAAATATATATAAGCGATGAAGAAAAGCGGGCTCTCCGTGAACTGGTCAAGAGAAGTGTGACCCTTGAAGCCAGGGCGCTGCCGGGAGATGAGAAAGTGATCCTGAATTCCAGGATAGTCTGAACTGAATGGAGCGAATATGGGGGAAAAGGTTACCTTTGTTCTTGGTATACATAATCATCAGCCGGTAGGCAACTTTGATTACGTCATAGAGGATGCTTACCAGAAATCGTACCTTCCCTTCCTGGAGGTAATGAACGATTTTCCGGATATTCCTTTCGCGCTTCACAACAGCGGTATTCTGTGGGACTGGTTTGCTGAGGGAAGAGAGGAATACCTGGAGATAATAGAGGAAATGGTTGAAAGGTCCCAGGTCGAGATTCTGTCGGCGGGGTATTACGAGCCTATACTTACAGTCATACCGGAGCATGACCGGCTTGGGCAGCTTTCCAGGATGAACAGTTTCATCAGGGGAAAGCTCAATGCCGAACCGAGGGGCTGCTGGCTTACAGAGAGGATATGGGAACCGAACCTGCCCGGCATCCTGGCGGAGGCGGGGATAGAATTCGTGATAGTAGACGACGCCCACTTCAAATCGATAGGTTTCTCCGGCCCGGAGATGAGGACCTTCTTCAATTCCGAGGATAACGGGAGATATGTGAAGATATTTCCCATAGATGAAAAACTGAGATACCTGATACCCTTCAGCGAACCGGAAGAGACCATATCGCATCTCCGTGAAGTCGCCCGCCAGGGGGAAAACCCGGTGGCGGTACTCGCCGACGACGGCGAAAAGTTCGGGGTCTGGCCGGGGACCCACGATCTGGTCTACCGCAGGAATTGGCTGCGGAGGTTCCTGGACCTTCTGGGGAAGAACAGCGACTGGATTGAGGTAAGTACTTTTTCGCGGGTCATAGACAGCCGTTCCTCCGGCGGTATGGTGTATCTTCCCACCGCCTCCTACACGGAAATGATGGAATGGGCCCTCCCCCTCGCCGCCCGGCAGAGGCACCGAAAGGTCACCGGATTTCTCGAATCCGATGATCAGATGAAGGAATTCACCGATATGGTCAGGGGAGGATTCTGGAGAAATTTCCTGGTGAAGTACGAGGAAAGCAACTGGATGCACAAGAGAATGCTGGAAATCAGCGAACTGGTAGAAGATTACGGAGCTCGAACCGGTTACGGAAAGGTCTGGGAAGAAGCCGTAAACCACCTGTACCAGGCTCAATGCAACTGCGCATACTGGCACGGCCTATTCGGGGGGTTGTATCTGCCGCACCTGAGAAGTGCCATCTACAGGCACCTCATCGAAGCGGAGAGGATAATCGAAACCTCCCTGGAAAAGGGGAAGGATTACCTCAAGGTTTACTCCCGGGACCTTGACGGTGACGGCACCGGAGAAGTGATTCTGAAAACAGCTTACCTGAAACTTCATTTCAAGGCGGAGGGAGCATCGCTGAGAGAATTGGATATATTCTCGCCGCCCTTTAACCTTACCGATATTCTGAGAAGGCGAAGAGAAATATATCATGATGATGTCGGCGGGAATCAGCAGGATAACTCAGAAGATGTGGTAAGTATTCATCAGATCAACAGGGCGAAAGAGGGAGATCTTGACAAGAGGATAGTCTATGACGGCTACCAGAGGCTTTCTTTCCAGGACCACTTTTTCCCGGAAGGCGTCGACCTGGATTCATTCTCCGGGTCGTCGTATGACGAGATAGGGGATTTCCGGGAAGGGCTGTTTTCTCACCGGGTGGTTGAGAGGAAAAAGAAGAGCAACCTGCTGCTTTTCACCAGGGAAGGCTATATCCGGGCCGGGCGGGGGCGGAGCAGAGTGAAGATGGACAAGCTGGTCAGCGCGGATGCCTCTTCCGCCGGTTTCAGAGTTTCGTATTCCCTGTTCAGCCCTGATTCGGATCTGAATTGCCGTTTTGCTGTCCAGAACTGTCTCTCGCTTCTGGCAGGGGACGCGCCCGACCGCTATTTCCTGTTCCCTGATGGAAACAGGTCCAAACTGGCCTCCCGCGGAGAGCTGGATGAAGTGGGGAAGGTCTCCGCGGTGGACGAATGGCTCGGGATAGAGATAAGCATGGAGTTCTCTCCGGCGGCCGTTCTGTGGAGGTTCCCCATAGAGACGGTTTCAAATTCCGAATCCGGTTTTGAATCGGTATATCAGGGGACAGCCCTGCTTCCGGTATGGCCTCTGGAGCTCAAGAAGGGCCGCGAAGAGAATTTTGAAATCGCCCTGACGGTTAAACGTTACGGTAGGTGAAAGGCTGATATTGCCACAATTGCAATTACTGATATTTCTGTCGGTTCTGGGAGGACTGCTGGCGATTGATTTCAGAGGCTCTCTCAGGATTATGCTGTATCAGCCGGTATGCAGCGGCCTTCTGGCCGGCCTGATGCTGGGCGAGCCGTCGAAGGGGATTCTTGCCGGAACTTTGCTTCAGATTATCTTTCTGGGCAATATCTATCTGAGGGGGGAGAGGGACCTGGATATACCTTCAGCGGGAGTTATATCGGCGGCCGTATTTATTCTGGTTGACCTCAGGATGGCCGGCGACCTCTCTGTATCAGGAATGGTCATGGCAGCTTCTCTGCTCATAGGTATACTGGGCGGCCTGCTGGGATATTATCTTTACAGATTTATAAGATCTCGCCTGTCGCGGGCCGTCGAAAAGGCGCTGGAACGAAGCAGGGAAGGAGATTACCGCCGGGCATCTTTCCTTCATTTATCCATGCTGGGGTTTCATTTTCTGGCAGGTTTCGTGATCTGTCTGATACTGATACCGGCCGGTTACCTCCTGGCCGCTGAAGCTGTCTCGGCCCATGCGGGGTTCATCGGCCCCCTGGAAATACTCTATATTTTCATTCCCTTTATCGGAATAGGTTCTCTTCTCAGAATTGTTCTATTTAAGTATCAGGCATTCTGGTTTCTTTCAGGCCTGATTATCGCGGGGGCTGTATTAGCTTTTATCTGATTAATATGATTATGCTTAACCTGAAAATACTGTGGAGATTATTTCTGATCCAGAATTCCAGAAACGACAAGTTTCATGACGGGCTGGGTTTCTTTTTCGCCCTGATGCCTCTTTTCAGAAAGCTTTCCGGAGGCAGCCGCGGAAAGAAGGCCGCCTTCGCCGAAAGACACTTTGATTATTTCAATTCAAACCCGGTCCTGGCGGGGATGGTGGTGGGAGTGACCCAGAAAATGGAGCAGTCCGCGGATAAGGCCGGCGCCAGCCAGATAGAGAGAGTGAAGAGCACCCTGTCCTCGGCTCTCACCGCCAAGGGAGATGAATTCTTTGAGGTTATTTTTATGCCAATGGCATTGACAATCGTATGTATTTTTACTATATACCGGTTGTACATCGGCCCTCTGGTTTTCCTGCTCTTTTATAACTACTTTCATTTCAGGTTTAGAATAGTCGGGTATTACAGGGGGTTAAAACTGGGTCAGGAGGCTGGAACCGGATTTTTTGAAGATATAGCGAGAATAAGCGGAGTATTGAGGGGCGCAACAGCTTTCACGGCAGGTGTTTTTACTTCCATAGCATTATTCCGGGGGTATCGCTTCGGCGGGGCGCCCGTTTTAATCGCAGGCTTGGCCGCTGTCGCCGCGGTAACTCTGCTTAGAAGAAAATATTCTCCGGTTTTCAGCGTAATCATAGTATTCGTTCTGATGACGGTGCTGCTTTCGGTAGTGGACTTTTGAGAACGGAGTACAGGCAATTTCAGGGAAACGGATGGCAAGTGAAAGAGATTCAGGTAAAAGTGTCTAACAGGAATGGAATGCATCTCAGGCTGGCCGGCGAGCTGGTTAAAAATTCCAGCAGGTTCAGTTCTGATATCCATATTATCAAGGACGGGGAGGAAGTTAACGCCAAGAGTATATTAAGTGTTGCGGGACTGGGAGCCGGATACGGAACGGAGCTTAGAATCAGGGCGGACGGAGAAGACGAGGATGAGGCCCTGAAACTTCTTAAGAAGCTTTTTGATAGAGGTTTCTCAGAAGGGGAGCAATGAACAATAACAGCCGGAATGATAAGAAAGAACTGATCATGAACGGCATCGCGGTCTCTCCGGGGATCGCCATAGGGGAAGTCTATGTTCTTAATGTGGATGAAATGTCCGTTCCCACCACCAGAATCAGCGGCGATCAGGTGGAAGGTGAGATTGAGAAGTTCAGGAGCGCTCTGAAGATAATCAGAAAAGAACTGAAGGAACTTTATCGTAAACTTGCCGAAGATATGGGCGAGAATCACGCCAGGATAGTGGATACCCATATTATGATAGTGGAAGACAATTCCATGATAAAGGAGACCGAAAAATATATCAGGGATGAAAAGGTAAATGCCGCCTGGGCGGTTGAAAACACCTTCGACAAGATCCTTAAATCATTCGAAAGAATGCAGGACCAGTATCTCAGCGAAAGGGCTGAAGATATCAGGGATGTGAAGGGCCGTATCACCAGAAAGCTGCTGGGGCAGGAACAGACAGGTTTGAAAAATCTCAAGCAAAAAGCGATAGTAGTGGGAAGAAACCTGACTCCTTCCGATACTCTCGGGTTCGACCGCAAGCATGTCCAGGCATTCGTCTCGGATATCGGGGGCACGACCTCTCACGCGGCTATTATGGCCAGATCGCATGGTATCCCGGCGGTAGTGGGACTTCGGGAATTTTCCCGCCTGGTAAAGCCCCACGATAAGATAATAGTTGATGGAACCACCGGTCAGGTAATTCTGCATCCCGACGAAGACACCATATCCCTTTACAAAGACGCCAGAGAAAAATTCAGGGAAATGGAAAAGGAACTGCTGACCCTCAAGGATTATCCGGCGGAGACTCTGGACGGACGCACCTTCGGCCTCAGCGGGAATGTCGAGACCGTGGACGAGATCAAGGATGTTCACAGCCACGGAGCCCGGGGGATAGGCCTCTTCAGAACCGAATATTTCTTCATAACCCGTTCTTCTCTTCCCAGCGAGGAGATTCAGTACCGTTATTACAGAGAGGTGGTTGAAAAAGTAGCTCCTGATTCGGTGATATTCAGAACCCTGGATGTCGGCGGAGATAAGATGGCTGAATGGATGAGCGACATTGACGAAGCCAATCCTTTCATGGGATGGCGCGGAATCAGGTTTTCTCTGTCCAGAAAAGATATTTTCAGATCGCAGCTGAGAGCCTTATACCGGGCTTCCGCTCACGGCAAGGTCAAGATTATGTTCCCGATGATTTCGGTGATGGAGGAGGTCCTGGAATCGAAGAGGATATGTGAAGAGGTAAAGGAGGACCTGCTCAGGGAAAGATACATTATCGATGAGGATATCGAGGTAGGAATCATGATCGAGACCCCTTCCGCGGTAGCTCTGGCAAGCAAGCTGGGACGGGAAGTCGATTTCTTCAGTATTGGTTCGAATGACCTGGTACAGTACGCCCTGGCGGTGGACAGGGGAAACAGCCGGATTTCTTATCTATACGATCCCCTCCATCCCAGTATTATCAGGTTGATCAGGGATACTGTCAAAGCGGCAAGGAAGAGGGATATATGGGTCGGCCTCTGCGGCGAGATGGCTGTAAGTGAGGGGGCTCTGGGGGTATTGCCACTGATCGGGATCGGGCTGGATGAAATCAGCGCGCCGTCATATCTGATCCCTGAGATAAAGAAGATAATAAGGTCGGTGACCTTTGATGAAACTCATGCCCTGATAAGGAATATTCTGAGGAAATCCACAGCCGGGGAAGTCCGCGAGATGCTGATTAAATTTATCAATGACAAAAGGCCGGAGCTTAGAGAATTTATACCGAAAACAGCGTTAAAATTTGACTGATCTGCATTATGCATGATATAACCGATGAAATAATAAGCAGATACGATAGATCGGGAATGGCAGGAATGGTTCTGTCCATCCCGGATCAGATGCGGGACGGATGGAAGAAGGCGGGAGATTTATCACTCCGCCCGCCTTCCGCAGGTGGAGGTCTGGTGGTTTGCGGTATGGGAGGGTCGGCAATAGGGGCGGAACTGGCCAGGGACCTGGCCGGAGCGGGAAACAGATTTCCAATACATGTGGAGAGGGGATATCTGCTTCCCAGGTTCGCTGATTCGAGCACCACTGTAATCTGCGTCAGCTACAGCGGCAACACCGAAGAAATAATCGCTCTGTTCCGGGAGGCTCTCAACAGGAATTGCGGAGTGGGGGTAATAACTTCGGGAGGAATTCTGGAGCGGGAGGCTGCCGAATCGGGGGTGGACACGGTTAAAGTCAGGGGAGGGCTGCCTCCCAGGGCGGCTATCGGTTCCCTGCTGGCGCCGCTGCTCAGGTTTATTTCCGGATGGGGAATGATCAGGATGGATGAAAAGGATTTCAGTTCTCTGCTGGAGACTGTTGAAGCCGCCTTGAAGAATGTCGCCCCGGATTTCATAAATAATCCGGCCATGAAGATCTCGGAGAAGTTATTTGACAGAATTCCGCTCATATATTCGGGAGGTTCCCTGCTCAACGGAGCCGCTTACCGTTGGAAGTGCCAGTTTAATGAAAACAGCAAGGTGATGGCATTCTCGAACATTTTCCCGGAGCTGGGCCATAATGAAATAATGGGATGGGATTGTCCGGAAGATATAAGGAAAAAGATGACTGTAATAATGCTCAACGACAGGGATGATCACCCCCGGGTCAAGAAGAGAATGGCGATAACCGCATCCATGCTGGAGGATATCGGCGTCGAAATTATCAAGATAGAAAGCGGAAGCTGGTTCCCGGGGGGTGCGGCAACCAGAGCCCAGCGGCTGCTGAGTACTGTGGTTCTGGGGGATATGTCCAGCGTCTACCTGGCCCTCAGAAGGGGGATCGATCCGGCGCCGATACAGAGAATAGAATTGGTAAAGGATAAACTGAGAACGGAGTGAATATGAAAGCGGTAATACCTGCGGCGGGGATAGGCAAAAGGCTTCGTCCCCATACATATACCAGGCCGAAAGCTCTGGTCAGTGTCGCCGGGAGGCCGATGCTGGGCCATATTATAGACAGCCTCATAGGAATGGGAGTGGATGAGCTGATACCGATAATCGGTTATCAGGGAGATTTAATAAGAGATTATATAAATTCACGATACAGCGGCGTAAAATCTGATTTTGTGGTCCAGGAGGAGCAGAAGGGTATAGCCCACGCGGTAAACCTGGCCAGGGAGTATGCCGATAATTCCGAAGTGATCATTATTCTGGGTGATACCATTATAGAGACAGATTTTAACCGGATTCCCGGAGTGGGAGATTACGTTCTTGGGGTCAGGGAAGTTGATAATCCGGGCCGTTTCGGGATAGTGGAAGCCGAGAACGGTATTGTTACCGGGATAGAGGAGAAGCCGGATCAGCCCAAAAGCAACCTTGCCATAGTAGGGCTGTATTATTTGAAGGATTCATCGCCCCTGTTCGAAGCCTGCGGTGAAATCATCCGGAAGGATATCAGGACCAAGGGAGAATATCAGATTACCGATGCCCTGGGGCTGATGATTGAACAGGGAACCGAGTTCAAGGTATACAGAATCGAAGACTGGTACGACTGCGGAAAGATAGAGACCCTGCTGGAGACCAACCGGGTTCTTCTGGATAAGGATGGGGGCAGGCCGTCAAGGGACGGCTCGTTAATCATCCCCCCCTGCGCCATAGCGGATAACTGTGTTATAGAAAGATCGCTAGTGGGCCCTTACGTCTCCGTATCGGAGGGCTGCGAAATAAACAGCTCGGTTATAGACAATTCGATAATTGAAGAGGGAAGCAGGGTGAGCGACTCGGTTATATCCGGAAGCGTTCTGGGCAGTTATTCGGAAGTGATCGGATACAGGAAGTGCCTTAATATCAGTGATAATTCAACCCTTTCTCCCCGGGAGGACGACAGGGGTTAATTTTTACTGAGGTGCCGGTAATTACATTTCCTTTTGGAGAGGAGAACCATGAGCGAGAAGCATTTATTCAGTTCGGAATCGGTGACGGAAGGCCATCCGGATAAAGTCGCCGACCAGATTTCGGATGCGGTTGTGGACGAAGTCCTGAATCAGCACAGCGAGGGAAGAGTTGCCTGCGAAACTCTGGTAACCACCGGGTTGGCTTTTATTTCCGGCGAGATCAGCACCAAAATCTATGTCGATATCCCCCGGGTGGTCAGAGAGGTTGTAAGGGATATCGGATATACCATGCCGGAGCTTGGTTTCGATTATCAGACCTCAGCGGTGGTAACCACCATAGAAGAGCAGTCAGAGGATATATCCGTGGGGGTAAACCATGGAGGGGCCGGAGACCAGGGGATGATGTTCGGGTACGCCTGCAGGCAGACCGATACCTATATGCCGCTCCCCATAAGTATCGCCCACCGGCTGGTAAAGAGAGCCGCCGATGTAAGGAAGGAATCGGTGCTGGATTATCTGATGCCGGACGGCAAGTCCCAGGTCACCATTGAATACCTGGACAATCTGCCCAGAAGGATACATACCGTTCTGATGTCGGTTCAGCACCGGGACGGAGTTTCGAATGATCAGATAAAGGAAGACCTCCAGGAACATGTAATCCGGCCGGTCATCTCGGAGTTTGATATTGACGGGGGAGACTACAAAGTTCTGGTCAATCCTACCGGGAGGTTCGTGAAGGGCGGGCCCATGGCGGATACGGGGCTTACCGGAAGAAAGATCATAGTGGATACCTACGGGGGATTCGGAAGCCACGGAGGAGGAGCGTTCTCCGGGAAGGACCCCACCAAGGTGGACCGCTCGGCTTCCTATGCCGCCAGGCACATTGCCAAGAATGTAGTAGCTGCCGGCCTGGCCGATGAATGCGAAGTGCAGCTCGCCTACGCCATCGGCACGGTGGAGCCGCTTTCGATTATGGTAGATACCTGCGGCACCGGAAAATTATCTGACGAAAAACTCTCGAAGCTGGTCAGAGATGTTTTCGACCTGACCCCGGAGGGTATAATAGACAGGCTGAAGCTGAAAAGGGGTATCTACAGGAAGACTGCAGCCTACGGACATTTCGGACGGGAAGATGAAGACTTTACCTGGGAGAAACTCGATTATATCGATAAACTGAGGTCTGCGGTATAACGGCAGTTGAACTGTTAAACCGTAAGGAAATGAGGATTTATGAAATACGACTGCAAGGATGAAGGGTTGGCCCCCCGGGGCAGGAAGAGAATAGAATGGGCGGACAGCAATATGCCGGTTCTGGAATTGATCAGGGAGCGGTTTGCGAAGGAAAAACCGCTGGAAGGGGTGAGGATTGCCGCCTGTCTTCACGTTACCACAGAAACTGCCAATCTTATGAGAACATTAAAGGCGGGGGGAGCGGAAACGGCGCTGTGCGCCTCCAATCCGCTCAGCACACAGGATGACGTAGCCGCCTCCCTCATAAAAGATTACGAAATTCCGGTATTCGCGGTGAGGGGCGAGGATAACAGGCTTTACTACGAGCATATAAATACGGTGCTCGATATTGAGCCTCATATAACCATGGATGACGGAGCGGACCTGGTAAGTACCCTCCACAAGAGCCGGCGGGAACTCATAGATAATATGATAGGCGGCTCCGAGGAAACCACTACCGGGGTAATCCGTCTCAGGAGCATGGAAAAGAACGGAGTGCTGGCCTATCCTATAGTCGCGGTCAACGACGCCGAAACCAAGCATTTATTCGATAACAGGTACGGAACCGGGCAGAGTACCGTGGACGGGATCATCCGCTCCACCAATATGCTTCTGGCAGGCAAGAGGGTGGTGGTTTTCGGTTACGGATGGTGCGGAAGAGGTTTCGCAATGCGGGCCAGGGGGATGGGCGCGATAGTCACGGTAGTGGAAGTTAACCCGGTAAGAGCTCTGGAAGCTCTGATGGACGGCTACAACGTGGCCCCATCCATGGAGGCCGCGGAATTCGGCGATCTGTTCGTTACCCTGACCGGGGACATCTCGGTTATCAGGGAGGAGCATTTCAGGATCATGAAAGATGGCGCGATTATCGCAAATTCGGGCCATTTCAATGTTGAGATAGATATCCCGGAACTGGAGGAGATGGCTGAGAGCAAAGAGACGGTCAGGGATAACCTGGTAAGGTATACCATGCCCGACGGCAGAAAACTGATTCTGCTGGGTGAAGGCAGGCTGATTAACCTGGCCGGCGCCGAAGGCCATCCCGCTTCGGTTATGGACATGAGCTTTGCCAACCAGTCCCTTACAGCGGAATACCTGAAAAGCGAACAGGGCGGCCTGGAAAAGAAAGTCTACCGGGTTCCGGAAAGTATAGACCGTAATATAGCGGAACTGAAGCTCGAGTCTCTGGGAGTCGAGATTGAGAGGCTCACCGAGAAACAGAAGGAGTACCTGGCCAGCTGGCAGCTTGGCACCTGATCTATTCGAGGATCGAGAATTTAGAGCTCTTTTTCACTGTCCGGAGAGACCGCCTGTCCTGAACCTCTACGGTGATTCTGAATCTTCCTTTCCACAGGTTTTCGGTGGCTATCTGCAGTCTCTGATTCTGGGTGGACCCGATACCCTCTGATCTGAACTCCGAGGATACTACCGTGGATGTTTCCTTCAGCACCGGGCCTTCTCTTCTCTTGCCCACCGGCGTGATCTGATAATTTATGGAGTAATGGGTTCGGCCTTCGCGGTCGGTATCCAGGCCGTATATCTCGAAATAGAAGGTTACCGGATAGGGTATACGGTATGCGCGGGTGGGGTGAGGTATGATCTTGAAGCCGCCGCGCTCGAATTTGCCTCCCCCGGCATTTTCAATTATATCCGAGGCAAATTTGATGTCGCTCATCGCCAGCCGGTTCTCCATCGGTTCAATATTAACGCTGGTATTATAAACTCCCCGGTGGCCGGAATTAAGATCCAACGCTTCTATCCCCACTCTGTAATAACCGGGAGGCAGCATCAGGCTTACCTGGCCGGGAATATAGAGGGGGCCCCTGAAATAATCGCCTTCCTCCTGGGAGATGTCGATGACATCGGAACCGGAGGCAACCGTTTTCATATCCATGTCCCTCGCCATTACTCCGATGTTTACCCTGGCCTCCAGGCGTCCGCTTTTCTTCATGAACCTTATCTCTTCCTGGGGTATCTCGAAACCTACCTCGGAATTGATCAGCTCTCCCTCCGTTTTAAAATTGGTGATGTCGAAATAGACCGGCAGCGGTTTGTGATCTACTTCGAAAGAATAGATTGTGGGATTTTCACTGAGGTATTTGTAGAAATTCCTCTTTGATTTTTCCATCTTCATCTTTTCGACCGCGTCATGGAAAGACTTGATCCTGTTCATCCTCTGGTCGGGATCGGCGCTGTAATCTATGTCGTCCGGGTTGAAATCGACCAGTGATTCAATCTCGTTGAAGGTGGTGAACATCAGCCTCTGGGTATTACTCAGGGTATAGAACTGACTCATCGCTTTCAGCTGATCAAGGGTCTGCCTGGAGGTCTGGCCCTCCCGCTCGATAGCGTAGATATAAACTCCGTTGAGGTTGAAATCCTGGAAGTATATGAGCATATCCAGGGTTTCGTAATACCATAATTCTCCGGGGGGGACCATTTTATAGAACCCTATATTACCCGGGGTTTTCGTCCTGACCGAGGGCATCCCGTAACGTATCAGCGTCTCTCCCCGGTCATCCCATCCGGGCGGCTTGTCCATCCCGAATATTTTGCGGGCTACCCTGACCCTCTTTTCATGTTCTATCTTCCGTTCATTTCTATCGGTGGAGGGAGTGGGGTCATTATAGGCCCAGAAATTCTCGATCCATCTCTTCCTCTGGAGGGGGCCATCCAGGGTCAGGTACTGCCTTTTCTGGTATTTATTCATCAGGTACTGGAGAGCGTAATAATCCTTTTTTTCGTAATCCCTCAGCTGAGCAACCAGTTTCTTTTCATCAAAGGCGCCGGCCGGGGAGGACAGTATACAGGAGACAGCTATAACCGCAGCTATCAGGATAGTCGTCTGTTTCATTCTTTTATCCCTCCATCCCGTATAATATAATGGAGTGCCGGCCCGCCGCACAACCTCATGTTACCTGTTTGCCCGGTAAAGCATTATCCCCCCCAGGATGATGAAAATTATATTAACGCCCCACGCGCTTATCACCGGGGGGATTAACCCGCTCTGGCCCATCGCCTGGCCTATCCGGAGGATGCCGTAATATGTGAAGCTGACTACCAGGGTGAGGCCGAAGCCCGTAGCAATGGAGGGCTTCCGCTTACCGGAGGAAAAAGATATTCCGATAATTGAGAAAAGAAAGCTGGTCAGGGGGAAGCTGAATTTAAAATGCAGGTCCACCTCGTACTTGCTGGTGCTGCCTCCCTGGCGCCTTATCTTGTCAATGTACTCCTTCAGCTGCACGTAATTCATCTCTTCCGGCTCCAGCTGTTCCTTGCTGAGGTCCTCCGGTTTTACCTTCAGCCACTTTACGGTCCTTCTGGCAAACTGTTCCGATTTTTCCCCTCCGTTACTGAATTTCCTGGTCGCCCCCTTCAGAAGTACCCACTCCGATCCGTTCCAGAAACCCTTCTCCGCGTCTATTCTCTTCTTCAGATGGGAGCCCTCATACTGCTGCACTACCAGATTGGTAAACGCCTTTAATTTGACGTCGTATTTCTCGGCGTAGTAGGTTACGCCGCCCTCGCCCTGGTAGAACAGGTCCTGTTTAACCTTGGAAGTATTCCTTGCTTCCCGTTTCTCGATGTCGTGTTTCATGATCTTTTCCGCTCTGTGATTCGCGGGAGGGACTAACAGCTCATTAAGGGCTATGGACAGCAGAGAAATAATCAGGGCGGATATAATCAGAGGCAGCGCCAGTCTGACCAGCGGAGTTCCCGAAGCTATAAAGGCGGTAAGCTCGTTGTCCCTTGACATTTTCCCCAGGGTAAATACCGTGGAGAGAAGCACCGCCACCGGATGGGTAAGCATTATGATCCAGGGAAGCCTGGACAGGTAATAAGAGGCTATCTGTATAGCGGTAGCGTCATTATCCAGAAATGTGTCAATTTCCTCGTTGAAATCCACCGTGATATAGATGAGGATAAAGGTCAGAAGGCCGATAAAGATATTCTTCCAGAATGAGGAAAGGATGAATTTATCGTGTATCTTCATTTTGTTAATTCAGCTTTCAGTTTTATATATCCGGTCAGCTTTTATTCCTGTTCCTCCATCTCCTGATCAGGTTGATCCTTTCCCAGTTGATGGTTCTGGTTTCCCGTACTGTCTGGTGAATAAGTATGAAGGCCGCGGTTCCGAAGATTATATTCGGCAGCCACATCGACAGCCACGGAGGCAGGTACTGCCTGTCCGCCAGTTTTTCTCCACCTATCAGAAATACGTAGTATACCACGAAAAAGAGTATACTGAGCCCGATCGCCATGGCCATTCCCCTCTTTCCGGAAAGAAGCGCCAGAGGAGAACCTATCAGAACGAATATCACGCAGCTGAAGGCGATCGAATATTTTTTCTGTATCTCGACCTTGTACCTGCTTATCTGACCTTTCTTGTCTTTCATAACCCTTATTTCATTCTGAATCTTCTGGAGGGTTTTTCTGACTTCGTGCATCCGGTTATTTCTTTTTCCCGCCGCAAACTCCGCCTTCGCCACCGCCGCGCTGTCGCCTTCCGAGGAGAACAGCAGGTCAAAAGCCTCTCTTACCGGCTCTGCCGCCGATCGGTGCATCTTTTCCAGCCGCCGGTCGATATCATGGTTGATTTCTCTGATCCTCGCCTTCATCATCGAAATGTTCATCTCCCTGTCGCCCCGGTAATCCCTCCTGGTTCTCTTCAGCTCCCTGCCCGTATCCCTTATGTTAAGGGTGTACTGCTTGAACAGGGTCTTGCGGTAAGTGGAGATATCGTCCAGATTAGGCATCTTGTGGATTTCACCGTTCTCCAGCTCGAACTTGAGAACATTCCTGCTCTTTATATACTGCATCCTGCCCTTCTCGGCCACTATTATGGTGGGAACCCCCTCCTCGTTGCGCTGAAAGATCTGAATTCCCCTGATCCGGCCGGTCTTGTCATCCTTCTCCTCTATCAGCATCGTATAACCTTCGATAGCCCCGCTGAAGATATTCTCCTTTATCTGAATGGTCGGTTTCATCCTTCCGATATCCATCATCAGCGCCATCAGCCGGTGATTGCTTTCCGGAAGAATATAGTTATTGAAGTATACCAGGCCGCCGGTAAGAATAACCGAAACAATCAGTACGGGGAGTATCAACCTGTACAGAGAAAGCCCGCTGGCCTTCAGCGCGGTTATCTCATTGTCGGAGGCCATCCGCCCGAACGCCATAAGAGTAGCCGGCATTACCGACATTGGAATAATTAATGCGAACATATGTCCAAGGCTGAGAACGAAAAACTCGAGAACCGTAAATATGCTGATGCCCTTACCTATGAAATCATCGAGGTAGCGGTAAATGAAATCCATGATGAAGATAAAGGTAATGATCGAAAAACCGAACAGGTAGGGTTTGACATGATTCCTGAGTATATATCTGTCTATTATATTTGTTTTCATATATTTAAGGGGTTAAACCGGCCTGTTGAAATATAGATTGAGAGAGACTGACATGGGTGAGCGACAGGCTTTCCGGCCACCTCTGTCAGAGGCAGACAGCTGAAATTCCGGGATACCCGCTCCGCCTGGCCCCACCTATTTACAGGTTCTGGAGGTTGCCGGAGTGGTGTATCTTTTTCTATACAGAAAGAAGGATAACTGTATTCTTTTGTGGACATTTCTCGACTTTCCCCGTTCCCGGATGTTACATGCTGTTGTTGGTAAAGTTAACATAATCGGATAATGATATGTAGTTTTTTCTCTTTAACCGCAATGGATAACAGATTTGTACTCTGCTCGTGAACTCAATAGAATATTTCTCACCCTTGCGGTAATTGCATTCATTTCCGTAATCTTTTCATCCGCGGTATTCTGCGCGGCCGGTTACAGGGCCGACTTCAAACCAAACCTGATAGAAATAGGAGAGAAACTGCGCCTCAGAGAATACAGGTGGGAGAATGAAGAGATCCCGCCGGGGCATATGAAACTGGGGCTGGCATACCGCAGTTCTTTCCTCGGCTCCGTACCCGACCTGAGAGAAAGTTACAGGGAATTCGACGCCCGCTCCGGCCTGGTTTACGAGTTTAAAATCCCCGGGCAGTACCCTTTCTTCAGAAGGGAAAGCCGGGAGGGAGAATTCTTCACCTTCTCGGGCAGGGATATGAGAATCCCCGGAATGGATATAGATATACAGACTATCGGTGACAGGATGGAGAAGATCAGAAAAAGCTCGCTGCGCGAGGTCTGGGTGGAATCGGTGAGGTACGAACTGGAAAGGGAAAGAAAAGAGACTCACCGGAAGGGCCTGCTGGATATCGATATCCCGATAGACCTGCCCGACCAGCTGGAGTGGTTCATAGGCGAGGGAGAAGAGACCAACCTCTCCATCACCGGCCGGGAGGAGATCAGTATCGGGGGAACTTCCCAGTGGTGCAGCAACTGTCCCCGGACAGAGGGAAGGCCGGAGCCCCAGAAGTTCCCCGACCTGGATATGAAGCAGAACCTTGCCGTCGACCTCAACGGAACCATCGGCGAGAAGATCAAGGTCAAGATATCGCACTCCAGCCAGGGAACCGGTATGCAGTCGGTGAACAAGGTGAATGTGCGCTATCAGGGGTTCGATGACGATATTATAAAACTGATCGAAATGGGAGACACCGATCTTTCCCTGAAGGGGGCCACCCTGGTACGTTATTCCGGCTCCGCCCAGGGGTTGTTCGGAATAAAGACCAAGGCCCAGTTGGGCCCGGTGGATATGACCTTTGTGGCAAGCAAGGAGGAAGGGGAAACAGCAACCGGCACCTTCAAGTCCAGCGGCGGCCAGACCTCCAGAAATGTGATAGAGGATTACAGGTTCATGAAGAGGCAGTTCTTCTATTTCGAAAATCCCGGCGAATCCTTCCTGTCTCCGCAGCCCGGTTTCTTCAGGTACCCGGTAGGGGAGGGGCAGTATCTGGTTGAGGTATTTATCGAACTGGATGAGAGCGACCTGCAGGAGATCACCGACGATGTGGCCAGGTGGAACGTCAAGGCCTATCCGGCTCCGCTGAACGGAGCGATAGACCCATCTTCCAACCAGGCATACAGGGCAAAGTTCACACAGCTGGAGAGGTACGAGGACTTTGAACTGATCAGGGATTACGGATACGAGGGGGATGAGCCCAGGTATATAGGGATTTACCTCTACCGGCCGCTTCCCGAAGAAAAAGCGCTGGTTGTAAGATACAGGAATAACGTGGGAGATGTTATCGGTGATTACGGCGTTTACCCCGAAAGCGAATCTGACACTCTCACCGCGGAGCTGATTTGTCCGCGCGACGAGGATTTCCTGCCTCCCGACGAGCCCGGGGCCAAGTACCCAACCACCTGGTATATGATGATGAGGAACGTATATTCACTGGGGCTGGGGGATATCCGGGGCGGAACCCTTGATATATCAATAGAGGAAACCGATAAGGTAACCGGAACAAAGAGTATGGAGGACTCCACGGGGCTCTCCTATCTCAGGATATTCGGCCTTGACAGGGTCGACGACGCCGGAAACCCGGAGCCTGACGACCGGATCGACAATACAGAGGGGTTGATCAACTACCATCACGGATGGCTGATGTTTCCCTGGCCGGAGCCCTTTAAGATACCCGAACCGGTGATGCGGGATTACCTGGGAGATACCGCGACCACCGTAGATGCCGTCCTGACCCGGAATGATCTCATCTACGACGGGAAACCGAGCCAGAGCCAGATGCCGCATAAATTCGACATTGTGGTGGAGGGATCCAGCGGGCAGAAGACCCTTCAGCTGAACGCCTTCAATATAATAGAGGGGAGCGAGGTGGTCCGGGTCGGGGGAAAGACCCTTTCCAGGGGGACCGATTACGATATCGATTACCTCTCCGGCATAGTCACCCTGAAGGGGGATATACTGCTGGAGATCCAGAACGACCCCAACGCGGAGATCAATATAGATTACCAGAAGGAGCCTCTGATAGGGGGGCAGAAGAGCTCGCTTCTGGGACTGGCCGCCGAATATGAGATATCCCAGAACGCCAGGATCAACGGGATGTTCCTCTATAATTCAACCGGGGCCAGCAAGTACCGGCCGAAACTGGGAGCCGAGCCCACTAGGAATATGGCAGGCGATATCAACAGCGATTTCATATTCAAGCCCTCTTGGCTGACCTCCCTGGCTAATCTGCTGCCCAGAGTGGACACCAGCGAAGAGAGCCGGGTTAATTTTGGAGGGGAGCTCGCTCTCAGCATACCGGACCCCAATACCAAGGGAAGCGCCTTCGTGGAGGATATGGAAGGGGTGGAGGACAGCGACCGGCTGAGGATGACCAGGCAGCAGTGGTATCAGGCCTCGCCTCCCCTGGACCCCGCAGACGACGGCCGGACCCTGAATCCCTTGCCGGAGGGTATGGAATTCTACTGGTACAATCCGGCTACCACCGACCAGCAGGAGGACCTGGTGACCAGCAAGGAGGACCTCAATCCCAAGATCGACGAGAGAGAGAACGCCAGGATTACTTCGCTGTTCATGAAAGCGATAAACCCTGAGGACCAGCAGTGGATGGGTGTAATGAGCGGGTTTGTGGGAGGGCTGGACCTGACCACCGCTCAGTACCTGGAGATATGGGTAAACGACTACACCCCCGACAGCACCTCCAGGGCCGGGACCGTCCATATAGATTTCGGGGACATAGACGAGGATTTCTTTAATCCGGAACTGAACCAGTACGACGATGAGAAGAATCACCCCCCCGACGACAAGATATGGATCGCAACCGAAGATGATAAAGGTTTTCCGGCAGGGGAAGAGTATCCGACCCGGAGGTATCCCGAGAGGTTTGACGAGTCCACCTATGATCCGGACCGGGGAATCTATAAATGGATAAATTCAAGGATCGGAAACAATATTCATGATACCGAGGATATGAATGGCAACAACCGCCTTGATGAAGACAACTACTATTACTCCATGGAATTCAGCCTGGCGGACTCCGCCCTGATAGATGTCCGGAGGGATTTCCCCGGTTACGACATAGAGGGCAATAAATCGTGGAGGCTGTACCGCCTCGACCTGGACTCCCTGAGGGTAATGGGCAATTATCCTCCACGCCTGGACGCTATCTCTCATATGAGAATATGGGTAGAGGATGCCGAGCAGATAAACGCCAGGGTGGGGTCGTCCGGCACGGAGCACTTGCTGGAGCTGGCGGAGCTGAAGTTCGTGGGGAGCAAGTGGATCTATAACAATATCAGGGACCTGGAGGGTAATATCAGATCATTCGCTGAGATCCAGGCGGACGACATGAGCGTAAAGGTGGGAACTCTTAACAACAAGGACAACCCCAGTATATATAAATCGCCTTTCGACGTAGAGGAAGAGGAAGGAATAGCCAGAAAAGAGCAGTCCCTGGTCTTCGATGTGGAGAACTTTGCGGACAGCACCGGCTTCAAATACTTCCGGAATTACGTCGGCGAGGGAAAGAATTTCCAGCAGTACAGGGAGATCGAATTCTACTATAACTTCGACGAGGAGCTCATCAGCCGCTTTGACGAGCAGAGCGACGAAGCTGAGTTCTTTCTCCAGATAGCGCACGACAGCCTGAAGTATTACGAGATAGCTATCCCCATAACCGGCGATATGGACCCGGGGTGGAGGCATGTGGTCATTGAGCTGAGCGAACTGACCAATCTGAAGATCGACGCCGAGTCCGAACGGGTGGAAGGAACCATCAGGGACGCCCGCTACGCCGGCCGCACTTACAGGGGAAGATTGCGGGGGACGCCGCTCCTTTCCAGGGTCCGGTATCTCTTTGCGGGGCTCAGGAACAGGTCGGACAATATAATACCTGCCACCAGGTTCATGTTCAACGATATAATTCTCAGCGGGGTGCGAAGAGATACGGATTATGCCGCCAAGGCGAACATCGCCGTCAATCTGGGAGGAGGGGTGCTGTCCCTCAGAGGAAGCTGGCAGAGAACCGGGGCGGAGTTCCGGTCCCTGCAGCAGAATCGGGGGAGCGGAATGACCCGGAATAATTACGGGGTCGGGGGCAAAACACGACTGGGGCACTTTATTCCCACCGCCGGATTCAATATACCGGTCTCTCTCGATTTTTCCTACAGCAGAAGCAAACCGAAATACCTCACCCAGAGCGATGTGGAGATTCAGGAAGAGTCGGTCCGGGACAGCCTGGTGGCGGCATCCCGCTCCTATAAGTTCGGAGTTTCTCTCACCAGGAGCGGTTCGTCTAATTTCCTGATGAAGAACCTTTTCGATAACCTCAGCCTCAACTACAGTTACTCCCGGCAGGGGTCTTATTCGCCTACCAGCAAGGACACCATCATCTCAATGGGAGGGTCGCTGAACTATAACCTGACCTTCAGCCGGGACCGCGTCATAGAACTGTTCAAAGGTATCAAGTGGCACTACTGGCTGTCCAACCTCTCCTTCACGGCCAATGCCAACAGAAATGTCAAAAAGAGCTATTACATCAGAGGCGATGACTTCATCAAGGCCCCGGTGAACTACAGCGCCGGCTGGACCAATAAGATGCACTTTGCCTACGATCCTTTCGAATCGATGAAAATGCGGTACGACAGGCAGGAAACAAGGGATATGGGGATGAAGCATCAGTTCCACGGGATTACAATCGGGATGCTGAAGAATTACAATGAATCGGCTTCCTTCGTGTTCGATCCCAAATCGGGCATTCCCCTGATATCCCAGTTCAGTCCGTATTTCAGGTACCAGGTCAGTTACAGCGAAAACCTCGGAGGTAAGAGAAGAGCTGAAGATCCGATGGGAACCAGGGGGGTCAATATGGGCAGGACCATCAGCGCCAACCTGGATTTCAAGGTTGGCGACTATGCCGAGGATATCCTGGGGTTTGTGGAAAAGTTCGGCCCGGAGCGGAAGGAGGAGAAGGAAACAGAAAAGAAGCGGAGAATCAGATCCCGTACCGTAAACCTGAATTTCAAAGTATTTATTGACCGGAAGTACAACAGAGAAAAACTCAGCGAGCGGGAACGCAGGCTTCTCACCGGCGAGGAGGACGAACTTCCGCCCCTTGAGAAGAAGCAGGGTAAATACCTCAAGCTGATATCCCGTTATCTGCGGGAGGAGAAAAAAACAGATAGGGAAGAGATGGTGGAGCCTGAGGAGGCAGAAGCTGATTCGGTGGACGCAGGCGGGGTTGACCGTCTCTGGATAGTGAAAAAGTTTTTCGGGGCGCTTTCCAGGATTCATCCGGTCAAGACCGGGTTGGACCTGAGAAATAACAGCTCCTACGACTATCTGTATGACAGAGCCAGCCTGGGATACAGATTGGGGTTTCAGGAAGAGAGCGGGGCGGTTGGAAGGTCCGGCAAAAAGCAGAAGGTGCCGGTGGTCGCCGGGCAGACTCTGGAATTGAATATGAGTACCAAACTCGATTTGACCGAGGATATAAAGATAAACCTGGGGGGGCGCTACACCCGGACTATAAGAAAGAGTAACGGCGGGGAGGATGAATCGGAGAATATCATCTGGCCCGATATGAGCCTGAGCTGGGCGGGGCTGGGGACCGTGGGCTTTCTGGGCAATTATATAAAGACCAGCTCATTCAACCTCAATTACGAAAGAAGACAGTCCATCCGGCAATTCAACACCAGGACAGAGAACAGAGTTTCTCCGGACTGGACCCAGACATGGGTAAACGGCCTTATTTCGACCCTTTCTCTGACCTATAAGCAGGAGGACAAGGATCTCAGGGGCCAGTTGATGTGGGAAAAGCTTTATCAGGCCAACCTTAACCTGAGATATGATATCAGCGGGAAGAAAGGTATCGGGCTGCCGATCCCCTTTCTGGGAGATAAGAAGATATCTTTCAAGAGTAATTTGACTTCCAGTCTGAGTATATCGTATGCTAGAAATGATTATCATGACAGGCCCCCGTCTTCTTCGATTGCGGTAACACCGCAGTTCACCTACGGTTTCAGCAAGAATATACGGGGGAACCTGCTGCTGAAGTATGCCAGGAGATCGGGAGGAATAAGGGGTCTTATTAACCAGGAGATTCAGGTCAGTGCATCCGCGACATTCAAGTTCTAGATTATTTCTGAGAATATTGGCGGCCTCCCTGGCGGGGCTGTCCATCTTTTTCTGCTGGGGCTGCTCAGAGCGGGAGAAACCGGTATTTGACGGCCGGTCCGCATTCCGTTTCCTGAGGGAGCAGTGTGAAATCGGCCCCCGTTATCCGGGGAGCAGGGAACACCTCATACTTCGCCGGTACCTGGTGGATAAGCTCAGAGATTTCGGAGCGAACGTTTCGGCGCAGTCTTTCGACGCGGTGCTTACCACCGGCGATACCCTGAAGCTGGCAAATATAATTGGGAACTATAACCTGGGCAGCGATAGGAGAATTCTCCTGGGCGCGCATTATGATACCAGGCCCCGCGCCGACCGCGACCCCGACCCGTCCAACCGTAAAAAACCTATACCGGGAGCCAACGACGGAGCCAGCGGAGTTGCGGTATTGCTGGAGATAGCCCGCCTTCTCGGTGAGTCCGAGCCGCCGGTAGGGGTGGATATTGTTTTCTTTGACGGGGAGGATTACGGCGCCGAGGGTGTTCAGGAAGACTATATCCTGGGTTCCTCATACTTCGCCTCACATATGAGCGGCTATAATCCGGAATCGGTTATAATAGTCGATATGGTTGGGAAGAAGGACGTTGAAATCAAAAGAGAAAGGTTCTCTGATCTGTATTCGGGGCCGCTGATGGATGAGCTTTTCGGGATTGCTGACAGCCTGGGGGTATCCTCTTTCAGTGATGAGGAGGGCTCTCATATTCTCGACGATCACGTCCCCTTTATCAAGAGGGGCATACCCGCTGTCGACCTGATAGATTTTGATTATCCCCAATGGCATACACTCGAGGATACCCCGGACAAATGTTCCGCCGCCAGCCTGGAAGGGGTGGGCAAAGTCCTGATTGAGTATATCTGGACCAGGGGTGAGGGTTCCCGTTAAGGGCCGCCCGGATTATTTTTATTTGACAAATTGAATGATTTCACTTGATTTTTTATGTATATTCAGGTAGCTATTAAAGTGAGGATAGGGTGGGTGCGCCCTATCTTATTTTTTATGAAAAGAGTTCTGGTTATGTCTTTAGAGGATAAGGTAAACAGGCTGATCGAAGAAGAGGTTGAGTCTCTCGGATATGAGGCGGTTAAGGTTCTTCTGCGGCTGGAGAGCCGCAGAAAACTTATCAGAATTTACATAGACCGTTTTGACCGGGGGGTTACGCTTGACGATTGTGTGGAAGTTTCCAGGGCGCTGGGATTCGTGCTTGATGATGTGGAAAGGCTGGGGGCCGGATACAAACTGGAGGTTTCATCGCCGGGTATAAACAGGCCGCTGGTAAAACCCGATCATTTCAGAAGATTCACCGGTGAAAGGGCCAAGGTGATATTCCTGGACGAAGGTGGAAGTAAAAAGTCACTTTCCGGCGATATACTTGAAACCGATGATGAGAAACTGACATTGAGCCTCAATAACAGGGACGTCATTATAAGGTTTGACCGGGTGCTGGAAGCCAACCTGATCGGCCGCAAGACTGTTTGACCGGACAGATTCGCCGGCCGGTTTTAACTTATTCAAAGGCTGAAAACTTTTGACAGAAAGATACCAGCTGGAATAAAATAGAATTCAAAAGGAGATAGAGATAATGCAATCAGAATTTCTAGACGCTTTCATGCAGATCGTAAGGGTAAAGAAGATAGACAAGAACACCCTTATCGAAACACTCAAAGCCAGTCTCAGCTCGGCGGCTGCCAGGAAGTACGGCCCCGATGCGGCAATATCGGTTCATATTGACGAGGCGAAGGGTAACCTGGATGTGTTCAGGACCTACCAGGTAGTTGAAAACGTGGAGGACCCCTCAACCGAGATATCCCTGGAGAAAGCACTGGAAATAGACGAAAATGCAGAGATGGGCAAAGAGATACACGAAGAACTCGATGTCAGGGATTTCGGAAGAAACGCCGTTCAGACAGCAAAGCAGATACTTACCCAGAGGGTCAAGGAATCCGAAAGGGATAGAATATACGAAACGTACAAGGACCGGATCGGAAATATTGTTTCAGGTACGGTAAGGCAGGTTGACAGGGGAAATATCCTGATCAACCTGGGGCGGGCGGAAGCTTTCCTGCCTTACCGGGAGCAGATTCGCAAGGAACGATACAACCAGGGAGATACCATAAGGGCGTGCATTATCAATGTGGATAAGGACGCCAAGGGGGCGCTGATAACGGTTTCCCGTACCTGCGACGAGCTCCTTATAAAACTGTTTGAGCAGGAAGTGCCTGAGATTTTTGACGGTGATGTGGAGATCAGAAGTGTGGCCAGGGAACCGGGAGCGAGATCGAAGATAGCGGTTTTTTCCAGGAATGACAAAGTTGACGCGGTAGGTTCCTGTGTGGGGATGAAGGGATCGCGGGTACAGGCAGTGGTAAACGAGCTGCACGGCGAAAAGATAGATATCGTCAACTGGAGCCAGGTTTCATCCGATTTCGTGACCAGGGCGCTGGCTCCGGCGAAGGTGTCCGGCCTGAGATTCGACGAAAATGAAAACCGGGTTCTGGTTATAGTTGAGGATGATCAGCTTTCGCTTGCGATAGGCAAGGATGGGCAGAACGTAAGACTGGCGTCCAAACTGACCGGCTGGAAGATTGACCTGGCAACGGTCAGGGAGACGGAAAGAAGAAGTAAGCTGGAACAGAAACTTCTTATGGATATCGATGAAATGTACGGAGTGACCGAGAACCTCAGCAAGAAATTGAGAAACGCTGGCATATTGACAGTACAGAAACTGTATAAGACCTCCACCGAGGAGCTGCTCCAGATAGATGGAATAGGAGAAAAGACCGCCGAAAAGCTGAAAGACAGAGCTGAAGAGACCATGGAGGAGCTTGACAAGGCTATGGAAGAGCTGCTCAAGAAGGAAATCGAAAAGGAAGAGCAGGAAAAGAAACTCTTCGATGAGGATCTGCTGGAGAAGAAGAGGGAGAAGGAAGGGGAGGAAGAGAAAATAACTGAAGAGAGTCTCTTCGGTGAAATGGCCGGAGAACAGGCCGAATCAGAGGAAGAGCCTGATGGTGAAGGAGATAAGGAAGCTGAGGAAGAAACCGGGGAAGATACCGGAATCGAGGATCAGGACGGGGATGCCGAAGAGGCTGAAGATACGGAAGAAGATAATGTTTGAGTAATATCTATGAGGGAGTTGAGTATATTTGTCTAAAATTCGAGTATATGAACTGGCTAAGAAGTACGGTGTCACCAGCAAGGATGTGATCAGAATCCTGGTCAAGGAAGGGATTATGGTCAAGAGCCATATGAGTACCGTGGATGAGCAGGTGGAATCCCTGATCAAGCATCACCTCCAGAGTACGAAGAGCAAGAAGAAAAAACCGCCTGAAAGGAAAAAGGCAAAAACCGGAAAGAAACCGGCCGCCAGGAAAAAGAAACCGGGAAAGAAGAAGGAGAAGAAGGAATCCGACCAGAAAGCGGTCAGGGAGAGCGTAAGACGGACTCTGGCAAAGCTTGATATTGCCAAGAAGTCCAAGAGAAGCGGCCGCAAGAAGAAGAAAAAGCAGGAAACGGTCGAGGAGGAAAATGTAATAAAGCTTCCCGAGTACGCAACCATTTCAGAGATGGCCGAGAAGCTGGAAGTGGATCCTACGGAAATTATACGGAAGTGCATGGATCTGGGGATGATGGTCACCATCAACCAGCGGATAGATTCTGACGCAATGTCGCTGATCGCGGATGAATATGGATTTGAAATTGAGTTTATCGATGTGGCGGAGGAAGGCCTGGTAAAGAGGGAACAGAAGCAGATAGATCCGGACAGAATGGTAACCCGGCCTCCGGTGGTAACCATCATGGGGCACGTCGATCACGGCAAGACATCGCTGCTGGATACTATCAGAGAAAGTAATATGGTGGCGGGGGAGAAGGGCGGAATAACCCAGCATATAGGAGCTTACGTTGTAGACGTAGACGGCAGGAAGATATCCTTTGTGGATACGCCCGGCCACGAAGCTTTCACCGCCATGAGGGCCAGAGGCGCCGAGATCACAGATATAGTGGTACTGATAGTCGCCGCCGATGACGGAGTCATGTCTCAGACAGTGGAGGCGATTAACCACGCCAGGGTGGCCGATGTGCCGATAGTGGTGGCCATTAATAAAATAGACCTTCCCAATGCCGACATTAATAAAGTAAAGAGAGAACTGCTGGAGCATGATGTGGTTCTGGAAGAGTACGGAGGGAATGTAATGGCGGCGGAGATCTCCGCTACCTCGGGAGAGGGGATCGACAGGATTCTGGAGATGATATTGCTGCAGGCAGAGATGAAGGACCTGAAGGCCGATCCGGAGGCCATGGTCCAGGGCGCTGTCATAGAGGCGGAGAAGGAAAAGGGGCGGGGTATAATCTGTACGGTTCTGATACAGCAGGGGACCCTCAGGGTTGGCGATTACTATATTGTCGGCAACTATTCAGGAAGGGTCAAGGCTATGATGGATGAGCGGGAGAACAAGATCGACGAGGCCCCTCCGTCCACGCCGGCGGTGGTCATGGGAACCAAGGGTGTTCCTCAGGCCGGGGACATGTTCTTCCAGGTTGAAGAGGAAAAGTCGGCGAAACAGATTGCCAAAAAGAGGCAGCAGGTGGAGAGAGAGAGGGAGAGAAGGTCCGAGACCAACATTACTCTTGAAGACCTCTACGACCAGATCCAGTCGGGCAAGGTGAAAGAGCTTCTGCTGGTGATTAAGGCTGACACCGACGGTTCGGTGGAGGCGCTGGTTGACAGCCTGGAGTCTCTGGATACCGAGGAGGTAAAGATCGAGGCAATTCATACCGGAGTGGGTATGATCAATGAAAGTGATATCCTGCTGGCCTCAGCTTCCAACGCCATTGTCATTGGATTCCATGAATCCGTGGCTCCCAATGCCTCCAAACTGGCAAAATCGGAGAATGTAGATATAAGGTTATACGATGTGATATACAAGGCCATAGACGACATGAAGGCGGCGATGTCCGGATTGCTCGAGCCTGAAATAGTGGAAAAGAATATCGGGGAAGCTGAAGTAAGGCAGGTATTTCATGTTTCGGGCGTGGGGCTGGTCGCCGGTTCTTTCGTGAAGTCGGGAGAGATCAGAAGGAATGCGTTTGCCAGAGTTCTCAGAGGCGATGAAATTGTTTTCGAAGGTAAGATTGATTCCCTGAAGAGGTTCAAGGAGGATGTGGGAGTGGTGCAGAGCGGATACGAGTGCGGTATAGGGATAGAGGATTACGAATATATAGAAGAGGGGGATACTCTTCAGGTCTTTGTGAAAGAGGAAAAAAGCAGATCGATATAGAGGGCCTGTGATAATAGCGCGTCTGATAATCGAATTTTACCTTCCGGGCTGTTCTTCTCTTAAAGAGAAAAGATTCATTCTGAGAAGCGTGAGAGATAAGCTCAGGAACAGATTCAACGTAGCTTTCTGTGAGACCGGGTTCCAGGATAAATGGCAGCGAAGCGAATTCTGTATCGTTACGGTGGCAAACAGCAGAAGAGGGTTGGACAGCCTGGTTCAGTCGGTAATAACTTTCCTGGAGGCCAACCCCGGTTTGATATGCACTGATATTGAGAGAGAGTATTTGTGAGGTGTCCCGGATATGAAGGATAAATATAAAGCGAGAATGGAGGAGCAGCTGGCCAGGTTTATTGCGGAGCTCTTTCTGAGAAAATTGAAGGACCCCCGCATTGCCAACGTCACCGTCCAGAAGGTCAAGGCAGCCGATGACTTTTCCGTGGCAAAGGTTTACTACAACATGATCGGCGATGACAATGAACTGGAAGAGGTGAAGAGGGGGCTTGACAGCTGCAAGAGCTTTATTTGGAATGAGGTAAAGAATCATTTCCGCCTCAGAAAAATTCCTGAACTTATCTTTGTTTACGATGTTTCCCTGGATAGAGCGATGAAGATCGAGAATATCATCGACGAAATACACAAGGAATCCGGAGAGGAGGGGGAAGAGGGAGATGGTTGAACCGGGTTTCGGAGAGCTCCACGACAGAGTTAAATCTCTGATAAGAACCGGAAACAACTTTCTGGTGGTGGCCCATGTCGACCCTGACGGAGACTGCGTGGGTTCGATGCTTGCCCTGGCAGCCTTTCTCAGAAATCTGGGCAAGGAAGTGGATTTCTTTATTCCGGGAGATATTCCGGAGAAATATTCAAAGATACCGGGGATGGAAAGAATTCTCACCGGGGACCTGGTAGAGCCGGCCGGATATGACGCGATCTTCAGCGTGGATGTTCCCACCCTGGAACGGGCGGGAAATATTTTCAAGCCCGGCGAAGCCGGAGATATAATAAATATTGACCATCACCCCACCAACACCAGGTTCGGCACGGTGAATCTGGTCCGTGACGGCGCCTCCTCCACCGCGGTTCTGGTTTACCATCTGCTATCAGCTTACGGCGATGATGCGATAACAAAGGAGATTGCGGATTGTCTGTACCTGGGGATAATTATGGATACCGGCTGTTTCAGATTCTCCAATACTGATTCCGAATCCCTGGAGGTAGCTTCCCGGCTGCTGGCCAGGGGCGCCAGAGGTTCCGAGATAGCAAGAGAATTCTACCATATGAGAAGCCCCAGCGCGGTGAAGCTTCTGGGGCTGGTCCTTAACCGGCTGAAATTCTACGGGGACGGCCGGATTGCGGTGATGGAGCTTACCTCCTCGATGCTGGACGAATGCGGCGGGCGGATTGAGGATACAGAGGGGTTCATAGATTTCGGCACCGCTATAGAGGGGGTGGAACTGGTCGCCTTCCTCAGGGAGATGGAACCGGGAAAGGTTAGAGTAAGCCTGCGTTCTCTGAACCGCCACGATGTTTCCTCACTGGCCGAAGAATATGGCGGAGGGGGGCACACCAACGCGGCGGGCTTGATGATAGATGATGACCTTCAGAACGCTCACCGGTTAATAACAGACAGCCTGCAGGCGATGCTTGATGAAGCCGGTTGAGGCAGAATCACGGTCAGACTGAGAGGGAGAATTACAGCGGATGGATCTGCGGGAGAAATTTAACAACAGGGTAATTCCGGTAAATAAGGAAAAGGGGATAACCACCTTCGACTCGATAAGAAAATTCAAGAAGGTAGTCGGGCTGAGGAAAATCGGCCATGCCGGCTCCCTGGATCCGATAGCGACCGGCCTGGTGCTGATACTGACAGGAGCCGCCACCAAATTGTCAGGCTATCTGATGGATCTTCCAAAGGTGTACATATCGGATATCAGGCTCGGGGAAGCGACCGATACGCAGGACGCCAGCGGAGAGGTTATTGAGAGGGGCGAGTGGGAGGGAATATCCGAAGAAGATATTTTGTCGGTTCTTCCTGAATTTACGGGCAGAAGAATGCAGATGCCGCCGATGTATTCAGCCCTGAAACATGGCGGAAAGCCGCTTTATAAATTGGCCAGGAAGGGCAGGGAGGTAGAAAGAGAACCCCGGGAGGTCAATACCGAGAGTATAGAACTGATTTCAGCGGACCTCCCCATGTGCAGGATCAGGGTAAAGTGCTCCAGGGGGCTGTACCTCCGGACTCTCTCCGAGGAGATTGGAGAAAAGCTGGGAGCGCCCTCTCACATGACCGGCCTTACCAGAGTATCAATAGGTCATTTTGACATCGAGCGGGCCATATCCTCAGGAAGTTTCCAGGATCTGAAGAAGGGAGTGGATCCGGGTGTGGAGCCGGCGGAGGCTCTGCGCCACCTGAGTGCGATCAGGATGACCACCTCCCAGTCTTCCGGCCTTCTGGACGGAAAGGCGCCCGGAGTCCCGTCCGGTTCGGAATTTTCCACCGGCGAGCTGGTCCGGTTTCTTCGTCCCGACGGAGTGCTCGGGGGTATTGGGGAGATAGGCCCGGGCCGGATCACGGCCATCAGGCGGGTTCTCAATTACGATAGTTGACAGGGCGGTATGACAGCAGGTTCGCGGTATGAGATTTGCTGAAGAAACTGAAGATTATTCTCAATACTCAGGCGGAAACTCGGCTGTGACCATCGGTGTTTTTGACGGAGTGCACCTGGGCCACCGGAAGGTAATCGGCAGGCTGATAAGGATGAGAAGAGAGATAGGCCTTCGAAGCGCTGTGCTGGTAACTTTCGACAGGCATCCGCTCAGCGTCACCGCCCCGGATAAGGCTCCGCCGCTTCTCACAACCCTCGAGGAAAAGAAATCGATCCTGCGGCATTTTGACCTGGATCTGGTGGTTATTGACAGGTTCACCCCGGATTACGCCTCCCTGGATTATAAGAGCTTTATCCGGGAAAGGCTTCTGGAAAGATTTGGAATGTCCCACCTGGTGGTCGGTTACGACTTCCGGTTCGGCAGGGACAGGGCCGGTTCCCTGGACCTGATCAGGGAGGAGGGCGAGCGCTGCGGGTTCGACGTTACGGTGGTGCCTCCCGCTTACATGGGCGGCCAGATAGTTTCCAGCACCAGAATCAGAGAGCATATTTCAGAGGGGGATATCGAAATGGCTGCGGAAAGACTGACCCGCGATTATTTCTTCGACGCGGTAGTTGTGAAAGGGGAAAGTATAGGAAGGCAGATCAGATTTCCCACCGCCAATCTCAGGATAAGCGGCCGCGAAAAGCTTATACCATGCTCCGGTGTTTACGCCGTTACCGCCGAGGTGGAGGGAAGCCGCCTGGGGGGGATGATGAATATAGGGACGGCTCCCACCATCAAGAATACCGGCGCCGGCGAAATAGAAGTTCATATCTTCGATTTTGCCGGAGATATTTACGGAAACACCGTCAGGATACACTGCCACAAATACCTCCGGGAGGAGAGAAAGTTTGGCAACAGGGATCAGCTCAGGCTCCAGCTGGAGAGGGATGCGGTCAGGGCCAGGAGAGCCCTGGCCATTCCGGAATAGGCGGCCGGCTGAATAGATTCATTGACAACTCATGCCGATTATGTTTAATTGTAAAGTAATTGGAAGTAACGGATATTACTCGGACAGCGATTTTTCGTAAAAGAGTAAATACGGGATTCTGATTTTTCCAGTGGCGGATTGGGAAGGTCCCTTTCTGCTGCCATCGTTCTTACACAATCAGTACGCAAAGGAGGTTTTACGATGGCATTGGAGAAAGATGAAAAGAAAGAGGTAATTGAGGAATTTCAGCTTCATGATTCTGATTCAGGCTCACCGGAAGTGCAGATAGCTATTCTCACCAGGCGGATTAATATTCTGACCGAGCATTTCAAGAAGCACAAGAAGGATCATTCCTCCAGGAGGGGATTGCTGAAAATGGTCGGAAGGAGACGGAAACTGCTCGATTATCTGAAGAAACACAGATTGGAAAAATACAGATCGCTCATCAAGAAGTTAAATCTTAGAAAATAGATGTCTTATTGAATGTCCGGTCTTGCCCGGTGTGTATTCCGGGTGAATTACAGTCAGGAAGTTATAGGGAGAGGATTTATGATAAGAAAGAAATTCACGATTGATGGAAAAGAGCAATTATTCGAGACCGGGAGAGTTGCGAGGCAGGCAGACGGTTCGGTACTGGTTAGAGAGAGCGGCACTACGGTGCTGGTTACCGCAGTCGCCTCCGAGGAGGAAACCGACAAGGATTTCTTCCCGCTTTTCGTAGAGTACAGAGAGAAGTTTTACGCCGCCGGAAAGATTCCGGGCGGTTTCTTCAAGAGAGAAGGAAGACCCAGCGAGAGGGAGATAGTCAGCTGCCGTATGATAGACAGGCCGATCAGGCCTCTGTTTCCGGACGGTTTCAACTGCGAGGTTCAGATCGCGTGCAGCGTATTGAGCAGCGATCAGAAGCAGCAGTCAGATGTGCTTGGTATTACGGGCGCTTCGCTGGCTCTCAATCTTTCCAACATTCCTTTCGACACTATTCTGAGCGGTGTCCGGGTGGGAAGGAAGGATGGCAAGTTTATCATTAATCCCTCCTTCGCCGAATCGGAGGAAAGCGAACTCAATATAGTGATCGCCGGAACAGATGAAGCGATAGTAATGGTAGAGGGAGAAGCAGCCGGGGTTCCAGAAGACCTGCTGCTGGACGCTCTGGATTTCGGACATGCCAGGATAAAGGAACTCAATTCGCTGCAGAGAGAATTCCTGCAGCAGTGCGACCTGCCTGAGAAGAGAGAGGTCAAGGCTGTCGAGGCCGACAGGGAGCTGGAAAAGAAGGTAAGGGATCAGTACACCGATAAGATCCGGGAGAGAAATACTATTCAGGGAAAACTGAAGAGACAGAGAGCCCTTTCCCGGCTGAGGAAGGAAGCAATAGAGAAGTTTGAAGAAGAATATCCTGAATCGGGCAAGGAAATTGCCGGATTCATGGAAGATATCGAACGCGAGTTAGTCAGGGATATGATCCTGAGAGAGAACCGGCGCGTTGACGGCAGGGGCATGGATGATATCAGGGACATCTCCTGCGAGGTCCAGGTTATGCCGGAGACACACGGAAGCGCTCTGTTTACCAGGGGCGAGACCCAGAGCCTGGTGGTAGTTACTCTGGGAACCTCCCAGGATGAGAAAAGGATAGATGCTCTCAGCGGTGAATCCTGGAAGAAGTTCCTGCTTCATTACAACTTCCCGCCTTACAGTGTGGGAGAGGTTGGATTTTTCAGGGGCCCCGGCAGGCGTGAAATAGGCCACGGCGTGCTGGCGGAGCGTTCTATTCAGCCGGTTATTCCCTCCGAGGAGGATTTCCCCTATACCATCAGGATTGTCTCGGACATTATGGAATCCAACGGTTCCAGTTCGATGGCAACAGTTTGCGGGGGCACCCTGGCTCTGATGGATGCCGGAGTACCGATAGACAAGCCGCTGGCGGGTATAGCGATGGGACTGGTCAGGGAAGGCGACAACTTTGCTATCCTCACTGATATCTCCGGCCTGGAAGATCACCTCGGGGATATGGATTTCAAGGTGGTTGGTTCCATAGACGGCATTACCGCCTTCCAGATGGATACCAAGATATCGGGAATCTCCCGGGAGGTGATGCGCGAGGCTCTGGATAAGGCCCGCAAGGCAAGGATAAAGGTGCTGGAGAAGATGCTTGCCACCATACCTGAACCCAGAAGCGATATATCGCCGAACGCTCCCAAGATTGTCAAGATACAGGTTGACATAGACAAGATCAGGAAGGTGATCGGGCCGGGTGGAAAGATGGTCAGGTTTATTCAGGAGGAATCCGGGGCCAGAGTTGAAATCGACGACGACGGCACCGTACTGATAGCGGCCTCCGACAAGGCCTCCAGCGATAAGGCCGTTCAGATGGTCGAAGAAGTCACCGCTGACCCTGAAGTAAACAGGGTATATACCGGCACCGTTAAGAACGTTGTCAATTTCGGAGCTTTCGTGGAAATCCTTCCCGGCAGGGAGGGGCTGCTGCATATTTCCGAGATTGAGAACAGGCGGATTGACAAGGTTGAGGATGTTCTGAATGTCGGCGACGAGGTCAAAGTCAAGGTTATCAACATAGACAGGGAAGGGAAGATTAGATTGAGCCGGAAGGTGCTTCTGGACGACTAGGCCGTCGGCGCCGTATAATCCGCAGCCGCTTTGCATCCGGGGGTTGAACTCTATTGGCAGTAAAGGTTGGAATATCATTTCTGCCCCATCACCGGGGCCTGCCGGAGCCTGCCCGCATGACCGAAGGTTCCAGCGGTTATGACCTCTGCGCCGCCTGCGGCGATGAAATGATTATCAGGCCGGGGGATACCAGAATGGTCCCCACCGGATTACAGTTGTCGGTTCCACCCGGGTACGAAGCGCAGATAAGGCCCAGGAGCGGGTTGGCTCTGGAGAAGGGGATAGGTATCCTGAACAGCCCGGGCACTGTGGACAGCGATTACAGGGGAGAAGTAGGGGTTATTCTTCACAATTTCGGAGAGGCCGACTTTACGGTGAACAGAGGGGACCGGATTGCCCAGATGGTTATATGCTCGCTGCCAGATGCCAGCCTGGAGGTACGGGAGGAGTTGAGCGGGACTGCCAGGGGTGAGGGTGGATTCGGTCATACCGGTTAGGGTGAAAGGTGGATCTTCCCCTGTTGATATTTCTGCTTTTATTACTGGCGGCGGCAGGTTCTTATCTTTACTGGAAAAGGAATTACGGCAAGCCGGATAGTTTCTTCCCCGGCGTCCTGGCCTACCATAAGATAGACGGCTTCGAGTTCAGCGGAACCTGGATTTCCCCGGGCAGGTTCGCTTATCATATCGATTATCTCCTTGATTCCGGTTTCATTTTCATAGATGAAGATACCTTCCTCGACATGGTGGAGGGGAGGGTAGAGGGAAGCGGCAGAGAACTGCTGCTGACTTTTGACGACGGATACTGCGACCTGCTTCATCAGGCCGCTCCCATCCTGAATAGCAGGTCTGTACCGGCCCTTGCTTTCATAGTGACTTCATTCGCGGGCAGAGAAAACAGGTGGGAGCTTAACCTTCCCCGGCGAAAATCCAGACACATGGACTGGGAACAGCTCGGACAGTTGCTGAGTATGGGTTTTACTCTGGGATCCCATACAGCCACCCACCGGGACCTTACCCGGATCCCGGTTGAGCAGGCCCGCCGGGAGATGATTATTTCCAGGGAGGCTATCAGGGAAAAACTGGGCGTGGAGGCGAAAAGCCTCAGCTATCCCTTCGGCAGAGCCGGCCCGGAGGTTAGAAGAGAAGCGGAAAAAGCCGGCTACCGGCTTGCTTTTTCGCTTTACCCTCCGTTCGCGAACAGCAGGATCGATCCTTTCATGCTGAGGCGCGAAGGGGTATACCTGATAGATTCGGCATTTACAGTCAAGAGCAAGCTATCAAGGGGCAATCTATTCTGGATGGAGGACCTTAAGGGAAGGGCAATCAATGCGGTCTCTGTACTGACGCCGGTTATAAAGAGCCTGGGGCGGGGGGAATGACCTTTTCCGGAGCTTCAGGTTTATCTTCTGAGATCGAAGTTCTGCCCGTTATCGATGAGTCTGTAACTGTAACCTCTCTCCTTGCAGAGGGTAATTGTTTCTTGGTCAGTATAGCCTTTCATAGACAGGATCTCAATAGTCACGGGGTATGATCCCTCGCTTGCTCTGTACGCTTCCAGGGAGGCGGAAATCTTCTTCTCCAGCTGGCGGGCCCTGATCTCATCGATGCCGGGGATATCCGTCCCTGTGCCTCCGGCCTTCCTGCCCGCCGGTGCCATGACTGGCCATCCCGGAGGAAGAACCGCCGGTACCAGGTATTCTCCGGCGATGAAGCAGGCGGCAAGAACCGCCGCGATTACCAGAACCGGCACTGAATAACTGCGCCCGGATACCTCTTTCTCTTCTTCCCTGATTTCGATCTCAGGCGTTTCATGGGGTATAGCCAGTTCGATCAGATCTTCTTCCCTGAGTTTATTCAATGCATCATATACGCAGAATCTGGCCATCTTGCCGCTTGATATGATCCGGTCCAGGTTCATGCTGTTCTTGAGAAGTTCGTAAATGAACTCCATATTTCCCTTCATTTCAGGCGGTTTTCCTTCGGGGGGGGGCTTCCTGCTGATAACCATTTCCATAGAAGGGAATTCATCCAGCAGCCGGGGGAATTCATCTATTCTGCGCATACTCTCCATCAGGACGGCATCCACCTTTATGGAGGCGTAGGATTTTACGCCCTGAAGCAGGTTTTTCCCCGAAATGAATTTATAATGGCTCTGAGGCCAGTTAATAGCTTCCTGAATGGTCTCATAAATCTGATCCTGAAAAATTATACTGAGCTCGTCTTCGGAGAAGTGTTTTTCAGATATGAGGATTTCTGTCAGGTCCAGCTTGCTTTCTTCCTGAATCCGGTTGATCTTCCTGAGCACCTCCCTGCTCAGGAAACCGTACCTGATCATGTAGTCTTTCAGAGGGTCCGCAGAGCGGTTTCTGCGGTCTCTGGTTGATATTATCAGCCCTTCGTTGAAAAAGACAGCGATATTGCCTTCCCCCGATACCAGCAGCATGCCTGATTTCTGCTGAACCGAAATGAGCTGGAATATCTCACTCAGGCCAAAATCTTTTACATCTCCTTCGAATCCCATCCGCAGTCCTCTGCTAAATTAAATCTATAAAGGTATTGAAGGGGTCCTGAACTTCCTCGCCTGGCGCCGCGCCGGGCGTAACCCCTTGTTCTTCCTCTTGTTCCATGAGGTAACCATTTGTACCGATATCCCGCTCCGGTTCCTCTTCGGGAACGCTCTGGAATTCCTGGGGAAGGATATAGTAGCGTCTCGATCCCTCCGGTTTGGGAAGGCGCAGCGAGACAAGATAAAGAAACGCGATTACCGATAATGGCACTATTATTCTCCACAGTGAATCCGGCGTGAATATGAATCTGGGATCCTTGAAATAGAAGCCGTTCCTGATCATCAGGTTGACGGAGATCGAAAATATGGTCATTATAATCAGGCCGGCGCCGGTCTTCCCCCTGAGAATGTGAGGCCCTCCGGGGAGAATTCTGAGCATCCTCCATTTCCATTTAATGTAATCGCTGGCCTTGTTCTGCCTCCTTCTCCTGAGCAGAGCTTCCATTACCTTGACGCTGGACAAACTTTCTACTACCGCGCTGCATTCTGAACAGAGGTTAATCCCTCTGCCGGTATCCACGCAGCTGGAGCAGACCGGCTTATTGCAGTTATCGCAGTAAAATATTTTCCATTCGGAGGGCGTGGCGAGCGATATTATTAAACCCAGCAGTATTCCCGCGGGCATCAGCAGCCAGAGCCAGCCAACCGGAATGAAGATGAGCGGCCTGAACACCAGGTCGAGTATGCTGAAACTCTTAAGCCTGCTTTCCCGGGTCGATATCTCCCGAAGGTCCGCCTTCCTGAACCCGCAGCTCAGAACTTCCGGGTTGGTGATTCTTACCACCGGGTTATCTTCCCTGTAATCTTCTATTCCAAACCTGCGGGCCTTCTTCAGGGCGGTGCTGGAAAGGTTGAAGTGCATCTTCTTGATGCAGGTCTGGCCGATGTTATAGTGAGCGATTGCGCTGGTGGAATCCAGAGTGGTCGCGTTCCGGTATCCGGCCAGTGCCCTGTCAAAATCGTTCTCCATGAAATAGACGTTACCCAGGTTTATGTATGAGGGGAGGAAATCATTCCTTTCCGCTATGGATCTCTTGAGATATTCACGTGAGGCGGCGAGGTTGCCTCTTCTGTACATAAGTGTTCCCAGCGCGAAGTTCTTTTCCGCGCTGAATTCAGGGTTGTCAATATCCCTGATCATATCTGCCATCATGCCGGTGGCGCCCTGTTCATTTAACAGGGATAGTTTCCTGGTGATGCTTCGTTCATCAACTGCGGGCCCGTAATTGTCTACCTGCTGAGCGAAGAGGGCGGCTGCTGCAATCAGTATAGTCATCAACGCCAGGGCTGTTTTTTCCTTCCGGGAAATGACCCTCCATACCAGTGCCGAAAGCAGGATGATATAGATTGCGAACCCGGGCCGCAGAATTACCAGAGCCAGCAGCGCGGCCATCCCCAGGTATCCGGCCCGCGGCACCTTGAATCTGGCCGAGAATATCTCCTCGGGGTTATGAAATATCTCGTTGTTGTATTTGACGGCCAGCGTCAGCAGATACAGGACTGCGGCCATCCCCGCCGCCGATAGCAGCAGAATGAATAAATTGAGTTGCAGGAGAGCTGATTTATAAAAGGAGCCGGTCTGAATTTTCAGGGCGTCGATAAGATGCAGCAGAAATTCCGGCCGCCCCCTTGTCAGTTCTATTTTTGCCAGAAGAAGTGAAGGCTCGGAGTTGCTGCTGGAAATATCCCGGGCGGCGGTAAGCATTCTTACAGCTTCCCCCTTATTTCCATTCTCCAGAGCCGCTCTGGCCTGCATGGTAAGAACAGTGGAGGCGGTAACAAGCTCGGGCGGGTTCAGCTCCAGCTGCGATCTGATGTAACTTCTGAGATTGGAATCCTTTATATCGTGCAGAAGTTCACCGGCGGCCTGGTTGCAGAATGCAACCGCAAGAACGGGTGTCAGCAGCAAGACATACATAACATACCGCGTAATTAGTTGTTTTTTAGTCACTTCCAGCTTATTTCTCCTGCACGGTTCAGTTTTTTTGTGTTTTTCTACTTCTTTATTTTGGCAATAATCATGCCGTAAAATGTTGAATTATTGTCGATTGTTTCTTATTGTTATTAACAGCAGAATCCCTTCTGATATGAATGTGCCGGCTGGATGTATTCCGGTACGATTCTCAAAGGCAGGCTTTCGGGATTCGATATATTTGATTAACAGGATATGTCAGAGAGGGGGCAGAATGAAGGTGGCAGAAATCAGGGATATCGGCAAATATGTGGGCGGCGAAGCCGGGCTGAAGGGCTGGGTATACAATATCAGGTCCAGCGGCAGGATACTGTTTATTATTATCAGAGACGGCACCGGAACGATACAGTGTGTTGTGGAAGAGTCGGAGGTTGGCGCCGAGACTTTTGAAAAAGCCTCGGGCCTGACCCAGGAATCCTCGGTGGAGGTACGGGGTGAAGTGGTGGAAGACAGCAGGGCTCCCGGGGGTTTCGAGATGAAGCTGAACTTCCTTGAGGTAATTCAGTTATCGGAGAATTATCCGATCACTCCCAAAGAGCACGGAGACAGTTTTCTGCTGGACAACCGCCACCTATGGCTCAGGAGCTCGAAGCAGAATCTTATTCTCCGGATAAGGGCTTCGGCAATTCGCTACATCAGGGAATTTTTTGATAACAGGGGATTTGTGTGCTGCGATACTCCAATATTTACTCCTAATGCCTGTGAAGGAACCACCACCCTGTTCAAAACCGATTATTTCGGGGATAACGCCTACCTGACCCAGAGCGGCCAGCTGTATAACGAGGCAACCGCCGCGGCTTTCAGAAAGGTGTACTGTTTCGGCCCCACTTTCCGGGCTGAGAAGAGCAAGACCAGGCGCCATCTGATTGAATTCTGGATGGTTGAGCCGGAAGTCGCCTTCGCGGACCTCGACGATATAATGGAACTGGCCGAGGACTTTGTCGCCGAGGTCACCTCCAGGCTCGTAGATGAATTCGAAGATTCGCTGAGGGATGTCCTGGGCAGGGATGTGGAGAAGCTGAAGAAGGTCAGGGCTCCTTTCCCCAGGATTTCTTATGACCAGGCTGCCGGGATACTCAGGGATAAGGGAGAAGATTTTGAGTACGGCAGGGATTTCGGCGGAAATCATGAAACCGTTCTGAGCGAAGAATTCGACAGGCCGTTTTTTGTTCACCGGTTCCCGGCCGCCATAAAGGCATTCTATATGGAACCGGACCCTGAGAATGAATCGCTGAGCCTCTCCGTGGACCTTCTCGCCTCGGAGGGCTACGGAGAAATAATCGGGGGAGGCCAGAGGGCCTACGATCTGGAATTTCTCAAGGAGAAGATAAGGGAGGATGGCCTCTCCCAGGAGGATTTTGAGTGGTATCTGGACCTGAGAAGGTACGGCGCTTTTCCTCATTCCGGATTCGGGCTCGGCCTGGAGCGTTTCCTGACCTATATATGCGGAATACAGCACGTCAGGGAAACCATACCGTTCCCCAGGCTTCTCAACCGCCTGTCACCGTGATGAAAAGGCCGGGCAGCCGGATCGGCGCATGAATGCTTCGGAGTTGACGTCGAAGCCGGTTTTTACTATTTTTTTCAGTGTTTTCCGGCCTCCGGCCGAACTGTTATCCAAGGAGGAAATTTTGCTGAGAAAATATATTTTCCCCGCCCTGTTTGTTCTGATATTGCTGTCCTGTTTCCATCAGGCGCGGGCCGGGGAAAACGAAGATTTCAGTTTTGCTGAAAAACTTCGTCGGGATAAGATGTTCGTTGCGGCGGCGGAAGAGTATATCAGGTTCTGCGACCGCTATCCGGAAAGCGCTCTATGCCCCGGGGCCCTGTTTCTGGCGGGAGAATCATGGATGCAGGCGGGCAGGGCTGAAAAGGCGCTGGAGACCTTCCAGAGCTATCTGAACAAATACCCGGGGGCTGAAGAGGTCTGCAAAGCCAGATTCTACCGGGGCCGTATAATGAAGAAGCTTGAGATGTACGCGGAGGCGGCCTCTGAATTTCTGATGGTCAATGATGAATATCCTGGCTGCGCCCTGGCCGGCAGGTCTCTTTTAGAGGCCGGAGAATCACTTCTGAAAGCCGGCAATCCGGAAGAAGCTTCCCTGATTCTGAAAAAACTGATAAAGGTAACAGGGAACGAAGACCTTATACCGGTAGCGAAATATTCTCTGGCCCTGGCTCTCATCAATATGGATAGAGAGCTGGAGGCCTGCCGTGAACTGGAAACCATCACTGAAAAATACCCTGATTCACCGCTGGCCGGCATGGCTTTACTCAAGCTGGGCAAAGATGCCGCTTCATCGGGCAGGACTGACCGGGCTGAAGAGTATTTCAGCAGGATACTGGAAACCCGCCAGGAAGAAAATCTCCGGGAGAAGGGGATTTTCAACCTGATACTTCTCTACTCCGAAACTGGAAACCCGGAGCAGGTTCTGGAAAAATCGCGGCGCTATCTGTCAATCTTTGAAGACGGAGAAAGAAGAATCGATGTATACCGTTTCGCGATACGGGCTTCAGGTTTGAGGGAGAATGGAGAAAAGGCCCTGGGCCTTATAGACAGGTACAGGACCGAGTATCCGCAGGCTGATTCCACCGGCTGGACCTATGCCATGAAAGCCCGGATTCAGGGGGAAAGAGGAAAAACGGACGAGGCTCTGAAAGAACTGGAAAAAATGTCGGACAGGTATCCCGGGGCGGTTTATTCGCCTGAGATACTTCTTCTGAGAGCGGAGCTGAATTCCCGGAAGGGCCGGTATCCTGAATCTGCCAGGTTCTACAGGATGGCTCTTTCAGAGGGGCTGGAGCCCGGACTGAAGGGCAAAGCCCTGGCCGAACTCGCACGGCTCTATATCTCTGAATTGAATGATACCCTGGCAGCGGCGGGCCTGTGGGAAGAAGCCGCTTCGTACGCGGCACCTGAATTGAGGGAGAAAGCCCTTTTCAACGCCGCCGGGATAAGGGAATCGGCAGGCGACCTGGATGGCGCCGCGGCCCTTTACCGGAAGGTTATCGAGGAATTTCCCGGGGGGGAGAGAGAGGCTGAAGCCGGAAGAAGACTGGAGCTGATAAATCTCCGGCCGAAGGCGGATCGGGATTTCGCGGGATCGGTGCACCGGCTCCTGCTCGGCGAAGAGGTTCCGGGATCTCTGCTGATAGATGCAGCGGGGACCTACCTTGATTATTCGTTGATTGACCAGGCCCTGGCTATGCTGGAAGAAGCCGCTTCGCGAGAGCTCTCCGGGGAGGATGCTGCCAGGCTTGAATTCTATCTGGGTAAGGCTTACTCGGACAGATATAAGAGAAGTCTCCCGGGCGGGGAGAAGAGGGAGGATGACCTCGAAAAAGCTCTTTCCCACTGGAGAACCGGGGCAAACAGATACAGCGGTACCAGCTGGGGGGAAAAGTCTTACCGGTCCTATCTGGAGCGGAAGCTGGAAAGCTGGGATCTGTCCCGGCGCCTGTCCGGGCTCGATAAGTATATGGAATACTATGGGAGCAGGGAAAGCAGTATCTGGGCCCTTAAGAAGAAAGCCGGATACCTTTTCGCTGCGGCTGAGAGCGGCGCCGGATGGGCCGCCGACAGCGCGCTGGCGGCATGCAGGCAATGGGGGGCGCTTTCTCCTCCTGAATGCGATATGGCCGAGATAACCAGGAAGAGGGCTTATATATATGAGCGGAAGGGTGACGACGCTCGAGCGGCGTCCCTGCTATCTGAATATACCGGAAAGTTCCCCTCCTGCGGATGTGACCCGCAAGCCGGCTATGACCTCGGTGAACTCCGCATTAAGTTGAAACAATACGGAAAAGCAAAGGAAGCCTTCCAGTACTGCCTTGACTGCGGGGCTGGCGGGATGCGGGTGAACTGCCGGCTCAGGAAGGGTGATTGCCACTTTTATCTCAAGGATTACAGCGGGGCCGAAGAGGAGTACAGCTCAGTTTCGGAGCGGAGCCCGGGGAGCCAGGCGGCGGCAGTGGCTGATTTCAGAAGGGCTCTTGCCCTGGAGAAGATGGGGAAGGGAGAAAAGGCTGATTCAGTGTATATCGCTCTTCTGGAGAAAGAGAATGCCGGCAGCAGCATCAGGGCAAGGGCAATGGAGAAACTCGGCAGGAAAAATCTTCAGGCGGGAAATTACAGCAGGGCGGAAGAGTATTTCAGCGAGCTGGTAAGGATGACCGGCAGCCCGGACAACCGGATTGTTTACGCCGAGATCCTTTTGAAGCAGGGTGATTACGGGGAGGCCGAGAAATTATTCTCGGGGGCTCTCAGATACGAAGAAACGGACAGTTTGCGGATACTGGCAGGCCGGGCGGTGGCGCGGTACCGGGCGGGAATGATAGATAGCGCGGACGCTGACCTGTCCCTTCTCAGAGAGCGTTACCCATCCGACCGGCGGATACCGGAGGTTATTCTGGAGAAGGGCAGAATGCTTATTGAAAATGAACGGTACGGCGACGCCAGGCAGCTTTTCGATTCTCTGGCAGGCCGGTATGATGATTATTCGGATGAGTCTCTGTACTACCTGGCCCTCTGTGATATTAACAGCGGCGGGTACCGGGAGGCCGAGGAGAAACTGGTAAGGCACCTGCGCGAGGCTCCTCATTCTTCCCTATCCTGCGCGGCGGCGTTCAAGCTGGCTTTCGTTCAGTCAAAACTGGAGAAGATGAATCTGGCCGCCAGAAATTATTCACTGGCTTCGGAATCCTGCCCCGACCGGGATTTGAGATTCAGGGCCCTCAGGAATCTGGCCAATATTTACCAGAAGATGGAAAACTGGGAACAGGCCGCCTCGGTATGGTTCAGGTTAGTGGAGGATTACCCGGCCAGAGACGACATCGTGGATATTCTCTTTAACCTCGGTTTTGCCTACGGGCAATCGGGCCAGTACAGGCTTGCCCGGGATGTCTACTCCAGAATAACGTCCATTACAGCCGAGGAGGGTGAACTGGGAAGAGCATATTACTGGATAGGGATCAACCTCAAGAATCTGGGCGAATACGATGACGCGGTCAGGCAGTTCCTGCGGGTACCCTATCTGAGAACGGGAGGGATGTGGGGAGTTACCTCCAGGCTGGAAGCGGCCGGGTGTTACCGCAAAATGGGAAGAAACGATGAAGCGGCCGGTATATACAGAGCGGTGCTGGAGAAGTATGGAGAGGGATCGGACTGGGGAAGGATAGCCGCCGGGTATCTTCAGCAGATGAATGACAGGCAGAAACAGACAGACGGACAGAAGTAAAAAGAAGAGAGTAAACGCCTCCATGGTGAAAAGTTCTGAGAATGACAGGGATTATCTGATTGTCAGGGGAGCCAGAGAACACAATCTCAAGAATATAACTGTAAGAATACCCCGGAACAGGTTCGTGGTAATAACCGGCCTGAGCGGTTCGGGCAAATCCTCCCTCGCTTACGATACCATATATGCTGAAGGCCAGAGACGCTATGTGGAATCGCTTTCCAGTTACGCGCGCCAGTTCCTGGAGCAGATGGAAAAACCGGATGTGGACAGCATCGAGGGGCTTTCTCCGGCGATATCAATCGATCAGAGGAAAATATCCAGAAACCCCAGGTCCACTGTGGGAACCATAACTGAGATATACGATTATCTCAGAGTCCTGTATGCCAGAGCGGGCATCCCGCACTGTCCGGGGTGCGGCAGGGAGATATCCAGGCAGTCGGTTTCCCAGATAGTCGACACTCTCTCCATGGAAGAGGAGGGAACCAGGCTGGTTATTATGGCTCCGATGGTCCGGGGAAAGAAAGGCAAGCACAAAGCGCTGCTGAATCAGCTGGCCGGGAAGGGTTACACCCGTATCCGCCTGGACGGAGAGATTCACGGTATAGATGAAGATATCAGCATCAACGGGAACAGGAAGCATGACCTGGAAGTGGTAGTGGACAGGCTCCGAATCAGGCCGGAGAGCCGGGATAGGATGGCCGATTCGGTGGAAACCGCTCTGAATGCCGCCGGCGGCGTAATTCTGGCCCTGATCGGCGGGGACAGAGAGGTCTTTTTCAGCCTTGAACACTCCTGCCCCTACTGCAATATAAGTTTCAGGGAGATCTCTCCCCGGCTGTTCTCGTTCAACTCTCCCTACGGAGCTTGTCCCGAATGTCACGGGCTGGGAACCACCATGGACTTTTCCCCGGAAATTATCGTGCCGGACAGGTCCCTTTCCATAGAGGACGGCGCGATCGCTTCGGTGGGGAAACTCAAGGATAACTGGTTTGGGCAGAGATTGAGGGCTCTGTCCCGGGAATACGGGTTTTCGCTGGAGGCGCCTTTCAGCGAACTGCCCGGTGAAGCTGTGGATATTATCCTTCACGGTTCAGACGGTGAGATAGTAGTGAAGTACGATTTCGAAAAGGGTCATGGAGAATACGTAACCGAATGGGAAGGGATCATCCCCAATCTGAGACGGCGTTACCACCAGACCGATTCGGGAAGGATCAGGAGCTGGTGCGAGGATTTCATGACCAGGGAGAAGTGTTCCCGGTGCGGAGGGATGAGACTCAGGGAGGAGGGGCTGGCGGTAACCCTGAACGGAATGAATATTACCGGGGTAACGGATATGTCCATAGAAGATATCTCCGTGTTTTTCAGGAACCTTTCATTCGAGGGCAACAGGAAGATGATCGCCGCTCCGCTTATGAATGAAATTACAGAGCGGCTGGATTTCCTTGTAAATGTCGGGCTTGATTATCTGACCCTGTCCCGTTCGGCCGACACCCTGGCAGGAGGCGAAATTCAGCGTATCAGGCTTGCCACCCAGCTGGGGACTAAACTGGTGGGGGTTCTATATATTCTGGATGAACCCACCATAGGGCTGCACCAGAGAGATAACGCCAGGCTGATATCCGCTCTCAAGAGTATGAGCGAAGCCGGGAATACGGTAGTGGTAATAGAACATGACAGGGAAACCATTATGGCGGCCGACCATATAATAGATCTGGGACCCGGGGCGGGAGAGCTGGGAGGCAGGCTGGTTGCCGAGGGGGACAGCGGCAGCGTGATGGCATCGAAGAAAAGCCTTACCGGGCGTTACCTGGCGAGTGAGCAGTATTTCGAGCTCAAGGACGGCTCCGAAAGGGACCAGGGGAAGGAATTGGTTCTGGAGGGAAGCAGGGGAAATAACCTGAAGGGGATTGATGCTGAATTCCCCCTGGGGAAACTGATATGCGTTACCGGTGTTTCCGGTTCGGGCAAGAGCACCCTGGTCTGCGACACTCTCTACGCGGCTCTGCGAAGGATGTTCTACAGAAGCAAGAGCCTTCCGCTGGAATACGGAACGATCAGGGGGGCGGAACATATAGATAAAGTCGTTAATATCGATCAGTCCCCCATAGGAAGAACTCCCCGCTCAAATCCGGCAACTTACACCGGAATATTCACTCCGGTGAGGAAGCTGTTCTCCGAACTCCCGGTTTCCAGAATGAGGGGATACCGCCCGGGGAGATTCAGTTTCAATGTAAAGGGGGGAAGGTGTGAGGAATGCGGAGGGGGAGGGGTCAGAAAGATCGAAATGCATTTTCTGCCCGATGTATACGTCACCTGTCATAAATGCGGGGGGAAGAGATATAACCGGGAGACCCTGGATGTCACTTACAGGAATTTGAATATTGCGGAGGTACTGGATTTAACCGTTGACGAAGCATACAATTTCTTTGAGAATATTCCAGCCGTAAAACGGAGATTAAAGGTTTTAAAAGATGTCGGTCTCGGTTATATTCGACTTGGGCAGTCGGCGACGACCCTCTCCGGCGGTGAAGCCCAGCGGGTCAAACTGGCCTCGGAACTGTCCAGGAAGGGTACCGGGAGTACCCTGTATATACTCGATGAACCCAGCACGGGCCTGCATTTTGAGGACGTCAAACTGCTGATGAACCTTTTAAACAGACTGGTAGACCGGGGAAATACGGTAATCGTTATCGAGCATAACCCCGATGTTATAAGGCACGCCGATCATATAATAGACCTTGGCCCGGAAGGCGGGGCCCGGGGCGGAGAGATAGTTTTCAGCGGCAGCCCGGCCGATATTCTGGGCTGCCGGAGTTCTTACACAGGCAGGATATTGAACAAATATGTCAGGAAAAACTGATTTTATTATGTTAGTCTTCTTGGGATACCGTTCGCGGCCGGGCCGGCTGCCCTGAAAAAGGGCACCCCGGGCCCGCGGCCGGTTTTTGGAACAGCCTGATGGCCAGGCGGATTGGAGAAAGGCAGTATGAAGAAAACAGCTCTCTACCGGAATCACGTTGAGAGCGGAGGCAGGATGGTGGATTTCGCCGGTTTCATGATGCCGGTCTCTTACACCGGGATAGTCAGGGAACACAATGCCGTCCGCGAGAAAGTTGGACTATTCGATGTAAGCCACATGGGAGAGATAGAGATTACCGGGGACCGGGCCCTGGAGTTTGCGGATTACGCTGTTACCAACCGGGTGGATTCTCTTGATGAAGGGGGTATATGCTACACTGTCTGCTGCAGGGATGACGGAGGTATCCTGGACGACCTGCTGGTTTATCGGTTCTCTGAAAAGAGGATTCTGTTTGTAGCCAACGCGGCCAATTACGAAAAAATATACCGCCACCTGAAGAGCATCGCCTGGGATGGTGTAGATGTTAACAATAAATCAGATGATATAGCTCAGATAGCGGTTCAGGGTCCGCTCTCCCTGGAGCTGCTGCTCAAAAGCGGGGTATTCACTCCGGTAAGAGACAGGCTGCGGGAGCTGAATTACTATAATTTCTTCACCTTCGGCAACCGGGGTGAAGAGGTGATCATCTCCAGGACCGGTTACACCGGGGAAAAAGGTTACGAGATATATCTGCCCCCGGACCAGGTGGTGGAAGCCTGGGAGGATTTGCTGGATAATGGGGCAGAACTTGGCGCTCAGCCGGCGGGCCTTGGGGCCAGGGATACCCTGAGATTCGAAGCCGGATACTGCCTGTACGGACACGAGATAAACGAGGAGACTTCCCCGCTGGAGGCCAGGCTCTCCTGGGTGGTCAAACTGGACAAGGATGACTTCGTTGGGAAGGACTCTCTTGTCGAGGAAAAGAAGAACAAACCGGAAAGAAAGCTTATCGGCCTGGAGATGGCCGGCCGGGGTATTCCCAGGCAGGGATTTGACGTTTACGCTGAAGGAGAAAAATCCGGAAGTGTCACCTCCGGAACTTTCGCTCCCACCCTGAAGAAGCCGCTTGCCATGGCATTGATCGAGCGGACCGTACCCAGGCAGGTCAGGGAGTTTGAAATAGATATCAGAGGAGAAAAGAAGAAAGCGAAACGGGTAAAACTGCCCTTCTATCAGGGAAGGGTCAGGGACTGAACAAGAAAGGCGGGTGTAGAGCATGAATATGGAAGAATTCAGATTCACCGAGGAACACGAATGGGTATATATCGAAGATGGCGTCGCGGTGGTGGGGATCAGCAAATATGCCTGTGAGGAGCTGGGGGATATAGTCTTCGTTGAGCTTCCCGAGGTAGGCGAGCCTGTTCAGCAGAGGGATTCGATAGGAACTATCGAGGCGGTCAAGACAGTGGCGGACCTCTTCTCACCGGTTTCCGGCGAAGTGGTTGAGATAAATAATGATATCGTGGACGATCCGGGGCTGATCAAGGAATCTCCCTACGAAGACGGATGGTTCCTCAAAATAAAGGTAGAAGACGACAGTGAAATTAATGAGATGCTCGATTTCGAGCAGTATAAGGAGTTCATAGGCGAGTAACAGGCCGTTTTCCGGTCCTCTCCGGGACCCGGGAGCGGTTGTCGATCAGCACAAAGGATAATTGATGAGTTACGTTCAGAATACTGATGAAGACAGAAAGAAGATGCTGGAAACGATCGGTGTATCTTCCCTGGACGAGCTGCTGGAGCCGGTTCCGGAGCGGTTCAGGGTAGAGGGAGAACTTGATCTTCCGGGCCGGATGTCGGAATCTGAAATAGTAGACAGATTCAGGGAGATCGCATCCGGGAACAGGCCCTCCTCGGAGATGGCCAGTTTCCTGGGAGGCGGGATTTACGACCGCATCATTCCGGCCACCGTCAGGTTTGTCCTTTCCAGGAATGAATTCTACACTTCCTATACTCCCTATCAGGCTGAAGTGAGCCAGGGGACCCTGCAGGCGATATATGAATATCAGAGCATGATATGCGGGCTTACCGGGATGGATGTGGCTAACGCCTCGCTTTATGACGGAGCCACCGCTCTGGCGGAATCGATTCTGATGGCCTGCGCGGTAAGGAAAAAGAACCTGGTGCTTCTGCCCTCTTCGCTTCCGCGGAGAATCAGGGATGTACTCAAATCCTATTCGGTGGGCAAGAGTGTAGAGCTTCGGTATCTTCCCTATACCGATCGGGGAACAGTCGATATAGAGGAGCTCGAGAAGGCCCTGACCCCGGAGGTGGCCGCGGTGGTGACCGCCCAGCCTAACTATTTCGGCGTGGTCGAGGACACCTCCCGGATAGCCGGCATAGTGAACGAATCACCCGCCCTGATGATCGCATATGTGGAACCGGTTTCGCTGGCGTTGCTCTCACCGCCGGGAGAGTACGGCGCGGATATAGCGGTGGGCGAGGGGCAGTCGCTGGGCCTTCCCCAGAGTTTCGGAGGCCCCCTGATAGGGTTTATCGCGGCCAGGGAAAAGTATGTAAGGAAATGTCCGGGGCGGCTTATAAGCGGCACTGTTGATGTTGACGGCAGGCGTGGTTACGTTATGACTCTCCAGACCAGGGAGCAGCATATCAGAAGAGAGAAGGCGACTTCTAATATCTGCACCAACCAGGGGCTTTGCGCTCTTGCCGCAACGGTGTACCTGTCCACGCTGGGAGAAGAGGGATTCCGGGAAGTGGCTCTTCAGAGCGCCTCCAAATCCCGGGCGTTGTACGACATGCTGACCGAAATACCCGGATTCCGGCCTGTATTCAGCGGTGATTTCTTCCAGGAGTTCATTCTGGAATTGCCGGTCGGGGCCGACAGGTTTATCGAGATCGCCAGAAAGGAAGGGCTGCTGCCGGGAATTCCCGTTGGTTCCGACTTTCCGGAGCTGGGAGATTCCGCCCTGCTGGTATCGGTTACCGAAAAAAGGAAGAGAGAAGAACTGGAACTCTACAGGGATATAGCGGCGGGGATTGGAGGTGGCCATGAGTAAGACGATATTTGAGAAGGGTATCAACGGAAGAAGCGGCGATTACATACCGGAGAATGATTGTCCGGTCGACCGGGACAAACTGGTGATTCAGAGGAGCTCCCCCATGAACCTTCCCCGGATCGGAGAACAGGGAGTGATCAGGCATTTCTGCGAGCTCGCCTCCAGAAATTACCATATAGATAAGGGAATATACCCCCTGGGCAGCTGCACCATGAAGTACAATCCGGTGATTAACGAGGAGCTGGCGGCGATGGGCGAATTCGGAGGCCTGCATCCGGAACAGCACGCAGATGATCTGCAGGGAGCCCTGGAAGTGATGTACAAACTCCAGGAGTCGCTCTGCGAGATATGCGGGATGGACGCCTTTTCCCTGCAGCCGGCGGCAGGCGCTCACGGGGAGCTTGCCGGGATGATGATAGCGAGGGCCTATTTCCGGGACCGGGGAGAGACAAGAAGGACTGTACTGGTACCTGATTCGGCCCATGGCACCAATCCGGCCAGTGTGGCTATCTGCGGATTCAAGCCGGAGACTGTAAAATCTGATCAGAGGGGTATGATAGACCCGGATACGCTGAGGGAGAAGATTGACGAAAAGACAGCCGTCCTGATGCTTACCCTGCCCAATACCCTTGGATTGTTTGAAAAGGATATCGGGGATATTATCGAGATAGTGCATGACGCCGGCGCCCTGATTTACATGGACGGAGCGAATATGAACGCTCTGATGGGTATTGTTCGCCCCGGAAGAATCGGCATAGATATCATGCATGTTAACCTCCACAAGACATTTTCCACTCCCCATGGCGGCGGAGGGCCCGGATCCGGCCCGGTAGGGGTACTGGAGCATCTGGCCGATTACCTCCCGGTTCCCCGCCCGGTAAGGAAAGGGGAGCGGTACGAGCTGGATTACCATTCGGAGAAGAGTATCGGCAAGATTCATTCGTACTACGGAAATTTCAACGTTTTCATCAAGGCGTATGCCTATATACTCAGGATGGGGGCGGAAGGATTGAGAGAGGTATCCGAGAACGCGATTATCAACGCGAATTACCTGATGAAACTTACAGGCAGGCACTATACGGTGAAGTATCCCGGACCATGCATGCACGAATTCGTCGTATCCTCGGATCCCCTCAAGGAGTACGGTATCAAGACCCTGGACGTCGCCAAACGCCTTCTCGATCTGGGAGTCCACGCTCCCACTGTATATTTTCCTCTTATTGTGAGTGAGGCTCTAATGATCGAGCCGGTGGAGACCGAAAAGAAAGAGACCCTGGATCAATTCGCCTCCATTATGGAGAGAGTGGCCGGAGAAGCGGCTGAAAACCCGCAGCTTCTGAAAGAGGCCCCGGTAAACACCCCGGTTAGAAGGCTTGACGAAGTCAGGGCGGCCCGGAATCCCGATTTACGATGGTCGTGGGATGAGCAGTTTGCAGAGGATAAATGATGCCCCGCTGGTATTTCCTTGATGACGGGCCCATGAGTGGCGCCCGGAATATGGCGAGAGACGAGCACATTTTCAACAGGGTGAGGAGAAATCCCGACCAGATTATTCTGAGGACCTATTCGTTTGAACCTCCCTGCATAAGTATCGGGTTTCACCAGGACCCGGAAGAGGCGCTGGACCTCCGGGCGGTCTCGGGTGACGGGATCGACCTGGTTAAAAGGATCACCGGGGGCAGGGCATTGCTGCACCATGAGGAGTTTACCTACTGCATAACCGCCGGCAGCCAAGGAGATATTTTCGGGGCCCGGCTCGGCGAGACCTTCATCCGGATATCGGAAGTTCTGATAGAAGCCCTCCGTTCTCTGGGAGTGCGGGCGTCTCTTTCCGGAGGAAGGAAGCAGCGCGAAAGATCGTCGAATTCACCGTGCCTCGCGTCAGTCAGCAGGTACGAAATTACCGCCGGAGGAAAAAAGATAATGGGAAGCGCCCAGCGCCGGTGGGGAGAGTTCTTTCTGCAGCACGGTTCGATCCTGAGGGGAAAGGGATCCCGGATGATCAGCAGGTATCTTCCCGGCGGCTGGCAGGATGTAAGTGAGCGGATAACCAGCCTCTGCGAGCAGGCCGGTTCGGATCCCGGTTACGAAAAGATCAGAGACGCGGTCAGGGAGGCATTCACGCGTCTGATGGGGGCGGACTTTGAACGGCTGGTTCTTTCTGAAAAGGAGAGGGATGAAATAGATTGCGCTGCGTCCGGGAAATCGGAGATAATGGGACGATACTGATAACTTTCTGAGGCGGTGAATCATGGCCGTGTTCATATTGAAGAGACTGCTCCAGTCGCTGGTTCTGATCTTCCTGGTACTGACCATTACCTTCTTCCTGCTCCATCTGGCTCCGGGCGATCCGATGTCCAGATATGAAAATCCGGAGATACCCCCGGAAACAGTGGAAATGATGAGGGCCAGGCTGGGGCTCGATCAACCCCTCCCTATTCAGTATATCAAGTGGACCTCCAACTTCTGCAGGGGTGATTTCGGAGTCTCTTTCCAGTATAACCGGCCGGTAAGAGATCTGATACTGGAGTCGGTTCCCAATACCCTGCGGCTGACCATCCCCGCCCTCCTTCTATATGTAATAACCGGAGTGATGCTCGGACTTTTCTCGGCGGCAAAAAAAGGCACTTTCTTTGACAGGATAACCACGGTTTCCGCTCTTCTGGTTTATTCGATCCCGTCATTCTGGCTCTCTCTGATGCTGATATTTCTCTTTTCGCTTAAACTGGGTATTCTCCCTTCATCCCACATGCAGTCTCTGGGAATGGATGGAGCCGGCTGGCTTGGGCTGCTGGCCGACCGGGTCAGGCACCTGATACTACCGGCCTTCGTTCTGGGAGTGGCTTCGGCAGCGGGGATGGCCCGCTACATGAGGGGTAGCATGATAGATATTCTTCAGCAGGACTATATCCGTACCGCCAGGGCGAAGGGGCTGTTGGGAAAGAAGGTGTTTTTCAAACACGCCTTCAGGAATGCCGCTCTCCCTGTGGTTACCCTGATCGGCCTTTCTTTCCCTTTCCTCCTGGGGGGATCGGTGGTGGTGGAAAGGATATTCTCCTGGCCGGGGATGGGCAGGCTGGCGGTGGGGGCTATTTATACCAGGGATTACCCGGTGGTGCTGGCGGTAAACTTTGTGGTGGGGGTAATGGTAATATTCGGAAACCTGCTTGCGGACATCGGATACGCGTTGCTTGATCCCAGGATCACGTACGGGGGAGGCAGAAATGAATGAACGGATTGACCTTTCCCCGGGAACCGTCTCCGGCAGTATCTGGTCCAGCGGATGGAAGAGGTTCAGAAGAAACCCTCTTGGAATGGCCGGGGCGGGGATTCTGATTTTGCTTTACCTGGTCACCCTAATGGCTCCGGTTCTTACTCCCTATCATCCCGACCGGCACGGGGACCTCCCTTCGGAAAGGTACCTTTCTCCAAGCCTACGGCACCCGTTCGGCACTGACAAGTTCGGCAGGGACGTTCTCACCAGAGTCCTCTACGGAGCCAGGATTTCGCTTTCGGTATCCCTGCTCGCCGTCTCGCTCTCAGTGATAATCGGTTCGGTGGTGGGGGCGGTTTCCGGATACCTGGGGGGCGTAATCGATACGGTGGTGATGAGGGTGGTCGATGCCCTGATGGCGATACCAAGACTGTTTCTGTTGCTTACCTGTATAGCTCTGTTCAGCAGGTCGATACTTCTGCTGATAATTCTGCTGGGAGCTACCGGCTGGATGTCCGCCGCCAGGCTGGTAAGGGGACAGGTCCTGTCCATCAGGCAGAGAGATTACGTGGCGGCCGCTGAGGCCCTGGGGGCCGGCAGAAACCGGATTATTTTCGGCCATCTTATCCCCAACGCGCTGACAGTTATTATTGTTTCAGCCACCCTCCGGATAGGCGGGATAATTCTGGCTGAAGCCACCCTGAGTTTTCTGGGGTTGGGGGTTTCTCCCCCCACACCCAGCTGGGGCATGATGGTATTCAGCGGCAGGGCGGTACTGCTGGATGCATGGTGGGTTTCCACCATCCCCGGGATTGCCATCATTGTGACGGTGGTCGCTTATAACCTGCTCGGCGACGGGCTGAAGGACGCTTTCGATCCCGTCCAGTTTACGTAGCAAAAGTATGATTGTTTTTTATATAGCCGCAGATTATAGTAAAATTGGCGCTTGGACGATGAAAAGGATAAACGGACAGGGATGGTAATGGAAAATCCGCTTCTTAAAGTAACAGATCTGAGGACGGTCTTCGATACTATCGCCGGGCAGGCTGTCGCGGTTGACGGGATAAGTTTTGAGGTGGGGAAGGGCGAGACGGTAGGGATGGTGGGCGAGTCCGGATGCGGCAAGAGTGTGACCGCGCTGTCCGTAATGCGCCTGGTAAGAACCCCCCCGGGGAGGATTACCTCCGGCAGAGTGGAATTCGGGGGGCGGGACCTGCTGAAGCTTCCGGAAAAGGAGATACGGAAGATAAGGGGCAATCAGATATCGATCGTCTTCCAGGAACCGCTGTCCAGCCTGAATCCCGTCTTTACCTGCGGTGAGCAGATAAGGGAGGTAATTGCGGTCCACCGGAAGGTGGGCAGAAAAGAATCGAAGAGACAGGCGGTGGAAATGCTCAGGATGGTCCATATACCGGACCCCGAAAAGAGCTACCGGAAGTATCCGCACCAGATGAGCGGCGGAATGCGCCAGCGGGTAATGATTGCCATGGCGCTTTGCTGCCAGCCGGAACTGCTGATTGCGGACGAACCCAGCACCGCCCTGGATGTTTCGGTACAGGCGCAGATAATCGAACTGCTTGAGGAGTTGCGGAGCAGGATCGGAATGTCGGTTCTGCTGATATCCCATGACCTTTCAGTGATAGCCCAGATGGCTGACCGGGTGATGGTTATGTATGCGGGAAGGATTGTGGAAAGCGCCCCCTCGAAAAGCCTGTATTCAGAACCCTCCCATCCGTATACCCGGGGGCTGCTCTGTTCCATGCCGGGGTACGCTCCTCCCGGCGAAAAATTTTCCGTCATCGAGGGCTCCGTTCCCAATCCGGTCAGGCTTCCCCCCGGGTGTAAGTTCAGCGACAGATGCGGCGAACGGATACAGAAATGCCTGGATGAAGAACCTCCTTTTTTTAAGGCAGGGGGTAATCATCTGTGCAGGTGCTGGCTGAGGGAAGGATAAGAGTCTTGGCTGTATTCAGAGCGGAAGGCATAAAGAAATATTTCAGAGCCCGCGGGGAGGGCATATTTTCCAGGTTCAGCCTCCCGGTGAAAGCTGTCGACGGTGTGGATCTCAGTTTGAGCCGCGGGGAGAGCCTGGGGCTGGTGGGGGAATCCGGTTGCGGAAAGAGCACCCTGGCCAGGGTGCTGGTTCGCCTGATTGAACCTACCGGGGGAAGAATCTTCCTGGGCGGAATTGATTTTCTGGCTCTCAAGGGAAGGGAACTTAGGAAAGCCCGGCGCAGAATTCAGATGATCTTCCAGGATCCCTATTCCTCTCTGAATCCCAGAATGACCATTGGCGGCACCATTGCCGAAGGGATCAGGATCCACAATATAGTGGGGAGAAAAGATGTCCGGAGAAGGGTTCATTACCTGCTGGACCGGGTGGGCCTCTCCCCCTCCGATGAAAATAAGTACCCCCACGAGTTTTCCGGGGGGCAGCGGCAGAGGGTGGGGATAGCCCGGGCCCTGGCAGTGGAGCCGGAAATCATTGTCGCGGACGAACCGGTGGCCTCTCTGGATGTCTCAGTACAGGCAAAGATACTTAACCTGCTTGCCGACCTGCGGAGGGACCTTGACCTTACGGTACTGTTTGTGTCGCACGACCTGGGGGTGGTCAAGCATATAAGCGACAATGTGGCGGTTATGTATCTGGGCAGGATAGTTGAGTACGCCGACAGGGATTCGGTTTTTTCAGCGCCCCTGCATCCCTATACAGAAGGGTTGCTTGCTTCCATTCCTAAACCTGTCCCCGGAGCTCCGGCGGGAGCCGCCATCCGGGGCGAAGTGCCCAGCCCGGTTAATCTTCCTCCCGGCTGCCCCTTCCATCCCAGGTGCCCTGAAGCTGAAGCAAGGTGCAGGGAAGAACCGCCCCCGCTCTTCGATCTGGAGGGCGGGCGCAGGGTGAGATGCTGGCGGAGGGTATGAGCTTCTTGAAAACCCCCGTCTCTCTCAATTTTATCGGAAAATCATGTACTCCGAGCCGAAAATTTATATATTATTCTTGAGCCGGCCGGTACTGATGTTTTATAAATCTTAACCCCGGCATTGATGATTGATGTTTAGGAGACAGAATGCTTGATGATCATCTGAATGAAATAAGAAAGAAAGAGAAGAAGGCCCGCAGTAATATTCAGGAAGCGAAGAAGGAAGTTCTGGAGATTATCGACAGAGCCCGTCAGGAGGGGGAGGAAAAACTGGAACAGGTGAAGGTGGAGATGGATGAAAAAAGGCGCGAATATTTTTCCGGGGCGGAGAAGGAAGCCGAAGAGAAAGTCAGGGAGATGAGGGAGAAGAATGAAAAAGAGATTTCTTCTCTGAGAAGAAGATCGGCTGAAAATATGGGCCATGCCATGGAAATGATCATGGGCCTCCTTCAGGAATAACAGAAGGATCTGAGATGTTAAATCAGGAAGGATTGCAATTTGGCTGTCAGCAGCATGCTTAAAGTTCAGCTTCTCGGACATGATTCCGTGAGGGAAAGATTAAAAAGGCGGCTGCGGGATTTGGGGGCGGTTCAGGTTACGGAAACCGAAACCGGAGAAGGCCGTTCCGGGGAGGAAACTCCCCCTGTCGGGAATATCAGCCGGCTCATCGAGTATCTGGAGGAGTCCGTTTCCTTCCTCGAAGATTATATTGAATCGCCATCTCTGTGGGAGAAACTCAGCGGGACCGCAATCCAGGTCGGCGGCGATGAAGTAAAGAAACTGGCGGCGGAATTTCCCGTGAAGGAGACCTGGCAGAAGAGTAACGGATTGAGCAGCCAGATACGGGAGCTGGAAAACGAAATTGATAAAAGCCGGGAGCTGGCAGGCCGCCTTCAGCCCTGGAAATCTCTGGATACTTCTCTGGAAGAACTTGAGACTGAAGGTTTCAGCGGACAGCTGTGGAGTTTCCCCTCCGGCGAGGTCGAACAGAGTCTGGATGAGCTGAAAAGCGGGTTCGAGTTTTCCCATTTCGAGCGTGTGTCCGGGGGCGAGGGAAGGGTACACTTTGCGGTGATACTGCCCCGGGAGGATGACGGCGAGCTTACGGAAGCTCTGAAGAAGGCGGGAGGCCGTCTGAACAGTTTCGAGGATGAAGAGGGAACCCCCGCGGAAATAATCGGGGCGGAGATGGATAGAATGGAGGAAGCGGAGGCTGAAATAGAGGAGTTGCATAAGCAGGCCGCGGGGCTTGCCGAAGATATTATCGAAAAGCTTTATGTTCTGATAGACTATTATAATGAACAGCTGGCCCTTTCAGAGCTGGAAACCCGGCTTCATAAGACCGACAGCGTGTTTCTCATGGAGGGCTGGGTCAGGGAACTGGACAGAAAGAAACTGGAGCGGGGAATTCTCGGCGAGTTTGCCGATGTTGAGATAGCCTTCAGAAAACCGGGAAAGGACGAAAAACCCCCTGTTCATCTGGAAAACGGTAAACTGGCGGAACCGAATGAGTTCGTAATGACCCTCTATGGAAATCCTCAGTACAGAGAGATCGACCCTACTCCCTTCTTTGCGCCCTTCTTTATTCTTTTCTTCGCGATGTGCCTTACCGACGCCGGCTACGGGATCGCTCTTTCCATTGTTTCCGCCTTTATTCTGTTTAAGTTCAAACCTTCGGGAGGAGCCCGCAAACTGATCAGGCTCATGCTGACCGGAGGTTTAGTGACCACCGTGGTGGGAATACTGGCCGGCGGGCTTTTCGGAATCAGCCTCGGCAACGTCCCCTTTCTGCGGAAATTCGTTTTCATCAATCCCATAGAGGAGCCGATGAAGATGTTGTACCTGTCGTTCTTTCTGGGGATCGTTCATATACTGTTCGGTATGGGTATCAGTATGGTGCGGAAATTCCAGGAAGGCCTGATAGCCGACGGTATCTTCGACAATCTCTTCTGGATGATTTTCCTGGTCTTTCTCGCTCCGCTGGGATTCGCGGGGATACTGGACGGAGAAGTCCCTCCTTATATTCTGTCCTGGTCGGGGAGGGGCGCTGTGATAATGGCGGCAGCCATCTTCCTTACCGGGGGAAGGAAAAAAGAATCTCTGATCATGAAGGCGCTCGGAGGGCTGGCGGGTTTTTACGATATTGTGGGTTATTTCGGGGACGTCCTGTCCTACGCGCGGCTGCTTGCGCTGGGGCTGGCAACCAGCGCCATCGCCATGGCGGTTAATGACATTGCCGGGATGGTTGCCGGAATGCCTTTCTATACAGGTTATATCGCCATGATTCTGATACTCGCCGGAGGACATCTGTTCAATCTGGCGGTCAATTCTCTGGGAGGTTTTGTCCATTCCGCCAGGCTTCAGTACCTGGAGTTCTTTTCGAAGTTTTTCAGCGGAGGGGGCAGGCCATTCAAACCTTTCAGAAGCGAGAGGCGATACTCGGTTATTCGTGATAAGGAATAAAATCGAACTTTCTCGAGGAAGGAGAAAATATGTTTGGATTCATGTTCGTGATTGTGGGCGCGGCTCTGGCGGCTGGCCTGGCAGGAGCGGGCTCCGCCTTTGGAACAGGTATTGCGGGCCAGGCGGCCAACGGAGTAACCAGCGAAGACCCCGGAAAATTCGGTTCGCTTCTGGTGCTGCAGGCTCTTCCCGGCACCCAGGGGATCTACGGCCTGGTGGCCCTGTTCATGATCGCCGGAAAGCTGCCGGAGCCGGAAGGATTTGCCGGAATATCAGTATCAGCCGGGCTGGCGATGGTAGGGGCCGCTCTGCCGATCGCGATTACCGGCCTTGTCTCCGGCATATACCAGGGGAAGGTCTGCGCGGCGGCGTGCAACCTGGTCGCCAAGAGAGCCGGGGAAGTCGGCAAGGGTATGGTTTACGCCGTTATCGTCGAAACCTACGCCGTCCTGGGCCTGCTGGGGACCATACTTCTGCTTCAGCGCATTAATCTGTAAGTGTCATATATTAGAGGGATGGATGAGCTATTATGGCTATAGAAGATATACTCAGCAGGATCGAAAGAGAGAACCGGGAGAAGGTAAGCAGTATAATAGGAAAGGCCGAATCGAAAGCGGATGAAATAAAAGAGGATTACAGCCGCAAAGCGGATAAGCTCAGAGGCGAGCTGGACGAGAAATTCCGCAGAAAAGCTGATGAGCACCGGCGCCAGATAGTGGTCAGCGAGAGATTGGACCTCAGAAAAAAACTGCTGAGCGAAAAGAGAGATATCCTGGAGGAGTTCTACGGGAAAGCCAGGGATAAAATAAGTTCGATGAGCGGTGAAGAGTACGCCGGCTTCATCAGAAAGCTGATACTGAAAAGGGCGGTCACCGGCAAGGAAGAGATCGTAATTCCCGCCGCCCACCGGGATATTTTCACCGGGGAGTTCGTCAGCTCCCTGAATGATGAATTCGGAGGAGGATCTTTCTCAGTAAGTCCCGGAGAAGGTGATTTAACCTGGGGTGTCATTCTCAGGCAGAAAGACCGGCTGATTGATCTTTCGCTGGAGAGCTTCTTAAGGGAACTGATCGACCGGACAGAACCCGAGGCTGCCAGGATACTTTTCTCTGAAGGCGATGGAGAGGTTGAATAAGTTGGCTGTTGACTATACATATATTGCGGCCAGGCTGAATGCCATGGAGGCGGAACTGCCGGACTGGTCCTGGTATGAGCGGCTTGCCAGGGCTGATTTCAGTTCCCTGCTTCAGATTCTCAGTGAGTTTTACAGGAGCTTCGAGGAGGTCGATTCAATCTACAGTTTCGGCCAGGCTCTGGAGACGGAGAAGGCGCAGTACCTGGAACTGCTGTCAAAATTGATTTCTGACACAACGGCCGATCGCTTCCTGAGGTCCGAGTACGATTTTGACAACCTTGTTTTCTTCTGGAAATCTGATTTTCTGGGTGCGGGATCAGCGGAAGAAGGGTATAACAAATGCGGCCTTATCGAAGGCGATGTCCTGGCGGATGCAATAGAAAACTGGAGCGGCGTGTACCTTCCCGATTATCTAAAGGATATTTTCGATTACTTCGAGACGGTGGCAGGCAGGAAGGATATTGACACCGCGCAGATTTTGCTGGAACGGCGTAAGTGGGAATTCCTGCTGGAGGCCGCCCCGTCTGATTATGCAGTTCATTACACCAGAATGAGAATAGACGCGATAAACATCAAGAATTTTATAAGGCTGAAACGAACCGGGCTGTTCGGTGCTGGAAAGGAGAGGTGGATTCCCGGGGGGCAGATTGATAAGCTGACCCTGAGAGCTCTTGTCTCGGAATCCGAGGACCAGCTTTACTCATATCTCTCCTTCTCGCCTTACAGCCGACTGACCGATAACGGGCTGGATTCCGGGACGCCCCTGTGGAAAATCGAGCCTGCCCTGTCAGCGGAGATTTTTAATCAGGTATCGCAGCGCCGGCACAGTTTTTTCGATATAACCCCTGTCATTTATCACCTGGTAAATATGAACAGGAACTATACGGCACTGCGGTCTATCATAACGGGCAGAATAAACGGACTGCCTGAGGAAATAATATTTGACCTGATGGAGGGGTTTGCCCCTTCCTGATCAGCGGGGAGAAGTAACATTGCATGAGGATATTGCGGTAGTCGGCAGCTCCGATTCGGTATCCTACTTCAGGATTCTGGGGTGCCGCTGTTTTGAGACAGAGGAAGGCGAGATGACCGGGGATGTTATAGCCGAACTGGAGAAGGGCGATTTTGAAATCATATTTGTTACCGAGGAGATATTCATAAGATACAGAAATTTTTTCCGGGGAGAAAAGAGATTTGCCGATTCCGCTGTTACCATAATACCCGATATACGCGGAGCGCGCTGGGAGGGCGGCAAACCCCTGGCCGGCAGGGCAGCCAGAGAAGAGATAAGAGAAGCTGTTATCAAGGCTGTGGGGCAGGATATTTCCGGCTCCCTGGAGTGATTTAACAGATAAGGGAGGAAAAAAGAGATATGGCATCCGGTAAGATCGAAAAAGTGGCGGGGCCTCTGATTGTTGCCAGCGGCTTGAAAGGTTCGAAAATGTTCGAAGTGGCCCGGGTGAGCGAGGAAGGGCTGATAGGCGAAGTAATTGAGCTGCACGGGGATCTTGCCTACATCCAGGTCTATGAGGATACTTCCGGGCTGGGCCCCGGCGCAGTGGTCACTACCACCGGAAAGTCGCTCAGTATAGATTTGGGCCCCGGCCTTCTGCAATCTATTTATGACGGGATTCAGCGCCCCCTGGACACCATTTACGAGCAGAGCGGGCACTACATACACAGGGGGGTCAGCGCCCCGGGCCTTGACAGGGAGAAAGAGTGGGAACTCAAGCCCTCCCCGGATCTGCAGGAGGGGATGGAAACAGGGCGCGGAGATGTACTGGGAACAATACAGGAGACCGAACTGATAGAACACCGGATAATGGTGCCGGCTGATATTCAGAAGGGTGTTCTGAAGAAACTCCCCGAAGAGAAGGGTTACAGGGTGGAGGATACTATCGCGGAGATTGAGACCGATGGCGGCCTCAGGAAAATAAGCATGTTTCAACGCTGGCCGGTCAGGACGCCGAGGCCGATAGTCAGGAAGCTGATACCTTCGGTTCCTCTGGTGACCGGACAGAGAGTTATAGACACGTTCTTTCCCATTGCCAAGGGGGGGACCGCCACTGTTCCAGGCCCCTTCGGGGCGGGGAAGACAGTGGTCCAGCATCAGCTGGCAAAATGGTCCGACGCCGATATCATCGTATATATCGGCTGCGGTGAACGCGGCAATGAAATGACCGATGTTCTGCAGGAGTTCCCGGAACTGATCGACCCTGCCACGGGGCAGCCGCTGATGAAGAGGACCGTCCTGATAGCCAATACTTCCAATATGCCGGTGGCTGCAAGGGAGGCGTCGGTATATACCGGTATTACCATAGCTGAATATTTCAGAGATATGGGGTACTCGGTGGCGGTGCTGGCTGATTCTACATCCAGGTGGGCTGAGGCGATGAGGGAAATGTCGGGAAGGCTGGAGGAAATGCCGGGAGAAGAAGGTTATCCAGCCTATCTGCCATCAAGAATTGCCAGTTTTTATGAAAGAGCGGGAAGAGTGGTCTGCCTGGGGAGCGACGAGCGCAGGGGGTCGCTGAGCGTCATAGGTGCCGTATCGCCCCCCGGAGGCGACCTCTCCGACCCGGTTGTACAGGCTACCCTGAAAGTGGTAAAGGTATTCTGGGCTCTGGAGGACCAGCTTGCCTACGAGAGGCATTTCCCGGCTATCGGGTGGCTGACCAGCTACTCTCTCTATCACGACACTCTCAGGGAATATTTCCTGGATGAAGTTGATGAGGGCTGGGAAGATCTGAGGACTTCAGCGATAGAACTCCTCCAGAAGGAAGCTGACCTGAAAGAGCTGGTCCGGCTGGTGGGGGTTGAGTCCCTGTCCGATGGCGACCGCCTCATTCTGGAGACATCGAAATCGATAAGGGAGGATTTTCTTCACCAGTCCGCCTTCGATCCCGATGATGAGTATACCAGGCTGAGCAAGCAGTATGCGATGTTGAATACCATAATGGAACTCCAACGCCTCTGCGGACAGGCGATCGAAAAAGGCGTGGAAATAGAAAAGCTTCTCGAACTGGAAGTCAGGCAGCCGATAGCAAGGATGAGGCATATCAGCGAAGATAATATTGAGGAATTCGACAGTATAAGAGAACAGATGGAATCTGAGATAAACAGTCTGGTCTCTTCTTCTCCGGAGGGAGACGAACTGGCCGAGGTGCTTGGCGAGGATGAGGAGAAGGAAGAAAAAACGGAAGGATAAGAAAGAATAAATATTCTTGGATTGCTCCCGCCTGATAATAGATCCGGCCGGGACGGGAAGTCGGTATTTGAGCTCATAGATGGAAAGAGGGAATATTAATGGTTACTGAATACAATACCATAACCGAAATAGTGGGCCCCCTGATTATGATGGACCAGGTGGAGAATGCTTCCTACGAAGAATTGGTTGAAGTGGAGCTTCCGAGCGGTGAACAGAGAAGGGGAAAGGTTCTGGAGGTTGATCGGGACAAGGTGCTGATCCAGCTCTTCGAGGGGACCCATGATGTGGATGTGGATAAGACCAGGGTAAGGTTTCTGGGGAAGGGGCTGGAGCTTTCAGTATCCCCGGATATTCTGGGCAGGGTCTTCAACGGGCTGGGCATCCCCATCGATAACGGCCCGAAGATCATTCCGGAAAAGAGAGTCGATATCAACGGCAGCCCCATTAATCCTTATGCCAGAATATACCCGAAGGAATTCATCCAGACCGGTATCTCGGCTATCGACGGCCTCAACACCCTGGTGAGAGGGCAGAAGCTACCTATCTTTTCCGGATTCGGACTGCCCCATTCGGAACTGGCCGCTCAGATTGCCAGGCAGGCGACCGTGCCCGGCGCCGAGAGCGCGTTCGCAATTGTGTTCGCGGCGATGGGTATTACCTTCGAGGAAGCGAACTACTTCATAACCGATTTCCAGGAAACAGGGGCCATGGAAAGGGTAGTCCTCTTCATAAACCTTGCGAACGATCCCACCGTTGAGAGGATTTCGACTCCCAGAGCGGCCTTGACCGCCGCTGAATACCTTGCCTTCGAGAGAGAGATGCATGTACTGGTTATAATGACCGATATGACCAATTACTGCGAGGCCCTGAGAGAAGTGTCGGTGGCGAGAAAAGAGATACCGGGAAGAAGAGGTTATCCCGGTTACCTCTATACCGACCTGGCTACCCTTTACGAAAGGGCGGGGCTTCTCAAGGGGGAGAAGGAGGGGGAGGTCCGGGAAGGTTCCATAACTCAGATCCCGGTTCTTTCCATGCCTGATGACGACAAGACTCATCCGATCCCCGACCTCACCGGGTATATCACCGAGGGACAGATAATACTGGACCGGAACCTTCAGCACAAGGGCATCTATCCTCCTATTAACGTGCTTCCCAGCCTGTCCAGGCTGAGGGACAAGGGTATCGGCGAAGGAAGGACCAGAGAGGATCACGCCGAGCTGGCCAATCAGCTGTTCTCCTCCTACGCCAGGAGCAAGGAGGTTGAGGAGCTGGCGGTGGTATTGGGAGAGGCGGCCCTGACCGAGACCGACAGGGCGTTCATGGCTTTCGGGGAGAATTTCGAGAGAACCTTCGTGGGCCAGAAAATAGATGAGAACCGTTCCATAGAGGATACTCTCAACGCCGGGTGGGAGCTTTTGAACAAAGTGCCGAGAACCGAGATCAAACGGATTAAGGATGAATTCATAGAGAAGTACCTTCCCGCGAGCAGTTCGGAGGTGGAGAAGAGCGAAGCGGAATGGGAAGAGGGAAGAGAGAAGGCGGAGAGGGGTGGGGAGTAGGGCGGAGTTGGATTTCAGGTGAGCAGGGGCAAACGGATGGTGATGGGGGACAGGAAAAGAGGAAAGGTGGGCTCCGGCAGCGGAGACGATGGAAGGGAATCAGAACGGTAAGAGAAATATGCTGGAAATGCCAGTAAGAGAAGATTCGTCAGGAATAGGGAAAAACCCCGCAGACGGCAGGGAGAGCAGGATTGAAGAAGAAATATAATCCGAACAGAATGACTCTGATCCGCCTCCGCCGCAGGCTGGAGCTTGCCAGGAGGGGCCATAAGCTCCTGAAGAACAAGCAGGAGAAGCTGATGCAGAATTTCTTCGGCCTGATCGGGGAAGCAAATCGTTTGAGGAGCAAGGTCGAAGAGGAGCTCCTTTCCATAAATGACAGGTACATCCGTTCCCGGATCTTTTCAGAGACACAGGCTGTTACCGACGCTCTTGAACTCAGCGGGGCGGAGGGAGAACTGGAGGCTGGCAGCAGATATGAGATGGGAATAAGGATTCCGGTCTACCGGGCAACATTCCCTGACTCTCCCCCTTCATACAGATTTTCATCTTCGTCGCCGGGGCTGGATGGGGCCTTTGAGGACCTTTATGATATTTTCCCATCGCTCCTTGACCTTGCCTCCAGGGAGAATGCCCTGCTGAGGATGGCGGATGAGCTGGAAAGAACCAGGCGCAGGGTTAACGCGCTGGAATACGTACTGATACCGGATCTGGAAGAGACTATCAACAGCATAGAGAGAAAGCTCAGCGAAAACGAGAGGTCCAACCAGACCCGCCTGATGAAGATCAAGGATATGGTTCAGTAGTTGCTTCCCGCCGGCATGCCGGGAAGCTGCCGGTTCGGGCCGGTCCGCCCAGGAGCTCTGATAACCTGATTTTCACTCTCCGGGTATTGATTTTTCTCTTCAAATCTATTTATTTATTAAAATGAAAAGTTGTCAAATATGGTGATTGACACAGGGAATTGAGCTAATTATATTAACGATGTTGGGTAAACAGGAGAGCTGGAGACCACACCTGACAGATTCTCCAAAGATGGAATAGAATATTGAAGAAATCGGATTGTAGGCAGATTGTCAGGAATACCAAGGTAAGGAGTTTCATAATGAATACCCGCTCCCATACTTCAGGGTTATTTAAAATATCTATACTGTTTATTATAATACTGGCTTTTTCAACTTCATCCGCGATTGCTCAGGAGGGAACTGTAGTAGGCAAGGTGGTGGCCAGGGAAAACGGCGCTCCGCTTGCCTACGCCAATGTTGTTATTGGTGAGGGGATGGGTAGTATGAGTATGGCTGACGGTACCTTCAGGATCAAGAAGGTTCCACCGGGCACCCATACCATCAAGGTAATGATGATGGGGTACAAGGAGCAGGAGAAAAAGATCACTCTGAAGGCCGGGCAGACCCTCAGGGTCGAATTTGAGCTTGAAGAAACCATCGTGGCACAGACAGAAGTCATCGATGTTACCGCCAAGAGAAAAATGGTTGATGTAAAGAGCAGTGATGTGAGCCACGCGGTATCAGGAGATGAGCTGGAGGAACTTCCGGTTGATAACATTGAGGAAGCCCTGGCGCTTAAAAGCGGTATTGTGAAAACCGGCGACGAACTTCACGTCCGTGGCGGGCGAAGCGGCGAGGTAACTTACCTGATTGACGGTGTTCCCGTTAACGACCCCCTGGGGGGCGGATCTATCAGCGTCGGCATGCTGGGGGCATCGGACAGTAGGATTATTACAGGGGGCATGGACGCCGAGTACGGTAACGCCCAGTCGGCGGTGGTAGATGTCTCCACCAGAGAGGGTGGGCCGGTCTACAAGGGCCAGGTCCGTTTCATGACCAATGACTTCGGCAGAAAAGACAAGACATATACTAATTACGACAGGTTGAGTATCGGATTTGGAGGCCCTACTCCCCTCAAGGATCTGACCTTCTACCTGTCCGGCCAGCTGACTTTAGATGACGGCGAACACTGGGCCACCCAGGAACGGGAAGAACATACTTTCTGGAACGGCCTGTTCAAGTTCACCGACAGGGCGTATCACAATTATAATATTCAGGGCAAACTGGCCTACAAGGCTACCCCAAACCTTAAACTGATCGGTGAAGCTATCTATACCCACTCCAGGGTTAATATGTATCGGGGAGGGTACGCGCTCAACTGGGATGTGCAGGGATACGTGCAGAAGGTTTACCGTTTCATGAGCCTCAAGCCGAGTTCGATAGAGGGGATAGAAGCCCAGGACGCTTACGAATTCAACTGGACGGTCAGTGTATATCACGGCCCCTGGGTTGATGAAGAACTTCCCAGGGTGTCGGAATACCCCCCGGAGCCCGAGGACCAGAGAGGAGTCCTTTATCCGGTCAGGGTCTTTGAAGAGGTGAATGTGGGAGATCTCTCCACCGGCATTGAGCGGCATATTGTCACCTATAATAACTTCTATGCGAGAAGGATCAACGACGTTTACGGCAACGAAGTTGAAATCATATGGGATGAGGCGGTCCTGGACCAGCAGGGCGAGCTGGAGGCCTACCAGAGCAAACAGCTGTTCGAAGGTTTCAGGAACCCCGATTCGAAATTCAGCTATTTCAGGGATGATTCCTCGTTCGTTGAAATAAACTCAGCGGAAAACCAGAATACCAGGGAGAACGAGAATCTCCATCTCAAGTTCGGTTTGAAACATAATATTTCGGAAAATATGCTTTACACCGTTAATTTCAGCCGGGCGACCTTTAATACCTATAATACCGTCAACGGCAAGGATCCCGAAGAGTTTACCACCGGGGGAAGGCCCGTGGTAATGCCCGGGGGCTCGTTCGAATTCAACGGTGTCTCCAATACGGTCTGGTATACCGATCCCGATAATCCTTATCTGGTTACGGCTTCTTACGACTCGCCCTATTACATGAACAGGGATGTTACGGTTTACACCATAAAAGGCGACTTCACCTGCACGAAGTGGAAAGGGCACGAGGCCAAAACCGGAGTTCAGTTCCTGTATAACAACCTGGACGATTTTATTCTCTTCTACCCGGCCAGCCTTAGAAGGTTCGACGACGGAAGTTACATGCAGGGAGCCAGCAAACAGGACTTCCACAACTTCAACCCGGAAGGATCTTTCTATATCCAGGATAAATGGGAATACCGCGGTATCGTGGTCAATGCCGGTATAAGGCTTGATTTCTTCTCCCCCGGCAACTCCACCGATATCGAGATTGTCAGCGGCGAAATCGACACTACCGTTGAAAAGTTCAAGCTGCAGATGAGCCCCAGGCTGGGATTTGCTTTCCCGATAACAGACAAGGATAAGTTCCACTTCCATTACGGAAGGTTTACTCAGTGGCCCTCCAGGGCGTACCTGTTCAACTCCCAGGATATGATATCCGGGGCGGGAACGCTGGGCAATCCGAATCTTGACGAAGAGCTCACCGTTTCCTATCAGGCGGGAGTTTCTCACCAGTTCACCCGGACGGTAGCGGGAGAGGTAGTGGTCTTCAACAAGGATATTTACGGCCTGGTATCCTCTACAAGGGTTACCGACGAGGATACGGGGCTGACCGGATTCCGTTACATCAACAGGTCTTACGCCAGTTCCAGGGGCCTGGAGCTGAGCCTGACCAAGAGGATGAGCAATCATGTAGGGGGAGAAATATCATATACATATTCATTTGCCGACGGAGTGGCTTCCGACTCGAACTACGGGGTCACGGCGGAAGGCCTTTCCCATCTGCCCACCCAGGAGATGCCCCTAAACTGGGATCAGAGGCATACTCTGAACCTGAGGATGACCCTGACGGACGAGAATAACTGGGGCGCCACTTTCGTGTATTCCTTCGGAAGCGGCCTGCCCTGGACTCCCTATGACAGGTTCGCCAGGAAGCAGGATCCCCTGGATGAGAACTCGGAAAGAAAAGACGAAACCCATATGCTGAATTTACAGGGCAGAAAAAAGTTTGATATTTACGGGCAGGAGCTGACCCTCTACTTCGAGGGAAGGAATCTGCTGGATGAGGATATTCTCAATATAATCGCCCCCGGGGTATTCCCCGGCATGGTCAACGCAACCATGGACGGCGGAGCTTATTACACCGAAACCGGGCAGGCCGGGGGAGCTTATTTACAGGATATTGACGATGACGGATTGGAGGATTTCAACCCCGTAAACGATCCGACAGTATGGGGGCGGCGCAGGGAGTGGCGTGTCGGTTTCGGGTTTGAATTTTAGAGTCCAGAATATTTTGGAGGTTCCGGATGATTCGAAGATTAATACTACTGGGAACAGCGTTTCTGATGATCTGTTCCCTGGTTACAGATATTGCGGATGCCAGAGAAAAGGATGAGGATTGGGTCGGTAAGCTCAAGGATATGGAGCAGGTCTTTGTCTTCGACGGATCCGGTATTCATAATGTAGGGAATCTTCAGCTTCATGTTACCAACTGGGGGTGTTTCGGTTCGCGTCCGGGTTCCAACTGGCCGACACGCGATTACCCTTCCGCTCAATGGCCGGCAAACAGCGGAGTTGAGTATCTGTATACCGCGGGATTGTGGGTAGGCGCAAAGAAGGGCGGCATAGCCGCGGTTTCGACGGGCGCTTACGAAACCGAGTTTCAGCCTCCCGGCAGGAGCGAGGATCCTGATGAGATATACATAATATACGAAGCGAACAGTAATACCACCGGAGGAGTCAGGTTTCCCCGCCCCGCGGATGACGACAAGGACGGAATGGTCGACGAGGATCCCCTGAACGGAATCGACGACGACGGGGACGGCAGAATCGACGAGGATTTTGCCGGTATAAGCAATCAGATGTTTGCGTGCGAATATACTGATGACCAGGAGGCCGCCAAGAACACCTATTCCGATCATGCCCCCCTGGGACTGTACGTGCATCAGGAAAGCTACCAGTGGGAGGATGAGGAATTCTATGACTTTGTGGGAATCGATTATACCATTATTAATTATAGCGGGTCATCCTCTCTGGACAATGTATATGTCGGGTTCTTCGCGGACGGCGACGCCGGGCATCTCGAGACCGAGAGGTACTGGCGGGACGATGCGACAGGCTTTTACCAGGGTATCCAGTGTACGGAGAAGGGAGCGGTCCCCTGGCCGGTGAGGGTCAGTGCCGCCTATGTATTCGATAAGGACGGCGACGACGGAGAGACCGAAGGTTATCTGGGAATCGTATTCCTGGGGCATAAGACCGATCCCCGGGGAATCACCGCGCCGGCGGTTGTAGGCCTTACCTCTTACCAGAACTTTTCCGGCGATCAGCCGTTTGAAGAGGGCGGGGACCCTTCCAATGACTCTGAGCGTTACATCCTGATGAGTGCCAATGATTATGACAGGAACCAGGATGTCCCTAGAGATTACAGGATTATGATGTCCACCGGCCCCTTTGACGAGCTTATGCCTGGAGACACCCTAACCCTCCAGGTAGCGGTGGCTATTGGAAAAGGCAGAGAAGGGATGCTGGCCACCGCCGCCAAGGCGGCTTCAGTGTACGAAGGAAACTGGTTCGACCTGGACGGGAATGCCCAGACCGGTGTTAAAGGCAGGGAAACTCCCGTGCCCGGCCCGGTAACCATGGACCCGGACACCTGCGATGGCGACTTTACCGAAGAATCCGCGATGAAGGACGAATACCTCTGGATCAACCTGGATTGCGGGAAAGAGAGAGAGCTCTGGGAAGCGCCCTGCCCCAAGGGCGATGCTGACGAGGATAGCTATAAGACCGGCATGGACGGTAAAGAAGGCCATGTTACCTGGCTGGTAGGAACAGCGCCTCCCCCGCCTGAAATGAGAATCGTCCCCGGTGACGGCAAGGTTACCCTTTATTGGAACAATCTGAGCGAAGAGGCCAGGGATGTGAGTACCCTGGAAAAGGATTTCGAGGGGTTCAGAATCTGGAGGGCGGATGGATGGAAGAGGCCGATAGGGACAACCGAGGACAGCGGCCCCGGAAAAGAACTGTGGAAACTGATTGAACAGCGTGATTACAGTAACGGTTACGGAAATGATAATGAATACAGAATGCCCTATGAAGAAGGCGGCCTGTTATACGAACCTCTGGCAAATCTGGAGGGCAAGGAAGAGTTAATCGATATTTTTGCCGAAAACCTATACCATTACCCCCTTGACACGGTACCATGCATGCCGGGGCTTTCTGAATCCGAGTGCGACACCCTGGAGGCACTGGCAAGGTTCAGGCTGGGATTCGAGGGTGGAAGAAGATATTATAAATATGTTGATACTGAAGTTCTCAACGGATCGCAGTACTTTTACTCGGTTACGGCTTTCGACAACACCGGCAAATTCGGGGAAGCTTCCAGCAACTTCCGGCTGGTAGTGCCGACATCATCGGGAACATCGTGTGATACTGGCGAAAAAGAACCTCATGATATTTATGTGGTTCCCAACCCGGTGACCAAGGAATCGCTGGAACCATGGCAGCTGGGTAAAACCATGGACGATCCCTCGGGAATCAAGATAGAGTTCAGGAATCTTCCGTTGTGCAGAAGTACTATCCGGGTGTTTACCGTCTCCGGCGACCTGGTGGAGGTAATCGAACACGACGGGAGCAGCGGTTCTAACTACTGGGACCTGGTTTCCAGGAATGGACAGGAAGTGACCAGCGGAATATACCTGTTTTCGGTAAAGAATGATCATGGCAATTTTGTTGGAAAGTTTGTAGTTATCAGATAGATGTCTTTTGGGAGGTTACTAAATGCGTGTTAATGGTTATATACGCAAGGGCATAATAATTATGACACTGGCGGTTTTTATCCCCGGATCGGTATTAGCGGGAACCAGCCCCTTCGAGAAAGTCGGGACTTATGCCGCTCAGTTTCTGAAGATAGGTGTTTCGGCCAGAGCTACCGGAATGGGAAGCGCCTTTACCGCTATCGCGGATGATGCTTCGGCTCTGTACTGGAACCCGGCAGGCATGGTAGAGCTGGACCGGACCGAAGTCACATTGAATTCGGTAACCTGGCCGGCGGATGTGGACCTCTATTTTGCCGGTTCCGTTTTCAGGACACCTTACCTTCCCGGAACCATTGGTGTGTCCGCCAGGGCATTAACCATAGATCCGCAGATAGTAAGGACAGTTCACAGGCCGGAAGGAACCAATGAATGGTTCGACGCCGGATATCAGTCCTATGGAATCTCCTACGCCATGTATTTTACCGATAAGTTCTCTTCCGGGATTACCATGCATTTCCTTCACATGGGCCTGGCCGAAAAGAGTGTGGAGTCTTTCGCGCTCGACTTCGGCCTTCTCTACCGGATCGGTTTGAGGGGGATTCAGCTGGGGATGCTTGTTCAGAGTCTGGGAAGCAAGGTGAAATTCGACGAGCGCGAATCCAAGATGCCCACCGTATTCAAGGTAGGAGCCAAGGTAGACGCTTACAGGAAGGGCGACCATATCCTGATTGCAGCCGGAGAATTCTCCCATCCATCTGATAACGCGGAGAGGGGCAACCTGGGCATGGAGTATTCCTTTGATCAGTTCTTCTTCGTCAGGGGCGGGTACAATTTGAATTATGATTCTCAGGGTATTGCGTGGGGAGTCGGGTTCAGGATAGACACCAGCCAGACATCCGACATAAGGTTTGATTATTCCTGGCAGGATCTTAACCATCTGGGAGACTGCCATAGAGTAACCCTCGGTTTCTCTTATTAATGACGGGATTTACCGGGCGGGCGGAGGACCGGATAGTGTGAGTTAATGTCATATTTAGTAAGGATTCTGATTTGCAGCAGTTTCCGGCCGGATAACAGACGCGCCGGCTGCATCGAAGGTTTTAAGTTTCAGCCTTATTTATATCATTTAATTATAACTTTATGACCCTACCAGGAAGTTAATTCCACTATAAGAGACTGCCATGTAAATATAGAGCGGCACATCGGAGGTTCCGGATGAATCGGAGAAGGTTTTTGCTCCCAGCGGCATGTTTGCTGGTATTATCTCTTCTATCGGATAGAGCGGCAACCAGGGAATACGGAGATGACTCTATAGGAAAACTGAAGGAGCTGGAGCGTATCTGGGTCTATGACGGATCCGGGATTCACAATGTAGGGAATCTTCAGCTTCACGTTACCAACTGGGGATGTTTCGGTTCGTACCCTGGATCCAGGAATGCCACAAGTGATTACCCCTCGGCCCAATGGCCGGCTAACAGCGGTGTGGAGTATCTGTATATCGCGGGATTGTGGGTCGGAGCGAAGAAGTCCGGCATTGCGGCCGTTTCAACGGGGGCTTATGACATTGAGTTTCAACCTCCCAATAAATCAAATGACCCCAAAGAGATAGCTGTAATCTACAAGGCAAACAGCAACAGCAGGGGAGGAGTGCGGTTCCCCAGGCCCGCAGATGATGACAAGGACGGCGAGGTAGACGAAGATCCCCTGGACGGTAAGGATAATGACAGGGACGGCAGGATTGATGAGGATTTCGCCGCAATAAGTAATCAGATGTTTGCCTGCTGGTACACAGATGACCAGGAGGCCGCCATGAACACCTATTCCGACCACTCTCCTCTGGGGCTTTACGTCCACCAGGAGAGTTATCAGTGGGAGGATGAGGAATTCTTCAATTTCGTGGGAATAGATTACAAAATTATACATTATTCGGGCACCTCCTCTCTGGATAACGTTTATATAGGATTTTTCGCCGACGGCGACGTAGGGCACCGGAATACCGAACGGTTTGCCCAGGACGACGCCACCTGTTTTTATCAGGGGATCCAGTGTACCATGAAGGGAAAGATATTCTGGCCGGTACTGGTAAGCGTGGCCTATACATTTGACAAGGACGGCGACGACGGCAAGGCGCCGGGATACCTGGGAATAGTATTTCTCGGCCATAAAACCGATCCCAGGGGAATTACCGCCCCCAGTGAGGTAGGATTGACCTCGTACCAGAATTTTTCGGGGGACCAGCCGTTTGAAGAGGGCGGGGACCCATCCAATGATTCGGAGCGGTATATTCTGATGAGCGCCGATGCTTACGACAGGTGCCAGGATGTTCCGAGAGATTACCGGATGATGATGTCTACCGGCCCCTTCGATGAATTGATGCCCGGAGATACCCTCACCCTGCAGGTAGCTGTTGCAATAGGAAGAGGCAGGAACGGAATGCTGGAGACCGCCGCTAAGGCGGCTTCGGTATACGAAGGGAACTGGTTCGACATAGACGGGAATGCGGAGACAGGCATAGATGGAAAGGAGACCCCGGTACCGGGTCCGGTTACCATGGATCCCGACACCTGTGATGCTGATTTCAGCCAGAGATCGGCGATGAGGGGCGAGTACCTCTGGATAAACCTGGATTGTAACATGGAGAGGCAGCTCTGGGAATCCAAATGCCCGAAGGGTGATGCCAGTCCGGAAGATTATATGACCGGGGTGAATGGTAAGGAATCCCATGTTACCTGGCTGGTTGGCACAGCGCCCCCTCCCCCCGGCATGAGGATACTCCCGGGTGACGGGAGAGTGACTATTTTCTGGGATAATTCGAGTGAAGAGGTTCAGGATGTGAGTACCCTGGAGAAGGATTTCGAGGGGTTCAGGATATGGAGGGCGGATGACTGGAAAAGGCCTATCGGAACCACCGAGGCCAGCGGCCCGGGCAAGGAGCTCTGGAAGCTGATCGAACAGCGGGATCTTGTTAATGGGTATGGAAATGATAACGCATACAGAATGCCCTTTTCGAAGGGCGGCCTGGAGTATGAACCGCTGATCAACCTGGAGGAAAAAGAAGAACTCCTTGACCTGTTCATTGAGAATCTGTACCATTTTCCCCTGGATACTGTTCCCTGCATTCCGGGTCTGACCGATCCGGAATGTGATACCCTGGAAGCGCTGGCAAGGCACCGGATCGGCTTCGAGGGGGGAAAGAAGTATTACAAGTTCGTGGACACCGAGGTAACTAACGGGACCAGGTACTTTTACTCGGTGACAGCTTTCGATAATACGGGAAAATACGGCGAGCCATCCAGTAATTTCAGGCTGGTTGTTCCTTCCTCCAGAGGCACCTCCTGTGATACGGGGAAGAAAGAGCCCCATGATATATATGTGGTTCCGAACCCGGTTACCCGTGAATCTCTGGAACCCTGGGAGCTGGGAAAGACCATGGACGATCCTTCCGGGATAAAGATAGAATTCAGGAATCTTCCCCTGTGCAGAAGCACCATACGTGTATTTACCCTGGCCGGCGATCTGGTTGAGATAATCGAACATGATGGCGGCAGCGGTTCTAATTACTGGGACCTGGTTTCGAGAAACGGACAGGAAGCGACCAGCGGAATATACCTTTTCTCAGTGAAGAACGATTTCGGGAATTTCGTGGGCAAATTTGTAGTTATAAGATAGATTTTTAAATATATTTATATAATGCGATAGGATTTAATTCTGCTTATCGGTTATTGCGGTTCAACTGAATAGGAGTATGGCATGAAATTCCCGATCTCCATAATATCTCTAGCCCTGTCAATGATTCTCTTCTGTGCCGGGCAGGCATACTCGCTGGAGGTTAACGGCGGCGGCGACTTCAAATTCTTTGCGGATATCATTCACTTTCCCTCGGACAGTATTACCATGCAGATGGTTCAGATAGCGGTTCCCTCCAATGAGATAAAATATGATCAGCATATGGCCGGTTACAGGGCTAAAGTCAGCCTGAACATATCGCTGGAGGGAGAGGGTGGCAGTGTATTCAATGAGGAGAGGGAAATTACGGATTTGAAAACCGCGTCGGAAGCGGAGCGTGGGGGCGGGTATCTTTACGCCGTGGATTCATTTACCGTGAAGCCCGGCAACTACAATATATCCATCGAGATCAAGGACCTCAATGACAGGGAATTCAGTCTGCTTGGAATATTTGTCTCCAGGTATGGCTCTTCGAAGGCGGAGGCCGAAGTCAGGGTTCCGCGTTTCGATCCCGGCCTGCCCTTCGTCAGCAAACCTGTTTTTCTCTGGGGCATTAACTCCGATGGAACGGTAATCCCAAACCCGATGAAGGTGTACGGCCTTGCCAGGGATACCATGACCTGTATGGTAAAGACCAGTTTCGGGGAAGAGTTTCTCGATAAAAAGGGCAGTATAACCATGAAGATACTGGAAGGTGAAGAGATGTATTTCTCTGACAGCTCCTCCTTTCACATTAACAGGAAGGATATCTCGTTTATAAGGAGGCTGGATATATCCAGGTATCCTTCCGGAACCTATATGTTCTTAACTGCTCTGCATGCGGGGGGCGAAGTTATTCTGAGAAGAGACAGATTCAATGTGGTATGGGAACTCAGGAACTGGGAGCGGCCGGACAGGGATAAGCTTCTGGAAGCGGAATACGCTTTCGATGATCAGAAGTACGAGGAATTCATGACCAGCAGCCCCGGCCGGAGAGAAAAGATGCTGAACGAATTCTGGAAGGATAAGGATCCGGTCCCGGCCACTGAGGTCAATGAGGCGCTGGAAGAATTCAGAGAGAGGGTCAGTTACTGCGAACAGTGGTTTTCTTCCGGGGACCAGCGGGGCGCTCTGACAGACCGGGGAAGGATTTATATTAAGTATGGAGAGCCTGACGAAATAGTGGACGGGAGTATACCCAGGAACAGAAGAGAGTATATTCAGGTTCTGCAGAAGCTGGAAGACAAATACGAAATTATGACATTCGAGCTGGGAGGCTCGCTCGACGATGGAAGCGGCGATCCGGGATTCTCCACCGCTATGAGAGGCACCCCCTTTCTTTCTTCAGGTATGGATGTTGGCTCCTACCAGCTGTGGATTTATAACAGAACAGGGAGCCCTATTTTCAAGAGGGACAGAATAATGACCCAGGATGAAGGCCTTCGTTTCCTGTTCGTGGATAAGAACGGTTATGGAAATTTCCTCATGAAAGGCAGTTCGCAGATACCGGAGGATATACTGAACCGGTCCTGATGAGGTTTAACAGCCAGGTTTCAATTTTTATTTGACATTATTAATATTAGAGCGTATTTTAATTCTGGATAAATACCCAATTCGATCCTCCCGCAGAGAGAGGATAAGCAGGAAAGAAAATAACGTTGAGGCTTGGATTGAAGATGGAGCTGATAACTTTATCTTTACGTTTGAGAAGGAGCGATAAGCATGAGAAATGATGTCTTCGCAAAATTAGTACTCTTTATATTACTCCCTGTATTCATGGCTGTGATTCCGGCTGCGGTATTCGCGCAGCAGGCTGAAGAAGCAGAGATGACTCAGTGGATGGAACAGCCGGATTCCGATTCATTGACTACAGCTAAGAACGATTCGTCTTCTGTTGCTTCTGAACTCGCTGATATGGCAGAGAGGGAAAGGCTTGGGCCGATCCTCTACAATCTCAAGAACAGCGGGATAGGAGAAAAATATGTAAAGGGCGGCAATTTCATGCATGCGCTTCTGATAGCCTCACTGGTTGCCGCTGTGTTTATTATTGAAAGACTGGTTACCCTGTTCAGGGCCAGAACCAATGTTGGGAAGTTGATGAGGAATGTGCTGGCGGCTGTTCGCTCCGAGGGAGTTGATGGAGCCATGAGGGTCTGTGAGAGTACCAAGGGGCCGATTGCGGCCGTACTTCACGCCGGCCTTCTGCGTGCGGAAAGAGGTCCGGACGCGGTTAAAGAGGCCATCGAAACGGCAGGAAGTATTGAAACATCATTCCTGGAGCGGGGACTGGTCGCTATCGCGACGGTAGCCCAGGTTTCACCCCTTCTCGGGTTCCTCGGCACCGTATCAGGGATGATCAGCGCGTTCGCTTCAATCGCCCAGGCTGAGCAGGTAAACGCCAAGGTAGTGGCGTCAGGTATCGAGGAGGCGCTGATTACCACAGCTACAGGTCTTATTATCGCGATTCCGGCCAGTATCGGGCACTCTTTCTTCGTTTCCAGAATCGACCGTTTCATATTGGAGATGGAGGAAGCATCGAACGAACTGGTTGATGAATTGATTGAAAGTGGTATGATAAAGGACTAAGGTGTCGGACAGATGATTAATATCAAGAAATCAAGCAAAGTTTCTACTGAGTTTGCAATGTCCGGGATGTCGGATATCACATTTCTGCTCCTTATTTTCTTCCTGGTGTCGACAATGTTCGCTGTGGAGAAGGGCCTTCCGATGTCGCTGCCGAGTGAAACATCCACTACCGTTAAACTGAAACAGGAAGATGTTCTGAAGTTCAGGGCATTCCCCAACGGCGCTATTGAAGCTACCGGGAGAGGCCCCATAGCCATTGCCGACGTAAAGGATTTCGTGGAAGCGAAGCTGGATGTCAATCCCGAGATGGTGGTAGTTATAGAAACTCACCCGCAGGCGGAATACAGGCTCATGATGGATATCCTGGACGAACTCAGGCAGGCTAACGCCCAGAAAATATCCTTGAGGACCATGGAAATATAGGACGAGGAGTATCTGCTTTGAAGATATCGAAAAAACAAGGCGTAAGGAACGAGATACCGACAGGTTCGATGGCGGATATTATTTTCCTTCTTCTGATTTTCTTTATGGTTACTACTATATTCAAGATGGAAGAAGGGCTTCCCATCTCTCTCCCCAGAACGGAGTCGGGGAACGAACTTCAGAGAGAGAAGCTGGTTAATATATGGGCTGACAGGTCTAACCGGATCAGTATAAATGACAAGCTTATGAGGATCGATGATATCGATAGAGTGATAGCCGCCAGGCTGGAAGAGAACAGAAACCTGGTTGTATCATTCAAGGTAGACCGCCTTGCCAGGTACAGGCTGGTCAGCGATATTATAGATCAGTTGAAACAGGCTAACGCTGTAAATGTCACTTTCGTTTCGGTTGGAGAAGACTAAATTAAGTTGAAAGGTTAGATTGTGGCAGTAATAGCTGTAGAAAACGTAAGATTCAAGGAAAGGTATCCGAAGTATCTGCTTAATTCTTTTTACGCAGCCCTGATTATTCACTTTCTCGGATTTTACTTCTCTCCGCCTTTCGAATTTCAGCCGTACGTACTTGAAGAGAGAGAATTTGTGGGTGTCGAAACTACAGAACAGTTCGAGCTTCCTCCTCCGCCCGAAGAGGTTGCCCAGCCTGTAGTGCCGACAGTGGCGGAAGAGGGAGAAGAGGCCCAGGATGCTTCAGATGTAGCGCCTACCAGTTTCGATGATATTGAACAGCTTCCCGAACCTCCCGCCGCCGAAAGCGAAGATGCCAGGAAATTCTATGCATTCGATGAGAAGCCCATACTCATCAAGACTGTTCCGGTGAGATACCCTGAGCTGGCTAAACAGGCCCAGATTGAGGGAACTGTAATGTTGAGAGTAGTGATAGATGAAAAGGGGAAAGTGATCAGGGTTAGTGTGCTTACTTCGGATGTAACCGGCAGTATGGAAAAAGCGGCCATGGCTGCGGTCAGACAGTACAGGTTCAAACCTGCCAAACAGAGGATGCAGCCGGTAAAGGCGGCTGTTGCCATACCCGTCCGTTTCACACTGAACTGATTTAACCTTTTAATATTCAACGCATTAACAGGCTTTACGGTTGATCCCTTAATCGGGCTTTGCCGTTTTGCGCACTCAGAGCGATGGAATAAATCGGCGTACCTGTAAATGAATAATATAGTATTCAAAAATAGGCCGGAATCCGGTAATATAGTTGAAACTATATTATTATCTAATCGTATTTATTATAAATACGGAACCAGAGCACTCACAACCGGTACTGAGAGAGGTAGAAATGAAATATTTCAGCAATCTATTGCTTAGAATATTGTTCGCGTGCGTGCTGATATCATCTGTTTTCCCTGTGGCGGAGGCGGCAGAGCAGCGGGATGTTCTGTCTCTGGATGAATGCCTTCACATAGCGCTGCGTAATAATCCGGACATAGGTATCAGCTACCAGGGTATCAGAAAGGCTGAAAGCGCGCTGCTTCAGAGTTACGGCAGGCTTATGCCTGACTTCTCGCTGGATCTCTACACCGGCCACACCTTTTACGGCCCTTCGACAGTCCAGTATGACGAACAGGGGCGGCCTATCCAGAGCAGCGGTTTTGATTTTGAGAACTATACCATGAGGCTTAACGCCAATCTGATGCTCTGGCAGGGAGGGAGCAATTACAGCAATATAAGTTCAGCCAGGGAAATGAGGGAAGCGGCCGAGGCGGATTATGAGTACACCAAGGATATGATAACGGCCGGAGTAATAAGAGCGTATTACAATGTTGTCCGGAACAGAATGCTGTTCAGGGTGCAGAAGGAGAGCAGAAGGCAGGCGGCCAGGAATCTGGAGCGCGCGGAGGCCCTGATGGAGGCGGGCTCGGCGACCCGCGCTGATGTTCTCAAGGCGAAAGTCAGGCACTCCAATACCAGGCTGGGTGTGATCGGAGCCAGAAACAACCTGGTGATGGCAAAAGAGGAATTGAAGAAGCTGATGAAGGTGGGACACCGGGAAAGCTTCCGGGTTGATACCACCATGAATATAATACAAAAGGAAACCGATCCCGACAGAGAGATAAACTCTGCCCTGAACAACAGGGATGATATCAAGGTTCTGGAGCACCGGCTGAAGGCGCAGAACTCTGAGATAGCGTCGGCAAGGGGAGGCTGGTTTCCGTCACTGGGGCTTAATTTCAACTATTCCTGGAACGACAGGGATCTGGTGGATAATCCGATAGATGTGTTCAGAGAGGAATATCAGTGGAGCGTCACCGGTTATCTCAGATTCAATATATTCGACGGAATGCAGACCAGCTCAAGGGTTAAGACCGCCCGGGCCGATTTCAGAATCGCGGAGTACAATCTCGAAAAGAGCAGGCTGGAAGTTGAGAATGAGGTTAAAAAGCTTATATTTGCCATGAACGAAGCGGAGGAGAGGATCGAGGTGGCCGGCGAAACGGTGCTTCAGGCCAGCGAGGAGGTAAGGCTGGCGGATGAGAGATACAGGGTCGGCGCCGGAACCATGCTCGAGATTATAGACGCTCAGGTTTCGCTGGCCACGGCCAGGGGAGAATTGATAAAGGCAAAGTGTGACTATCTTATTGCTTACGCCGATCTGGAGAGGGCTACCGGCCGGATGGATAATGAATATTAAAAAGGAGTATTGATTTGTTGATAGATGTAAAGGACCTGGTAAAGAGATATCAGGTGGGGACTCATACCATAGACGCCGTTGCCGGGGTGGACCTGCAGATAGGCAGGAATGAATATGTGGCGGTGATGGGGCCGTCCGGATCCGGCAAATCCACTCTGATGAATATTATAGGCTGCCTGGACAGCCCGACAGAAGGAGAGTACTATCTGAACGGTTCCAAGGTAAGCGATCTCAGCGACGACAAACTGGCTACCATTAGAAATAGAGAGATCGGATTTGTTTTCCAGACATTCAATCTTCTGCCACGCGCCAACGCGGTTCAGAATGTAGAACTTCCTCTGGTATACGCGGGAGTGCCGGCGGCAGAACGCAGGAGAAGAGCAATGGAGGCGCTGGATAGCGTGGGGATTGCCAACCGGGCTACTCACCGTCCGAACGAGCTTTCGGGGGGACAGCGGCAGAGGGTGGCGATAGCGCGGGCGCTGGTTAATAAACCGTCAATTATACTGGCCGATGAGCCCACCGGTAACCTGGACAGCAGGACCGGCGAGGAACTGATGGGGGTTTTCAGAGAGATACACGAAGCCGGTAATACTATTATCATGGTCACTCATGAGGAGGATGTCGCTTCTCACGGCAGCAGGATACTGCATCTGAAAGACGGGAAGATCGAAACAGACAGCGGGAACAACCTGAAACCGGCGGGCGGCGGCGAATAAATGTTTAACCGTCTGGTATCACAATCGTAACTGCGGGGCTGCGCGATCACAGATATATTTATATTCCATGCGCGGCGGATAATTTATTATCGAGTATCGATGTAACTTGTTGTTATCGGGAGGAAATATGAAAAAGAAATACTGGCTGCTCACAGGGGTAGTGCTGCTGGTGGCTGTACTGATAATTATAAATCTGAGAGCCAGCAGGGGTAAGGGTATGAAGGTGGAAGTGGAAGAAATCAGGAAGAGGGACCTCTCCATGGTGATATCCGCATCGGGGAGCATCCGGCCCAAGCGTAAGATCGACGTCAGCGCCAGTGTGATCGGAAAGATCACCGATATTGCAGTCGAGGAAGGGGATACTGTTAAGAAAGGCCAGTTTCTGATGCAGATCGACCCGGCCGAGCTGGAATCGAGTGTAATGCGCCTGAAAGCTTCGGTGGAAGCCGCCAGGGCTTCCAGAAAACAGGCCCTCTATCAGTTGAAACAGAGGGAGAATGAACTTGAGCGGGCCAGGAAACTGTACCGGCAGGGGTATAGGACCGATGAAGAGGTGGAAGCGGCTGAGACCGCTTACGAGGTTGCCCTGGCCAACTACGAAGCCAGCGGGCAGAACGTTGCGCAGCAGAAGGCGATGCTGAAAAGCGCCCGCCACGACCTTGACGAGGTGACCATAAACGCTGGTATGGACGGAGTGGTGACCAGGCTTAATGTGGAGGAGGGGGAGACCGCTATCATGGGCACCATAAACAATCCCGGCACCGTTCTGATGACCGTCGCTGATCTTTCCAGGATCGAAACGGAAGTGGAAGTTGACGAAACAGAGGTGGTTTATATAAATATCGGGGATCCGGCTGAGGTTACTCTGGACGCCTATCCCGACACAACCTATGAGGGGGAAGTTACCGAAATCGGCAACAGCCCCATTTACAGCGCCTCCTCGGTCAGCGGCCAGCGGGGAGTCGACTTCAAGGTAGTAATTACATTAACCGATACCATCCCCGGGGTCAGGCCCGGCCTCTCCGCGGATTCCGATATTATTGTTGCCAGGCGCGACAGCGCGGTCAGTATACCGATTCAGAGCCTTACTGTCAGGCAGAGGGAAGAAATCAGGAACATCTCATCCGCGGACAGCACCGGCGGGAAGCAGGATGTGGAGGGAGTATTCGTTGTGGATGGCGGCAAGGCGGTCTTCAAGCCGGTAAAGGTAGGTATTTCGGGGAGCAGGTATTTTGAAGTCATATCAGGCGTTCTGACGGGGGAGAATGTCGTGAGCGGCGACTATAAAGCGATAAGGGAACTGAAGGACGGCCAGAGAGTAGAAATAAAGAATGATTAAACGCCCGCGGCAGTAAGGGATCAATTGGTAAGGATGACTCTTGAAGGTGTAAGAATAGCCCTGAGGGCTTTGATTGATAACAAACTGCGGACTTTTCTGACCCTGCTTGGCAATATAGTGGGGACCATGTCTGTTATTGCTGTAGTGTCGCTTATAGGCGGTATTGACGATTATGTAAAGGAAGAGGTTGCCAGCGAGGGCAGCAACGTATTTACCATCGAGAGGATCAACTTTCTGGAAGCCATAACAGACCTGGACACTTTCCTGGAAGCGGTAGCCAGGAACAGGATTATCCGCCTCGATGACGTTGATTACCTCAAGGAGATGGTCCCTTCGGCATCCAGCATCGGCGGCGGGGCGAACGGGCGGGACCAGGTATCCTTCCTGGATGAATCTTTCGATAATATCAGGATAAGGGGAAGGTCTGAGGAATACCCGGTGCTGGAGAATGTCGATCTCTTCGCGGGCAGGCATATATCCAGGCTGGAGGTAAAACGAAGCAGGAAAGTGGCCGTAATAGGCTGGGATATCTACACCAGCCTTTTTGATAACAGGAATCCGATCGGCAAGACTATCAAGATAGGGGGACAGCACTTTGAGGTCATAGGGGTTATTGAGGATCAGGGCACCATTTTTGGCGAATCGAGAAACCGCTTTGTCTATATACCTGTCACAAGATTTCTTAAAATTTACGGTTCCAGGACCTCCTTAGAAATAAAGGTAAAGTCAGAGGACGTGGAATACCTTCAGCGGTCCATAGAAGAGGCCACTGTGGCTATGCGGATAAGGCACGGGCTGCGGCCCGGAGAAACGAATGACTTCGCTATCTCTACTTCGGAACAACTGATTTCCCTATGGAAAAGCCTGTCCAGCTCGATATTCAAGGCCTTGATCTTCCTGGTTTCCATCGCTCTGGTGATCGGGGGTATTGTGCTGATGAATATCATGCTGGTTTCGGTCACCGAAAGGACCCGGGAGATTGGGATAAGGAAGGCGATGGGCGCCAGGAGAGTTAACATAATATGGCAGTTCATAGTCGAATCGGTGACCCTTTCGCTGGTGGGCGGAATGATAGGAATTATCATAGGGTTTACCATAGCGGCGGTGATATCCTTTGTTTCTCCGCTGCCCTATATCATAGCGCCATGGTCTATTGCGGCAGGCCTTACCGTAACCTTCCTGATAGGCGTTATCTTCGGTACGTATCCGGCGAGCAAGGCGGCAGCCCTCGACCCTGTGGTTGCCCTGCATTACGAATAGGAGGACAGGAAAGTGGCCGGCGGAGGATACAATAACAGAACGGAAGAAAAGAGCGGACAGGTGTGGCGTCAAAACCTGATCCAGGCGCTGGAGATAATCAGGACCCACAAACTGCGTTCCTCCCTCCTTATTCTCGGGGTGGCGATAGGTGTAACTACGGTGCTGGCGATGGTTACGGTAATGTCCGGGCTGGGAAAGAGAGTGGAATTGGATATAATGAGCGTAAACCGTCCTTATCTTCTGATAAGCAGGTTCGACCCTTTCACTGATTCGCGCGACAGGAGGGACCTGCTTAGAAGAGAAAAGTTGACGGCGGCGGATGCCCGGGCCATAGAAACGGAGTGTGAAACGGTCGAGCAGGTTGACCTGCAGATTTCACCTCAGGGTGGAGCCAGTATTCTCCGTTACGGAAAGGAAAGAACCGATTTTATTCAGATCGTGGGTGCCAGCCACAACTTCGGCAGTATGTTCAGTTTTTCAGTCGGGCGGGGAAGGTTTTTTACCAGGTTCGAGCTGGACCATAAGTCAAGGGTTATAGTTCTGGGAAGCGGCCCGGCCGAAAATCTTTTCCCGGTAAGGGACCCGATAGGAAAGGTCCTCAAGGTAGGCTCTCACCGGTACAGGGTGGTGGGGGTAATGGAGTCCAGGGAGCATTTCATGGGGGGGATGAGCGACAATTTTGCGGTTATTCCGTATACGGTGTTTGAGAAGGACATGTCCGGCGAGAATGATCAGTATAATATAGCGGCTACCGTGCGCAGCGGATTCACTCTGGAGGATGGAAAAGAGGAAATAACCGGCCTCCTCAGAAGAAGAAGGGGGGTCAGACCAGGCGGAGAGAATAACTTCCACATTGCCTCCTCGGAGACTTTCAGGGAGATGATTAACAATGTCACCAGGTATATCGGCCTGGTTCTGGTTGTCATCTCCTCAATAGGACTTATGGTGGGGGGTATAGGGGTGATGAATATAATGCTCATATCAGTTACCGAAAGGACCAGGGAGATAGGAATAAGGATGGCGATGGGGGCCAGAAAGAGGGATGTGATGCAGCAGTTTCTGGTTGAAGCGGCCACCCTTACCGGTATAGGCGGCGTGATCGGTATCCTTCTGGGAATGCTGGCCGCATATGGTATATCCAACCTTATAAGTTTTCCCTATTCGGTTCCGTTTATCTGGATAATTGTGGCGGTACTTTCTTCAGCCTCCATCGGGCTTATATTCGGGCTGTACCCGGCCAACCGGGCTGCCAATATGGATCCGATAAAAGCTCTCCACTACGAATAACCCCCTTCCCTTTCGTCAAGGGGTTCCTGATTCCGGGCGGGCGCGCTAATATTAAATCAGTGTTGCTATAGCCAGGGTCAGAGGGTATAATTCACAGGGCACACTGTAATAACTGAACCTGGAATGAATGAATGAAATTTCGTATTGCTTCCATTCTGTTATTGATCCTGATCCTTTCCCGGGCAGCTGGCGCTCAGGCGCCTTCCAGAGCTCAACCCTTTCAGGTAGCCGCTGTTCAGGCCAGCGACGACAGCGGAAAGGTATATATAGACCTGACCCTGGAGATTAAATACAGCCGCCTGGTCTTCTTCCGTGAAGAGGAGAGTTACAGGGCGGGATACCGGGTATACCTGCAATTCTACCGCAGCGGCGAGGAGAGGATGGCCAGAGGGGAGGTATTCAGCGGCGAAGTGGAAGCCGGAAGCTACAGCGAGACCAGGAGTTCCAAGAAAGCGTTGAATATAAACAGGAAGATATATCTGCCTCCCGGAGATTATAAAGTCAAAACGGTGGTGGAGATAAAAGGGACCAGGATAAAATACAGCCGCCAGACGGCCATAACTCTCTCTGAATCTGATATATTTATCTCGGAGCCCGTCTTTTTTATCTCTCCCCCCGAGAGCGAAAAGGATAAGCCCCCGGCGGGTGAGATCAGGCTGTCTGGGGGAACTTCGGATATGGACCGGTTCATCAGGAGGGTATCCGGGGTATATACGGATCCAGGTTCCTGGCTGAGGGGCGCGGTCACCATTTCATCCCCCTCTTCCATGGGCGGGGTGGAGGTCTCTGTCAGAATCCGGAACATGAATGATGAAACCATCTTCTACAACCGTGGACGGTTCATGACATCCAGTGACAGAACCGTTAAAATTAATGTGGATATGAACGTGGATGATTATGAACCGGGCGGCTACACTCTGGCCGTTAATGCCTCCGACGGAAAGGAGGAGTCGGGATTTCAGGAGGGTTTTGTAATTCTCATCAACCTTCAGGCTCTCACCGGTGATTTTGAGAATACCATAGACCTTATATCTCTGGTTGCCTCGGAGGAGGAACTGGATATTCTGACTGAGTCGCCGCCTTCCGGGAGGCTGGAAGCCTGGAAAAAGTTCTGGCAGGAAGGGCCCCGGAACAACCTGGACGATTTCCGGGATAGAATATCTTACGCCGCGGAACATTTCTCGGGAAGCAGGCCGGGATGGGAAACTGATATGGGAAGGGTTTATATCAGGAACGGGAAACCGGACAGGACCGTTACCCGCTGGAGCAGGTGGGGTGGAGAGCGTTACAATCTCTGGTACTATTATTCCCTGGGTATAATGTACGTTTTCGTGGATAATTTCGGGACCGGGGATTTCAGATTGATCGATACCAGGAACATCTGATAAAAGGATGAAATACAGCAACTTAAAAATATTTGTCTTGTTAATATGCTTGTCCCGGGCTTTGCTCTCCTGCACCGGGGAAGCTCCTCCCGGAATTCTAAGGAGAGCGTTCCAGACCGAACCTTCCAATCTTGACCCGGCAGGCGCCGTTGACTATTCGTCGGGCGTGATTACCTCCCTGATACATTCCAACCTGGTCCGGGTTGATCCGGAGGGCCGGATCCGGCCGGACCTGGCCTCCAGCTGGGATCTGTCCGCTGACGGCAGAGTGTATACCTTCCATCTGGGAGAGTTCCGTTTCAGCAACGGAAGAGAGGTAACGGCGTCTGATGTAGTTTACTCTTTCAGAAGAGTGCTGTCTCCCTCCACCCTATCTCCCCGCTGGTGGATCCTCAAGCCCCTCAGGGGAGCGGTCGCCTTCCATAACGGCGCCGGGTGGAACGGGGCGGGAGCTGAAGCCGTCGATGATTCGACTCTTGTCCTCAGGCTTGAAGAACCGGTTGCTCATTTTCTGAGCCTTCTTACCATGCCGGCCGCCGGCGTGGTATGCCGCGAATCGGTGGAGGGCGGAGCATCATATGGCAGAGCCCCCTGCGGAAGTGGTCCATGGATGCTGGACAGATGGGTGGAAGGGGAAGTGATCAGCCTGGTGAGAAATCCCGGTTTCCCGGGTGAGGGCATTTCCCTGGAAGGCCTGACTTACAGGCTCATACCGGAAACCATGACCAGGATTGCGGAATTTGAAGTGGGAAACCTGGATATACTGGAAATCCCTTACGCCGAACTGGAGAGGTGGAAGACAGGGGGGATCAGGCTGGAAAGGAAAGAGGAGCTCAGGGTGGTATATATAGGATTGAACCTGAGCAGGGCTCCCTTCAATGATATCAGGGTCAGGAAGGCTCTTAATCTGGCGGTGGACGTGGAAGCGATAATCTCCAGGATACTTTTCGGCGCCGCCATAGAGGCGCATGGGGTTATCCCTCCCGCCCTCAAGAACGGAGGCAGGGGAGCCGATCTCTACCCCTACAATCCGGAGAGAGCCGAAAGCCTTCTCGCGGAAGCTGGATTCCCCGGTGGTTTTGAGATGGAGATATGGCAGAGGGAGTCTTTTTCCGGGGGCAGGATACTGGAGAGCGTGCAGGCTTTCCTGGGAGATGCGGGGGTGGATGTCAAGCTGGTGACCAGGGACTGGAGCGCTTTCAAGCAGGCGGTGAACCAGGGCACCCCGGATGCGTTCTATCTGGACTGGTTTGCCGATTACCCCGACTGCGAGAACTTCATAGCGCCCCTTTTTCACTCCTCCAATATCGGCGGCAGCGGTAACCGGACCGGGTACCGGAGCCCGGAGGTGGATTCCCTGATCTACCTGGCTTCCCGGTGCGTGGATAATGACAGAAGAATAAAGATACTGGAAGAGACGGAAGATATAATATACAGGGATGCCCCCTGGATATTTCTCTGGTTCCCGGTAAAATACGAAGCGGTATCTCCCAGGGTAGACGGATACAGAATGCCCCTGATATTTAACGGACAGCGTTACCTGAACGTTTCGCTCTGAAGGACGGTCAGCGGATGGGCCGGTACATATACAAGAGATTTCTGCAGCTGATACCAATTCTGCTTGGCGTGGCCACGGTCACCTTCATCATAATGTATGTTATTCCGGGAGACCCGGTGCTCTCACTGGTGGGGGAGCGCTACGACGCCGAGACTCTGGAAAGGCTTCGGGAGGAAATGGGGCTGAATCAGCCGCTTCCGTTGAGGTATCTCCATTACCTGCTGGATACTGCCCGCCTGGACCTGGGAAGGTCATTCGTAACCGGGAGGCCGGTAATCGATTCGATCAGGGAATACTTCCCCCGTACCCTGCTCCTTGCCGCCAGCGCGATGTTCCTGGCGGTGGCGGGGGGGCTCGCTATCGGCGTAATATCCGCTCTGGATAGATTCCGGTGGCTGGGCCGGATGCTGATGATGGGTTCCCTGGTGGGAGTCTCCATACCGGTTTTCTGGCTGGGCCTTCTGATGATATACCTGTTTTCGATTAAACTGTCCCTGCTTCCCCCTTCCGGCTACGGAGGGGGTTCGGTGAGCTACCTGATACTACCCGCCATAACGCTCTCTTTCGCTTCCCTGGCGACGGTGGCGAGGGTTTCCAGGTCCGCTTTTCTGGAAATATCATCTGAAGAGTTCGCCAGAACTGCGAGGGCGAAGGGACTGAACGAATTCATGGTTTACGGAAAGCACCTGTTCAGAAATGCTCTTATACCTGTAATTACAATAGTTGGAACTGATTTCGGGAGTTACCTCAGCGGGTCTGTTCTTACCGAGTCGATATTCGGGTGGCCGGGTCTGGGCAGGTTTATTGTCCGGGCCATCCTGAAGAGGGATTTTCCGGTGATTCAGGGATCTGTCCTGTTTATGGCGGTGCTTTTTATTCTGGTAAACCTTGCTGTGGACATAAGTTACGGTATCGTGGATCCCAGGATACGGCTCAGGAAAGGTTAATTTCCCGCCCGCCCGGCAAATTTTCTGCCGGTTTGTGGCTGCCTGTTCTGAATAGAGGCGCGATTGCGGAGCTGAAATGAATAAATTGAGAAAATCAATCACGGGTTTCAGGGGAAACCGGGGAGCTGCCGCGGGGATGCTCATCCTGCTGGTAATCGCCGCCGGGGCTCTTCTGGCCGGCTTTCTGGATGAGCAGGCGGGGACCGACCTGGAAAACTCGCTGAAACCCCCGTCTCTTGAACACCCCTTCGGAACTGATTCATTCGGGAGGGACCTTTTCTCGAGGGTCCTGAAAGGTTCCAGGGTCTCTCTGATGGTTGGATTCTCCGCCAGGACCATTTCCCTTATTATCGGGCTGATAACCGGGCTGACCGCCGGTTTCTACGGAAAGAAGATCGACTCCATTATAATGAGGCTTGCTGATATTACATTCGCCTTTCCCACCCTGCTCCTTCTGATTGCGGTAATGGCGGTGGTAACGCCCGGCCTGGGTACACTCTCTGTGGTACTTGGTTTTGTGGGCTGGGCCGCTATAGCCAGGCTGGTCAGGGGCCAGGTCCTGGCAGTCAGGGAAAGGGAGTACGTCCAGGCTGCCAGGGCGGCTGGCGCCAGCGATATCTCATTGATTACAAAGCACATACTCCCGCAATGCCTCTCTCCGCTGATAGTTGTCTATACCCTGGGACTGGGGATGGCGATCATGGCCGAGTCGAGTCTCAGCTTCCTGGGGCTCGGTGTTCAGCCGCCTGATCCCAGCTGGGGCAGGATGATATCGGACGGGATAATATTCATGCGCTCCGCCTGGTGGCTGACCATCTTCCCGGGCCTGGCCCTCACCCTTACCGTATGTTCTCTCAATCTGGTGGGCGACGGGCTCCGGGATATGCTGGACACCCGGAGAGTAGATTTCAGAAAGAGTATATGATATGAAAGGGGGGTTAAAATCGTTGCCGGTGATGAATATTATCGGAAGCTGAAGCTCCTGATAGCTGGAGCGCGGGAGAAGTCAGGGATCGACGGCAGGTTTTCGATATGTTATATTCCCTTTTCAGGGGAGCGGCCCTTTGAACTGGTAGTGGAGAAGAGATTATTCAAAGCCCTGGCCGGGAGGCCGGGAGTAGATATAATAACCGGGAAGGGGGGAGGGAAGAGGCTGCTGGAAGCCACTTCCGGCATTGATATTGCTAGTTGGAATCGCGGACATGAAGGATGAAAATCTGTTACTGGTGAATGCCGGCTCCGTTAATATAAGAAAGGGGCCCTCATCCGGTTCGGAACTTCTTACCCAGGCGCTGATGGGGGAGGAGCTCAGGGCTTACCGCCGGGATAACGGCTGGTACCTGGTAAGGATGGCTGACGGTTACTGCGGCTGGGTCGCCGACAGGGGTGTTCTGAGCGTAAGCAGGCGGCATATCGAGGAATATGGAATGAAGGTCAATAAAATGGTGGTATCCAATACAGCGAGGATATATTCAGAACCGGCACATCACAGCCTCTGCATGGAGGAGATGGTGGCGGGAAGCCGTATAGCCGCCGATGATAACGGGGGCGGAAGTTTTCTCAGGGTAACTTTACCCTCGGGAGACGAGGGTTTCATGGATAGAAGCGCCACCGCCGGCGCCGGCCCTCCAGTTGAAACAGGTCCGGCTGGTGTTCTCAGGAGAGCGGCCGGTTTCATGGGAGTCCCCTACCTCTGGGGAGGGGCCACCTCCAGAGGATTCGACTGTTCGGGGCTGGTGAAGAGGGTTTTCGATATGGAAGGTGTGATTCTGCCAAGAGATTCAGACCTTCAGGCCGAATCCGGGGAGGAGATAGACCCGGAGGACGCTGTTCGAAACCGCCCCGGCGCTCTGATTTTCTTCAGCGGCGGGAAGGGAATAAATCATGTGGCGATCTCAGCCGGGAGAGGGAATTTTATTCACTGCAGGGGGTCGGTCAGGATAGAGAATCTGGATCATCCGGACTGCAGTTTAAGCGGAAAAAACGTCTGCAGGGCGGTTCTCGTTCTGTAAAATCTGATTGGATAGTTTTGTAAAAATATAGATTTCGGCATGTTAATGGAGATAAAAAATAAAAAAAATGCAAAAAAACTGTTGACAGAGTATTTCAGCTGGTATACTTTACGGCAAAAATAAGGGTAAGTGTATTTTTTGCTGTGTAAAAGAGGCTTTAAGCAGTAAAAACCGGCAGCTGCCGGCAGAATGAAGTCACTGAACAGAATGTAAAACTAAACCAGTGAAAGGGGGGATAAGGAATAAACAGGCATACTGCAGCAGGCAGTGCCTCGTATTAATTGGTTAATTGGAACTATCCGCGTAATGAGCGGTGAAATAGAGAAGTTCCTGGATGTTCCCCGTCAGGGGGACAGATTACAGGAGGTTGTAATGAAAAGGTTTTTCGCAATCACTCTGGCCGTCATCCTGGTAGCTGCTGTTGCGGCTCCCTCGATGGCTACGGAGAGCAGGCTGCGCGCCATGGGCGGCGTCCACAAGTATGTGGAAGACGACGCCAATGTCTTTGACTGGCCGGCCACTCTCCCCTCCTATGCCAACCTCTTCCTCATCGACTGGCAGGAAGAATACGGTATGTACGGTCTCACCAAGAGCATAGGCGAGTATGGAGACTATGGAACCTTCGGTATCTTCTTCAACGAAGATATGGACGGTCCGAACAATTATTACTTCGATGTTGGCGGTATGGACTGGATGAACAGTAGTGCGTTCACCAGCTGGCTCGACACCAAGTGGATGCTCCTCTACGGTTACGAGATCAACGAGGATATTTCGATAGGTGTCAAGTTCATCCGCGCCAGCGAGAACAGGACCTACGACGAGGATACCCTGGCTCTCGAAGACAAGAGGGCATACACCACCATCGGCGCCAGTTTCAGGATGGAAGCCAGTGAGGACCTGTATTTTGACCTCGGGTTCGACTACACCATGGCTTCCAGGACTGATAACATGTCTACGGGAATGGGCGGTTTCCCCGAGAGCGTTTTCGAGGACCCATGCGGCGAGATCACCGAGGACCCCGGCTACGACATGAACTTCCGCGGCCGTGCTTTCTACGACTGGACCGACATGATCACCCTGGTACCCTACGTTGGATTCAGGATGTCGGAATTCGACTATGTCTATGAAGACGAAGAATGCGCAGGCTGGGACACCTACCCGATGCTGGGCCTGAAAGGCATGCAGTTCAACCTGGGTATCGCGGCCAACATGATGGTCAACGAAGACAACCTGATCGTATTCGCGGTCGAGCCCTTCAAGTACACCAAGGTCGAGCCGGTACGCTACCACGATGACTTCGACGGCGAGTTCTCCGCTTACGAGAGAACTCTTCCCGGATTCATTCTGGGTCTCGAGTCCGATGTAAGAGACTGGCTTACCGTCCGCACCGGATGCACCAAGATGCTTACCAGCGTGGGCGGCGAGATGGACGACGGCGAGACCACAGCCGAGGCCACCTGGGATAATCCCGATTTCAATTGGTATCTCGGGCTTGGTTTCCACGTGGGAGACTTCACCATCGACTGTCTGCTCGACAGGGATGTTCCCTTCCAGATGGGTTACTGGCTCACCGGGATGAACGGGTATGACGAGGGATCAGATCAGCCGATGTACAGGATATCTACCGTTTACGCTTTCTAGAAGCGTTTAAACAGGAGATACGCATTATATAAAAGCGGGGGGTTCGATTTTGCCCCCCGCTTTTTCTGTTTACGGTCCGTAACTTGCTTGTATATTGCAAAATAACAGGAAGTTTACGTAATTCCGGCAATTTTCCCTCCCCGGAGAGCCGGGTGGCGGGAGATTTTTATTGTACTTCTTTTACTACATACCGGTAGGGCTGGATATAAAGAGAGTAAGAAGGGCCCCGGTAACCACCTTTTTCATTGTTACTTCGGTGGTTGTTTTCCTGGTTTACCGCTATCTCCCCTCTTCGGTGGGATTCCGCGCGGTGGATCTGCTCTTTCTGCCCGGTAATCCGAGCCCCGCCGCGGCTCTCAGCCACGCCTTTTTCCATACCGGGTGGGTTCACCTGATTGGGAACATGTTGTATCTCTTCATATTCGGAAGGGTTCTCGAGGACAGGTTCGGCCCCGGCAGATACTTTATTATTTTTGCCCTTTCCGCGGTTGCGGGCGCGTACACCCATCTGGCTCTGGTGAAGCTTTGGAACCCCGCGCTGCTTAACACCGCGGTGGGAGGAGCCTCCGGAGCCACCAGCGGCCTCCTGGGAGCTTTCCTGGTGAGGTTCTATTTCGCCAGGATCAGGGTCGCATACTGGGTCTTCATGCCCCTCCAGGCGGTTAACCGGGCGGGCAGGAAATACGTACCCGCGGTAATAGGGGTAATAGCCTGGTTTGTCTATCAGGCGGTTTACGCCCTGATCCAGTTTCATTCGGGAGGGGTTTCGATAGCGTACGGAGTGCATGTGGGCGGATTCCTGGCCGGCGTTCTGGCCGCTTTTCTTCTGGGCGCTGCCCGGGAAGCCTCCAGGGAAAGGTCTCTGGTGAGAGCGAGGAATTATTTCAGGGAATCCAGGTGGTATGCCTCGCAGGGGCAGTACCTCGATTATCTTGAACTGGTACCCGGCGACAGCGAAGTCCGGACCGAGCTGGCGCGGGCCTATATATGCAGTGGAGACTGGGGCAGCGCTCAGAAGCATTACGCCGGGGCAATACAGACGGAGCTGGAAAGCGGGAGGAGGGGCGAAGCCGAGGATATCCTGTCCGAGGCGGTAAAGAGTGTAAGGGGTTTTCGGATAGGAGAAAGAGATTATCTGGACCTGGCCTGCGGCTGCGAGAGGTCCATGAAATTTCATGCCGCTGCGGATGCTTATAAACATTTCCTCGAGGCCTATCCCATTTCCGATCAGGTGTCCTTTGTTATCCTCAGGCTTGCCGGCCTGCAGAGAGACCGGCTCGGGGAGAGGGAAAAGGCGATGGAAAACTACCGGAGAATCATATCTGATTTTCCGGAGAGCGAATGGGCCGATTTTGCCAGGATGGAGTACCGGAAAACCTGCGAAACAGCATCGTGAAGTTGACTGGAAAAAATAATTGGTTTAATCTTTACCGGGACGGTAAAACAGCTTGAATTCGCCAGCATAGTCTGGTAATTTCAGAGTGATGACGGGAGGTGCGAGATGGGTGGATTTTCTGAAAAATCGCTCAGGTGTTTACAGGATGTTACTCGCCTGAGGGGTTTCAACAGACTGGGTGATACCGAGTTAGTAGCCCTGGTTCTTGGCAATTCGGGGGGATATTCGGGAAGGATCACTGCGGGAGAGCTTTTTGAGCGTTTCGGCAGCCTTGATGATATTGAGAAGGCCGGCATTAATGAACTCATGAAGTTTGCCGGGATCGGCAGAGCCGCTGCCATAAGGCTTAAGGCTTCTTTTGAGCTGGGGCGGCGGTGCCTGATTTCTTCAAAAGAGCGGCGGATTCAGGTTGTCAATGGCCCGGAAGATGTAGCCGAGCTGATGGTGCCGGAAATGTCGGCTCTGGACAGGGAGCACTTCAGAGTTATTCTGATGAATACCAAGAACGGCATCCTTAAGATTGTCACCGCGGCGGTCGGATCTCTCGACGCAGCTCTGGTGCATCCCAGGGAGATATTCAAGGAGGCAGTGGTTGCCAGCGCCGCCGGTATAATTCTAGTGCACAACCACCCCACCGGTAATCCCGAACCGAGCGAAGAGGACCGGGATATTACCGAAAGGTTTTATCAGTGCGGCAGATTGATGGGAATAGATTTACTCGATCATGTTATAATCGGTGGCGGAAGTTTTGTGAGTTTGCGTGAAAGAGGGTTAATATACAGTTGAAAGGATCATATGGTGTTTTTTAAGAATCTCGGCAAATATCTCTCAAATGATATCGCTATAGATCTGGGCACTGCCAACACCCTGGTCTTCCTTAAGGGCAGAGGGATAGTTCTGAATGAACCTTCAGTGGTGGCGGTGGATCAGAAGTCCGGAAAGGTGCACGCGGTGGGGGCCGAAGCCAAATCGATGCTGGGCAAGACGCCCGATCATATTGTGGCGGTAAGGCCCATGAAAGACGGGGTTATTGCCGATTTTGAGATAACCGAGATCATGCTACGCGAATTCATCAGGAAATCTCTCAAGAAGCATTTCTTCATCAGGCCGAGGATAGTTATCAGCGTCCCTTCAGGAATTACCGAGGTGGAGAGAAGGGCGGTTATCGATTCGGCGAAGAACGCGGGAGCGAGAGCTGTTTACCTGGTTGCCGAGCCTATCGCCGCGGCCATAGGGGTGGGCCTCCCGGTGGATAAGCCTTCCGGAAACATGGTTATAGATATCGGAGGGGGTACAACCGAGATAGCGGTTATCGCCCTGGACGGAATAGTAACCGATATATCGATACGTATCGGCGGGGACAAAATGGATGAGATGATTGTCCAGCATATAAAGAAAGCCTATAATCTGCTTATTGGTGATCAGACCGCGGAGAATATAAAGAAGACCATCGGGGCCGCCTCGGTCAAGAGCGAGGAGATGGAGATGGAGATCAAGGGGCGCGACCTGGTTTCGGGGATACCCAAAACACTGCGTATCTCCAGCGTGGAGATTTCAGAGGCTCTCTCCGAACCGCTGGGCAGGATCGTGGCGGCGCTGAAGACCGCTCTCGAAAAGACACCGCCCGAGCTGGCCGCCGATATCGTTGAAAGGGGGATAGTGATGATGGGAGGAGGAGCGCTGCTCAGGGACCTGGGTCAGCTTTTCAAGGAAGAAACCAATCTTCCGATAAATGTGGTGGAGGACCCGCTTACCTGCGTTGTGCTCGGGACCGGGAAAATCCTGAACAATATCCAGGATTATGAGAAGATTCTAATGAAAACCTCCCGTTTGTGATATGGCCATTTTCTCATATTTATTTGACACTCACCGCGACAAGACGGTTCTTGCGATCGCGGTAATTCTTTCCATTCTGATGCTTAATCTGGATGAAGAGAGCAAGGTCCATTCTGCCCGCGAGTTCAGCTCCTTTCTGCTGGCGCCGGTGGAGAAGGCGCAGAAGTATTTTGCCGACCTGGACAGCCTGCGGGCGGAGAACGATAAGCTTCGAGAGGTAGTGGCCGCTCTCAGTTACGAGCGAAGCCGTCTGCTGCATTTCAAACAAGAGCGCGAGAGGATGCGTAATCTGCTGAACTTCCGGCGGGATTCCCACTACAGGTTCCTGCCCTGCGAGGTAATAGCGATGTCTTCCAACGTTTATCACCATTCCGTCACCGTGGACAGGGGAAGTAACGACGGCATCCTCAAGGGGATGCCGGTAGTGGGCTACCGTGGGGTGGTGGGCAGGATTATTCAGGTATTCCCCTCCTCGTCACGGGTGATACTGATTAACAACAATTCCGTATCGGTAAGCTGCCGGGACAGGAGAAGCAGGGTTATAGGGGTTCTCAGATGGGATTACGGAAATTACTTCAATCTTGATTACGTTTCCAAGGATGAGGATGTGATGGTGGGGGACACCCTGGTTACCAGCGGCCTGGGCAAGGCCTTCCCCGGAGGTTTCCCGGTGGGGATAGTATTCAGCATAAGGGATGAAGAGGAACGCGTTTCCAGGAGGGTGAGGGTAGTCAGTATGGCCGACCTGGGGACCGTGGAGGAGCTTTTCATAGTAATGAGCAGCGATAAATGGGATTACAGCAGGATAGTTGAGGAGATAAGGGATACGGAGGGCGGATTATGATGAAGGAGAGGTATCTCTATATTCTCAGGCTGTTTCTGGTCTCGGCCGTGGTGCTGGTGATCCAGCTCTCGGTGGTGAACCGGATCTCTCCCCTCTCTCCGGTTCCGGACCTTATCTTTGTGCTGATGCTGATTCTGGTTGTGGACAGGGACCCGGTCACCGCGGTAGTAATCGGTTTCCTGCTGGGGTTTCTGCAGGACCTGGGGAACGCCTCTTTCCTGGGAATGAATGCCCTGGGAAACTCCGTAGCTGCTTACATGGTTGCCCGGATGGGGAAGGATTATCTGCCTGACAACACACTTTTCCGGGCGTTGCTGTTTTTTGCGGCTTATCTGGTAAAGGACATAATAGCCCTTAATATAGTGGAGTCTTTCTCTCCGGTGCCGGTGCTTCTGGGATTTTTCAGATATTCCCTGCTCTCCGCTCTGTTCACTTCGGCCATAGCGGCGTTGATATGGAAGATTCTGGAAATAAGCTTTGAAAGAGTGGTGTATCCAGGTGGCAGATACTAACGGCCGTGGCGGCCGGTTTCCCGGCCGGAAAAGGGAGATCATTTATTTCTTCATTACCTTCCTGTTTGCGGTTTTTGCGGTAAGGCTGTTCCACCTGCAGGTCATAAGGAATGACTACTACCGCAAGCTGGCTCTTTCCAACCGGATAAGACGGGAACGGGTCCTGGCGCCCAGGGGGCTGATAAGGGATTCCAAAGGCAGGAAAATGGTTATAGATACTCCCCGTTACCAGGTTGAGGTCCTGCCCGGCGAGGCAAGAGGGAATGAGGAGAGGGTCCGTCTGGCCTGTGAGTGGATGAAGATCGACGGCGGCAAATTAATAGAAAATCTCAATAGATGGAACGAGAAGTATCCCGACGGAAGGGCCATGACCGTTCTCTCCAACGCCGACAAGCGGCAGATATCGATTCTCATGGAGAACCGGGAGCTGTTTCCATTCTTTAAACTGCTGACCAAACACAGGAGAAAGTACCTGTATGGCTCTACCGCCGCTCATATTCTCGGATACGTGGGAGAGGTTACCGAAGAAGAGGTGCAGTCATCGGAAGAAATAAGGCCCGGCGAAATAATTGGAAGAGCGGGGGTGGAATACCAGTACGACCGTTATCTCAGGGGGACCGACGGGGTGAGACTGGTGGAGACCAACGCGGGAGGGAAAAAGCTGGGGGAGTATTACAGTTACTTTGAGGACGGCCAGCTTCGAAGCAGGACACGTCCCCACCCCCCGGTGCCGGGGAATCAGCTTTATCTGACCATTAATCTGGACCTTCAGCAGTATCTGGACCGGGCCCTGGAGGGAAGGAGGGGGAGTATTGTTATTATGGAGCCGGCCACCGGCAGGATCCTGGCCGCTTCCAGTTATCCCGATTTCGATCCCAATACCATCTCAGTGGGCATTACCGGCGAAATATGGGACAGCCTTAACTACCACCCGGAAAAACCTCTGTTCAACAGGTCCGTTCAGGCGACCTATCCCCCCGGCTCTATCCACAAGCTTATGGTTGCTTACATATACCTGAAGGAGGGGAATGGTCCTGGAATGAGATCTTTCGAGCCCTGCGCCGGCAGGTACAGGTTCGGTAACCGGTACTTCAAGTGCTGGAAGGAGGAGGGGCACGGGAGGCTGGACCTCTACCGCTCCATCGTTCAGTCATGCGATGTCTATTTTTACCAGATCGGGAAGATGCTTTCCGCGAACACTCTGGCCGAGGGAGGCCGGGTATTCGGGATGGGGAGAAAGACCGGCATAGATCTTCCGTCCGAGGCAGCCGGGCTGATACCGGACAGGGATTATTTCGACCGGAAGTTCGGGAAGGGGAAATGGACCAGGGGGCATCTGCTGAACTGCTCAATCGGGCAGGGGGATATTCTTGCCACGCCGGTGCAGCTTGCCCTGATTACCTCCATATTCGCCAATGGCGGAAAAATGGTAGTCCCGCACCTGGTGGACAGAATACTGGATGCCGGAGAAGAGGTGGTTTACCTCGGCAGCGGCAACCCGCGTCCGGTAAGCCGGCTGGACAGGGAAGCGTTCAGGTACGTCAGAAGGGCGATGAGGGGTGTGGTGGAAGAGGAGCTTGGCACCGGAAGGTTTTCCCGCGTGGAGGGCCTGACATCGGCGGGCAAGACAGGAACATCTCAGAACCCGCATGGAGAGGACCATGCCCTGTTCGTGGCTTTCGCTCCGGTGAAATCCCCCCGTTTCGCCATAGTGGTGGTTCTGGAGAACGCCGGGCACGGCGGAGTGGAGGCCGGGCCGCTGGCCCGTGATGTAATGCGGTACTATTTCCGGGAAATTCTGGGAGAGATACCCGGGCATGCCGGAAATGACAACAATAAAGCCGGGGAGATTACCGTCTCTGATCCAGAGCCGGGATTCCAGGCCAGGCCGGCAGCGGGAAGGTGAGAGCGTGAAGACCAAACACCTTGAGAATTTCGACTGGATTCTTCTTCTGGTGACCGTATCACTGATCGCCATCGGGTTGGTGAATCTCTATTCCATCGGTTATATACCGGAAAAGCTGATGGATACGGCAAACCAGGAGGATCCCTATCATTACTATAACAGGCAGCTCCTGTGGGCGATCCTGGGGATGGCTGTCCTCCTGGCGGGGGCCCTGATACCTTTCAGGTACTATGAGGCCGGCGGGTACCTGTTCTACTTCCTGGGGCTGTTAATGCTGATGTTTCTTTTCTTCTTCCCGGGTTCCGGCGATTCCGGCCGGTGGATAAACATCGGTTCCCTCAGGATTCAGCCGAGCGAATTCATGAAGATAGCCACAATATTTCTGCTGGCCAGGTATCTTTCCAAGAAGGAGCGTTCCCCCGAATCCATCCGGGTAATATCCCTATCCGCGCTTATAGTGGCAGTGCCTTTCATCCTGATCATTCAGCAGCCGGACCTGGGAACATCAATAGTATTCCCGGCGATACTGCTGGCCATGCTCTACTGGAGGGGGCTGGACGAGGGCATAATGCTTCTGTTCATAACCCCGGTATTGAACGCCTTTCTGACCATATACAGCAAGCATTCCATCAGCGAAGGGAACTATCCCTTCTCACTGCTGATATTTTTCATATTCATACTCATAATCGCCTACCGGAGGAGGCACCGGATTTTCCAGAGCGCAATGCTTCTGGGAGTTAACCTGGCTGTAATCCTGGCCGTTCCTTACCTTCTCGGATACCTGAAGCCGTATCAGCAGAGAAGAGTTTTCGCTTTCCTGAGGCCGGAATCCGATATACTGGGAACCGGATGGCAGGTTTACCAGTCCAAGGTTGCGGTGGGTTCCGGGGGTATAACCGGCAAGGGGTTCCTGCAGGGAACCCAGAAGATGCTCGAATTCCTGCCGGAGAGGCATTCGGACTTCGTATACTCGGTACTCAGCGAGGAGACCGGGTTACTGGGGAGCCTGGTAGTCTTGATTCTCTTTCTGATACTGGCCTATCGTATACTGGGTATAGCGGCCAGGGCCAAGAGCCGTTTCGCTTCGCTGGCCGCTGTCGGGATCTGTACCTATTTTATTTTTCATGCCGCCGTCAATATCGGAATGACCATCGGGCTGGCGCCTGTCACCGGTCTTCCGCTTCCCTTTCTCAGCTACGGGGGAAGTTCCATGTTGACCAGCTGTTTTCTTGTTGGTATCGTTCTGAACTTTGGAATGAGATTTTATGAGTACTGATAGGAAGTGAGTTTGAAAGAATACGTAAATCATATACTTGATATCGCAAAGAGCCGTAATGTCGATTGCGAGGTATTCGCCGAGGACAGCAGGGGCCTGGAGATAGAAGTCCACCGTGGCAGCACCGAGTCGATTGAAAGATACCGTGACAGGGGCGTCGGGATCAGGCTGGTGGAGAATAGCAGAAGCGGGTACGCTTTCAGCAGCGATCTTTCCAAAGCCGCCCTGGAGAGCGCTTTTGAAGAGGCGGCCGCATCCGCGGCTGCGGGATCTCCCACCGGAGAGATGTTGATTGCCGATTTCCATCAGCTGGAAAGAGAGCCGGACCTCTCCGATCGAGGGGAACCCGATGTAGAGATGCTGACGGAAAGAGTGCTGGAGATGGAGGAACAAGCGTTCAGCTACAGCGGCGAGGTGGTGAATACCAGAAATGCCGGCTACAGCGAGAGCTGGACCAGGGTTACGGTGGGCAGCACCAGGGGATTCGTCCGCGAAGATTACCGGGGGTGCTGTTCCTGTTTCATTTCAGCAATAGCCAGAAGGGGGGATGAGATAAGAAGCGGCGGATTCTGGCACCAGTCGCCGGAGCGGGGAGGGGTGGATTTCAGAATGACCGGAAGGAGAGCCGCCGCCAGGGCGGTAAGCCTGCTGGGGTCAAGGAAGATCCGGGGAGGGCGCCTGCCGGCGCTGTTCGACAGTTACGCTTTTATCGATATGCTCGGATTTCTGGAGGATATCCTCTCCGCGGAATTGGTAACCAAGGGCATGTCATGCCTGGCCGGGAAATTGAACAGCGACCTGGCCCCGGAGTATGTTAACATTGTTGACGACCCGGCGCTGGAGGGAGGATGCGGGAACTGCGTCTTCGACGATGAGGGGGTTCCCGCCGGCAGAATCGAACTGATCAGCGGAGGTGTGTTGAAAGGTTATTTCCATACTTCGGCCACCGCCAGGAAGATGGGAGGGGGAAGGCCGGGAAACGCCGTCAGGCCGTCGTTTAAGGCGATACCAGAACCGGGAGCGGCCAACCTGTACCTGGAACCGGGAGCCAGGGGAATGGATGATATGATAGCCGGAATCGACAGGGGAGTCCTGATACAGAACATTATGGGGATACACACCGCAGATACCATATCAGGTGATTTCTCCCTGGGTTTCAACGGACATTACATCAGCTCAGGTGAGAGAAAGCACCCTCTCTGCGAGATGACGGTAGCGGGAAGCATACTGGATCTTCTGTACGGCATAGCTGAGATCGGAAGCGGCCTGCATTTTGTCGGAGATACCGGCTCGCCCCCGGTTCTGGTCAGCGGGCTCAGCGTCAGCGGAGAATGAGGAGGAAATTTTGCACCCAATTCTGATTGAGATATGGAAATTGAAGATATATTCTTACGGATTTATGCTCGCTCTGAGCTTCTTTTTCGGGATATTGCTGGCCGGCCTCAGAGCGGAAAAGCGGCAGGTTTCCCCCGGGCTGATTTACGACCTCAGCATTATAATAGTGATATCGGCTATTATCGGATCCCGAGGGCTATATATCCTGACCCACCTGGACCATTACCAGGGAGTACTGGATATCGTAGCTCTCTGGCAGGGGGGCGCCACATACTACGGCGGCCTGGTTCTGGCGGTGATTTCATCAGGTATATATCTAAGGGCAAAAAAGGCATCTTTTCTTCAGGTGGCTGATATTATAGCTCCCTCCATAGGCCTTGGCATAATGCTCACCAGGATCGGCTGTTTCCTCAGCGGCTGCTGCTTCGGCGAACCGACCTCCTGCGCTGTGGGGATGGTATTCCCCGGCGAGGCGCCGGCCGGGTACATTTTCCCGGGCGTTCATATACATCCCACCCAGCTCTATTCCAGCCTCTACGGGCTGATTATTTTCGCGGTTCTGATCCTTATCGACAGAAAGAAGAGGCAGCCTCCCGGCTTCCTGTTCGGAGTACTCTGCGTCCTTTACGCAGTCGCCAGGTTCCTGGTAGATTTCGTCAGGTATTATGAGGATTCGGCGATAGTGGCGGGAGGGCTGACCGACAACCAGCTGATCAGCATAGGGCTGTTACTGCTGGGAATTTTTCTTATTTGGTTTTCCAGGGCGAGGGCTGAAAAAGCCTGACAGGGGATATCGGGGCGGTGAGGCGAATGGGCGCTGCAGGGTCTTTCTTTTCTTTCCTGCTTTCACATATCTTCACTGAGAAATGTCTTATCTGCGGGGCGGCCATACCACAATCGATAGACCTTGGCGGCAGGTTTGATAGGGCCTTTTATGGCTTTTTCTGCGCCAGGCATACATTTTCGCCGGTGACCGGGATAGAGCTTCCCGCGCGGGCCCTTTGCCGATCCTGCTGGCTGAAACTTTCTCCGGCGCTGGGGCAGGAACCGCCTCTGCTTGGAGGGGTTTCCGTAATAGCCCCCTTCCGTACCTGTTCGATACTTCTCGCGCTGGTGAAATACCTGAAGTACTCGGACGGCAGGTCAGCGGCCTCCCCGCTCTCCTGGTGGATGGCGGAGGCGCTGATCAGGTATGCGGAAAAGCCGGGCGCACCAGATCTTTCTGAAATTGTACTGGTTCCGGTTCCCCTTCACCGCTCCAGGGAGAGAAGGAGAAGGTACAACCAGGCGGAGCTTCTGGCCCGCGGAATAGCAGCCAGGTCCGCCTGCGGGGTCAGAACGGATATCGTCTTCAGAAAGAAGAGAACCAGAAGCCAGGCAAAGCTGGCCCCGGAAAAGAGAAAGTCAAACGTGGCGGGCGCTTTCAGGGCCGCCGGAGGCTCCGCCTCAGGCGGGATCGTACTGGTCGACGACCTTGTCACCACCGGGGAGACCGCAGGGGAGTGCCTCCGGGTGCTGGCCTCGGCGGGGCATTCGGTGATTGCGGTTCTGGCCGCGGGGACGTCTCTGTGAAAATTCACGCTGGCTCGTATCTCTGTTTAGATTTGCAAATTAAATGTTGAAGCTCTTAACTTTTTCTGTTTCAATATCAAAATAAGGTAACTGAATGCCCGCTCGGCCGTAAGGCCGGCCCGCGGCAGCGATATATCATTAGCGCAGTGAATATTCATAGTATTCGGAAAGGAGATATTCAGTGCTTGTAACAAACAGGAAGCTTCTGGATGCCGCCAGGGATGGCGGATACGCCGTGGGGGCCTTCAATGTCAACAATATGGAGTTTATCCAGGCGATAACCGGGACCGCGGCTGAACATGGCAGCCCCGCCATCATAGCGGTCTCAGAGGGAGCTATCAAGTACGCCGGTTTCGACAATCTCTTCTCCATGGTTCAGCTGGCTGCAGAGGAGGATAACACCGAGTTCGCCATCCACCTGGATCACGGAAGGGATATGGAAATTATAGAGCACTGCATTAATAACGGTTTTACATCTGTTATGATAGACGGGTCCCACCTTCCATTCGAGGAGAATATCAAAGTTACAAAAGAAGTCGTTGACAAGGCCGCCGGGAAAGGGGTCTCCGTGGAGGGAGAGCTGGGGCAGCTTGCCGGAGTGGAGGATAATATCTCTGTCTCCGAGCAGGAAGCCAGGTTCACCAACCCGGATGAAGCGGCGGAGTTCGTGGAGCGGACCGGCGTGGACGCCCTGGCGGTGGCGATAGGGACCTCTCACGGGGCTTACAAGTTCAAGGGTGAAGCTCAGCTGGCCATGGATATTCTGGAGAAGATCTCCTCGAAGGTATCGATACCGCTGGTCCTTCACGGGGCCTCCGGAGTAAATCCGGACCATGTCGCTCTGGCCAATAAGTACGGAGCGGATATCGGGGATGCCCGCGGAGTTCCCGACGAATCGATAAGAGAAGCGGTAACAAGGGGGATCTGCAAGGTCAACATAGATACCGATATGCGGATCGTCTTCACCGCCTTCATGAGAAAGAAACTGGCGGAGAGCCCGGAGGTGTTCGATCCCAGAAAATATCTGGGAGCTGGAAGAGACGGAATCAGAGAGGTAGTAAAGACAAAAATTGAATTGTTCGGAAGCAAGGGGAAAGTAAAATAGATTTCCTTAAGGAGGACTGAAATGGCTATTAAGGTAGCTATCAATGGATTCGGCAGAATAGGAAGGCTGGTAGCACGCGGGCTGGCGGGGGATAAGAAGTTCAATCTGGTGGCGGTCAACGATCTGACCGACGCCGAGATGCTGGCTCATCTTCTGAAGTACGATTCGGTTCACGGCAGGTACCCGGGAGATGTAAAGGCCCTCAAGAGCGGGCATATAAAGGCCGGGTCAAACAAGTTCAAGGTATACGCGGAGCCCGATCCCGCCAAGCTCCCCTGGACCAGGCACCGGGTGGATATAGTAATAGAGTCGACCGGATTTTTCAGAAAGAGAAAGGATGCCGCCAAGCACCTGGATGCCGGCGCCGGAAAGGTTATCATATCGGCGCCCTCTCCGGATGCCGATATCATGATAGTGATGGGGGTTAATCACCGGAAGTACAGAAAGAGCAAGCATGACATTATTTCCACGGCTTCCTGCACCACCAACTGCCTGGCTCCGGTTGCCAGCGTGCTGGACAAGAAGTTCGGGATATCCTACGGGCTGATGACCACCATTCACGCCTATACCAACGATCAGAACGTACTTGACGCCCCTCACAAGAAGGACTACCGCAGGGCCAGGGCATGCGCGGTCTCCATGATCCCGACGTCCACGGGAGCGGCAAAGGCGGTGGGTGTGGTAATGCCCAGGCTGAAGGGAAAGATGAACGGGATAGCGGTGAGGGTGCCCACTCCGGACGGCTCGCTGGTCGATCTGACTGTGGGGCTGAAGAAGAACGCCACCGTGGAGAAGGTAAACGCCGCGATGAAACAGGCGGCGGGCCGATCCCTGAGAGGGATACTGGAATATACGGAGGATCCGGTTGTGTCGGTGGATGTGGTTGGTAATCCGTATTCGTCGATATTCGACGCTTCCTCCACCATGCAGATCAATCCCAGGGTGTTCAAGATCCTGGCCTGGTATGACAATGAGTACGGATATGCCATGAGAATGGTTGATATGGCTAAATGGATAGCCACCAGATAGAAATTCCGGGGAGGGAAAATGGCCTGGAAGACATTGAAAGAGTTAAAGTTAAAGGGGTCCAGGGTGCTGATGCGGGTGGACTTCAACGTTCCCATCTCCTATCACGGGGAGATCGCTGACGATACCAGGATCAGGTCCGCGCTGCCCAGTATAGAACACATAACCGGCTCGGAAGCGTCCCTGGTACTGATGTCTCATATGGGCAGGCCGGACGGCAGGAGGGATTCTTCTCTGAGCCTGGAGGTGGCAGCTCATAAGCTCGGCGAGCTTACCGATTATCCGGTAAAATTCGTGGATGACTGTGTGGGCGAGAAAGTTGAAAAGATGGTCTCGGGCCTTCAGCCGGGGGAAATCCTCCTTCTGGAGAACCTGAGATTTTACCCCGGCGAAAAGGATAATGATCCCGGATTTGCTTCCCGGCTGGCGAAGTGGGGAGATATATACGTTAACGACGCTTTCGGAACCGCCCACCGGGCGCACGCTTCCACGGTGGGAGTCCCCATCCTCTTCGAGAGAAAAGGAGCCGGGTTTCTTCTGGAGAAGGAGCTGCGTATACTGGGCTCTCTGCTGGAGGACCCGGAGCGGCCCTTCGTGGCGGTTCTTGGCGGAGTGAAGATATCCAGCAAGGTAAAGCTGATCGAGAACCTGGCGGGTCTGGTGGACAGGGTAATCATCGGGGGCGCGATGGCCTTTACCTTTTTCAAGGCGGCCGGGCTGGAGACCGGTGATTCCATAGTGAACGACGATTATCTCCGGATGTGCAGGGAACTGATGGAAACCAGGGATGAACAGGGAATAAAGAAAATACTTCTGCCGGTGGACGTGGTGGTGGCCGAAGATACTGACGGATATTCGGAGTTCAGGACTGTTTCATCGGGGGATATACCGGAGGGCTGGGTAGGCGTTGATATAGGAGAGAAGAGCATCGAGATGTTTGCCGGCGAACTGAGCGGTGCGGGGACCATATTCTGGAACGGCCCCATGGGTATCTTCGAGAATGAAGATTTCGCGGAGGGTACCAGGGCGGTTGCCGGGGCGATAGCGGAATCCGGCGCCCGCACGGTGGTAGGCGGTGGTGACAGCGTATCAGCGCTGAACTCCATTCATCTGGCCGGCAGTATCGATCATATCTCCACCGGCGGGGGAGCCTCTCTTACTCTTCTGGAAGGGAGCGTTCTTCCCGCGGTCAGTGCGCTGGAGGGCTGAACGGAAGAATAAAAAAGGAGGGCGTAATGAGAAGTACTGTCATTGCCGGGAACTGGAAGATGAATCTGGACGGCGGTGCCGGGGCCAGGCTGGCTTCCGGCCTGCTCAGCGGCCTGGACAGGGAACCGGCAGAGTGCGAGGTAATTCTCTTTCCCCCCTTTACCGCTATCCCCGCGGTGGTGGAAGTCCTGAAAGGCTCCGATATCGGAGTGGGCGGCCAGAACCTCTATTTCGAAGAAAAAGGCGCCTATACCGGCGAAATATCGGCGCCCATGCTCAAGAGCGCCGGCTGCCGGTACTGCCTGGTGGGGCATTCGGAGAGAAGGCATATCTTCGGAGAGGATTCTCCCCTGCTGGCGAAAAAGCTGAGGGCGGCCCTTAAGCATAAACTGACCCCGGTATTATGCGTGGGAGAGCTTCTGAAACAGAGAGAAGAGGGAAAGGCGGAAGAGGTGGTAGGCAGGCAGCTGAAAGGAGTCCTGGATGGACTGGACGACCGGGAGCTGTCCGAAGTGATCCTTGCCTACGAACCGGTGTGGGCTATAGGGACCGGAGAGACCGCTACACCCGGGGATGCGGCCGCCATGCATGAGTTTATAAGAGATTGGATATCAGGGAGTTCAGGAGACAGCGCGGCCGAAGAGATGGTGATCATGTACGGCGGCAGCGTCAAAGCGGACAACGCGGAGCAGCTTCTCAGCGAAGAGGATATCGACGGGGCCCTGGTGGGAGGCGCCTCTCTCGAAGCGGGCTCGTTCCTGGATATCATCCGGGCGGTCTAGAGCAGGCCCGAATTATTCGTTTCACGTCATTATTAATTTGACTAACACCCTCTCATTAATTAAACTAACTATCTGAGAGGTTGGTGAATAAATGATATTTAGTATATTTGTAACAATTCATGTAATAGCCTGTATACTTCTGGTTATTGTGGTTCTGATGCAGTCCAGCAAGGGCGGGGGTCTTTCGGGGGCATTTGGCGGTATGGGTAGCCAGGCGGTGATGGGAGGCCGCGAGGCGGCTTCTTTCCTTGGTAAGGCCACTACCTATCTGGCGGTGATTTTTATGGTGACATCCCTCTCCCTGGCCTTTCTGTCCGCGAGCCGGGGTACCGAGGAACAGGAGAGCGTGCTGCGGAAGGCCGCAGAGCAGAGAGAGATGGGAACCATGGTTCCTGAAGCGCAGAAAGATCTTGACGAGATACTCCGGGGATCCGGCGAAGAGCCGGCTGGCGCTGATACAACTTCAGAATAATTATATTTTATTACTATTGCCGAGGTGGTGGAATTGGTAGACACGCTATCTTGAGGGGGTAGTGAGCGAAACGCTTGTGCGGGTTCAAATCCCGCCCTCGGCATTATCTTTTTGTTTTCTCTGAAATATTAACACGGGACGTTCAGCGATACCTGTACTTCGGTAATATTCTGCTGTTTATCCCTTTACATTCCAGCCGGGTTAATTTATTCTGTTGTTCATGAATTACAGCAGGAGGTTTATAGATTGAATGAATTAGTTTCTTCTAACTCAGCGCTCTTTATAACATCAACCTTTATACTGGCGGCCGCCGCCCTGGTTATTTCCCTGATCCTGCTTTACAGGCTGAGCAGGCTCAGCAAACCTTTCAGCGCCATGGCCGAGATGTACGAAAACGCCGGGACCAGGGAATCCCTCACCAGGCTTCTGGAGGGCGTAGACCAGAACCGGGAATATGTCAAGAAGCAGTCGGAGCAGATAGCGGCGATCACCACCGGGCTGGAAGATTTCTACCGCGGCATGGGCCTGGTCCGCTACAACGCCTTTGACGATATCGGGGGAAACCAGAGCTACTCGCTATGCCTTCTGACCCCGAAGAAGAACGGATTCATTCTCTCCAACCTGGTAGCCAGAAACTCCGCAAGGGGCTATTCCATAGAGGTAAGGAACGGCGCCCCTTCCAGGGAATTGAGCGATGAAGAGGGGAAATCACTTCAGGAAGCCATAAACTCTCTCAGCGGGGAATAATTTCAGATAGATCAATTCTTATCTTCGTTTTCGGAGTACTTCTCAAGTATTCTGCGCTCGGTCTCGCTCAGCGATCCGTAACCCTTCTCCGAAATCTTGTCCAGGATGGAATCGACCTTCCCCTGCGAATAGTCAAGCGGCTCCTCGCCGCCTGAATCCGGTTCATCGCCGCCGCTGTCTCCGAAATCTATCTTTATGGGGATTGAATTGAAGAATTTTCTGATTCTGGCCATGAACCCCCCGGCCCGGTGATCGGTTCTTATGTAGAACAGGCCGGCTGCAATGCCGCCCAGATGAGCGAAATGGGCTATATTATCGCTTCTGGTCATGCCTGAAAAGAGTTCTATGACTATCAGGGCTATCACCAGGGTCCTGGCCCTCACCGGGAACAGTCCCCAGAGGAATATCTGGTTGTGGGGGAACAGTACAGCGTAGGCCAGCAGAAGGCCGTAAGCCGCCGCTGATGCTCCTATCACGGGGTTATTGTATGAGAATATGAAGCTGAAGACAGCTCCGCCAAGCCCGCAGACAAAGTAATATTTAACGAACCTGTTGCTTCCCCAGACATATTCCAGCTGCCTCCCGAACATCCAGATAACGAACATATTGAGGCCTATATGAAGAAGGTCCGCGTGGAGGAACATATAGGTCACAGCCTGCCATACGAACCCTCTGATAAACAGATAGGGGCGAAGTGCCAGATAGTATGTAAAGGGGGTCCGCTGGAGAAATATCTGCAGCAGGAACATTATTACGTTCGCCGCAATTATTTTGTTTACCGCATTGCGGTTGAACCAGTCGAACACCGGGTTTGAACCCTGACCTCTGTAGTAATTCATCAAACGCTCCTGTATTATTTTCAGTAATAATAACTAATAATAAATAATCGGGCAACCATGATAATAATTTTCCATATATATTATATGGATTATACGGATTCAGGACGGTGAGGTTCGGGGAAAATTAAAGCGGCGGGTATGTAATTATGTTATCATTTCGCTGCCGGGAAGAATAATTTAAGTGAGTTATACCGTGAAAAGACTTTTCTATAACTGCAGGGTGATTACCATGGACAGCCGCCTCCCGGAGGCGGAAGCGGTTATGATTAATAACGGGAAGATCCTGCGGGCAGGTTCCTCTGAAGAGCTTCTTTCAGCGGCTGGAAGAGCTGTTGAGAAATACGACCTGGGAGGCAGGACAGTACTCCCAGGCCTGACAGATTCCCACACTCACCTCTACCTGTATGCCTGTGAAAAGGGATGGATAGACCTGAGCGGCGCGCGTTCTGCTGCGGATATAATCTCCGCGGTAGCCGGGCATATGGATAATAACGTGGGAGATTGGATACTGGGAAGAGGCTGGGATCAGAATACTATGAACCATCCGGCCCTTCCCTCGCTGGAGAGCATGGATATGGCCGCCGGAGATACCCCGGTCTTTCTGGAGAGAATATGCGGGCACGCGGCGCTGGTCAACTCCGCCGCCCTTTCCCGCGCCGGTCTGGAAAGGGGCGGGCCGGACCCCGCCGGGGGAAGGGTAATATGGGAGAACGGACTGGTCCAGGATGAAGCTGTCGATATAATCAGATCGGCGATCGATACTCCCTCCGGGGCTGCCCGGAAAGAGCTGCTGGCCGCTGCGGCGGAAGAAATGCTCTCTCTCGGCATAACCGGCGTCCACGATATGGGGATGACCGCCGATGCCCTGGAGAGCTACGCTGAACTTGCCGCCGGAGGCGATCTGCGGTTGAGGGTCGCCGGATACCTTCCCGGAACGCCGGGAGATCCGGAAGGTATCGCAGGCCAGGTAAGAGATGCCGCACGGCGGAAAAACGATTTTCTCTCGGTACCGGGGGTTAAACTCTTCGCCGACGGCTCTCTGGGGGCCAGGACCGCCGCGCTGATAGAGGATTATTCCGACGACCCCGGCAACCGGGGAATTACAGTAACCGGCAGCGGGGAGCTCCGGCGCAGGATTGAGTTCTTTCACAGCCGGTCTGTTCAGACGGCGGTGCACGCTATCGGGGACCTGGCCAACCGCACGGCACTGGACGTTTTCGAACAGGTATTCGGCCAGTTTCCGGGCCGGCGGTTCAGGCACCGGATAGAGCACGCCCAGGTGATAGACCCCGTTGATATTCCCAGGTTCGACTCCCTGGGGGTTATACCTTCCATGCAGTTCAGCCACTTCGTGTCGGACTCGGGCTGGCTTGAGCGGCGGCTGGGAAGGGAGCGCCTGAGTATGGCATACCCCTGGAAAAGCCTTGTCGATTCGGGGTGTGCGATCGCGGCGGGTTCCGATCTTCCCTTTGAGAAAATCATCGATCCTTTCTCCGGCATCCAGGCCGCCGTTACCAGAGCTGCGGCCGGCGGCAAACCACAGGGAATGGCAGATAATGAAAGCCTGACCCTGCTCCAGGCCCTGGAAGCGTATACCGTGAACGCCGCGTTCGCTTCATTCGATGAGAACAGAAGAGGTTCGGTAGCTCCTGGCATGGATGCCGATCTTGTAGTAATATCCCGGGATATTTATGAGGCTGCTCCTGAAGCGATATCTGAAATTGAGGTTCTGGCAACGGTTGTGGGCGGCGATATAGTTTACAGTTCAGGTGAGTTAATATAAATAAACATCAAAAATACTTCTTCTCTATCTGCTGCAGCGGCAGCAGCTTATTATCCTTCAGTATATCGTCGGTATCCATTCTCTGAAGCTTCTCATCCCCGGTCTTTGCCAGTTTCGATATAATATCCGACAGAATAATATCGGCTATGCCGGGGTATGCGGCCGAGGGTGATACGTAGGCTTCTTTAATATACATCATGGCTTCCCGGTCTGTTACTCCCGCTCTTTCGGTGAAGAAATCAACTGCGGCTTTTATGGTGAATTTCCCTTCATGCAGCTTGAACACCACTATCATCCTGGCCAGGTTAAGGAGCTGCCAGTCGATATAACGTTTTCTCAGGTGGAATCCGCCGTCCCGGTAATTCTTCAGGAAGGCGTCTATCTTCCGGGCCAGCCGGCCGTATTTGTAGGTTGTGCTTCCAAAGAGGGTTCTGATTGTATCAGAGCTGGAGGAGCAGTATCCGGCAAGTATGGCCGCCCTGGCCAGGTCAAAGGTTACCGAGCTTTCCCTGAACCTTTTGCCGCCCGGCTCCATCAGCCTGCCGGAGGCGGCGATCCGGGCTGAATGGGGGTTCCCCAGGTAAGGGGGAATCCATTCTATGAGGTCTCTTTCTCCGAAAGGTATGGAGAAGAATGTGTTGGCGCGGGGGTAACGGACGGGATGCTGCCTGATGATACCGGGGATCTCATTATTCCTGCCGAAGACTTTTCCACTCTCAGCCAGTTTTTCTGCCAGGCCGGAGAGGGCTTCCCCGGAGAAATAGATCAGCGGGTCATCCGGCTCCTCAACGTTTACAGCTTTGATTCTCCCGGCAAACCCTTCAAGGTTCTGTCTCAGGACCTTCATCTTTTCTCCGGCTCTGGATACCAGATAGTCCGGATCGGCAGAGATGTCCTCCTCGTATCTGAATATGCCGGCCAGGTTTTCCCTGCCCAGTATTATACTGCCCTTCGCCCTGGCCGAGAGGGTATCCGATATGAATCTCCGGAACTTCATTATTTCTCCGAAGGCCCTGTCCAGTTCCGCCCCGCCGGCGCCGTACCTGGAAAGCAGCAGCTCTCTAAGCCGCCGGATCTCCCCGCTGAGCTCATCTATTATATCCAGCGATATCTCGATATGCATGGTGGAGGGCTTGACTATCATACTCCTTGCATTGGATAGCAGCTCCGGTATCCTGCCCACCCTCCTGCTATAGTTTTCGAATTCCCCCCGGTAGGGCTCGCCGCTTCTGGATGGGATACCCCAGAGCGCTTCCCTGGCTGCCCAGCAGTATATCACCGGTTTGGTGAAGTACCGGATATTATTCAGCGCGAACCTTTCTCCGTGAACGAAATTTATGATGAGCCTGGAATTATCTATCTCCTCTTGGCTGAGCCCCTCCGAGGTCAGAGAGGAGAAACCGGTTGCGATCCTTTCGATCCGCACCGCGGCTTCGGCAAGCTCATCCGGGCTGAAGATAAAAAGCGACGAATCGGCGGCGGTTATCCCCGCCCGCGAGGATTTCAGGGGGTGAAGATAGGTGTAAAGGGATATAGCTTCTTTTTTTATTTTTAAGAAGGTGGACCTGTTCTTCGCCCCGGTCTCATCCCCGGAACATCCGGAGGCGGCAAGGATCAGCAGCACAGCCGCGGGAACGATCAGTATTTTTTTAAATATAATATTATCTGAAAACATCGGTCCTCCGGGAACCGGCACTTCAGTTTATGATTGTTTTAATATTATTGAGCTTTACACATATTGCAAATATTATCAAACAGATATATAATCGTTTCCATCCGGGGAATAAATCTTACGCCCGATATAATCATATCGGCCGGGTCCTGATTCGTTTCAGAGGTGGATATTGGCTGAATCGAATAACAATAACATAGCAAATAACGGCTGGCGGATCATTTCGATGAAAACCGCGGCGGTGGTTATCGCCCTCCTTCTCATAGCCAGCACCATGGGCTGGATAAGCACTGAGATCTTTCCCGGGAACGTCCCCATGCAGGAGGAGTTCTTCCGCGACAGGTGGGGCGATAACGGATACCGCGCGGTAACCTTTCTGCGTCTCTACGACCCTTTCCATTCCTTCTGGTACCGGTCCGTACTGGCGCTCTTTTTTATTACTCTTCTGGCCTGTATCCTGACCGGCTGGCAGGGCTACCTGAAGAAATCATTCACCGTCCCGGAGCCGTCGGAGCCGGGGAAGGGAGCGGATAAGAGAAACAGAATCGAAATCAGCTGGAGCAGCCTGGCCAGGAGTAATCTGGACAAGGATGATATAACCGGCCATTACGCCAGAGAACACGGAACCCCTTTCCGGGTCGATGAGGATTTTCTTCCCGAGCTGTACCGGAGGGCGGCCCGTTTCCTGGGAAGGAAGAGGTACGCCCTCAGATCCAGCGAGAAGGACGGGAAGATACTCTTCTCGGCGCGGGGCGGAAGATGGCATTATCCCGGCAGCTTCGTATTCCACATCGGATTGCTGGTTATCACAATCGGGGGTATGATCGGATCTTTCCAGGGAAAAAGTGAGCTGGTTTACGGGAAGAAGGGAGACAGCGTTCCGCTGTTCGGAAGCGCCGATTCGATCAGGATAGATGAATTCAGGATAGTAAGAACGGAAGAGGGCGCGGTATCCGATTACCTGACCTTCATCCGCCTGCCCGGGCAGGCGGGGGAGAAGGGCGTCAGGAAGGTGGTGGAGGTGAATCACCCGGTAAGCTATAAGGGATACGATATCTACCAGAGCGCCTATTACGTGGCCGAGGATGAGCTTTCCTGGGTCCGCCTGGCCTGCCGGAGGGGGGATCAGACTGAAGCTTTCAACGCCGCCATGGGCGATGAGGTCAAACTGAAGAAGTGGGACTGGACCGTCAGGGTCCTTGAATACCTACCCGATTTCAGGATGGGGCCGGAGGGCGCTTACAGCGAGGGAAGAAGGATGAGGAATCCGGCGGTCAGGCTGGAAGTCAGCGGCGATTTCGGTACCGGGAGGGGATGGGCCTTTGCCGGGGACAGGGCGATGCACTCCACCCTCGATATCCCGGCAGGATTCTCGATTATATATATCGAGCCGGTTTTCTATACGGGGCTTGAGATCAGCAGGTCGCCGCACGCCCCGGTTATAGTGGCAGGCATAGGATTGTCGGTCCTGGGCCTGATCCTGCTGTTCGGCACCAGGTACCATCTTCTCAGGGGCAGGCTGGATACGGGGGGGCTGGTGATCACGGGAAGGGATTTCAGAGCCGGCGGGATCAGGGAAGGGCTGGAAGAGAGGCTCCGGGATATTATCAAAGCTTACAGGGAAGGCGGAATACATGGAACCGGCAGCTGACATCACTCTGTTCTGGATCGCTTTCTGGGGGTATCTGATTTCATTCCCGCTGTTCGTGGTGTACTCGGCTACCCGCAGCAGAATTAGCGAGAGGGCCGCCCTGGTGGGCTTCTCCGCCGCGCTGATAGCCCATACCGCGGGTATAGCCCTGAGATGGTACTATTCCTCCCACATGCCGATCGGCAATATGTTCGGTTATTCACTGATACTTTCATGGCTGATAGCCGCGTCCTTCGTCGCCCTGATGTTCAGGTTCGATATCTCCATAGGCGGGGCCGCGGTATCTCCGGTAATAGTCGTTATTTTCGTTATATCCGCCTTTCTGCCCAAGGAGATATCCAAACAGCTGATGCCCGCTCTTCAGAGCTACTGGTTCTATATCCATATCATACTGGCAGCCGCCTCCGAGTGCGCCTTTCTCATAGCGGCTGGCGGGGGAGGGTATTACCTGATCAGAGTATCCCGGAGCGGCCCTGATTTCCGGGAATCGGACCGGGTGGAAGATCTTATTACCGGGGCTATCCGTGTGGGGTATCCCCTGTTTACAGTGGGAGCGCTGTTCGCGGGGGCTCTGTGGGCCTGGAAGGCATGGGGCAGGTTCTGGAGCTGGGACCCCAAGGAGACCGGGGCCCTGGTGGTCTGGCTCTTTTATACGCTGCTGCTTCATCAGCAGAGAAGGGGAAAATGGCAGGGGGCGGTACTGGCCTGGATGTCCATAATCGGCTTTGTAATCATAATCTTATCCTTCCTGGGCACGCTGGTGCTGGGCGGGCTGCACTCCTACATCTAGAACTGTCGGAATACTTTACACCACAGTTTTCGCCCCTGCCGCCCCGGCCGCCTTTCTGGCATATTAAATGCTTGAACTGTAACGGAATACTATATTTACTGGTAAATAAATTGGGGGTATAATGGGTATTTCAAGGCGCATTTCTTCATTCATACTTGCCGCTATAATGATTTTTTCCGGATGTTCGAGCTCCGACCAGAGTAAGCGGGGAGGGGGGGAAAAGAGGCTGGTTATAGGGATCCAGCAGGAGCCGGAGATACTCAATGAAGCTGTAAGTAGCATGGTGTCAAGCATCTATGTATGCAACCTGATCTTCAGCAAGTTTGTGAAGCACAATGACAGGATGGAGCTGATCCCGGACCTTATCCGCGAGGTTCCCACCGTCGAAAACGGCGGTATATCGGAGGATCATCTCAGGTACACCTATCATCTCAGAGAAAACGCCCGGTGGCACGATGGAAAGCCGGTTACCTCTGCGGATATAAAGTTTACAGTCGGGCTGATGAAGAATCCCGATATAAACGTCGGTACCAGGCAGGGATGGGATGTGATCGAGAGGGTTGAGACTCCGGACCCGCATACCGTTATTTTTCATCTCAGCAGGGTATACGCCAACTTCGCTGGGGACTGCTTCTACGACGAGTCGGTCCTTCCCAGGCACCTTCTGAAGGATTACGCGGGAAAAAACTTCATGAACGCTCCCTACCACCAGAAGCCGGTCGGCAGCGGCCCCTTTATTCTCGAAAAATGGGAACACGGCTCGCATATGGTTTTCGTTCCCAACAGCGATTACTACGGCGACGGCCCCTACCTGGACAGGATAATAATCAGATTCATACTGGAGGATAACGCCATGCTCTTCCAGCTGGAGAGCGGCGGGATAATGGGCGCCGACAACGTCCCCTCCGGGATGCTAGATCTTCTGGATAAGATTGACGGGATAAAGCAGTACCGGACCCCTGCGCTGTTTCTGGAGCACCTGGACCTTAACTGTTCCAGGCCGCCTCTTGACGACCCCCGGGTGAGAAGAGCGGTCTCTGCCGCCATAGACCGGGAGGTAATTTCCGGGAAGATATACGGCGGGCTCTGGATACCGGCCTACAGCGACGAGCATCCGGCATCTCCCTACCATACCGGTATAGGCAGGGAGATGAATATGTACGACCCGGCCCGGGCCGAGAAGCTTCTCAGGGAGGCGGGCTGGCTGGACAGCGACGGCGACGGAATCAGGGAGAAGGAAGGCAGAAAACTTACCGTAACCCTTTCCACCACCACCGGAAGGGCCAACCGGGAGAGGACCGAGGTGGTGCTGGTGGAGCAGCTGGGAAGGGTGGGTTTCGATATAAGAATAAAGAATTATCATCCTTCGGTGATGTTCGCCGGGTACGACGACAGGGGGATACTGACCAGGGGAGAGTACGACATGGCGCTGTACGCCTTCATGGCGCCGCCGGACCCTTCCACCAAGGAGACCAGCTATTCGGCCGATTTTATTCCCCCGGAGGGGCAGAACTACTCCTACTACCGGAACGAGGAGCTGACCCGGCTTCTGGCCAGGGGAAGCGCCGCGGTCTCTTTCGAGGAAAGAAAGAGATTATACATGGATATCATGGAGATCCTGGCCCGTGAGATGCCGGTGGTGCCCCTTCTCTGGATAACCCTGGTTGACGCCATGCCTGAGAACCTGGAAAACTACCGCCCCAACCCGACCCAGTCGCAGGATACCTGGAACGCGGCCCGGTGGCGGCTCAGGAAATAAGGGACAGATATGAACAGGCGGAAAAATACGATTCTGATTACCGCCGCGGTGGCGGCAGTGGTTATCGTTCTGAGGTTTCTGCCGGAAGCTCTGCATTCTGAGGAATATCCGGCCCTGACCTTCTTCGGGGGGGCCAGGGAGGTCGGAGGCTCCTGCTACATGCTGGAAGTCGATGACAGCGTTTCGGTTCTGGTCGACTGCGGGACTTTCTCCGGTGCGGGAACAGATATATTGCCTCCCCTCCCGGAGAGGATATCGTTCATGATCCTGACCCATGCCCACAGCGACCACTGCGGCCTTATCCCGGAGCTGTTCAGGGAGGGTTTCCGGGGCGCGGTGTACTGCTCTACTCCTACCGAACAGATAGTTCCCCGGATGCTGAGGATGGCCCGGTCGTTCAAGAGGGACAGGGTCCCCAGGGAGATCTATAACCTCGCCCTGGGCAGTATCCGCGGAGTTGGTTTCGGGGAGTGGAAAAATGAAAATAACATATCTTTCAGGTTCAGGAGGGCGGAGCACCTTCTGGGGGCGGGCTTTGTAGAGATTAAATTTAATAATAAATCAGATACCACCAGGGTGGTATTCTCCGGCGACCTCGGATCCGGCAACTCGATTCTGCTCCGCCCACTGGAAAGCTGCCGGCGGGCCGATTTCGTTATCATGGAATCGACCTACGGAGGCAGAGTCAGAGAGGGCGGCGCGGAGGAGGGCCGGGAGGAGTTCGCCCGCGCTGTGGGTGATGTCCTGGAAAGGGGAGGGGATGTTCTGATACCCGCGTTTACCCTGGGGAGGACCCAGGAGGTAATAGCGGTCCTGGAGCTTTACCGCAGAGAGGGTTTGATACCGGTAAATACATTAATCTATTCCGACAGCCCCACTGCAAATAGAATCAGCGATATATTCCGGGATAACCGGGCCAGCCTGAACAGTATGGCGTCCAAAGAGAAGTTTCTGACGACATCAGCCCTGAGGGAAGTAAGAAGCAAATCCTCGCTGGAAGTTCACGGCAGGCGGCACCGCCCGTCGGTGTTTATCTCCTCCAGCGGGAACCTCGATCACGCAAACTCGCCCCGTCACCTGATCAGGATGTTCGACGACGGGAAGAACCTTCTCTGCCTGGTGGGGTGGCAGTCTCCCGGTTCGCTGGGCAGGCGTCTTCAGAACGGCCAGGACCCGGTCCTGGTCAGATACAGCGAGAAGGGAAAATATCTTAAAAAATGGATAGGGCCGGAGTTGGAGGTCAGGACCTTCCATTGCTTCTCCGGGCACGCCGACCAGAGGGGGCTGCTGGAGTGGCTGAATAATATAAACGGAATCAGGAAGCTCTTCCTGGTTCACGGCGATTACGGCCAGGCAGCGGCCCTGAAGGATAAAATAAATAATATGGATGTATTTATTCCCGAAAGGGGAGAGAGGGTAGAATTAGTAAAATAATATGTACAGGTTTATTGCATATAGAGTATTACGTATAATCCCCCTGGTGATAGCGATATCGCTGTTGACCTTTATACTGCTTCACCTGGCCCCGGGAGGCCCGGCGGGTATACTCGCCGGCAATCCCAGGATCTCCGGCCAGGATATTCAGAGAATAAGAGAGAACATGGGGCTGGACGACCCCCTTCCGGTGCAGTACCTGCGGTGGTTCAAATCCACCTTCCTGGAGTTCGATTTCGGGACCAGCTACGTCACCGGGAGGCCGGTGACGGATATGATACTGGAGCGTCTTCCGGCGACCCTTCAGCTGATGGGGACCGCATTCCTGCTGGCCCTGATATTCGGCCTGGCTATAGGGGTGATCTCGGCTCTGAGCAGGGGCGGGATAATAGACCAGTTATTTTCGATGATATCGGTGGCGGGGATGTCGATACCGGTATTCTGGTTCGGGCTGATGGCGATACTGCTCTTTTCCATAAAGCTGGACCTTCTTCCGGCGGGGGGGATTGGCGATATAGAGACGGGGGGAATAAGTCTCAAACACCTGATTATGCCCGCCTGCGTGCTGGGGCTGGCCTACCTCTCCGCCTGGGGGCAGTATATCAGGACCGGGATGATAGAGACCATGAAACTGGACTTCATCACTACCGCCAGGGCGAAGGGGCTGGGCTCGGCGGCGATAGTCCTCAAGCACGCCCTTAAAAGATCTATCCTGCCGGCGGTGGCGGCGATATCGATGCAGGTATCCACCCTGTTTACCGGGGCGGTGATAACCGAGACCGTCTTCTCCTGGCCGGGCATGGGGATGATGTTCTACCAGGGACTTCAGAGGCACGACTATACCAGGGTCCTTGGGATCGTGGTAATAGCCTCACTGGTGATTATTCTGTTTAATTTCATAGGAGATATTATTTGCATCCTTCTCGACCCCAGGGGGAGGGAGAGCGGATGACTACCCCAGAGGAAAGAAAGAAAATTATAAATTATCATGTCGACCCGGCCCGCATCCCGGTCCGTGGAAAGAAGGCCGGGCTGATGCAGAGGCTGCTCTCTTCGAGAACCTTCTTCATGCCTTTTATATTTATCGTACTGCTTGTAATAATAGCCGTCCTGGCGCCGGTTCTGACCCCCTACCAGAGAGACGCCATAGATATGGACAGTATAAATCAGCCCGGCTCGGCCTCCCATTTCCTGGGAACGGATAACCTGGGAAGGGACCTGTTCACCCGGCTGATATACGGAGCCAGGTATTCGCTGCTCAGCGCCTTTGCCGCCGTACTCATAGCTGTGGCACTGGGGTTGATCCTGGGGGGCGCGGCCGGTTTTTACGGCGGATGGGCGGACAGCGCGGTCTCCTCGTTCGTGGACCTGTTTCTTTCGGTGCCCCTTTTTCTGATCCTCCTGGTCGCCTCGTCGGCCTTTCCCGGCAGCATCTGGGTCATTCCCCTGATTATCGGGGCGGTCTCCTGGATGGAGATAGCCAGGGTAACCAGGGCCGAAATCTATTCGCTGAAGAGCTCCGGTTTCGTTCAGGCATCGGTATCGATGGGAGAGAGGCCGGCGCTGGCAGCCCTCAAACATATTCTTCCGGCGGTGGCCGGCCCGGTGGCGGTAGCCGCCACCATAGGGCTTGCCAACGCCATGCTGATAGAGAGCGCCCTGAGCTTTCTCGGGTTCGGGATTCAGCCTCCCACCCCCACCTGGGGAAACATGCTGGACAACGGCAGGGCCTTTCTGAGAACAGACCCCATGGCGGCGTTCGCTCCCGGATTCATGATCTTCATCACCTGCCTCTGTTTTAATTTCATAGGCAGGTCTCTGCAGAGCGCCCTCTCCGCGACTGATGATCACCGGGAAAATTAATTCTGTTAAAAGCGCGGATTTCCTATTAGATTAAGTAGATATAACGATTATAAATATAGAATGGATAATATCATGAAAAAAGCGACTGCAGCGGGGTTTGTGTCGGGAGGCCTGGACAGCATCATAGCTGCCGAGCTGATGAAGCTCCAGGATGTCGATATATTCCTGGTCCACGTAATAAACGGCTTCGGGCACGGCACCATGAAAGCCAGGGCCGATATTTCCATTACCGAAGACCAGTGGAAGCGCCGGAAGAAGCTGGATCTGGAGAATAAGTTCGGTGTACCGGTAGAGATAATTGATATTTCAGAGGAATTTCTGAAGACTCTTATCGACCCGCGTTACGGCTACGGAAAGAATTTAAATCCCTGCATCGACTGCAAGATAGATTTCTTCGGGATAGGGGCGGATATGATCGAAGAGGGCAGAGCCGATTTCATATTCACCGGGGAGGTCCTGGGACAGAGGCCGATGTCACAGAACAGCAGGATGATGAAGGTGATAGAAAAAAGAAGCGGGCTGGAAGGATTGATCGTCCGGCCCCTCAGCGGAAAGATCCTGAAACCCACTATCCCCGGAAAGAAGGGCTGGATAGACCGTAATAAGCTTATGGATATACAGGGAAGGTCCCGGAGGAGGCAGATGGCGCTGGCCGAGGAGTTCGGAGTCGGTGATTACCCCGCTCCGGCCGGGGGGTGCCTGCTCACCGATGTCAACTTCTGCGGCCGATTCAAGGACCTGATTGACTTCGCCGGGGCTGAGAATATAACAGTCAAGGATACCGTCGCCCTGGGGGTGGGAAGGCATTTCAGGATATCTGAAGAGGCCAGAGTAATAGTGGGAAGAAATAAGCATGAAAACGATTACCTGGAAAAAAGTTATAATAATAACTGGATACTGGAGGCTTCCGATGTAACCGGCCCCGTGGTTGTACTTTTCGGAGACGATTCTGAGGAAAACCTGAAGAAAGCGGCCTCTATTACTGCAAAGTACTGCAACGACAGGGAATCAAACCTGATCGGGGTCACTGCCGCAAGAAATAACGATACCAGAGAATTCCAGGTTATCCCGGCGGGCAGAGAGACCCTCGCCGGGTGGATAGTCTAGAGGTATCTCTCGGTCATTTCATCTATCAGCGCCCGGTGGCTTCTGAACGCCAGCTCCGGGAGCTGGTTCAGCGGAAAGAACCTGGCCTCGGCGGCATCGTCTCCGGCAACGACATCCCCGTCATATTCCAGGAACCTGTATCCGATTATCAGTATCGAAGTATTATAGAAATCGCTGTTCTGGTAGACCACGTTGATCAGCTCCGGATTGTCAACGGTCAGCCCGGTCTCTTCCAGCACCTCTCTTCTGGCAGCGTATATGGGAGATTCGTCGGTCTCCACGAACCCTCCGGGAAGCCCCCATTCATCCTTGCCCGGCTCTCTGGCCCTGAGGACCAGCAGGATACGGTTATCCTCATCAAGTATCAGGCCGGTCGCAGCGGGTATAGGGTTTCTGTAGATATAAATCTTTTCGTTATCGCAGAACAGCCTCTTTCTTCCTTCGTTCTCTCTCAGGGAAAGCGGCCCGGCGCAGTAGGGGCAGTATTTCAATATATCATTCATGGGTTCAAGATAATCCCCGGACATGTATTAAATCAAGAAAGATATCCCGCCCGTTACCGCTCTTGAAAAGCTGTTCATATACAGTTATGATATCAGGCAGTATGAATATTAATAATAAATTCGACGCGGTCAGCTTCGGCTACTCGGCGATGGATTACCTGGGGATAGTCCCGCATTTCCCGGCAGAGAACCTCAAGCTGGAGATGGAGCGGTTTGAAATCCAGGGGGGAGGCCCCGCCGCAACAGCCGCAGTGACCATGCGCCGTCTGGGACTTAAGACCGCCTATTCCGGTATAGTCGCGGACGACGGCTTCGGCAGAACCATGCTGGAGCTATTAAACAAAGAAGATATAGACACATCTTCTGTCATTATAGAACAGAACGCCCGCTCGCAGTTTGCCTTTATAATGGTCGACAGGAGCACCGGTAAGAGAACCATTCTCTGGACCAGGGGAACCCTGCCTTTTATCAGGCCGGACCAGGTGGACCGGGATTTGATTCTTTCAGCAAATGGATTGCTGGTAGATACCCTGGAGCCGGAAGCTGCCGCCCACGCTGCAGGAATTGCCAGCGAGAATAATATACCGGTAGTCATAGACGCGGGAACTCTCCGGGATAAGGTAGAAGAGATACTCCCCTTCTGCGACTACATAGTCGCAAGCGAGACCTTCGCAAGTCAGATTTCGAATAACGGGACAGTAGAAGAGGCATTGGAGCAGATAAATTCTTATAATCCCAGAGGGGCAGTAGTAACGTTGGGAGAGAACGGCTGCGCGGGGCTGGAAGGTAATAATATCTTCAGAGAACAGGGGTTTAAAATAAAAGCAGTCGATACCACCGGCGCAGGCGATGTCTTTCACGGAGCGTTCCTGTACGGCGTTCTTCAGGGCTGGGACCTCAGAAAGATATCTGTTTTCTCCAACGCCGTCGCCGGACTGAAGTGCCGCAAGCTGGGAGGGAGGGCGGGTATACCTGACATAGATCAGGCTCTTGAATTCCTCAGGGCCAACCGCCCTGATATTGATTTCGAGATAACTTTCCCGGGAAATATTTAATTATATGCCGTGCCTGGTGAACTCGGCCTTTCCGGTATCCACTTCCAGCCATCCCGGCTCTTCGTGAAGCCCGATCAGGTCGCCGGGGTTTACCATCCAGGTATCTTTTATCTTCTGTTTATCATACCGGTGGGTATGGCCGTAGAACACGAATTTGTAACTCCCGGTACTGGCAAGCCCCCTGGCGAATACCGGCCTGTGGGTGAAGGCGATCCCGCCGCCGTCTATCTCCAGAAAACCGGCCTCTCCGTGAAGGGTGATATTATCATACTGATCGGCGAATTCCTTGATAGTGAACTGGTCTCCTTCCACGTTACCGAATACGGTATGTACCTCACCCCTGAACTTTGCCAGCTCATGTATCATGAACGGCGCTGCCAGGTCGCCGCAGTGAATGAGTAATTTGCAGCCAGCCGCCTCGGCTCCCGCCATCGCTTTGGTCAGATTATTAACATTATCGTGAGTATCGCTCATTACCGCCAGTTTCATGCCTTTCCCCTTTCCGTTTAATCAACTTATAAATCCACCTTCTTAGAAGGTGGTAATGGAAAAATGGCTATGCCAGTTCGTGGTAAGATGATAGCATAGAGGCATGTCGAAATGGAAGAAGTTATCACACGCGATCTATCAGTGCAAATATCATGTAGTCTGGTGTCCGAAATACAGGTACCGGATACTGGAGGGGATGCTGGCAGA
>JAWODM010000013.1:0-5569 GCA_046483305.1 Candidatus Krumholzibacteriales bacterium | reverse complement strand
CAGAGTTTTTTAACTCTGCCGGGAGAACAGCAGTATTTCCAATAGCTACTGCCTCTGTTAATTTTCTGCGAATTTCACCGGGTATCGATTTTCTGCTGAAATCATTCGAGAAAGCAAGAACGACATCGGTACCGAAAAGGGAATATTCATGAATGAACATGCCAGGTGAAATCTCCCTGCTTCCTTCATATATCAACCCGCCGGTTTCAGCCATCCCGTAAAGAGCGTAGCCGTAGGATTCCCAATTGACCGGAATAAACAAACCGGTTGAATACCCGGGACCTTTCGAAGCAATATCTTCTATCTCTTTCTGCATCTTATGATACCTGGAAATACGCTCATTGACTCTGGAGTGGTAATAGAAAAAAGTCCCGTGTGGTTCTTTCCCTGCTCCCGTAGATAGCGAATTATAACCCCGGTAGAGTATTTCAGGTATGGCCAGGTTAAGTATAATAATCAAGGCAACAATCATGGCAATTCTGCCATTCCGATACCTTTTGAGAACAAATTCCGCCAGAATAACAACAACAGCCGGGATAATTATGAAAAAATGCCTCGTGATCGGCACAGGATACAGAAGCCATATGAGCATAGAGGGCAAAATCCAGAATAAGGAAGTCAGCAATACCTTTTTGCCTTCCCTGCTCTGTATCACTTTTTCTGTCTTATATAAATCATTTAAAAAATACACAATAATTAAAATGACAGTCGCCGAGCCGATCCCCAGTACAGCCCATACGGTTTTTTTCAGAATACCAGTCATGGATATCGACTTGAAGTACATTGACATGAATTTTTCCGCAAAGTCCTGCAGCCCTTGACTGCCGGTTGAAGCAGAGGGGGATATTATTGCTACTAAGGAAAGATATGAAACAACCGCTATTGCAGATATTGACAGAAGTAAAAATAAGTTCCTTCGCCGCTGCCCGCAATACAGAATATAAACAGCGGCGGATGGCAGAACAAGAAGCACCTCTGTTCTCATAATTACAGCAGCCGAGCCGGCAAGGCATGTAATAACAAAATATATAACCCCCTTTGAAGATGAGGATATTCTGTTAAAGGTAAGAATTGAAATCAAAGCCAGAACCAAAGCAGGCATGATGGGATGAAAATATGTCCCCAGTTCCCAGGTTATCGGGGTAAAGATAAATATCAACACAGCTCCTGCGGAAATAATATTACTGAATATTTTTCTGAAAATTAAATAGAGAGGCCAGGTAATAAGAGCAGCGCTCAGGACACCCAAACAGTTTAGAAAGCCGATGACATATTTTGGAGAATCGAATATCAGTGGATAGATTGCTTTGAATATAAAGTAAATACCGGGATTCAGCTGTCTGCCGTAAAGCATCGATTCCACGAAGGAACTGTCAGGTGAGAGCATCCTGGTCATCCCGGCGGCCATAACTACCGAATCCGGTTCACTCATACCTCCCCGATAGATATAAACAAGCCTGGTTGCAAGAGCTACAATAATGAGCCCTGTGATGATAAGCCGCTCTCTGACTGCAGCGTCTCGCTGGATGACTTTCTCTCCTTCTGGTTCGGTTGAATAGCCAGGCAGGCCGCTCTCAGCTCCGCCCTGCAGCATAAGGGTATAATTAAACCGGCACTTTATGCAAGTTCTAAGAAATCAGCTTACAAGCCGGATTATATTTGGAAAATCCTTCCGCATATAATAGAATCTCCTGTTAACTATTGGTGAGGAAATATATATGAACGAACGATTCACATCCAGATGGGCGCTTCTGCTGGCAGCGATTGGCATGGCTATCGGCCACCCGGGGGAAACGCCAGAACGGGGGAGCGGTATTCCTGATCCCCTGGATGCTGTTCCTGTTTCTGTGGTCGATCCCGCTTCTGATTGTCGAAGTGGGTATGGGCAAGAAGACCAGGATGGGTACCATCGGAGCGTTCGGCACACTGAACCGGAAGTTTACCTGGATGGGAGGATTCGTCGGTTTCTGCACCCTGAGCATAACCTTCTACTACTGCGTGGTTACCGGGTGGTGCTTCAGATACGCGGTCGCCTCGCTGATTGATATAGTAAAGCCGGTGGCGGAGCTGCCCCTGGGAGGGCTCTGGCAGGCGGATTCTTCCGCCTTCTGGTCGTCCTTCTCCGGAAGCGGGCTGGCGGTATTCTTCCACTTCGCGGCTATCCTGTTCACCACCATGATTATAGCCAGGGGAGTGGTAAATGGAATAGAAAAAGCCAATAAGGTCCTGATCCCGGCTCTGTTCATACTGCTGGTAATAGCGGCGGTAAGGGCGGTAACCCTGCCGGGGGCGGAAAAGGGGCTGAACTTTCTGTTCGAACCGGACTGGAAGGAGCTTCTGAACCACCGGGTGTGGCTGGCGGGGCTCAGCCAGAGCGCCTGGTCCACCGGGGCCGGCTGGGGGCTGATCCTCACCTACGCCGTCTACATGAGGGAAGAGGGAGAGATAGTGACCAACTCGTTCCTGGCGGGGCTGGGAAACAATTCCGCTTCGCTCCTGGCGGCCATGGCGATCATCCCCACCGTGTTCGCGGTTCTTCCCCATTCACAGGCGCTCTCCACGGTGAGCGAGACCGGGCCGGCCAGTACCGGCCTGACCTTCATCTGGATCCCCCGGCTGTTCGAGCATATCCAGGGCGGGCAGCTGTTTCTCTTCATATTCTTCCTGGCTCTCTCGGTAGCGGCGGTATCCTCCCTGATATCGATGATAGAGCTGGGCACCCGCATAATGATCGATTTCGGCCTGTCGCGTATCAGGGGAGTGCTCATTATCTCAGCCGGCTGTTTTCTGTTCGGGCTCCCCTCGGCTCTGAGCATGAAGTTCTTCCAGAACCAGGACTGGGTCTGGAGTGTGGGGCTGCTGCTGAGCGGGATGTTCTATGCTGTAACCATCATAAGCTACGGGGTGGAGAAGTTCAGAAGAGAGATTACCGCCAGCTGCCGCAATGACCTGGGGCTGACCAGGATATTCAATTTCATCATAAAGGTGGTCATCCCGGTGGAGTTTGCAGCCATGATCATCTGGTGGTTTACCCGGGCTATCACCGTATTCGATCCCGATTCATGGTACCACCCCTTTCGTACCTTCAGTATCGGGACCTGCGTAATGCAGTGGGGGCTGCTGATAGCTCTCCTTCTGATATTCAACCGGGCCATCAGGAAGAGGCTGTTCGGAAACGGCCGCCAACTGAGAATTGAAAAAAGAGAGGAAAAAGTGGGATGAGCGCCTCGGCCATCATAATGATGATAACCATCCTGACCCTGGTCTGGGGAGGTTTCCTGACCTTCCTGATTATATTCATGAAAAAAAGCGGAGATTAGCCCTTGCCGCCGGGAGGGTAATCCCGGCTCAGCTTTCCAAGTATCTTCCTCTGAGCTTCGAAGGCTATCGGAGGCAGGTCCCTGAGGGAAAAGAAATCAACCGCCGCGGCGTCATCCCCGGCTCTTAGTTCTCCGCCGGTGACGTGCCCGTCATAAAGGATCATAACGGTGTCGCCCCTGGGATCGTCGAAAACGGAAACCACGGTGCGGATTCCGTCCAGTTCAGCCAGAACGCCGGCCTCTTCCCTGAGCTCTCTAATGGCCGTGGAGGCGGCATCCTCCCCGTACTCTATGTAGCCTGAGGGCATTACCCACATGCCCCGGTAAGGCTCGTATTTCCTTTTGACCAGAAGAACCTTGCCGTTCTCTATTACCAGCACTCCCGCCGTGGGGGCCGGATTCCGGTAATATACGAATCCGCAGGCGGGGCAGGCCGGCCTGGTCCTTTCTCCGTCATCTCTTTCGGCAAGCTCTTCTCCGCATACCGGGCAGTAATTATATTCACTCATGGCATAGGGTCACTTTCACCTTCAGGTTCATAGCGCATCACGAACAGGCGCCAGTCCATATCCGTTTTCTTGAACTCCTTGCCGAACTTTTCCCGGAACAGGACTTCGAATGGAGGGAGGTGTTCTATACCGTCCGCCTCCCTGTAGAATTTCATGAATTTCTCGACGCCGAACTGATCGATCAGGTAGATGCAGAAAGAAGTCCAGGCTGGAACTGCCACCGACAAATCCATATCCAGGAAATCGTCATTTCTGATTGTCTTGTAAAGAGCCGGAACCTGATAGTCCATCAGATTCTTCTTGGTATCCATATGGGGGTCCCAGTTGTGCTCATCGGCGCGAAGATAGAATACCAGCCCCTTGGCCAGTCCTACCGGGGGGCGTCCCAGATCACTTATCAGGAGATGGGTCATCACCATATCCTCGTGTTTTTCAATGGTATGAATCTCCTTCCTCTTCCAGTTTACCGCCTGGAAGTATTCCTTTTCCACATTGATCCGCTCGAAATCCTCTTCGCTGGGATAGTAGTAATACTTGATCTTCTTCTCCGGCTCTTCCAGATTGATCCTGGCCGCATAGCTTGCTATCAGCTCCGCCTCTCTCCTGAGATCTTCCTCCGGAAGCGGATGACCGGGGAGTGAATAAAACTCTATATAATCTGTCTCGGTCTTCTGCCAGGGAGGGCCTTTCTTGATGGCTGCGGAAACGTTGTCGAAATACATATCGCCGCTCATGGTGCTGATAATGCCCACCTCCGCGTAACTGGCTCCGTCGGGGATGTCTATCTGTTTCTTTCTCTCGCTCCATATGACGTTACCCCTGCAGGGGCGGGTAATGCCGTCCACTATTCTTCTCGAATCCCTGTTTACCCGCTCACCCTTTTCATTCATGAAAATGACATAGACGCCGGAGAAGCCGGTTCCCGGCTGCACAGCCTTGAGTTCCCTGGACATTACGTTGGAAAACAGAACAATCTCCTCTCCCGGTATCACCGGGATGTTCTGGGCAAGAACAGTCCAGCTGGTGGTGGAATCGCCGGCCGAAAAATGCACTGAGTATTTCCCCCGTTTGCTTTCTTCAGACCTTCTGATGTGGTTGAGCCGTTCTCCCCTGGTTCCAGGGGGTTCCACATTCCTGGCCTTCCAATGTTCCGGAAGGGAATCGGTCCAGCTCTCGAATCCCGGATTCTTAAGCAGATTTTTTCCTACCGGGATGTTTAACTTTTCGGCGGACTTATCACCCTGGCATCCCGCCAGAAAAAGGGAAACCAGAAAAAATATAATGAAAAGCGCTCTGTTGTTATCAGTAGCCATCTGTTCCTCCATTCAAGAGTATATATTATTTAAGTAATTATATTAACTTTCAGTTCCATAATCCAATTCAACCGTCAAAAAATTTTTCCGCCAGACTGCCTCTGAGCTGTCATTCACTTTCCGGCCCGGGTTCACATCCGGGGCCGGGAGATGTGAATAAGTTGACACCTGGTGAAAGGCGTGATTACCCGGTCCTTTTAATAATGAACAGGGTTGCGTCGTCTTTGAGCTTTTCCCCTCTGCCGAAATCGTAAAGCTCCCTGAAAACCGAATCAACGATCACTGCCGGCTGCTCTCCCCTGAGTTCCCTCACAATATCAATCACCCTGTCTTTGCCGAACATCTGGCTATCGTAATTTCTGCTTTCCAGGATACCGTCAGTCAGCATTACCAGGATATCTCCAGGATCGATAAACGCAAAACCCCT
>JAWODM010000070.1:0-48029 GCA_046483305.1 Candidatus Krumholzibacteriales bacterium | reverse complement strand
ATTGAAGTAGTAAGTCTGTGATAATGAAAGCAGAAGCTTGCCGCTGATCTTCCTGGAAGATTCCTTTCGGCTCTTCTCCCAGCTCCTCGCGAGATCCAGAGCGTCAAGATACTTCTTCTTATTCAGCAGAATCTCAAGGTTGTCATTCAACTTATCAGTCTCTGCCATAAGTCCCCTGTTTCCCCTATTTTCTAAAAGATCAAACCGGTCAGCTGGTTAAATAAAACCTTAATGTGTAACTTTAAAATTGATATCTCTTCTATTTCTTTATAATTGTCTTTGTTTGCTGTTGTTGTCTCATAACTGCTATCAGTTTTCAGAGGTTCAGTTGAGATATTTGGATCATCTCCAGGTCCACCAAACGTCTCCTGCTTACAAATCTCTACTCTACCATAGCTATGATGGGGTATTATTAAACCAGCAGTAAATAAAAACAGTATTATGAATAAAGGTAATATGTTTTTGATTATTCTTTTCACAATACCCCCCAGTTGATTGTCCCTGATTCCCCTATATATATAGAATTTTACTCTATCAGTATTATCAATGTCAAGTTTTTATATGAGAATTTCCTCAGATTCACTCCCACCGGTGGGAGTGATTGAGCGGTTTTTTGTCGAAGGATAAATCTAAAATCCGGGGTAAAAGTCCAATAAATCTATTGCAGCCATGAGAATCTGTCTGTTTCTTCACTACCAGCAATAAGACCCAGGAACAGGTTTCGATTCAATTCTTCTTAATAAGAATTTAACTTCAGAGTAATTACTGTTTACAAAACATCCTCAACTATTCTCTTTAATTGAGGGTAACCTCCTATCCCCGATGATATAAACCGAACTTTCAGGTCACGGTCCAGGATAAACATAGTAGGAATTGCTGAGATTGAATATTCCTTGTCGAAAATATTCTGGCTGGACATAATACAGGGCCAGGTAATATTGTATTCTTCAATATAAGAAGCATTCAGTTCGATCTCTCTTCTTCTGTCCAGCTTCTTCCTCCTGCCTCCCGGAGTTTTCTCTGTCTCCACGCCGGGAAACATACCCAGAAGACAGGTAACACCGACGACTTCAAGGCCCCGGTCCTGGTATTCCTCAAGCAACCTGCGCATTTCCTTATATCCTACCCTGCAGGGAATACAACAGGCAGACCAGAAATCCAGTATAACTACCTTTCCTTTAAGACTGTCTAACGAGAATGTGGAGTCAGCGTTATATACATGCAGTTGATTGATAGCCGGAGCCCTATTCCCAATATAGTTAATCTGATTTATTGCATTATCATAATTGTTTATCAGCATTTCATAATCCTGCCTGACATCGTCATCCGCTAAAGACAGCGTATCGCCGTATACCATGGTATCCACATGGGCCTTGAACGCTCCCTCGAGATCTTTTCTTATAGCAGACGCGATATCAAGATATTCTTGTATACGGTCCGTTTCCACCATCAGAGGCATCAACTCGCCTATCAAATAATAAGAAAAATGGGGATATACACATTCAAGAGAATTAAGCTCCTCCATTATTACCCGAGCGGCGTCTTCGGGGCGCCCGTCATCATTGTATCTTCCGGAGAGTTCCTCCAGCTTCTGATAAATACCGGGCCTATTCTTCTGATCTTTGCAGAAACATTCTCTGAATTCAGATATCAGGTTTTCCGCTCTGCTTAAATTCCCATTTTCTGTTTCCATGGTGATAAGAGAGGACAGTGCCTTCCGGGCCTCTTTTCCCTCTCTTTTTCTATATTCGTTGAATATTTTGCTGGCTTCTTGATCTCTTCCAGCCCAGTCAAGAAGCTTCGCATAATTCAGATACTCTTCATCAGTAAGACTGTCAGGATCGTTAATTGCCAGATCTATTAACCCGGCCGAAATCTTATCGCGGATAGAATTTATCTGTTCCCGGTTTTCTATCTTACCCTCTGCGAACAGCGTCATGACACTGTCATCTATAGTTGATTGAATTTCCGACGGAAGTTTCTTGCCTTCTTTATTTCCATCGTTCTCACATGCCTGAAAAAAAACAAGAATAGCCATAAAATAAACAACCAGAAATCTGATCGAGAAAACCTTCATAATCTCTCCCTTCTCAGGATATTAACAGTCCTGCCGGAATAAAAGCCTAAAGAATATCAAATTATCATAAGTGTTAACAACAAGCCGCATTCAACAGAATATTACTATTTCTGCTCTATTTGAGCAATACCATTTTTCTGCTGATGGCCTTATCATTAGTATCAAGCCTGTAAAAATAAACGCCGGAGGCAACCGGTTTCCCTCCCTCGTTCCTGCCATCCCAGCTTATGGTATGCCGCCCGGCCTTAAGCCTTCTGTTTAATAGAGTCTTTATTTTCCTTCCCTTCACGTCATAAATAACCAGTTCCACATCCCCCTTCCGGGCCAGACTGAACCGGATGGTTGTGACAGGATTAAAGGGATTCGGATAGTTCTGTGACAGAAGAACCCTATCGGAAACCTTATTATTCTCAACATCAGTAATGACAGGTTTGGCGTATAATCTCAGAAGGGGATGTCCCAGGAAAGTATACATATCTATTGTATTCAACATACCTTTATCATCAGGAATATCCTGGCGCGCCCGCTGCTGAGCAATCAGGAAAGACTCCGCCACCGGCCTGTTCAGATCATTGAATAACTCCTGCATGAAATACTTGCCTATTACTTTATTACCTCTCTCCCAGCTTCCCAGCGAGGGCCCTATCCAGGCTATGGCCCCTTTATTATCTTCAACCAGAAAGCGGTGGAAAACGGGCTTCCCGTAATAAGGATCTTCTGTTCTCGCAAAATCCCCTGTGTCACATGTAATACCAAATACAACCGCCGGGAATCCCTCTTCCAGCATATCCATGTGGAAAGGATGGCCAGTGCCCACGCGGGTGAAGAAATTCCCCGGCCTCGAACGGTTCGAATAACTCGATGAAATAAGAACCAGCTCCGGGTCAACACTGTTCCATAGAGCTGCGGTTGCATCATTCCGGTCACCGCCGTAAATATATCCCGACTCGTATATATATGCAGTATCCTGACCGGCTGGAATAACCGACATCACAGTATCAGTAACTCTGCTCACATACTCACCGTCTCCTTCATCCATATGATCGAGATCCCCCACACAGGTAAGAATTGAATAACTGCTCGCAGCCTGCCAGCCAGTATCCATATACAACTGCATTTTATAAGCCATCGAGAGAACCTCTTCTTCTGTGGTTACAGGCCAGCGGGTCAGAACAATATCGGGGATTCCATCATCGTTGGTATCAGAATATGGGGTATCGGTAAGAATATAAGGCGTAAAATAAGATGTATTCTGAAGCCGCGGCAGGGTATCAGGAAATGACCATGTTGGAATAAGATCTTTCTCCGGCTGGCCTCCTGAAGGATAACCCACCGAAAGATAGTTCTGTCTTATCTGCTCCCATTCCCCCGGCCAGGGCGCGCTGAACTGCTGCCAGTCGTTGGCATCTCCCACAAAATGGAAATACATCGCTCCATCGGCAGCATAATCCGCTATGCTGTCTTTAAGGGCAGTCCGGAAACTATCCGGATCTGACGGATAGCTGTCAACCGTTCTCAGATATACCGTATACCCGAATATTTCCCAGTAACCCGCCACATAATCTTCGACCTCGTCTGCAAGTGAATCAACTGTGAAAATAACGTATTTCTGCCCGTCTCCCATACCTGTTACAGTCTCTTTCTGTATTTCGCGTTCAGCCGCCAGCTTCGATAATCTTTGTTTCAGATCGGAACTGGAAAGAAGGCCATCTCGCGATGTTACTTCACTTCTTCCCGCCTTGACTATTTCACAAATTATCTCGTCGCCGCTCTGCTCTATCTCTACGAGACGATATGCCCTGAAACCTGAAAACGACACATCCGCTACACGATTACCCACTCCCGCAGATACTGTAGTAATCTCAGACCATGGGCCCTCTCCAGACTCAGCCCCATCTATTCTGTATCCGGCCGTCTTATACTCAGATGTCACCCTCCAGTGCGCCAGTCCATCCTTAACATAAAATCCGTGAGCTGTCGCAGCATAATCACCATCAGTACTCAGTTCTAAAATAAAATTCTCGCCTCCATTCATATATAATGATGGGCAATTGTTACTTACAATATACTCAGACAGAAAAGTTAATGCCCCTCCACCATCTTCATTCCCACTCCCAGGTTTAATCGTAGCTTTAATCCCATCTGTTCCAACCCACGCAGCGCTTTCCAGAACAAGATTACCGGACACATCTACGGCATCATTGGCATTACAGAGATCTTTATATATATCCGTATTCAATGTGATTTGAACATCCAGGCCTTCCGGTGGAACCTCCGTATATGCATCCTGAGAGCATTCGGATATCCCCGGCCCAAGCACCATGTTATCTGCGCCATAAAAGGAAAGGTTTGGGCAATTCTGATATGCCGTTCCGGTTTTATATTGATCGTCCCATTGACGATCATCCCAGTTCATTCCCAGGTTGCCCCATAGAGTTTCTATATTATTCTTTGCATCGGTTCCCGTTACCTCGCCCGCTGGCCCGTAAAATGCGCCCACCCCGCAGATCTGGAAATAACTCTGTCCATCCTGCCCATCACAGCACTGGTTATGAAAAATAGCATTAACCATTGTGCCTGTTTCAGAATTCACCCAGGAAGGTAACTGTGAATATCTGATGGCAATGAAGTAGCCTTCATATGGTAGATCATCTTTCCAGATCAGATTTCCATACGCATAATTATTATAGTATTCATCATAAGCATCATCTCTTGCAACCTCTCCTTCCTGAGTATATGGGTATATCTCAATTGAATGGCCTGATGTACACCCATGAGTATATATTTCCACCGCTCCGGCGCATCTATACGCATTATCAAGAACACCAGGGATAGTTACATAGGGATCAAGAGTAAGGCCTTCTGCATTGCTCAATAACAATGTACTTTCATTATTCCAATTCCACCTGTCCAGCGCCTGCTTTGATGCATCGCATTCCTTATCAGGCCAGGGCCTGATTACAACTCCTATACTTGATCCTGGGGTGATGCAATCAGCAGCGTGAATATCAGATATTACAGAAGAAAATATAAATAATAAAAGAATAAGGATTAATATACTTTTATTCATTTTCACCACTTCCCTTCCTCTCTCTATTGAAACGCGCATTAAATAAATACAATATTCTTTTTCCCGCGCCTCCACTAAATATGGAATTCTGTTTTTCCTGAGCGGTAAGTGTATCCCCGCGGCTGAGCTTATCAATCGCTTCCAGAGTCTCTTCTGTTCGTTTAGAGTATAAGTACCCTCCTATATCGCCAAAGACAACGGTGCCACCTCTGTTGTAGGTCTTCCAGAAATCATTTACGTGGTTTGTGTGATATCTGATTCTTCTCTCCAGGCGCTCCTGCTCCGTTAAAGGTTGTTTATCTTCACAAGGTAAAGAACTGTATTCTGGTTCCGTTATACCCTTCCAGTATATGGCTACTCTTTTATCATTTAAAATAATGGTGCTATCAACAATCGGAGATTCCTCAATAATTTTTGCGTAAATCTGTAACTTATCATCATAAGATTCAGCCTTCCTCGCTTCCCCATAAGCCAATACGCGCAATTCATGCGTACCTTCTGGCTTTTTCTTCCACATTTGTGTTATCTTTCGTCCCTCTTCAAGCCTTTTCTCAATCACAGAATCAGAATAAATCTTCTTCATCAACTCTATCTCTTCCTTCATCCTCTTTTCTTTCCACTTTCTGTATTCCTCCGTATATCTTCTGACCGGAGAATATGGAATTCCGTTTAACCTTAAGGTGTCTTCCTCAATCCCGGTAAATTTAAAAGGAGGCTCCAGTATTCTGTCTCTGTAAATAACCAGACCTTCCGATCTCTTTGTTGATGAATCCTGGGCTATTGGTCGATCAACCAGAGATAAAAACGAAAGACTCAAAATGAACAAACTGATTAATAATCTATTTCTCATGCTAACCCCCTTATTGGCTCCGCTTTCAACAGCGGTAAGCCAATTCAAAGTGAGTAAAGAATATCAACATCGCATCATTTCAATTTTAATAGCTGACCTCTTAAAACTCTGTATTTATTTTCGCCAGTCTTGATAAGGCACCAAGCCCGTATCTTTTCCGCCGCTACACTTTTCACAGCAAAGGCATATTTTCGCACAACTCCAGCTACACGGGTTGCTTTCAATGACATCTTGCAGATACAAACTCCCTATATTCTGAATATTCATATATTCAGAAACAGGAAGTTCAGCGAATATTGTTTCTCTGATTTCATCTACGTCAGCGGCGTTTTCTATTATTGAGACACTCTCCGTCTTCATCTCTTCCACGATTTCTTCACTTAGAATGAGCTCAAGCTCAGCAATATCCAGAAACACTCTGTAAGAAAGCTGATCTTCATTCCCATCCAGAGCAAAGATGTATATGGCCTCCTCTTCAGTTTCCCCTGGGGTTTTCATCGTTTCCATGTTCCCTGCATTTCCTTCATTTACAGAAGGTGCAACAGCACCCCGTTCATTATCGCATGAAATATAGAAAACAGCTGCCACTATTAATAACCCAGTAAGTATTAATCCCTTTTTCATAGTAATCCCCTCCTTATCATTCTTACAGGAATAAATTCGACTCCTCAATATCCTTCACCGCCAGTTTTTTTAGTGCCTTTACCACCTCCTGTGATGACTGTTTTAAATAAATGATTCGGAAATTCACTGCTTTGCCCTCCCCCACCGGGGACGCGGCCCCTAATTGGCGAGCGGGACCGCCCCTCCACCGGCGGGAAAAGCTTTAGGAGGCATTCAATGGCTCTACTCTCTACACACTTGGGGGGTAAATATACCATATAATGCCACCTCCTGCTGGATACGCAGGGGACGTCAGCAGTTTCCAGTCTTTAATGCCTTAAACACCGTCTGATCTCTTACATACATTGCCGTCTCAATCACTATATTATAATTGCATGCGGTGTTCCTAAAGGCGGGAAAGATAAATATCCACTTGAAATATCTATAAGCGGCAAGTCCGTTAGTTCTTTATCTTATTTATTATCGGGAAATTACAAAACAGAACAAATTTCAGTAAAATTTATATTTTTATTATTATACCTCTATTAGGGGTGTTTCCCGGTTACCCGCAGAAGTGTCCCATGGGACACTTCCGATGGGACACTTTTATCGAATATTCTCTATAATTCTTTGTTTAATAATAGCTTGTGAGAGTGTCCCATCCAATGGGACAGTTGGGACACTTTCTGTTTATTATTACAGGTTTAAAGAAAAATCAGGAAGCAGCAATGTGGATAGCCCCCCAATAGAAACTCCTATAATCTAATTCCCGGATATTGATTTTGCATTCTAACGTTTTTCCCTTGCCATCGGGAAATAGCAAAGAAGAATAAACCAGAATGGAGGCATCTAAAATGAAAAGGATTATTGCTTCGATCATGCTGGTTTCCTTTCTGTTCGCTATCACCGGATGCGGTATGAGCAGAACCCAGAAAGGGGCGGTTATTGGAACCACATCGGGAGCCGCAGTTGGAGCAGCCATAGGCAACAAAGCCGGCAACACCGCGCTGGGAGCGATCCTGGGCGCCGCGATAGGGGGAGCCGCTGGAACATACATCGGTCATTACATGGACAAGCAGGCGGAAGAGATTGAGAAGGATATCGAGGGAGCCAGGGTTGAAAGAGTCGGAGAAGGTATTAAGATAACCTTCGATTCGGGTATACTGTTCGATATTGACAAGGCATCTCTACGGCCGGCGGCGGTCCAGAACCTTGATGAACTCGCGACCATCCTGAACAAGTACGAGAAGACCAACGTTCTTATCGAAGGACATACCGACGCCATGGGCCCCGAAGAATACAACCTGGAACTGTCGCGCAAGAGAGCTCAGTCGGTGGCGAACCAGCTGGCGGCTAACAATGTGGATCCCACCCGTTTCACTATTATGGGATATGGCGAAAGCCAGCCCATTGCCACCAATGAAACGGTGGAGGGCCGTCAGGCAAACCGGCGGGTAGACATTGCCATCATGGCTGACGACAAGCTGAAAAGTGCCGCCAGGGAAAGAGTTTCGGAATAATAGATACCGGTTGCGGGCCTGGCCGTCTGATAAAATCGACAGAACTCTGTCAGTTTAAAATACCAGCCTTACAGCCTGCTCCAATATAATGCGGAACATAAATGACCTCTTGCTGATCATATTTTCATCCACGTTTGTTGCCAGGCAGGTATCTCCCGTATCGGCTGAAAGATGAGGATCCTCGCTGGGGTCGGCACATGCAATATTACGCCTGGCCGAAATCCCTTCCGGTATTACTATCGACAATGAAAATAGAACAAACAGCAGGACAATCGTATTAACCGTCTTCTTCATGATAACCCCCTATCTCTTAGAAATGACCACTTACCTTGTATAAAATACTCCTCTGATAATATATCTGTCAATTATAAATTGGGATTTTTGTGGGAATGGGGAGCTGAAGCATTATAGACAGGTTCCGGGCCGGGATTAAACCCGGCCCGGAATCCCTTCAGGCTGCTATTACCTCAGAAGAATCATCTTCCTCATCTCGGTATAGGACGGTGTTACGAGACGGTAGAAATAGACTCCGCTCGAAATACCGCTAGCATTCCATTCTGCGGCATGGAAACCTGAGCTGAACGTCCTGTTCGCCAGTGTCTTCACCAGCCTGCCCTGCACGTCGAAAATCTCCAGTTTGACATGCGCCTCTTCCGGCAGGTTGAATCTGATGGTGGTCACCGGGTTGAACGGGTTGGGATGGTTCTGCATCAGCTTGTACTCATCCGGAGTCTCATTTCTCTGAAGGAGGACATGACTGCTGTTGCTGCTGAACACATCGCCGCTCTCACAGCTCCTGGTTACCGTATTAGCTGCGGAGTCGTAAGTGGCTCCGCTGAGAACAACATCGGTAACTTCGAAGCAGAAATCGGCAACCGCGTCCTTGGTCTTATCGCTCTCGATAAGAGCGATACCGTCAGAACCGGTTGCTGCTGATTTCGTATTGGTGTTCGGTTCATTGAAGAAACCGTAGACCGTTGCGTTGGCAACCGGGGTTCCGGTTCCGTCAACTATAAGTACATTTGCGGTTCCGTTCAGATTTACACCACGGGACTGTCTCCCCACAGCTATATCGGACACATGCAGTGCCGGGCCGCTGCCGGGCTCGGTAACCGTGATGTAGTCGGTCTTGGTCTCGGTATCAGAACCGTACTCATTTGTTGCGGTGAGCGATACCGTGTAGGTACCCGCCGCGCTGTAAGTATGAGTCGGATTCTGAGCGGTGGATGTTCCGCCGTCTCCGAAATCCCAGCTCCAGGAAGCCGGGTTATACAGCGATTCGTCTGTGAAAGTAACATCCAGCGGATATTCGCCTGATGTCGGCGTCCCCGAGAAAGCCGCTACCGGGGCCGAACCGCCGCCTGAGCCGACCTCGATGTACATATAGTCTATATGTACGGGGTCGTTGGAGGTGGTTCCCCACTCCCTGACCGAATCTAAAACCCTGACATACACGGTTCCGCTGGTTCCGTTCGGAAGAGCGGCCGTGTAGAGCTGATCGGTCGCGCTTGCAACCGTAACCATGTTGTAGTAGGTGGCGTCATCGGTTGAGTAGGCGAATATGAAATCATCGCCGTCGCTGTTATCATCCCTGGCGGCCTCCAGGTAGAAGTTTACCTCGCCTGAATTGGCCGGTACCGCGAAGGTCCACTTATGCTCAAGGTAGCTGTAAGTTTTCCTGGGATGCCCGGTGTAGGCAACCTCTGTAATGGTTTCATCGCTGTCGTCGCTGGCGGTAGTATTCGAATAACTGCCGCTTACATTTCCGGTGACCGGGATGTCGGCGTTGGCATAGACCTTGGTTGTCTGGCCCGGTTCGGTGACAGTGATGTAGTCCGTTTTGGTTTCGGTGTCAGAACCGTAAGTATTGGTTACCGTAAGTTCCACCGTGTAGGTACCCGCCGAAGAGTACTCGTAGCTCGGATTCTGGGCGGTGGATGTCCCGCCGTCTCCGAAAGTCCAGCTCCAGGAGGTCGGGCTGTTGGTCGACTCATCGGTGAAGCTCACCGTCAGCGGCGCCTCTCCCGAGGTGGGAGTCCCGCTGAACGCGGCAACCGGAGGATTGGTCGGTTCCGTAACGGTAATGTAATCGACCTTGGTTTCGGTGTCGCTTCCGGCGCTGTTGGTTACGGTGAGTTCTACCGTATAGGTTCCTGCAGCCGTATACTCATAGCTCGGATTCTGGGCGGTGGATGTGCCGCCGTCTCCAAAGGTCCAGCTCCATGAGGTCGGGCTGTTGGTCGACTCATCTGTAAAGTTAACTGTCAGAGGTGCATCTCCTGTTGTGGGGGATCCTGTAAATCCTGCGACCGGAGGATCGGTCACAGCGCCTCCAACGGCAGCTTCAGCGTCAACCATTCCGTATCCGCTGTAGCGGTCCCAGCCGGGCCCGGATTCCACGTTCTCGATATCAATCGCGCTCGAACACAGCTGGTCTCTTATCTGGGTCGGCGTCCAGGTGGGATTCGCCGATTTAATCAGGCCGCAGACTCCAGCCGCGTAAGGTGTCGCGCAGGAGGTGCCGTTGAAAAACGGCTCATAGTCCCCTGACTGGTATCCGCCGCTTCCAGCGATATCAGTGGTCGGAACGATAGTCGGGGCTATCACGTCCACCGCACCGGCGTCATCCTGTGAGGTTGAGCCGTAGTTGGAACCCCACCAGCGCTCGCCGTCGCAGGTGTAACCATTCGGGTCCGGCTCTACACCAGGGTTAAGTTCTCCGGTATCGCTGCTGCTTCTCTTCCTTCCACCGCATGGAGAAGCGGCGCCCACTCCGATCACGTCGGCGTGATTTGCGGGATAGGTGATTATATTGTCATTGTCGTTGCTTGTGGCGGCCAGTAATACTACACCGGCATTATGGGCATATTCAATAGCCGCATCGGTCGCCGGATCGTTATCTATATAAGCTCCAATGCTCATACTGATTACATCGGCCCCGTTATCCGCAGCCCAGTAAAGCGCGTTTTCTATATATGAGAAGTACATGCTGCCCGCATTATCAGCAATCTTGCAGGGCATGATGCTGCATCCGGGAGCGGCTCCGGCAGCTCCAATACCGTTGTTGGCGACTGACGCGGCAACACCGGCGCAGCAGGTACCGTGGCCCGCAGACCTGGAATCGTCATCGGGATTTGAGTCGTTGTCACCGAAGTCATAACCGCTGACCAGGTTCAGGTCCGGATGGTCAATATCCACGCCGGAGTCCAGGATAGCGATAATCACGCTGGAGCTCCCGAATCCCTGGACGCCGTCCCAGGCCGCTTCCGCATTGGCGTCGAAACCTACCGTGCCAACCTGAGGGCCTGTGTGGGTATGGGTATTCCAGTCGTAGGAAGGAAGCTGGGAGGTGTTATTGTGACCCCAGTGGTCCGGATAGAGGGGATCCCCGGGAACCGCAGCCGGGAAAGCGCGGTAATCCGGTTTGGCGTATTCGACATTTGGATCGGCTGAATACCGATCAACGACTCTCTCTATATCCGCTCCCATAGGCAGATCTATCCGGAACCAGAGGTCGGTCCCCAGACGTATCGCTTCCATCCTGTTCTTCGGCTCAATATATGGGCGTGAAATCTTCTCCGCCCCTACATCCCCGCTCAGAGCGTCCACCGAACCGATCCCGGTTAACCCTCCGGGCACTTCCGTTCCTTTCTGGAGACGGATGTTCAGATTGGAATTCTTATAGGCGGTCCTGGTGAATTTTACCATCACCCTGTCAGGGGCATACGGAAGTACTTTTTCTCCCATAGCCTTAAAACCCTTCTGCACCGGAACGAATTCACGTTCAGCCGGAGTAGCGGCAGAAACGAACGCCAGCGGCAGGAAGGTCAATAATAGAATTACGGAAATAAATGCAGATCTAAGTTTCATGTTCACTCCTTACTTGATTCAGCGACAATACCCTGCCCTTTCCACTCAAAATCCTCCGGGTATTCAGGGTATTGTACTGTTAAATAATAGAGGCCGGTAGTCCGGCCAGAGAACTGTAATTCCGACTCGGTTTGATCACCCCCTTCCACTCTTTATCTCCAGGTAACTAAGGTCTTTAAAGAGCTATAGGAAAAGGATAGTGCAACTATGAGTCCAAAGTAATAATGGACATACGTGGACGGTATACAGAAGCAAAAGCAATAGATGCAGAGCTATAAGTCTTTGCTTGCATAGAAGATATAACGATAGCCCGCCTCGGGATAAGAACCCGCGGTTTATTAAACAGCTTCATGCGATACAAGATTTATTGTGTCAGGTGATACACCCATTAGAATCTGATATACATAAGCTCTTATTTATAAAATAATTAGCCCCCGGACAGCCTGAAACAATGTGATACATGCTGGTACAGTAATTACAGCTCAGATTTGACAACTCATCAATATTTAGGGTATAATCTTATCTACAATATAACAATGGAGGGTATACCATGAAAAACAATTTGATAATCTCGCCTTTTGTGGCAGCTATCTTTATATTTTTAAAGGTAATTATGATTATACCGGTTGATGCCGGGGGATCTGAATTAATCAGAGCAGAACCGGCGGCGATATACCAATCCTGGAACTGGAACTACGGGGAACCGGGACATGACCCGGACTGGGTTATCAGGGGCAGGCGCAACCGGGATGACGAAAGAGATAGTGGCGGGGGTAACAGAGGAAAAGGTGAAGAGAACGGGAACGGCCCCGGAGTATCATTTCCAGACCAGGACGGAGAGGAAATACCGGAAATATTCTTGATGTATTATGAAGAAACGAATTCACCTGCGAGCAAATACTTACGATTTCTGAAGCTCCTGGGGGAATATCTGTTAACAGAAAAATAACAGGAAACAATCTCTATGTCAGCAGTTAATGATATCATTATAAAAGCCAGAGAACTGCTTAACCGGGAAGAGTATAAGAAAGCTCTGATAATACTGGAGGACGCGTTACCGGAGGGTTCTGAGTGCGAAGAGGAAAGCATATCCGTCTACTACAACAGAGAAATAGCTCTTCTGCTGGCCAGGGCATATTATCATAATCAGCTCTACGAAGAAGCGGCAGTGGTTATCAAAAAACTGGAGCAGCGGGAAAGAAATATAACCGGCGAAAAGGATTTCATCTTCCTTAAATACCAGATTCTGTTGATCAGGGATAACCCTCAGAAGGCCATAGATTTCCTTTCATCCCTGGCAGGTGAATCTTTCGACGACGAGATAGATCTCTTTATAAGGTACTGTCTTGGAAAGGCTTACTTCTGGAAGGGCAACTACCACAGCGCCAACATCTGTTTCCGTAAATGCAGAGAGTATTATGACAGCAGGTCGGATAACCTTATGCTCGGAAATGTGCTGTACATGCTCGGATACACCGCTTTTCAGAGGTCATTTTTTGAAGTAGCCGAGTCCTACTACAGAACAGCAGCCCGGAACTTCCAACTGGCTGAAGATAAAAACCAGGAAGCGGCCACCGATCATATGCTGGGAATTCTCTATTATAAGACCGGCAGGTATAAACTGGCGGAGATAAAGCTCTCTTCTGCCGCCAGGTATTATGAAATTTCCGGTAACAGAACCAGGACCGCTGAATCCCTCCTGGCCAGGGGGCGGGTGTGCATATACACAGGAGAGCTTGACAGGGGCCGCAGGCTGGTGGAAGAAGGCACCAGGATCGCGGACAAAATTGACCACCGGCGCGCCTTTGCTCTGGGCCATGAATTCCTGGGTGAAATAAACCTGCTGGAGGACAATCTGGACGAGGCTCTGTATCATTTCAAGAAAGCAGAGTCTCTGGCCCTTGAAATCGCCCCCGCCGGCGATATAGCGCTGGAGGTCAGCAGAAGGCTGGGAGACCTCTATATCCGCCTGGATCAATTTCCATCTGCCGACGAAATGCTGTCCAAAGCTCTTAAACTGGCGGAGAAACTGCACGACAACTACGAGCTGGGAGCGGTATTCCGCGCAATGGGAGTTCTCCAGCTGAAAACCGGGCAGCTGGAATCGGCCATGGCATCCTTCAGAGAGTCTGTTTCGGTGCTGCGCCTGATAAAGGAGAAGTTCGAACTGGCCAGAACCTTATTCACCGCTGCCGAGTCTCTACACAATTATACCCTGGAATCTGAGCTCTCCGATGAAAAAACAGCTCAGCTGAATTCCGAAATAAAAGATTACGCGAATAATGCATTAAAGATCTTCCGGGATATTGGATTGAGAAAAAGAACCGCTCAGTGCAAAAAACTCATGGAGAAAATATCCGAAAACCCGGTCAGGAAAAAACCGGAATCCGGTTTCATAAATATTTCTATAGGAGAAGAATCCCTCTATCGTGATTTTATGGTAGCTCAGTCAGAACATCTTAAGAAAATAATCGATAAATGCCTGAAAATATCCCCCAGCGAAATACCGGTTCTTATCACGGGAGAGACCGGAACCGGAAAGGAAATAATCGCCAGGTTCATACATGCATCCGGAAACAGATCTGAGAAATCTTTTATACCGGTGAACTGCGCTTCCATCACTGACCAGGTTTTCGAAAGCGAGTTGTTCGGACACAGCCGGGGAGCATTCACCGGGGCGGTCAGAAATCATATCGGCCTTTTCGAGAGGGCGTCCGGGGGCACCCTGTTTCTTGATGAAATATCAGAGCTGTCTGTCCGTCAGCAGGCAAAACTGCTGAGGGCCCTTCAGGAAAAACGGATACGCCGTGTCGGAGAATCGAGAGAGAGGGAGGTGGATTTCAGGGTAATTTCAGCATCCAATCAGGACCTGGATAATCTCCTCCGGACCGGCGCGCTCCGGAAAGACTTCTACTACCGGATTAATAATGAATCTGTCAGAGTCAAACCCCTGAGAAAACACAGGGAGGATATCAACCCGCTCCTGGCTTATTACCTGAAGAAATTCGGAGCCCCTCTCAGGATCGGGAATGATGCGCTCGAGCTGCTGAATAGTTATAACTGGCCTGGAAATATCCGCCAGCTGGTTAATCTTGCCAGGCTTCTTTCCGTCAGCACCAGTGATCCGGCAGTAATTAGCATGGGGGACCTGCCGCCCGGAATCAGGAAACACAGCATTTCAGGTAATGAGATGAACGCTTCTCCGGAGATGAATCCGCTGAAGGTTCATCCCATGCCCGCCATAGGCCTTACCAGAGACCCGGATGATATTCGCCGGCTGGTGGTTTCTGCCCTGGTTAAAACCGGAGGAAACAAATCTGCTGCCGCCCGTGAACTTGGAATTTCCCGCAGTACCATATACAGGTTGATAAAGAGACTGGATATAACATGATTGGTATATAAGCGGGATCCGGCCAATTACCTCACAACGCTGAACTTGGCGGTCGCTTCGCCCCCGGATGTGCTGATCCTGCAGAAATATATACCGCTGTCCACTTTCTCGCCGCTCCGGGAATTTCCTTCCCATTCCGCGAAGTGCTCCCCTTCGCTCTTATATCCTTCATTGATTGCGGCCACCAGTCTGCCTCTTACGTCAAATATCCGTATCTTGACATTATCCGCCGAAAAGATGCGGTATTTTATCAGAGTCCTGACGTTGAAAGGATTCGGATAATTGACCATGGTAATTTCAGGAGGGGTGGTAACCGTGAAGGCTATATTTTCGTATCCTATTTCAGTTCCCAGCGAATCCCAGGCGGTAACTGACAAGTAATTAACACCGCTGCGCGCGGATACATGGCCGGTATAACTGTACTTCATTTTTTCGCCAAAAGCGTAAAGATTTCCGTCGGTCGCGGCCACATACATTATACCGTCGGTAACAGCCGGGCTTGACTGCATACCCTTGGAGCTTGCTCCCGGAAGTTCCCGCTTCCAGATTATCTCACCGGTGCCGGCCTTAACCGCGTAAACATCCCTGCCGTAGTGTTCTGCCCAATAGGCCACTCCTCCCGCCACCCCCACCGATCCGTGCAGGCTTGATTTTACCTTCCACAGCATCAGGCCGGTCTCCTGGTCCAGCGCGCACACGAAACCTTCATCGTGCCAGTCCCGGCTGAACCCGGCAATAATCTTCCCCCTGTAAAGGGCCGGGGTCGACTCCACTCCCTTCCAGTAATCAGACACCTTGCTTTCCCAGATCAGGCTGCCTGTATTCATATCGAAGGCATGGATACATCCGGCATCTTCGCCTCCGATTTCATCCCTTCCCCCTATATATATAATTTCATCCTTGATAACAGGAGATGAATCCCAGTATCCGTTCTCAGCCTCAGTGTTGCTCCAAACTGTCTCACCAGTCGCTGCAACCAGCGCGTAAAGGGGCCCGTAGGCGGTTGGCAGGAAGATAAGTCCGTCTGAGTATGTCAGACATCCGGTGGTGTAATGAGTGAATAATCTGCTCCATTCAAGGTTTCCCGTTTCCGCATCCAGCGCCAGCACCCGGCACGAATCCGCCCCGCTGCTGGGAACAGCCGTGAAATAGGCTGTCCCGGCGGCAACCGCGGGAGTGCCGTTCATCACCCATCTATACGCCGGCCACTTGTAAGCCCATATCCGGTCGCCTGTATCCGCGTCAAGGCACCAGGCCGAATCGGCCGGCACGTAGACCTTCCCGTCTTTTACAGTCACCGCGTCGTCCACCGCGTCAACTGAGTCCGGGTCACCCAGGTCGTACTCCCAGACGATGTTGCCGCTTTCCGCCCGCAGCGCGTAAAGTTTTTCTTCATCATCAGATGCGTAATATACAATCCCGTCAACTATCACCGGGCTGCAGAACTCATGCTGGGTCCCGCTGACTCCTTTTGCCCAGAAAATATTACTGCTTCTTGGTCCATAGGTTTCGGAAGATCCAATGTGGTTATCATTGCGCATATAGGTGTACCAGTCATTGTCCAGGCGGCTGAGGACAATCTCCGCCTGATCATTAACAACGCACAGTACTGAATCAGCCGGCTCATCCGTCACTATAACATGCACCTCAATATCCCTGCTGTAGGATACTCCTCCTGCAGGCGTCATTATCTCAACATCAGCCGCGGTTAGAGCCGCAGCCGCAAATGCCAGTGATATGAATTTCCACATATCTTCCCCTCTGTTCTATTTGATAAGTCAATTTTGAGGTCTCTATTATTTTATCCTGAATTATTTCAATTATCAAGCATTGATGATTATAAACATTTCGTGACATTTCTGACTACTATAATAAATCAAGGGCTTTCCGCCTGGTAATATGCAGGTTGAAAGCCCTTGATCCGGGAGCAAAACGGATTATACCGCTCTCTTCATCGATCCGGAGCCCTCCCCAGATATGCCCAGAGCAGTATAACTACGCCTGCTGTAAATACTGCGGCCAGCCCGATCCCTGAGCTGAAATCGAAAAAGGGAACGGGGTCGGCTGATTTCAACGCAATCGACAGTGAAACCAGTATCCAGCCGATATAGCTGAGCGTAGTTCTGATTCTTCGTCCGGTAAGCGTGTCTATCCCCCAGTTTATTATCACCGCGGAGATTATCGCTATGGAACAGTATATCAGCTCTCTCCTGGCCGCCGGATCGGATAAACTCTCCCCTCTCAGCAGGACAGCGGCAATGAAAACGGCCGCTACCGCAATCAATCCGGCGTATCTGCTTACTCCTCTTGCCAATTCAATTCACCTCCCTCGGGGCAGCTGCTGCTGTCATAGGGCGGCCAGGCGATCACCGCTCCGCTGGAAGCCAGCATGCTGCCGGCAACCACACCGGCAGGCCCCAGGCCCACTCCCGCCGCAGCGCCTCCCGCATCGCATGAAGCAATGGTAATCCTCCTGATGTCCTTGCGGTTTCTGAGCCACCAGTCATGAATATTATCCCAGAAGCTGTCATCGGATTCTTCATCGTCTTCCTTTGCCACCAAATCCTCTTCGGTAACCCTGGTCCAGAAATTGTTGGAATGCTCTATTACACTTAACACACTGGCATCCTCAATCTCAAGGGCAAACACAGACTGAAAGTCTCTACTCTCCGCGTCAATAGCGTCGATATTCCTGTTCCAGAAGCCGGCAACCCTTTCAGCCCTCCCCGGCGGGATTATGTTGTTTCTGGCCATCTCCGCCAATACCGCGGGCAGATCGTTATTCCTCTCCGGGTAGAACACATCGATTATACCCTTCCTTTTCAGTTCGGCCAGCTGGTGCATTCTCTCCTCCAGGATCTCTTCGGTTATCCTGAAATCCGCGCCCTGTTCGCGCAGGACCCTGTTGCCGGCGTGCAGGAACAGCTTCTTTGCCTCCTCCCACGGAATCCTGCCTCCGGTCTCTTCCAGCCGCCCGTTCTCAAGAACAGCCGCAAGGTATTCCTTTATGATCATATTGTGCAGCTCCCCGGCGCTGGCTTCATGGCTCTCAATATTCTCAGGGCCGGCTGCGGGTTCGGTTGCTGTCGTGCTCCTCTCTCCGCATCCTACGGCAGTCATAACCACGGCAGCTGCTATTACGGCCACAGCCAATCCCATGTATACTTTCTCTGCAATGCTGTTAAACATGATTCCTCCTTCAGCTTAATCAGCGATTTAAAAGTTCAAGATTTAAGCGAAGCGAAAAGCTTCAGCCTGCCGGCAGGTTTTCGAAGCTCCCCTGATCGAATATTCGCCGCTTACACCCCAGTAAATGGCACATACCGTGCCAGGGAAAACCTTTCTCCTCTACAGAGACTCCGCGGATAATCATAGACGCGGGAAATAATTCTCCAACTGTTTGTAAAATGGACAATTATATTTCAGGAAATTTTTAAATGAGGCGGGATAAACACTAAGATATTTAACAGAATGGCCTGGATTATGAGAAACCGGGCTGTTCACAGAAAACAGGTTCACACACTGGCATCAACTGCCAGGCGGCTTTAAGTGACTGAAATAGAATACATTACTCACCCGGGTAACCTGGTGTTCAGATTCACGCCCCTTTGAACACTCTCCTTAAGACTGGTATGCTTCCCCCCGTCTTTGATCTCTATACAACTAAAACGCCGATATAACCCCCAGCACTATCCGGTCCTCTTCCTCCTCCACGAACCGGGTGTACTCTCCCAGAAGTCTCAGGTTCCTCGCCAGCAGATAGGTGCCGCTGAAGCTCACCGTTTCGTAGTCGTAGGCGTCCAGATCGCTGTCAACCCAGTTATAAAGCAGGGTGAGATAGGTCCTGGACCGATCGTAATAAGGAGCGAATATCAGTTCAGCCACTAACCCTTCCGTGTTTACCTTATCACCGGCTGACTCGACGAAGCCGGGGTTGGTATCTTCCCGGATGAGATACTGGCCTGTCAGAGAGAACCGGTCTATGGTGACTCCGATATCGGGCCCGTAATATGTAATTTCGTTGTCCCGGCAGGTAGTCGAATCCGAGCAGCCTCCATTTTCCCTTCCCAGATAGTAAAATCCTCCCACACTGAGGTATTCTCCGATCCCCTGGCTTACCCTGAATCCGGCATTCTTATACCTGTCGCTGTCGAATAACCGGTTTTCGCCCGCTTCCGGGATACCGTTCCCGTTAACCACCATGGCGACCAGGTCGGTACCGGTTTTCTCTATACCGTAGGTCACCATAACGCCACGGTCATAGGTCAGGTTGGTCTGGGAAAGCCCTATTTTACTCCTGTAAAGCTGGTAATCCTCGAAGGTGAGCCTGAGTTCACGCTTCATCAGGGGATCCGATGTCTGAAATTGACCCGCCATGATATCAACGCCGCTCCCGAATATATCATCAAAATGCAGATAGGCATCTTCGATGCCGGCCACCTCTCCCCTCTCCGAGAGAAACATATAAAAATAGTAACTCACATTCCTGAACAGAGGGCCTCCGGAAAGAAGTTTTACCCCATAGGGAGCCTGGATATCATTGGTTATATCATCATCCGGATCTATCATTGAGAAAACCTCGAACCTCATTGCCAGCGGAAAATCGCGGTTCAGCCAGAGATATTCATCTCCCGCGGAAACATAATCTCTCGCCTTCTCCTCCTCCGGTATAACAAAACCGTCTCCCGCGAACTCGTTGCCGTAGTCCTTCAGCCGGGGAAAGGGCTGATGGCAGGTGTTGCATGATATCTTGTACCTTCTTGCGAATGCGGGGATGGGTTCAGCTCTTTCACTCCATAAAATACTTATAATAAGCGCAAAAATAATCAGGCAGAACAGCATTTGTTTCTTCAAACCGGCTCCTCCTTTTTCTTTTTAATCATAAACAAGAATATCGGTAGATGTCTGATTTATCAAATCAATCTCGCTCTCTTCGGCAGGTACGCCGAGAAGTTCCGCCACCGGCTTCACCAGCTTCCGGTAGTTCAAGGTGGCGGTTATCCTTACCTTGCCGAACGCGATATCATCCGGCATGGTCCAGGAATATGTTTCGATTATGGTCTCCCGGGGGCCTATCCGGTAATCCACTCCCAGCTTCCTGGTATTCCACTGCATAATGGTCATTACCCCGTCCTTGTCGAAATAGGGCATCCTGAATATCCTGGAACCTTCCGGGACATCTTCGCGGGGAACCCCCTTGAAATCAGGCCGGTCCAGCGGCACACCCATATCTACATAGGCCAGCTGGTCCGTTCCGACTGTAAATTCTTCCCCCTCGAAACCCTTCAGTTCTACAGGGATGTTATATTTCTTACCATCCTGGTCTTCAGCGGTAACCTCCAGCCACAGTATCCGGTCCTCCACCGAACCGGTGGGGATTTTATGTCCAGCTTTGGCATTGAAGAGTTCGACTTTTATAACAGCGGTCCCGTCGTAGGGAATCTCCGGTTCCAGAGCGTGCATCGATATCTCGATCGCTCCATTGAGCTTAGCGGGCTTGTGCGCCCCCAGGAATACATGCTGCGCTATCATTCCCTCCTCAGACATCTTGGCGCTTCGCCCTTTCGCCTTGGGCATGTGGCAATCGAAGCACTTGACGCCTTCGCCGGAATAAGGCCCCTCCTGCCATTCAATCTGAGTGGACTTTACCCATATACCGAAAGGGTTCTTTTCGTTATGGCAGCTTCCGCAAAGCTCGGTCCTGGTAAAAAGCTCATTGTATCTGGTAATGTGATGCGGCGACTCCAGCCCCGGTTTGCTGCCGTACTTTGTTCTTCCCGGTTCGGAGACCCAGCTGAAGTTTACCGGGGGATCCCCTTCCACTCCGGTTATGGTATGGCAGAAGTCGCAGCTGACCCCCTCATTCGCCCTGGAGCCCTCTGACGGCCTGGGCGGGGGCACGTCCCCGGCAAGATAGGCAAGCGGGGTATGACAGCCGTTACAACCGTCCACCGCATCCTTGAATGAGGGATCCTTACTGGCATGCTCGACCGCCAGGTCAAAATACTCTATCTCATCCCAGTGATGGGTAAACGACTGTGACATCATGGACTGCTGCCACTGCCTGTATATACTTGTATGGCAGCTCGCGCATGTTTGGGGTTTTTCGTAATCATCGTAGTTCCGGCTTCCCCTGGCATCCTCACCGCCACTGAGACTGGCGTAAGCGAAAAGGGCGCATAGCATAACGGCCGGAATAATCAGTTTTCTCATTTATATCCCCCCGAATAGGTTTTATATCATCATTTTAATACTTACCGTTAATAAGCCATACTGTCAATCATATATTTTTGCTGATAGGCATTAATTTTAAGAACGGCCGGATCTGACTCTCTAACCCGTATCTCTTCTTCTCTTGGCAAGCAGAATCACCGAGCGAAGCTCTTTCTCATCTCTCGCCCTGCTCCATTCATCATGGAAATCGGGGTCCTGAAGTATCTGCGCTATGAACATCAGGGCCCGGAGATGAAAGTTTCTCTCATCTGCTGAACCTATAAGCGCAAAAACTGTCTTAACCGTTTCGCCTTCACTGTTCCATTTTATGCCGGCCCGGTTCCTGACCAGGACTATCTCGAACAGGCGCTCACCCTCCACTACCACATGAGGTATCGCATGCGGAACGGCAACTCCGGGATATACCAGAGTGGAGGCCCCTTCCTCCCTCATCCGGAACTTCTCCTCAAGTTTTTCCCTGTCTATACCCCAGCGTTCTGACACAATCCCGGCAATCACGGAGAACACCTCATCCCTGGTCATCGGGCGGTTCAGGTCTATAACCGGCGATTCCTGAATTATCCTGTCGAAACGGTCAAGCACAATCTCGTCTCTCTCGATAAGGATGTCCAGAAGCTCCGCCTCCAGCTCTCTGTCATTGACCCTGAACTCGGGCGCGATTACCTCTTCCACCATGCTGACAAAAGCTGATTTGCGCCGGGCCCTCTTCCTGGAATAGAAAAAATACCATAGAAGCGAAACAGCTGCGAATATTACGGCCACCAGTATGGTAAAAGCGCCCATACTGACTATGAGCAGCAGGTAGCAGAGAATACCGGCTATCTGGATGAATGGAAACAGGGGCGCTCTGAATGTCGGTTTATAATTCGAAATCTTTGAATAACGTATTACTATCAGGGCGATATTAAGCATCATGAACAGAACGAGCATGAACAGGGATGCCACCTTGGCGAGCTTTTCTATATTGAATGCGAATATGGCCAGCAACATGAACAGGGAAGTAAAAATAATCGAATAGACAGGAGTATTACGCCTGCCCGCGGACCTGGAAAAGAATCCCGGTATCAGCTGGTCCCTGGCCATGGACATGGGGACCCTGGAAGCGGTCATTATCCCGGCATTGCCGGTGGTAATAAAGGCCAGGATAGCCCCCAGTGCTGTTATTACCAGAAACACCCTTGATGCCATTGGATTATCCGTAAATTGAATAACTGCGTCTGTAACAGGGGTTATGGATACTGCAAGCCTGCCCGGAGAGAGGACTCCAATCATGATAAATATTACCAGAAGGTACAATGCCTGAACCACGAAAAACGCCGAGAACATGCTCCTTACCAGCACCTTTTTAGGATTCTTTACTTCTTCCGCGATGCTCGCTATCTTGGTCAGGCCGCCATAAGAGATAAATATCATACCCGCCGCCACCAGGATCCTGTCCCACTTTATCGGTGTAATTCCCCTGTAAAGCTCGAAATCCATTACCCGGTACCCCACCAACACGAAACCGGCAAGTATGGAGAGCAGGAATAAAACCAAAACCACCTGAACCCTGCCTGACATTTTGAGGCTCAGCAGGTTCAGGAGAGTGAAAAGTATACATGCGCCTCCTGCTACCAGCTTCATCTGGAATTCGGTGATTTCCGGAAAAATAAGAGACGCAAAGACGCCTATCCCGACAAGGGCCAGGGCGCTCTTCAGACTGATGGAAAACCAGTTGGCTACTCCGTTCACCACCCCCGCCGGCGTGCCCAGAATACGCTCCGAAAAGAAATAAGCCCCTCCGGCCTTGGGTATGGCGGTGACCAGTTCCAGATTTGAGAAAAGAGCGGGCAGAACCAGCAGTCCCGCAATGAAATAAGATATTATAACTCCGGGGCCGGCGATCCGGAAAGCCACCGCAGGAAGAACGAACAGGCCTGAACTGACCATCGAACCGGCGGCTATGGAGAATACTTCGATAGAATTCAGTTCTCTCTTCAGTTTCATTTGCCGGGCCGCTCTGGATTCAAGAATTATTTCATTGTTACGTCTCTTTAATTCTATTTAATAACAACGCCGAATCTTTGTCCATAATAATCAACGGAGGGGAAGCAGTCCGGGCCACCGGTAAGCAGCGGCCTCTCAGCCGATTCCATACAAATACTTGAGAAGAATATATATTATATGTAAAATTCACCTGTTCGATATTAAAGCATCATTTTCTATAACCAGATGCAACAGCCCGGAAAGGAAAAGGAATGGAACATCAGACTCAACTACTGGTAGTAATGATAGCATATCTGAGCCTCCTTATTCTCTGGGGAATTATTCAGGGCCGGAAGGTCAGAACCGGGTGTGACTATGCAATAGCTGGAAGGAAGCTTCCCGGCTCGATCGCGGCTCTTTCCGAAAGAGCGACCGGCGAATCGTCATGGGCTCTGCTGGGCCTGCCGGGATTTGCGTACGCTTCGGGGCTTACCGGTATCTGGACAGCTATCGGATGCGTGGCCGGGATAATCACTGCCTGGGCAGCGATATCACACCGGCTCAGGGACGAAGCCGAAAAATATGAAGTCAGCACCTTCATAGAATACATTGCCAAGAGGCACCACAGCTCCGCCGGCTCCATAAGGATAGTGGCCAGCATCACCATTGTCTTCTTTTTCTTCTTCTACGTGGGAGCGCAGTTTCTGGGCGGCGGCAAAACACTCCATTCCATGTTCAACCTGGACCCCCGGCTGGGGATGCTGTTTACAGCTCTGATAATAGTCCCCTATACGGTTTACGGCGGGTTCAGAAGCGTTGTTTACACTGACGCCGTTCAGGCAGTGGTAATGATAACCGCTCTGGTAGTGGGCCCCATCGTGGGAAGCATAATAGCAAGCGGCAGCCCGGACCTTTTCGCCCGGTCGATCCCGGCAGCGCTTTCCAGGGCCGGCCCGGAATACAGCTCCCTCACCGGGACGGTTTCAGGATTTGCCGCGGGAGTGGTAATCATGGGAGGGCTCTCCTGGTTCTTCGGATACCTGGGAGGCCAGCCCCAGCTGTGCATGCGGTTCATGGCTATAGAAAACCGGGACCAGGCAATGAAGGGATGCAGGATAGGCATTATCTGGACCGTTCTGGCATATATCGGAGCGCTCTCCATCGGCTGGCTGGGAATATGCTTCTTCGGCCCGGAAAGCCTGCAGGACCCGGAGTATGTGATGCCGGCGGTAATGCTCAGAATATTCCCTCCCGCCATAGCTTCCATACTGATAACCGGAGCGATCGCGGCTATGATATCCACCGCGGATTCCCTGCTGATACTGTCATCCACCGAACTTTCAGAGAACCTGGTCAAACCATACATGGAATCCCGGGGGAAAAAGAGCTCCGGGGAATTATCCCTGTGCCGCTGGATAACTGCGATCCTGGCCGTTATCGCGCTTGCGGTAGCTTATATCTCCCCTTCCAACCTTATATACACCATAGTGGGGTACGTATGGGCGGGTATCGGGAGCACCTTCTCAGTGGTAATCCTGGCGACTCTCTTCTGGAAGAGATTTCATGGCAGGGCGGCTATTTCCACAATCGTAACCGGCATGCTGTTCACCATTATATGGATCAGCAGCGGAATGGATGAGAAAATTACCGCAAGAGTGATGACCTTTGTGGTGGCAGGCCTGGTCGCTATTGTTTCCACATACCTGTTCGGCGAAAAGAAGAGCCGGGCCTGATAATAATCGCGGCCATGGCTATCTTTACAACCTCGCCTGGAATGAAGGGCAGCACAGCCAGAGACGCCGACTGCTTAATCGATATCCCCGCCATAAGAGCCAGGCTTGCTGTACCGATCGCCAGTATCACCGATATCCCGGCTGCCGCTGACAGCGCCGCGCTCAGAATCCCCTCTCTCATCTGGGAGTTTATCCACCCGGCTATCAGAGCGCCGGCGGGGAAGGCAATAAGAAAACCGCCGGTAGGACCGAGAAGAACCGCCGGGCCGAAAGCGAATCCGGCGAAAACCGGTGCGCCTGAAAGCCCCAGGGCCACGTAACCGGCCATGGCGCAGAAACCGTCCCGGGGGCCGAGCACTATACCGGCCAGAACCACGAACAGAGTCTGCATGGTCACCGGCACGGGTGTATAGGGCAGATATACGGCCAGCTGCCCGGATATCGCGGTAAAGGTTATAAACAGGACTATCCGTAGAGCTGACTGTAATGAAAAATCATACAAACCGCTCTTTGTCATTCTGCTGGTTAATATATTCTGCATTTTCTCTGCCTCTCTTCATCTATGTTATAGTTTTTCAATTCTGCTGCCCAGATACAAGAAATTAGTTTATTTCAGAATCTTTTTCAAGCATTTGATGAAAATAAATCAGCCCTCCTGCCGGGCCCTGCTATTTGTCGACTTCGGATTCACCCACAGCGATGTTGCCGATATAGTAATTGGCCGACATATCTATGTAATTCCACGCCTGGTCGAAATCGCCTCCCTCAATACGGTATTCGCGCTGAGCGGCGTAAAGAATATTAATAAAATCAATGGTAAAGCTTCTGGCAGCCATCAGGTAAGAGTAATGGAATTCCAGCTTATTCATATAGGAACCTTCCTCCCCGCCGTTCATTCCGGGCAGCGCCCCGCTGCCCTTTTCGCCGAAGATCTCGCTGTGTTTTCTGCCGGTTTCCTCTCTGACCTGCTTTTCAATATCCATTATGGTCAGCCCGGGATCTATTTTCATGAATTCACTGTCATCGTTTACTCTGCTGATCATAATCTCCAGAAGCGACTTGAGCTCCTCCAGGAAAAAATACAGAAAAACAAGGTTTCTCTCTACCGATTCGCGGTACCCGTAATCGTCATACTTCTCTCTCTTCGAGCGCAGCAGTTTTTCAATCTCCATGCTGAACTCGGAAGGGGAGCGGTACCTCTGCTGGAGGTGTGAAGAAAAAGTGGTGAGGACATGTTTCATATCCATGGAATCCCTGGTCAATTGGAAAACCTCCGCGGATTTTACCTGATCCTTCTGCGCCGTGGTTCCGGCTCTCTTCTCGGTGGAGACAGACCGACAGGGCATACCCTGTCGATGTAATCGTTTGCCGGCATACCTTCCAGGTTGAATGAAAGAATAACCCCGCCTTTTCCGGCTGCGAACGCCCTTCCGCCGGAGACGGTCAATTCTTTTGCCTCGAAGGGAATGAAAGTGCCGTCAACTACCCTCGCCCGGTCAGCTCCCGGCTCGATCTTCAGCACCACGCCGCCTTCCAGCCAGAGAAGAGAGGACTTCCCTGAAGCGGCGGCGATCACCCTTCCCGGAACCGGGTACCGGCCTCTTTCACGGTCATTTCCGGGATCTATGACGCTGATGGTGTCCCCCCCGGTATCACCGTGCTCTCTGAGTACCGTTATCATTCCATCAGATATCCCCAGGGCCCGTTTTTTCCCCTCTGCTATTTCAAACTGCCCGAGTGGCTGAAAAGGATTTTCCTTTCCGGTGGAAAAGAACCGGACACTTTCCGATGCAAGCGCGGCGACCTTTCCCCGGTACCGGATAATATCATCCAGCCCGCCGGCCAGTCTCCTGTACCTGTTGTTAACGGCGCCGTCTTCCATATCCATAAAGTAGCAGAATCCATTATCGCAGGCCGCAATGACGCCCTCTTCGGTTAGAATGACCCCTATGACATTTCTGTCCAGGCCATTCTTCCAGATGAATCCCCGGCCGTTTTCGCGGCTGAATAGATAGACCCTTGACTTTCTGGTAAAGTTAACCGCAAAGGCGCCCCGGCCGCCTCTGAAGTCCGCATCCGCTATTTCAGCCTTTGAATTCAGCCGGTCAATAAGAATTTCCTGTCTATCCCTCTTCAACATTTCATCAGGGACATCATATTCCAGCGATATTATTTCGCTGTCGCTATTCTTCCCGCCGGAATTTCTAAGGAGAACTGCCGGCACGCCTTCTCTCATATCTTCATCTTTTCCGAAACATATATCATAAAAACCCAGAGTGTCCGCTGTTACCCCCGCCGGGAGCGATTCGGCAAGAATCATCCCTGCCCTCAGTTTCGATTGGGGAGTAAATCCTTCCTTCAGTACCAGTTTCTCTTCCTCCTGCCTGACTACACTTCCCTCTCTCACCTTCTCTCTGGCATAGGGGGAAAAAGATACCGGGAAATACAGATAACCTGTTTTCTGTTCGCCCGGTTCCAGCCGAAGCGGATCAAAAAAGAATCCATCAGTTGTGTCGAACAGGGATTCATCGGCCAGAGGGCGGTACAGCCGGCCCGCGGTCGCTTCGTCGTATACGTAATAAATTCCAAGGGGAAGAATCATCACCCCCGCAGCCGTCTTGCCTGACCCCTTGCTCCGGTACTGGCTGCCGCGGCCTCCCATTATTATTCTCATCACTTCCATGGGGCTCAGAGGAGTGAATATTTCAGAATCTCTGATCATCTCCACGCCGGCAAGTCTTTCTTTCAGAGCCTGGAAGCTGCCTCCCAGTATTACGATAGGACTGTCGCTGTTATTCTTTATCCCTGCCTGAACCGGGAGCACCCCCGAATCCGGCAGAAAAGAGTGAAAAAGCTGGTTTATCTCCCCGGGATCGGAAAGTATATGGGCCCGCAATTCTATTTCTTCCTCGCTGGAGTCCTGAAAGGATATGGTTGAAAAAGCGAGCCTCCTGCATGAATTCAGGTTTAACAGCATCACGACCGCCGCAAGAATAGCAATAAAGGGCTTAATCGAAATCCCGCAAAATACTGTTTTTGTCAAATTATGCCCCATCGGTTCGCCTTTGTTATTTATCTCAATCCTTCATCCCGGCCCGGAGGCCCTCCACCAGGACCGCCCTCCCGAGAGGTATTACTTCGCAGTACTTTTCCATGGTTTCCAGGAAACATCTGTTTTCACAGAATCCCCCGGAAAGGTAAAGCCTGTCCGGCCTTCCGGCGAAATCGAAGACATTCCTCACCAGCCCATGTATGAACCGGGCTACTCCTTCCGAGGGTAATCCCCCGCTTGAGACAAACTCAAGCACTTTCTCCATTCCGAAGACCCCGCAGGTTACATTTATCCATTTATCTGACGCTTCCAGTTCGGAGAAATCTATTCCGTAGTACCTGCCCAGCAGCTCAATAGTTGCCCCGGTGGTGGAACCGCAGGCCAGATTCCAATCCATCTTCTTTATCTTATCCTGATCAATCGACATCAGCTTGATATCCCTTCCTCCCACATCCACCACCGTGTAGCTGCTTGTATTTACCATCGATCCGGCCCCCGCGGCCAGGGCTATCAGCTCATTCCTGAACTCGTCGCACCTGTTAACGGCGCTATGGCCTGTGGCTATATCGAATCGCCGCTTATCTCCGATCAATTCGCTGGTCTGAATAATCTCCAGTGAATCATCTTCGGTGTCGTATATCTTGGTCCAGGTACTTCCGCAGTCAGCGAGTATCATTGAATGCTCCGAATCGCCATACAGGCCTTCTGATTCCAGATAGATATACTACGATAATTTAATAAAAGCTTCCACTTTTGAAATAATGGAATGATTGACGGATCGGTGACAGTCAACGTAGAGCCCGTTATACCTGTTTGCCAGGTGATGCGCCAGGTCCTGCTTGGCGCAGAAGCTCTGGGTAAAAAATACTGTCGGCACATCCTCATCAACAAAGCATTCCATATCAAGGTCTCCGGGCCGGCCCGCCTCCACGCAGCGGGTCCATCCGTATATGTGAGTGCTCTCCGGAAAGACCTCCAGAATCCTGAAGTCATGGGGAGGAACCCCCCAGAAACCGTGAGTGGGCTCACACCTTTCCGTCTCTTCCGGATGGGAAATCTCCGGGTCCGCCACTGTATCCATGATCAGATTTATCCGGTCTGCCAGTTTCCCCCTGCCGGTGGAGTAAACCAGTTCCCTGTTCTCGAACTGATCCCTGGGGAATCTGGATTCAATCACATTGAATCCGATCTCTCTGAGAATAAAAGCCGCGTGTCTGCCCCGGTCGCACTTGCCCTCGCCTACATCCGCCACCACCGCGGCCAGCCTTCTGGATAGATGAACCGCGTTATCTATTATGTTCGCTATTATTCTGCAGGTGGTGGTGTTCAGCAGTCCCGAATCCGGAGCGCCCGCGGCGACATCCAGGTCCACCAGCTCCAGGTCTCTTCCGAACCGTTCTCTGACCTCCCGGAGAATCCTCCGCGAGGGGAAACCGTAATACCCTATCACCTTCTGATTCTCTTTAATTTTCATAGAATAAACAGGAATGACCGCAATCAGCTGCCGTTCTCGATATCATCGATTATCTCAACTACTCTTTCAGGGTTGTTGGCGTTCAGGAGCTTGCTCTTTACCCCTTCCATGGTAGTTATCTTGACAATCCTGGCGATCGCCTGGACATGGGGGCCGGCTTCGTTGCGGGGGGCCACCATCAGAAAAAACAGCTTGGAAGGTTTTCCGTCCTGAGCGTCGAAATCGATCCCTTCTCTGGAGATCCCTATCGCAATCCTCAACCTGTCCACGTAATCGCACTTGGCGTGGGGAATTGCTATTCCTTTCTCCAGGCCGGTACTTCCTTCGCTCTCTCTCATCATCACCGCGTTATAAACTGCGTCCGGGTCGACACCGTCGCTGATGCAATCTGCCAGCAAGAAAACCAGTTCTTCTATTACTTCTTCCTTATATTCGCTGGACAGATCTATTTTAATACATTTCGGGTTTATATAATCGGTTAATTTCATTCGGTACCTGCCTCTAAATCATATTCGCACTGAGCTTACGCGAAAATAATTAATTCAGCCCCAAAAATCAAGTACGATAAGAGCGCCTCTCCGGCTTTCTATATAGATTCGTAGATCCGCTCTACTCTTTCCCGGTCCCTGACCACCATTACCGGACAGGGAACCTTCCTGACAATCCGCTCTCCCTCTTCGTAGAACGAATCCTTCAGGCTGTGTATCTCTCCCAGTTCTCCCTGTATAACCAGCTCGGCTCCGTAATCTTCGACCTCCCTGGACACCTCCTCGTGCACCACTCCCTTGCGCAGAACTGTCTGTACACTTACATCCTTCTCTCCGGCAAGTTTGCTTACGTAATTCAAATACCTCTTCCCATCCTCCTCCAGGTCTCTTTCATAATCCATCTTTTCCATCTGCACAAATACCTTCGCCTTCAGAAGTTCATTCAGCAGGTTTTCGTTCACGACATATATAACCCGCAGATTAGAATCGTATGCCTTGGCCATCGCTATAGCCATCCGGGCGGCGACAATAGAATTATCACTCCCATCGATATATAGAAGAATATTTCCCAAGGGATTTACATCACTCATAGATTTCCCCTTTTTTACGGGAAAGCCGGTCTTTTATCAGTTTCAGAACAAAGAACGCTTCCCTTTCCGATTCCTCCAGAGACATTTCTATATATTTAAGTGTTTCCTTATAATCAGGAATAAAGATTTTCTCAAGAGCGTTTACCCTCCTGGTTGTTTTTGAAACCTCCCGGGAAAGCCTGACCAGAGATATCCGGGCTTCAGCCAGGTCCCCCAGCAGCCGCAGGACCTCACGGAACCTTTTTATGGTCTCGTCCAGCCACACACTGCTTTCGGGCGCGGCGAAATAGGGCGGATTGTCCGTGAATTTCACTTTTACCGTGGGGAGCGAAACTCCCATTACCCGCCTCTGGGATATGGAGATATCTGATTCTATATTCACGCCCAGGGCGGTAAGGTCTATCTCCCTTCTCCCCATTCGCAGGGTCAGCTGGTCCAGAGCTTCGAAGGCAGCCTTCAGTTTTTCCTCCGCCGCCTCCTGCGCTTCCACCGCGGTATCTATCAGGCTCATCAGTTCGACTGTGAGAATCTTTCGCTTCTGATCGAGCAGTTCCCACCCCTCCTGCGCGAATCCAAGATCGCGCTTGAATTGCATCAGGTTGGTCTTGGTGGGAGCTACTTCGTATTTAGCCATTCTTCACCCGGTTCTCTCTGCTTAATCATCCTTGCCGTAATATTTATTAATCTCTTCTTCCGATATTCTGTATAACTCATCCTTGGGAAGATGAGACAGAATCCGCCAGCCGATATCCAGAGTTTCGATTATGCTCCGGTTCTCATACTCATCCTGGCTGAGGAATTCTCTTTCGAACCTGTCGCCGAACTCCAGGTATATCTTATCCAGAGGGGTCAGCTCCTCTGCTCCTATCACCGCCGCCAGCGCCCGAACATCCTTGACATGGGAGTACCCGGCGAACAGCTGGCTGGCCACGTGGGCGTGGTCCTCCCTGGTAAGTCCCTCCCCTATTCCGTCTTTCATCAGCCGCGAGAGTGAAGGCAGCCCGGCGATGGGAGGATATATATTCCTCTGTTCAAGCTCTCTCTCCAGAACAATCTGTCCCTCGGTTATATATCCGGTCAGATCGGGAACAGGATGGGAAATGTCGTCATTCGGCATGGTGAGCATCGGCATCTGTGTTATCGATCCTTCCTTCCCCTTAATCATCCCCGCTCTCTCATAGATTTCCGACAGGTCGCTGTACAGATATCCCGGATAACCCTTCCTGCTTGGGATCTCCTCCCGGACAGTTGATATCTCACGCAGAGACTCACAATAATTCGCCATATCGGTAAGGATAACCAGCACATGCATATTATTATGAAAAGCCAGATATTCAGCCGCGGTCAGCGCGGTTCTGGGAGTAACCAGCCGCTCCACCGAAGGGTCGTCGGCAAGATTAAGAAACATTACCACCTTCTCCAGAACCCCTGATTCCTCAAAATTTCTTATGAAATATTGTGCAATATCATGTTTGATTCCCATTGCCGCGAAAACTACCGCGAAGGAACTGTCTTCGCCCATAATCCGGGCCTGGCGGGTAATCTGGGCCACGATACGGTTATGAGGAAGGCCGGTGCCCGAGAAAATAGGAAGCTTCTGCCCTCTGACCAGCGTGTTCATGCCGTCTATAGCGGAAATGCCTGTCTGGATGAATTCCCTGGGGTATTCGCGGGCGGTGGGATTAATGGGCAGGCCGTTAACATTCATTTTCATATCTTCCCTCGGCTGCGGCCCTCCATCCACCGGCTGCCCCAGTCCGTTGAAGACTCTTCCCTGTATCTCTTCGCTTACCCCGAACTTCAGGGGCTCTCCCCTGAAACGAATACGGGTCTCCGGTATTGAAAGCCCGGAAGTGCCCTCGAATACCTGTATTACCGCTGCCCCTTCACTGCTCTCCAGTATTATTCCCAGCCTGATATCACCTTCGTCGTCCACAACCTCGACCAGTTCGTTATAACCAACGTTATGTATACCCCGGATCACCAGGAGGGGGCCCGATATCTCGTCTATACCGACGTATTCTTTCCCTCTCTCCAAATTCTTTTCCGTCATATCCTCACCATCTTCTATTCAAACATCTCCGAAATCTGATTCATTTCCCTCTTGAGTTCATCTCTCAGCTCATCGATTTTCTCGACCTGGTCGTTGGGGATATTAAACTTTATCCTGTTAATCTCGGATACCACCCTGAGCTGCTTTATCTGATGGATGTTGGCGCCTTTCTTTATGTTCTCCAGGCCAAGGTCATAGAAATCGAGTATTATCTGTAGCATCCTTATGGTCTTATCCGGAGCGCAATACATATCAATCTTATCGAAACTGTTCTGCTGCAGGAAAGCGTTCTTGAACATGGTACATGCCTCCAGAACAATCCTCTGCGAATCGGGAAGCACATCCGGGCCCACCAGCTTTACTACCTGCTGGAGTTTCCCTTCCTGCTGAAGCAGGTCCATCACCCTTCTTCTGAGCTCTCTCCACATCCCGCTCGATTTTTCCTTCCACCAATCACTTATCTCGTCGATATACTCGCTGTAGCTGTCCAGCCAGGATATGGCGGGGTAGTGCCGGGCGTTGGCGAGCTGGCGGTCCAGTGCCCAGTAGCATCTTACGAACCTCTTGGTATGCTGAGTGACAGGTTCGGAGAAATCGCCTCCCGGAGGAGATACCGAACCCACGATACTTATGGAGCCCTCCTCACCGGAAAGAGCTGAAACCTTGCCCGCTCTTTCATAGAACTGAGCCAACCGGGTCGGCAGATAGGCAGGGTAACCTTCATCGGCTGGCATTTCTTCCATCCTCCCGGAGAGTTCCCTGAGCGCCTCCGCCCACCGGGAGGTGGAATCCGCCATAATCGAGACATGATAACCCTGATCCCGGTAGTATTCACCCATGGTTATCCCGGTATAAATCGACGCCTCGCGCGCGGCCACCGGCATATTCGATGTATTCGCTATCAGAATGGTCCTTTCCATGATCGGCCTCTTGGTCCTGGGATCTATCAGCTTGGGGAATTCCCTCAGAACATCAGTCATTTCGTTTCCGCGTTCACCGCATCCGATGTAGACGATTATATCCGCGTCACTCCACTTCGAGAGGGCGTGCTGAAGCATGGTCTTGCCTGTTCCGAATCCTCCCGGTATTACAACCGTTCCCCCCTTTGCCACCGGGAACAGCATATCTATTACCCTTTGCCCGGTAATCAGCGGCATATCCAGCTTCAATTTACTGTTTATCGGCCTGGGATGCCTTACCGGCCATAGCTGGCTCATCCTGACTTCTGTTTCGTCGCCTTCCGGGGTTGCCACCCTTGCGATGGCATCGACCACCCTGTAATCACCGCTTTCCGCTATCCAGTCCAGGCGGCCTTCCACCCCCGGCGGAACCAGTATGCGGTGCTCTATCAATTCGGTCTCCTTGACCTTTCCGACAATCTCCCCCCCCTTCACTTCAGTTCCCTTGTCCAGTGCAGGTTCAAACTCCCAGGTACTCTCATGATCAAGTGATGAAATATGAAGCCCCTTCTGAATGTACTGGCCTGTTCTTTCCTTTATAATCTCCAGGGGGCGCTGGATACCGTCATAAATTGTGCCGATCAGCCCCGGCCCCAGCTCTACCGAAAGAGGATTCCCGGAACTGTATACGTCGGCGCCGGGGGCCAGTCCGGTAGTATCTTCATAAACCTGGATGGATGCTTTTTCTCCCTCCAGCTTCACTATCTCTCCCACCAGATGGTCATCGCCAACCTCCACCAGGTCGAGCATTCTGGCCTTTTTGACTCCTCCCGCGTGAACCACGGGCCCTATTACTTTTATTACCTTGCCTATTATTTCAAGCACTGCCCGATCCCTCACTTCCTGACGGCTGGAAAACTTCTTCAAAGATCACATTCCTGATCTCGTCATTCAGCCTGTGCATTCTCGCTTCGAAAGTGTTGTCGTAAGCCACCTTGCCTTCTGCCGCCTGAATCCTCGCGCCGCCCAGAGTGTGCCTGCTGAGCTGCTCAACTTCAAGCCGGCAATCGATCCCTGTTTCCTGTTTAACCTTCTCTTCGACAGCGGGTATAACTCTGTCCCTGGTCAGCTTCAAATCTCTGCTGTCAACGCTGACGATGAACGAGCTTCCCCCCAGGGCGCTGATACCGGTCATTATCATCCCCTGCAGGATATCCGCGTATCTGTCCCCCTCCCTGATACTCTTCAGAGCCTCTCTCACATTTTCCATAATATGCTCGATGACTTCTTCCCTGACTCTCAGTCTCTCTCTCTTGAGCTCTATCTTTATACTGGAAAGAAGCCTGCGGTATTCATTCTCGCCGTTTTCTTCAGCTTCCTTCAGTATCTCCTCTGCGATCCGGTCTTTTTTCTTCCCGGCTCTATCAATTATCCCCGACGCGGTTCTTTCGGCTTTGTCCAGGATCGATTCCGCCTCTTTTTCCCCATCCTCCCTTATCCTGCGGCAGATCTTCTCGACTGACTCTTCATTAGCCAAAATAACCTCTCCTCTTCAATATATTCACGCTCTTATCACGTCTTTATGCCGATGGCGGCATTCACCATATCCCTGATCGAAACTCTGCCCTCGATGGGGCCCTCCCGGTCCGGAATCTGGATTATCAGGGGGAAATCATGCCCGAACAGGTATTCATCTATCTCCTCCTGAACTTCGGCTGCGACGCGCTCGGTAATAATAATTATTCCTATATCCTCCGAGTCAAAAACTTCTTCCAGGGCCTCCCGGGTCTCATCTTCCGACTTCACTACCTCCCCCTTCAACCCAATCATTCTGAAACCTGTCACTGTATTTTCATCGCCGATAACAAAAAACTGCATGGCATCCGCCTTCGAACCTCAAGATAAAAATCATGCTACAGTTTAATCAGTATCATGATTGAAATGATCAAACCGTATATGGCGATACCTTCTGCCAGGCCGACATAAATAAGAGCCCTGGCGGCAAGCTCCGGTTTTTCTCCTATCGCGCCCAGGGCGGCCGAGCCGACATAGGCGACCGCGATGCCCGCTCCCACACTTCCGATGGCCGTGGAGAACGCCGCTGCGGCGAACCCCCACACCGTTACCTTCGCCCGGTTTTCGGTATAATCCTCCTGAACAGCCGCCTCCCCTTCCGGAGAGCTTCCATAAACCTTTGCGGCCGTACTTATCATGGTAATGAGAAATACCAGAAGCACCACAGAGAACACCGCTATACTAGAAACAGTAATCCACTTTTTCATCTTTTTCCTCCGCAACGTCTGTAAAGACAACACTCCTGTCTCCTTTCATCCTTAAAGGTCATGTTTCAAACTTATCGGTTTGTAGGATCTTCCTCCCCCCACAAAGAATTTGCTGAAGAATTCGTAATACTCCAGGCGGATCGCCTGAATGGTTACTACCAGGCCCTCCAGGGCGATGATTACCGCGTTTCCCAGAATCAGAATCAGGACTGAATAAAATATCCCTCCGCTGCTGCCCTTCACCATATCCACCATGCTGAAAACGGCGATGAAAAGCCCCACGTGAGCCAGGGAGAAAGCAGCCACACGAATAAACGACACAGTGTTGCCAAGGTAACCGGTAACGATCTCCATTATCTCTATAACGGTCTCCATCAGATAGGTAAATACTCCCTGATTAAAATCGACCCTCCTTCTCTCTATCACAGCCGAGATGGGCTCCCGAAGGAATATCAGGATCAGGGGAAGTAATATCCCCAGGGCAATCAGTTTGACCGGCACCGGTTCGCTGGCCAGAAATGAAGATACTACCGCCACCCCGCACCAGTACATCACTCCGCTGATCAGCCCGGCGTGATCGAACAGAAGCGATCTGTAGGCTCTGAGACGAATTGCGTTGATCGCATTCAGAATTATTCCGCCGCTGATCATTATTATCCCGAAGTAGACCGCCACCTTGAAGAAGTAAAGAACGTTATCCATCGGTTTGCGCCATACCCCCTCGAACAGGTCCTCCACCCCGAAAACGCTTCCGAACAGAACTCCGAAGATAATAGAGGAGATTCCGCAGTAAAGGGCCAGTCTGCCTATAAGCATGTTGGTTCTGTTTTCCTTTTTCCGGCTCTTCGACTCGAGCAGGATCCCTATCAGGCCCAGAATAGCTCCGTGCCCCACATCGCCGAACATCATCCCGAACATAAACAGAAAACTTATCGCTACCAGAAAAGTGGGGTCTATTACATTATAACCGGGAACGCCGTAACTGGAGACCAGTATTCCAAACGGCTGCAGAATACGGGGATGCTTGAACTGCACGGGCACCTTAATCTTGCCCTCTTTTACTCCGGCAACCTCCTCCGGAGAAACCATTTCTATTATGGCGCGCCCGCTGGAAGCTCTCAGTATCTCTTTCTTCACATAATTGGTACGGTCGCTGGGAACCCAGCCTGAAAAAAGGTAGGTACGGCTGGTTTTCTTCATATAACCTTTTACCTTCACATAGAGTTCCCCGACCCTGAGCAGCTGATAGTACCTTGCGATCGTGGACGACCTGGAATCTCTCATCCCTTTTAATTCTCCGGTAATTTCATCTATCTGATCCTTGAGGCCTTTTATCTTATCTTCCAGGCCCGAGGTCAGTTCTTTCTCGGGCTCCCCCTCCCTGCTCTCCTCCGATATCTCTACGTCTTCGAAAGCGGACTCCCTTAATATCCTCTTGAGCTTGAGACGGTCGCTCTTCAGGCCCACCACAAGTATAAAATCCTCATCGTCACGGCTATCCAGCTTGAGCACTACCGCCGCCAGGGAGGCTAACTTATCCTCGACATACTCCAGATTCTCACTCCTGACCGTCCCGTACCTGACCATCAGGAATCTGTAGGAAGAATCGGGAGCCGGGATACCTTTCTTGATCAGAGGAGCGGTTTCAGTGAAAATATTTTCCAGCTGGCCTATGCGCCCTTTGAGTCTCTCCCTCTTCGCCATAAGAATATCCACTCTTGTCTCTATCTCCACCAGCTCGCCCTCTATTTCATCCAGGTCCCGGTCGGTTAACCGGTCGATTGTTTCGTCGTCCTGAAAGCGGGGAACCTCCCTGATCTGAAGTTTCTTCATCAGCGAGGAGATCTTCTCGCGCAGCATCTCTATCCGGGTTTCCATACCCATTGAATCAATCCCCTCCAGCTTCCTGGTCCATGGTTTCTCCTCATCCAGTTTTATCAGGTGCAGAACCCCCAGGCGCGTGATAGCCCTGGCTACCTCTTCGAGGTCGGTCTCGAAAACTATCACATTCATCTGATGCATTCTGCTTGGCGTGAACATATTTATTACCTCAGAATAAAATCCTCAAATGATTATCTATGGCATTATGATCCAGGCCTATAACTTTGCCGTTGAGTATGGTTATCAGGTTCCTTATCTCAGCCCGTTTTAATATCAAATAGGATAAGATAGTACCAATTGTAAAGGGAAATCCGCCCAGGGTCCTCCTGGCCTCCCTGACCAGGTAATCCCAGAGAATTATTTCCATTACATACAGCTTCCCGGCCTGCGGGACCTTCGAGAAAAGCATGGCGGCCCTGCCCAGGTACTGGTCGAAAGCGGCGGTCAGGAGATCGTCCACGGTCTCGGCCTTGAATATCTCCATCAGCTGCTGCCTGCCCAGGGATTCGCCCCCCGGAATATTGTAATCCAGCAGGTCGGCGACCGGTATGTCGTAGTAGAATTTCAGCCTGACCAGCCATTCTATATTCTTCTGGTCTATCTCCAGCCCTATTAGTTTCCTGGCAATCTTTCTGTCCCGGCCGGATAGGTTATCCACCTTTTCTTCGAGCCTGCGGTAGAAGTCTATTTCCATGGCGGTTTCCACCGAGAAGAGATTTTTCTTCTCCCTGTAGTCATCCAGAGCGCTCATGGCGGGCCGCAGGTAGGGAGTGCCGGAGAGAAGCGTCAGGGCGTCTTCCACCGTATCCGCTTCAAACAGGGATATATAGGGAATGCGGTTTGGAAGGGCGGCTTTCACTATATACCTAAGAACCTCTTCTCCCCTCTCAGACTTACGGGCCCTCAGCGCCGCCTTTATATTCTCAATCTCATATTTCTCCAGAAATTGCGCTATCAGGTCTTTTATTTCGCCACTCAAATCCTGAATAAGCTCCGCATGCCATATTATTTCTTTTCTGACAAGAAGTTTCTCCGCTATCCGGGGGTCCACGTTGATCTCCGGATCGGAAAAGACCTCTTCATATACGGTACCGCTGAGAGCCGCATAGAACTCCTGAGGGTTACGGGTTCTGGCCAGCCGCTCTATCCTCTCGGTGGATAGAAGCTGGCCCAGCCGGGCCCTGACCTTGGCATTTACCAGAGAATATTTTCTAATAGGTCCGAATATCATTATAATTCAACAGTTCGCTTGAAGGTAGAAGATCAGGGAAGGATCACTGCCGGGGATCGGAGATTATCTCGGTTATCCTGGAGACCGCTTTCTCAATTTCGGCCTTCCTGTCAGAGAAGAAATCCTCGCTGCTTGCCTTGACATCCCCAATCTGCTTCTCTCTCTGATCTTTTGCTTTCTTTTTATAATCCTCGACTATATCCTTCGACCGGCTGAAAGCCTCTTTTCTGCCCTGGTTTATTACCTCGCGGCTCTTACCTTCCGCTTCTCTGATAATCTTCCTGGACTTCTCGCGGGCCTTCTCTATCTTCTCGCTGACCTCTTTTTCGGTCTCCAGAATCCTGTCTATCTGTTCTTTCAAAACCAGCTACCTCTTGTGAATAAGTGTTCAACCGATTGGGGAAGTATAAAACAGCATCCGGCGGGTGTCAACAGGGTAAAGGTTCGCGATCCTGCATTCAATCAGGAATACTATCGATTCAGATACCCGCCCGCCTCTTTAACGTAATCTATCAGCCTCTGGTAACAGCGATCGCTGCTGATGGTGGGGGAATGACCGATAACTGCCAGTTTCTTCTTCGCCCTGGTAAGAGAAACATTCAACCTCCGGAGGTCGTTGAGAAAACCGATATTGCCTCTGTCATTGGTTCTTACCAGCGAAAGAACTATCATCTCCTTCTCTCTGCCCTGGAAACCATCCACGGTATCTATTTCGATACGTTCATTGTCTATACGGCTTCTGATCCATTCCGCCTGGTCCTTGTAAGGGGATATCAAAGCAACATTTTCAGGATTCATGCCTGTTTCCATGGCAGTCTCGAGGATTTCTGCTGCGAGTTCTGCCTCGACCCGGTTATAAAAAGATTTCGAGTCCCTGATCCTCTCCTCCCGGCTGCCTGATTCTCTGGTATCAAGGAAAACAACCGGGCGCGCCGGATCGAAGACCTCTTTCATCAGGCCCTGTAACGGCAGATTCAGGCCCAGGTCCGATATATCCCAGTCTTTTACCGATGAATGGGCTATCAGCTCGCCGGAGTAGAACTCCCGGGAGGGGAAATTCATAATTACACTGTTCATCCGGTACTGAACCTTCAGCATCTCTTTTATCTTATCTCCGTGCACCTCCAGAAGCCTCTCGAAGAGAGAGACAGCCAACCCTTTTTCTCCAGCCTCTTTATTTAATATAGTCGGCGGGAGCTGCCTGTGATCTCCGGCCAGGATCGCCCGGTCCGCCTTTACCAGGGGGATCAGCGCTTCGGGCTCGGTCGACTGGGTAGCCTCATCCAGAACCAGGAGGTCAAAATTTCTGCCGTTCATTATCTCCGAGCCGGCGGTTGAATTGGTAGCGCAGACCACCTCCGCATCGTTTAATATCTTATTTACGGCAGAATCCTCCAGCCGGTCTATCTCATTGAAAATACCGTTGACCACTTCCTGGAGCTTAAGCCACTCCGCCATATCCCTTATCCTGGAAGCGGGTACGCCCCTGTTCCCCCTCCCCTGACCGGCAAGTTTCATAATTTTGCCATTGCTCATACCGCGTCTCCACCTGGGACCGGGATGAGTGTGCTTTTCCTGCTTGTCCCTGATTCCGGATACCTTTTCACGAAGCTTTATTGATTTCCGGAAATCGGGATGGTCCTCCAGAATATAATCAAGGGTATGTTCTCTGAGTACAGGATTGACTCTGGCCGGGTGGCCCACCCTGACCGTTTTTACACCCCTTTCGACCAGCCGCTCCACTATATTATCCACCGCCACATTCGACCCGGCAGCCGAAAGAACGCTCAGGCCTTTCCTCACCGCCTGCTGAATAACCTCTATACAGGTCATGGTCTTTCCAGTGCCGGCCGGCCCGTGTATCAGGAAGAAGTCATCAGAGCAGGCCGCCTTCTGCACCGCCCTGGCCTGGACCTGGTTAAGGTCCTTATTATCCAGTTCAAGCTTAGGGGGCTCCGGAATTACTATTTTCTTAATTCCCAGGAGCTTATCCCTTATCTCCGCCAGCCTCCCCTTTGCCGAAGCAAGCGTCTGAAGAGCTTCCAGCATCCTCTGGAAGGTAATATCATTCACGTAAAGGTCCATCCGGAGATTCTTCTTATATATATACCCGGGAGGTTCCCTGTCGAAAACCGCCGTGATAGAGAATTTGCTCATCTCTATGACGGTCCCTGACGGAGTCCCCGGCTCAAGCGGATTTCCCCTGCTGAGCATTACCAGGTCGCCTGTATTTATCTCGTGTTTCGGCAGCATTTCACCCTGCCTCTGGCGGATGAACTTTACGATATACCTGCCTCCCAGGCCGGTTCCCTGGTTTCTGCCTCGAAGGTTAAGTATTGCCCTTCCCCTCTCCTCACGCTGGCGGCCGGAGAGCTTTCTTATCTCTTCCTCGTGCCACCGCATCTCCTCCTCCCGTTCCTTCTGAACCAGAGACTTGAACCTGGCTATGTATTTCTTCTCTTTCTTCAATATTTACCTTTCACCTCTATCGCCGGGAAAACAGCTTCATCAGATGCCGGCCCCGGATATTATAAATTATATATTTACCCTAAAGATAACCGCGGATGAAAATCCTATCACCGGAGTAACCTCTTCGCGTACTGTAACATAAGTAATTGTCATATCTTATGCAAATATAGATTCAAACGGCTATCCAAAAGTCACCAGCGCGATACCGGCGAGAGCCAGAATTACTGAGACCGCTTTCTTCCTGGTAAAGGGCTCATGGAGAAAGATTGAGGCAAATATAATGACGTATATAGTGCTGGTCTGATTTAGAATGGCCGCCGTTCCGGCCTTGGTGTATTTCATCCCCCCCAGCCAGAATATAAGCGCCAGGTAGGAGCCGAGGATGGTCCCGGTAAGGGAGTACCTCCAGTCCCGGTTAGGTTTGAACACCGAGAAAATCGTTCTCCTTCTCTTTGAGATGACCGCAACCGGCACCAGGGCGAAGAGAGAGCCGATCTGCCTTATGGCAGTCGCCCATATAAGCGGAGAATGCTCCAGTACCGTTTTGGCTATCACCACCCCGAAACCGAGTGTGGCCATCGCCCCCAGGCCCCACAGGATCCCCGCCGCAAGGTCCCTCCTGCTGACCCCCTCCGGAGGCTTATGCCTGGATACAAAAATTATGGCGCTGAGGACCAGGAACATTCCGGCGTACTGCCAGAACCCGATGGTTTCGTTCAGAAGCAGGAAAGCGAACAGGATCACCGAGGGGGAATAGAAGCAGTCCACCACCGCCATCAGCCCGGCCCCTATCCGGTTGAGGGCGTGATGGAACATGGTGTCGGAGATTGCAATAGCGATGATACCGCTGGCGAATAGAATCAGATAATCCTCAAGCGGAGCAGCGTTGAATATGTTGTACCCCGCTATCTTGACGGTAATCACCAGGAGGATACTGGTTATACCCACCCTGAAAAATGTCAGGGAAAACGGCGATATCCTCTCTCCCGATTTCTTGAAACAGATTACCGCTATCCCCCATATCAGGGAACAGAGCAGCGCGAATATCTTTCCCATATCGGTTTCCCTGAAATACCGGCGGGGAGATAGCTCCCCCCGCCGGCAATTTGAACGTCACTTTAACCCTTAATGTATGGTCATCTCGTCCAGAAGCGACTTGGCGCCGCTGAACTCTTCCAGTATGAACAGGATATAGCGGCTGTCCACGCTGATCGCCCTGGTGAGGCCCTCATCGAACTGGTAGTCGGCGGAGATGCTCTCGTAGTTGCCGTCGAAGGCGGCTCCGATAACCTCTCCCTTTCCGTTCAATATCGGGCTTCCGGAATTTCCTCCGGTAATGTCGCAGGTCGACAGGAAATCGACCGGCACATCGTCGAGATACTCGTCGATATATTTCTCCGGAGTTCCCTGCTTATGGATCTCAAGCAGCTTGTCCGGGCTCAATGACAGAAACATCCTGTTTTAAGCTGTTGGTTTTTATCATTTGAACATTCGATATTCGTATTTGTTTCGGATTTCGATATTCGGGTTTTGGCTGAACAGGGTTTTCGTTCAGCCACTATTATATACATTTCAAAAACTCATCCTTGCCTGAATTGTTTAGATCTGTCATCAGACCGTGGGGATTTTTGCTGCAGTTTCACTGTTTACCCTCTCCGGACCTGAAGTTTTTTTGCTTGATAAATTTCATATCATTGCGCAGGGCGGCTATCAAGGGAAAAACACAGCCGAAAGTCCCTGCGCGCAGCGTATTTGGAGGCAAAAGGGACTTGACACAGTCTATATAACTGATTCATTATAAAAATTTATATTTTTCACGCTGGTTGGTGAATCAGAAAAAAACCGGGCATTATTGGAGATCGAATACCATGGACCTTGTTAAACCTTTTTCGCGCCGCTGCCTTTTCTGGCTTCTTGCACTTAATCTGATTTTGTTTGCAGTAGTATACGGTGTGCACTATTCCGCCTTTCCCGGCTGGATAAAGGATTTCTGGGAAACCCGCATAAACATAGGTTTCATTCCTTCGGCCGCAGCCTTGTTTGTTTTTATTGCCCTGTTACAGTGGGCTGTGCTCCGGGGCACATTGAAAAAGCTTTTGCAAAGACACATTCCGGCAGAGGAGGCAGCTGCCAGAAAATCCCCTGCAGCAGATAAAAAAGGAACCGTACGTCAGGAAACCGGACCATCTCCTAAAGAAATTGAGAAACAGCATCAGCGCTATTACCTGCATCTTGTTTCAGTGCTCCAGCGCCAGGGCCGGCTTCTGGATTTCTTCCGGGAAGATCTGGGCCCCTACAGTGACGCGCAAATCGGGGCTGCGGTCAGAAGCGTCCATGAAAACTGTTCAAAAACCCTGGAAAAATACCTGGCCCCCCGCGGTGTGATGGACAAGGCTGAAGGCTCTGAGGTAACAGTTGATTCTGATTTTGATCCCTCAAAAATAAAACTTACCGGAAATGTTACCGGCGAGCCCCCTTTTAAGGGCGTGGTCAGGCATCCCGGATGGAAGGCTGCAAAACTCGAACTGCCCGTGCTATCTGACAGCGGTGACCCCCTTGTTATAGCACCTGCTGAAGTCGAGGTTAAATAACAGGTGAAGGATGTGAGTGACCCTGCATACATAATAGGAATTGACCTCGGGACCACCAATTCGGCGGTTTCCTATGCGGATCTGAACTCCGGCCCCGAAGATTCAAGGGGTATAAGGCTTTTTGAGATCCCTCAGCTTACCGGGCCCGGCGAGGTCCAGCAAATGCCTGTTCTGCCTTCTTTCTGCTATCTGCCGGGCAAATACGATGTGGATCCGGATTCACTGAGACTGCCCTGGAGTGAAAAACAGGTTCATTCCTGTTTTGCGGGAACTTTTGCCAGGGATCACGGCTCTAAAGTTCCCGCCAGGCTGGTTTCCTCTGCCAAGAGCTGGCTGTGCCACGGAAGGGTGGACCGCCTGGCGCCTATCCTCCCATGGGGTTCAGGTGACGAACTTCCTGGTATTTCGCCTGTGGAAGCCACCGCCCAATACCTTGCCCACATACGAAATGCCTGGAACCATTTGCAGTCTGATGAAGATTTTTACCTTGAAAATCAATATGTTATTATTACAGTTCCCGCCTCGTTCGATGAAGTGGCCCGGGACCTGACCTTGGAGGCATCAAAAAAGGCCGGACTGGGGGAGGTCATTTTGCTGGAAGAGCCCCTTGCAGCTTTTTACAGCTGGCTGATCAGGCATGAACACGACTGGCGGGACCACATCCGGCCCGGCGAACTTGTACTGGTCTGCGACGTGGGAGGCGGCACCACGGATTTTACCCTGATTACCCTGCGCGAAACAGAGGGTACTCCGAGGTTTGAAAGGATTGCCGTCGGAGATCACCTGATCCTGGGAGGAGACAACATAGACCAGGCAATTGCCAGGCACGTGGAAAAACAGTTCGGCGCTGCAGCCAACCTCACCCCGGACAGGTACAAAACGCTTTGCCATCTGTGCCGCCAGGCAAAGGAAAACATACTGAACCAGGGACAGGAGCGTGAAACCATTACAATGATGGGAGAGGGCAGCAGGCTTATAGGCGGGACCCTGACCGCCGAAATAGACAGGCAGACACTGGAGCAGATAGTGCTTGAGGAATTTTTTCCGCTTGTCGACAGGCAGGATCCTGTTGCCGGCGAAGTGCAGTCAGCCGGAGTTTCAGAATTCGGGCTTCCTTATGAACCGGATTCCGCAATTACCCGTCATATTGGAAAATTTCTGGAAAGAAACAGCAGGGAGACAGAGAATTTCCTCGGTCCGAGAAGCCCCTTTCCCGATCTTGTCCTGTTCAACGGAGGAAGCCTCAAGGCAAAGGTTGTGCAGGACCGCATAAGGCAGGCAGCACGGCGATGGTTTGGAAAAACCGATGAAAGCCGCCCCCGTGTGCTTGAAAACAAAAATCTCGACATCGCAGTGGCGCTGGGGGCTTCCTATTACGGGCTGGCAAAACTCGGCAGAGGCGTTGGAGTTGGCAGCGGCAGTCCGCGAGCCTATTACCTGGGTATTGAAAGCCCCGGCAGCAGCCGGGGGAATCAAAAGGCTGTTTGTGTTGTGGAAAGGGGTGCTGACGAGGGAACCCGCATCGCTCTTTCCGAGCGCAAATTCGAGGTTCTGGCAAACCGGCCGGTAAGCTTTGACCTTTTCAGCTCAAGCTACCGCTCAGGCGACAGGACAGGCGATGTGGTGGACGTGGATGAGAGCATGACCCGTCTGCCTCCCATAAACACGGTAATACAGTTTGGAAGAAAGGGGGTGCAGGCGGCAATTCCAGTTCAGGTGGAGGCTGAGTATACGGAAACCGGCGTTCTTGCACTCTGGTGCAGATCTCTTTCAACAGACCACAGATGGCAGCTGAGATTCCAGCTGCGGCAGATACAGCATCAGGCCGGGGTGAGCGAAACAGAGGTATTTGACTCTGCAGTGGTGGACGAGGTGGTATCTGCTGTAAACAGCGCGTTTAAGGCTGATTCGGCCGAAACTGAACTTTCGCGTCTTGTCAAAACCATCTCTGACACTGTGGGCCGGGCAAGGGATGACTGGCCTCTTTCCGTGTTGAGAAGTATTGCCGATACCCTGCTTGAGCGTGCGGCAAACCGCAAACACACCCCTCATCACGAGGTAAGGTGGCTCAATCTTACCGGTTTTTGCCTCCGCCCGGGATTCGGGGACGGATTTGACAGCACCCGTATAAAGCGTCTCTGGAAAATATATAAGACAGGAGTGATTTTCAAAAAGGACCAGCAGGCGGCAAATGAATGGTGGATCCTGTGGCGGCGCGTGGCAGGCGGGCTGACAGCGGGGCAGCAGAAACAGTTCGCACAGGATATCAGGCATCTGTTGATGCCGAAAAAAGGAACCAAGGTAAAGATACCTCCGCAGCAGCGCCTGGAGATGTGGATGGCCCTGGCTAACATGGAAAGGCTTGCTTCAGGCGAAAAGGCTGATTGGGGAGACGCGCTGCTTTCTGAAATAACGCCGAAAAAATCCAGGCCACAGCAGTTCTGGGCCTTGTCAAGAATAGGCGCAAGGGAGCCTCTGTACGGACCCGTGGACCGGGTTGTTTCCCCTGAAAAAGCGTCCGGGTGGGCCGAGGCTCTCATGGAGCCGGACTGGAAGAATCCCGCTGCCGCTGCTGCTGCGCTTGCCAGGATTGGCAGAAAAACCGGGGACCGCTCCAGGGACTTTGATGAAAACCTGCTTTCAGGGATAATTGAATGGATGGAGGCCAGGGGAATGGAAAAGGAGACCAGGGTGCTAAAGACGGTAGTGCCCGTGGAAAGAGACGAGGAATCAGCCATGTTCGGAGAATCCCTGCCTTCCGGCCTGATACTGCATGAATAAACCTGTCGGGGGGTCAAAAAAATGCGTCCATTACCCTGGCTGATAGCACACAGGGGTGCAATGGCAGAGGCCCCGGAAAATGTGGAGGCCGCATTTGAGCTTGCATTTTCCTATTCTGCCGACGGCATAGAATTAGACGTCCAGATAACAGCAGACGGTGTTGCCGTGGTTTTTCACGATGACACCCTGCGGCGGATAACAGGCAGAAGAGGAGCAGTTGCAGACAGTAAGATAGCCGATCTCCTGAAACTTGATTTCGGCAGGTGGTATTCAGAGGATTTCCGGGGACAGGGCCTGATGACCCTGGAATCGGTTTTAAAGCGCTATGCCGGCAGGGGAATCCTTATGATAGAGCTTAAATCAGCGTCAGGCTCACAGGATCCTTATAAATACAAAAGGCGTCTGTGCACTGAGGTCACGCGCCAGATCCGCATGCACGCAGCGCAGCAGATGCATGATGAAATATACATTCTCGGATTTGATGCAGAAATGATTGAAAAATGCCGTGTACTTGCACCGGAACTCAATTATATATTAAATACTAAAAAGCTGCCTTCTTCCCGGGGCTTAAAGACTGCGGAAAGTAAAAACCTCCGGGGGTACTGTATGCCCAGGCGTAAACTTACAGGAGAATTTGCCGGGCAGTGCCGCCGCATGGGACTTGTTGTGGCGGTTTATTCATGCAATACCCCCGGGCAGGTTTCCTCAGCACTTGACAAAGGGGCTGACGTTATTATGACTGATGACCCCGGGCGGGTGGCAAAGGCATTTGAACAGCATGTTTTGTCTTGCCAAAAGCAGCGTTTTACGGAAAAATGAATACTGATGGCACCGTGCTATAACAGTAACTTTTTCTGTTTCGGGGAACAGGCTCTGGTTAAGGGGGCTTGGTTTTTCGAAATCGGTATCGGTATCGGTATCGAAA
>JAWODM010000056.1:0-8777 GCA_046483305.1 Candidatus Krumholzibacteriales bacterium | reverse complement strand
TTGTAATCCAACCACCCAGAGAAATACCTGAAACGACAATTTTTTCTGAACCTAAGCTTTTGAGCCAAGCACCCAATGATTCGGTCAGCCGGGTAGAAGAGACTATGAGAAATGAAAAGCGCTGCAAACTGCCGATACCGTAAAGATACTCCTTTAAATATCTATTAAAGGAGTCTCATCTTGAGTGGTTTCGCCGTCCGAAACCTGATCGGTTGGATTTTGTCATATGCCTGCGTGAGTCGCGGCGGCCGATTGGCACCGTGAGCTTCACCAACATCGACTTTCAGAACGCCTTTTTCGAAGTCCCCGGCGACAGCAGCACCATGTATACCGGATACGCCAATGACTTCGGCCTTTTCGAACTGTTCGGAGAGCTGTCCTTCAAGATCGAAAAGGTCTCATGCAAGATATTCGGCAACTTCGTCCAGAACGGCGACGCCGACGAGAATAACCAGGGCTGGCTGGCCGGGACCACCATTAAAAAGGGTAAGGGGGCCGGTTCGGTAAAGCTTCACGCCAACTACAGGAGACTGGAGAAGGACGCTGTTATCGGCCTGTTCACCGACAGCGACACCTTCGGCGGAGGTACAGACGGAAAGGGCCTGCAGCTCGGCCTGGGTGTGGGAGTCGCAGATAATGCTTCTCTGGGATTCACATATTACCTGGACAGGAAAGACCTGGAAGAGGAGATAGACTACAACCGGTACCAGCTGGATGTTAAAGTCTCCTTCTAGAAGCTGAAATATATCTTCATAATTAAGGGAACGGTACAGTCGGCCGTTCCCTTTTTTTTAGAATTTCTCGTCGTATTTGGTCCAGAGAAGGTCTCCCAGCTCCCATGCCTTCCGGACCGCCTCGGTTCCGTGCCGGTGAGTGTAATCGGTCAGAAATTCCCGCCTTTTCCCGGCATCCTTTATTCCGGCGGCTTTCTTTTCGAACTTCTCCTGATTCTCGAACAGCTCCTTCTGCATGGGGTCCCATACGTCCCGCACGTCGTGGCGCATATCGCCCCAGCGCTGAGCAGTCAGAGTGCCAAGGCGGTTGAATGCCCACCATGCGCATTCTCTGCTGTATCCACCCGGCCTGCCGGGGGTCTTGTATGACTCCGGAAGGTCCGTAACTCCGGCATAAACCGGTATATATACTGAGGTTGCCACGTTATCCAGGGCCAGCCAGACCAGCCCGCCCACATCGTCGGGGAGGTATTCCCTGGTCTGTATGATGGTTGCGTACATGGTGTACCACCTGGCTATGGTCCTCTCTCCCAGGAACTCTATGTCGCCTTCATCAGAAACATGGAACCAGCTTCCCCTTATATCGTCCAGTTCCAGCTGGTCGTAAGGCATGAAGGGATTTGCCAGCGGAGAGATCACCTCATTTCCCTCCCCGTCACTGACTGTCAGGGTCCTGGTCATGTCGTAGGGGGTACCTTCGTAATAATCCTGGAAAACTCTTATTACATCCTGGACCGATATCTTTTCGTCCGGTTTGACGGAAAATGGATAATTCTCCGAAGTGGGGTCCAGGTTCAGCGAGGGAGCCAGAAGATCCAGAGCCCTCCACTCTCTTCTTCGCCCCGCTATCGATTTCCTGCTTTCAGGGGCGTACGCATAGCAGAATTCGAACTTCTCCCCCTTCTTCCACCACCCGAACTCTTCCGCCACTTCATAGATATTATCGGAAGCCATGAAGTGATCGCTGTCAGTCAGGTCTATCTCCCTGATCCTGCTGGCGTTTGCGTTTATGGAAACATGATCGTCAGGCACTCTCTGCGCAGCCCAGACCGCCCCGGTCCTGCCCGCGCCGGGCCCCACAATCTCGAAATGCCAGACTTCGTGCTTGTCCGATATGGTCAGGCATTCACCTACATCTATCCAGCCGTATCTGGCGGTAAGCTGATCTGCTATCCTGATTGCGTCCCTGGCGGTGGAAGCCCTCTCCAGCATCAGTCTGCACAGCCGCTGGCAGTCTATCAGGCCCTGGTCGGACTTCAGGGTATCCCTCCCCCCGAAAGTGGATTCCCCCACCGCCACCTGTTTGTCATTGATACATGGATAGGCGGTGTTGAGGTAGCCGTAGGTCCTGGCTATCTGAGGTATGGTGCCCACCGTGGCGTGCCCGTACAGCGGCATCGCCAGCGAATCGACGTTGGTGCGCTTGTACAGGGTTACTTCGGCGTCCTTCCCGTGTCGTGCCGCCGGCCGTACATCTATCCAGGAACGGGTCCTGTGGCTGTCGCAGGTATGCGAGGTGATCACCGAACCGTCGGCAGTGGCGTCCTTGCCGGCGGTCACCGAAGTGCATCCGTCCGGCACCCCCCCCTGGTAATCGCACCTTTCCGCTGAAAACAGGGCTGCGGGGATAAGCAGAATCGCGGCAAGAATAATTATCCTTTTCATATCAACCTTCCTCTGGATTAAAGTGCTGATCATCCTGCAGGCGGCCTCAGGCCCGCCCGCATACTCTTCTCCGGATAGTGTATCCTATTAGCAAACCGCACCTTTTGTCAATCGATTATTGCCCCGGACTGAACCGGTTTGCGTCCATGGTGCAGCGCTACCGCCCCCAGGGTCATGGGAAGGAAGGAAATGTCCACAAACCCCGCCTCCTTCATTATATTGGCCAGCTTCCCGGGAGGATAGAACCGGGGTATTGAAGCGGAGAGGTACCTGTACGCCTCTCCGGCCCCCGACACTATTCTTCCGGCCGGCGCTACGTAAAGGCTGACCAGCACATGGAAGGCCTTTCTGATCAGGGGGGAAGAGGGCTGGGAGGTCTCCAGGTTCACGAAAAGCCCTCCCGGCTTGAGAACCCGCCGGAACTCCCTGAAAGTGACGGAAAGCGCCTGCGGGCCCAGATTCATATTTCGCGTGGAGAACGACACCGTAATAAGATCGAAGCTGCCCTCCCGGAACGGCAGGAAGGCGGCATTACCGAGAATGAAACCGACACCTCCGGCGCGGGGATCCTCACGGGCCGTTTTTATCATCGGCATTGTAAAATCAAGGCCGTAGACAGAAGTTCCCTCAGGCGCCTCTTCTATCAACCGGAAGGCCATATCCCCTGTTCCGGTGCATACATCCAGCCATCGCCCCCCGGAAGCCTCTTCGGCGGCTATCCCGGCGGCCCTTCTTCTCCACCTCCTGTCAAGCCCCATGGTCAGCAGAGAATTTACCAGCCGGTATCTCCGGTGAACCCTCTCGAAAATCTTTCTGATTCCTCCGGCGTTTTCTATCTCTGTCATTACGCAAACACTCCGGAATCCGGTATGAGCTTCTCTTCTATATATAACCTGCCGGATTACTCCGCCTTATCCCATTCGGCGATTTTCTCCATCCTCAGCTGCACCGGCCCGTCCGCCCGGTAGGTCTCACAGGAGTTGTAATCCCAGCTGAGGTATTCGGAGCCTCCGCCCCCTTCCGTGGTAATCAGAAAGTGATTGGTCAGGTGGCCGAACGAGAGAGCCTGCTCCCGGGGCCACTCCTTATCCCCCCTGCTGGGATCCACCGGTATCCATCCGTAATTGGGCAGGTACACCTCCACCCAGCGGTGGTAGACGTAATCGAAGCTGGCATCCTCTCCCCTGACCACCACCGAGCCGGCGTATCTGGCGGGAACGCCGGCGGCCCGGCACATCGCTATATACAGGAAAGCGTATTCCGAGCAGGAACCGGAACCCCTCTTGAGTATGGTGGGAGCTATATCCCATCCCCCCACTCTTTCGTAGAAGAGATTCTCTCTGAGGTAATCAAAGATATTCCTGGCAATCCAGTAAGGGTTGTCCTCTCCGGAGACAGCATCGGATACCGCTTCTACAATCGCCGGGTCCTTTATCCGGTACTTGTCGTCGTTCTCCAGGAAACGGGATTTTATCTTCCCCGGTATTTCCTTCAATGACCCGGTCTTCTCCGGGAATATGTGATAATTTACTCCGTATATTCTGGCCTTTACCTTCATCACGCTGGTAAACCGGCCCTGGGGCCCGAGCTTCCCGCTCCGGAAAATGGCCGCCTCCTGTCCCCACCTGTCGGTTTCCATCCCTTCCGGCTGCGCGCCGTAACTGATGTCAATGATCTCCTGTGACGAGCGGTCCCGTGGAACCGCCAGGTAAACCACCAGGTCCAGCACCGTTCCCGGCCCGAAATTAATAACGTCATGGGTGAATTCGATACTGGAAACCCTTTCTCCGTAGCGGGTATACCTGGTATCCCCGAATACGGTGGTCGACGAGATAAGGTCAGTCTGGTAGTCGGAGCTCAGCAGGCAGTCCCCGCCCCACGCCAGCCCCCAGGGATAGGGTCCGGGAGAAGAGAGTATCATGATTACCCTTCCGCTCTGCGGATCAACCCTGTAGAGCTCATCCTCCGACCTGTCCGCCACCCAGAGGTACTCGCCGTCGAAGGCCAGCCCCCGGGGGTCCCGGGAAGGCGACTTGAAAGATATAATGGTGGTCCCGTCCTCCGGGCTGATGCAGGTTATGGTCCCGGTCCCGTTGTCGGAGACCCACAGGTACTCTCCGTCGAAGGCCAGGCCCTGAGGGTCCGGCCCGGGGGGATTGATGACCCCGGCGGTATTTCCGGTCTCCGGATCTATCCTGTATATCTTGCCCGTGTAGGACTCGGTGGAAGTGTCAGTAAAATCCATGTCGGATACCCACAGGTATTCTCCATCGAAGGCCAGCCCGGTCATGAAATAACCGGGGCCGTCGAATGATCGGATAACCTCTCCCGTCTGGCGGTCCAACCGGTAGATTTTATCGGTCTTCCGGTCGGCCGCCCATACTGCCTCTCCGTCAAAGGCGATACCGGTCACGCAGGGCGACGGTGCGGGGACTTCGTTCCTGATATCACCGATTTCCCCGGAAAGGGCAGCCGGAACGATCAGGATAATCAGCAAGAATGAAAAAACTCTCATGGCCATATCCTCCCTCTGGTCTCTTATCTCATGATAGCGCAGACAACTCAATTAGGTTAAGATATCAGTGAGATTGAATGCAAGAATTAAAGTGGGGCCGCGCTCCGGGCCCTGCCGGTAACCGCTCAACCGGTAATATGCGGCTTGATATCGAGTACGGGGGTTCCGTCCAGCATGTCGATCCCGGAGACGGTTATTACGTTCCCTTCTATTTCAAGTACTTCCACCACAGAAAGCCCCAGAGGATTGGGCCTCTTCGGTGAACATATACTGAATACCCCCTTCCGGCGATCCCGGTGAGGCGGTTTCTGCTTCAGCTTGTCCCTGGTAAAAGGCGGAGACTTGTGAAACTGGAATATTACCGCTATCCTGTCACCCTTTTTGATACCGGCCAGGCCTTCCGCGAATTCCGGTTTTATGACCAGATCTCCCTCCAGCTCCGAAACTGACCAGTGCCTGGGGACATCGCCGTGACGGCTCCTCAGGTATCCTATCGGCTCCAGCTCTACCATAACTTCACCTTCCCGGGATTGGAATAGCCTCTCTGTTTTGCCATCTATAGCAGTTTACCGATAAATAGTAAAATATCAACCCTGTTCATAGATAAATTACCACGCAATACGTCAGGCGGGTCTGCGCTTTCTTGATGAACTTCCACCGGCAAGCGATTGCTTAACCATGCAGCTGACGGCTCCGGGGCGCCCGGCGCGCCATTCACGGGCCGCGGCTGATCCGGGTATCGTCAGAATACCCATATTGCAATATTCGGGCAGGATCTGATATCTGAATACATAATGGCATGGCTCCACAGAGATTTCGAGAAAATGCTGCTGGTGCGGCAAACGTATGGGAAAGAATCCACCACTTCATGCTATGGGCGCAAATGCACAGCCAGGAGCAGATATTTGCCGATATGAAGGCGGTACTTTTCATAGCTTCATTTTATTAAGTTCCTCAATGTCGTCTGTGAACTTATCAGAACCGTCTGAAGGCCATATTGCCGTACCGATTATTATAGCAATCAGAGAAAGAGGCAGCGCTATGAGAATCGAATCATCCCATGGATTCAGCATGGAGAACATGTTCAGTTCAAGAAGAATGGAAGTCACCCCTCCGACTATTATGCTCAGCAGCGCGGCGGCGGCAGAAACCCTTTTGAACAGGATGCCGGCAATCGTAGGTATGAAAAGTCCCGAAACCATAAATTTGTAAGCAAGCAGCATTGAATCAAGGACTTTGGGAATTCCCAGGGCCACGGCCACCGATATTATGCCTACCCCCACAGTCATCAGACGGCTTATCAGAAGAACTTTCTTTTCCGGAGCATCAGGGTTTATATATTTCTGGTACAGGTCATTGACAAAGTTGCCGACAGAAGCAAGCAGGCAGGAATCCGCAGTGGACATTATGGCGGAAAAATAAGCAGCAAGAACAACCCCTACCGCGCCGACAGGAAGAACATTTTTGATGAGAAGCGGAAGCCCCATTTCGGATTCGGCTTCCGGAAACATTATACGGCCGAACATGCCGAGTCCCACTCCGAGAAAAGACATCAGGGGATATTCGAGAAGGCCGGCCAGGTACCATGCTCTCCGGGCAGTTTTAACATCTCTGGTTGCATACATTCGCTGATAAAGAGTCATCCCAACAAACCATATCGGGATTATGGTGAACATCCAGGTGAAGAATTTTTCTCCGGATATATTGGTCAGGGTGAAAAATTCCGGCGGAAGAGCAGCTCTCATGCCTTCCAGCCCACCTACTTCTCTGTATCCGAGAGGCAGCGCCAGAAAAAGAAGCCCGGAAAGCAAGACAAACCATTGAAGTGAATCAGTGTAAATAACGGCCTGCAGGCCTCCGAAAGCGGTGTAGATTATGACAACTGCAGACATTATTAAAACAGCTGTGGTCAGATCTATGTTGAAGGCCGCGGATGACAACTTTGCTCCGGCGAGTGTTTGAGCCCCGACGAAGGTGGCGTAACCTATTCCGGAAACAACCGAAGAAAGGAGCCGTGTTCGTCTGTCGTAGCGCCTCTCAAGAAAATCAGGAAAGGAAAGGAGATTGTATTTGTCACCCAGAAATTTCACTTTGGGAATGAGTATTACCGCTGACAGCCAGGCTCCCACAAGGCCGGTAAAAAGCAGCCATGAACCCGAAAGCCCCATGAGGAACCCCACACCGCCGAGACCTATGGAAAAACCGCCGCCCACATCTGTTGCCACTACGGAAAATCCTACATGGCCGGAGCCCATCTTACGGTCTCCGACAAAATACTCGTCAACTGTCGATTGTTTTTTCAGAAAAAATATACCTATGGCTATTAGAATACCGAGATACCCGAAAATTATTAAATAGTCAATCCAATGCATATGACCCTTTCAAATGATTAACGGACTGCAAACTTATCATAAAACCTTACTTTTTTCAAGATTATGAAAAAACTCGCATTCCGAATGGGAATAGAGTCAAAAGAGGCTATATAATAACTGAACATTCATTTCAAAAAGCTTTACGGTGCAGTCAATCTATGGTTGAAAGAAGAACTGTAAAACACGGTGAAATTATAGGAAATTGGATTTTTCCTGTCAACGGCCAATGGCCGGACATCCGGATTCCTGCCGCACCCGGCTCAGGTATTCATAGTCATCGGCCTGATTTTAACTCGTTGGGGATTCCCCGGAGAGTTTTGTCAGGGAGTTTCAGCTGTGATTGGCCGAATCAGACCGCGCCCTGCCAGACTCCCCCCGGAAGAGAGGCTGCCGGAACTATTCTGTGATGGAGAATTCCCGTCTATCCCTGAAAACCGGATCTGATCATCCAGAAGAGTTTAAAACCAGTAAGGAGGCAAAAAGAGACATTTTCATGTACATTGAAATCTTTTATAATCGTATCCGTTGCAATTCATATTTGGGGGCGCAAAAGCCCTGAAGAATACGAGAGGTTGGCAAGTGTAGCTTGACTGGCTGTCCAACCGGGAAAAGACCAATGGGATTGCATCCGGAAAGAGCTGCTGGAAAATCAAAAGGATCCCGGGAGGAAGGCCGCCGGGATCAAAAACGTGAAAAGACGCCGGAAATTCCTCGCCGGCCATACCATGAAGCAGGGGGGCTGAGTGATGGAAAAGGCCAGGGAACGGGGGGGCCTGCTGGGGAGAGGATACGGCGGGAAGTTTTAAAACGGAAATCGCGCCAGTATCGATTCGACTGGCGCTTCTGGAGATGATTTTATGCCGAAGCCATCGCAAATCAAAGCCGGGGAAAAACTCCTCCAGTATCTCCACGCCAGGAAAGGCGTGCTGACCATAGGCAACTTCTATGTCATGCACGGGTGATGACGCGCCGAAAAGAGACCGTCCGGTCGGACGGCGCGTCCGGAAGATCTTCCCACGCCCGAAAGAAATGAAAGTTTCGAGGAGTTCGGAACGGGCGGCGTTACCATATTTATTCAGGAGGAACTGGCCGCGGATTCCGGGACGCTGAGATTCATTCTGCCCGATGGAGATGAATTCGAGCTGGAACTGGTTGAATAAGGGCAGATTTTTCATTGGGTGAATCCGGCACTGAGCGGCTGGCCGTTCATCCCGGGATTATTTAACCGTTGTGTACCTCCATATATAGTCTTGTATTCGACAGTTCATGGGCAAATTCGTCTGAACAAAAGCTCCTGGTTCAATAGTATCAATCCTTGTTGACCTGGAATCTGTGTGGTAATTTCAGCGGTGAAAATTTTTCTTATAATGCCGCTCCTTCGAACAGCCACCAGGCGTAAAATCCCCACAATCAGGAAGAAATTCGTTAGAGGGTAAGGAAGATGCTCTGAGAGAAATATGATCTCCGGGCCGCCCTGGATGACGTTTTTGT
>JAWODM010000042.1:0-46482 GCA_046483305.1 Candidatus Krumholzibacteriales bacterium | reverse complement strand
TGAAAGGGCCAATCTCGCCCTGAAGGATCGGAGTCTGACAGAAATATTGACCAGGCAGACTGCGAAGCTCTCGGCTGCTGCCCTCAACCAGTCGGGCAGCTTTGTACTCCTGGCGCTGAAGGACCGCGTGGGAACGACCGAATTTGACAATTTCCTCTATTACTACCTGGAAGACCACCTCTTTTCTGTGATCACCTTTGAAGATTTTGCAGCCAGGTTTAAAGATGATTTCGGTGTGGAGATGGCTCCCTACCTGGAGTTTATTAAAACAGGAAACCAGCTGCCCGAATTTTTGGTCTCTTCACCGGATTATTTCCTCACCCGTGATGGGTATGGCGATGTGTATGTGGTGCGGATGACGATCTCCAATATTGGCATGACCGATGGACTGGTCGACCTCACATTCAGGATGCCTCCGCAGAGAGGTTTTGGTGGTGGTGGTGCCGGGATGGAAACGGAGCAGCGGCTCTTGTTACGAGAAGACCATCCTTGAACCACTCAGGGAGGAGCTTTCCGATATGGAGGAGCCCCATGATATCAAAGAGGTACTGGATATGAGCTCCTATTACCTGCCCCCTGAGGGCGCCAAGGGAGAGATGGTACTCAGCGTTGGAAAGGCGATTTACCTCTATGAAAAGGGTGTGGACGGGATAATCGATATCAGCCCTTTCACCTGTATGAACGGTATCGTATCCGAGGCGGTCTACCCCGCGCTGAGCAGAGACCATGATGACATCCCGATAAGATCATTCTATTTCGACGGAAGCCCCATAGATCTTGAAAACGACCTGGAAATTTTCCTGGAGCTGGCCAGGAATTATAACCGTAGGAAAAAAAAGGGGCTCAGGCGGGCAGCGAAAGCGTGAGCGCCGGGACCGCCTGCTCCGGAAAGACAGCGTCTTGAAGAGATTCTTAAAATTTCCGCTGCTCCCGACCATTCTTACCGCGATAATTATAGTTTACCTGTCATGCGAGAGACCCGCGCCGGAATTCGGGGTGAGCGGGGAAGTGCTGGATAACGGACTGAGGGTTCTCCTGCACGAAGACCACTCCGTTCCGGTAGTGAGTTATCAGACCTTCTTCAGGGCAGGCAGCCGCAACGAGAGGAGAGGGATCAGGGGAATTTCTCAGCTGGTGGAGCATATGATGTTCCAGGGAACGGAGAGGTACGGGAGCGGGGAGTTCGACAGGCTGCTGGAAACCCGCGGCGGGACCGCCAATGCGTCAACCTCCAGGGATATGACCGTATACAGCTCTGAGTTTCACCGGGATCTTCTGGAGAAGGTAATAGAGCTGGAGGCGGACCGTATGAGGAACCTCAGATTCATGCCGGAAGATATTGAAAAGGAAAAGAAGGTTCTGGCTGAGGAGAGGCTCCGAACGGTGGATAATTCAGTCAGAGGGAGAATGCGCGAGAAGCTGTTCAATCTCGCTTTTAAGGAACACCCCTACAGCTGGCCCGAAATAGGGACTGCCCGGGATGTGGAAGCTCTCACCAGGGAGGACTGCCTGGAGTATTACCGAAGCCGGTATCTTCCCGCCAACGCGGTGATAGTGGCGGCCGGCGACTTTGACGCTGCGGAGGCAATGGAGCTGATCCGCGTGCATTATGGCTCTATCCCTTCCGGAGAACTCCCGGAGGATAATATCCCCGGGGAACCGGCGCAGAGCGGTGAGAGAAGGGACACCCTGGATGTGAGGTGGCGGCTGCCGGTATTGAAGATCGGGTTCCGCGCTCCCCCGGCCGGTTCTGAGGACATCTATCCCCTGGACATCCTGCAGATGATACTTGATGGGGGCAGGTTTTCCCGCCTTCCCTCCCGCCTGGTCAGCGATCTTGATATCGCCGCCAGTGTAAGCACCTTCTTCCCCTGGCGGATAGATCCGGCTCTTTTCATAGTGACTGTCAGGATGCGGGAAGGGCATGATACCCGGGAAGGAGAGGAAGCCTTTTACTCGGTGATGGAAGAGATTGTCCGGGATGGCATCGGCGATGATGAGCTCGCCGGAGCCAGGAAGATGATCGAGGCCGGTTACCTTCGCGGAATGGACCCGATATCAGGCCGCGCCAGAAGGATAGGAAGATATCAGGTCCTTCTGGGCGATTACAGAAAGATTTACGAGGTTCAACGGCGGTACCGGCAGGTGAAGGCCGCCGATGTGGTCAGAGTGGCGGAAAAGTACTTCCGGCCGGAAAACAGCAATGTGGTTATACTGATGGAAGCGGGGAGTCAGAGGTGAGATTTTCATCCGGGCCAGCCCTTGTGGTATCGATTTTAATAATCTCCGCGCCCATTGCGGCGGGAAAAGGCGGAGGGTATTTTCCCGAATACCGGATTGCCGAAACCGGAAGCGGGGTAACCCTTTATACGGCTGAGTGCGGAGAGGTTCCCCTGGTGACTCTTCAGGTTATCATCAACGCCGGTTCGGTATTCGATCCCCCCGGTATGGAAGGGCTGTCCTCCCTGACGGCAGGAATGATCATGAAGAGGGCGGGGGGGCTGGACGAAGACCGGATCTATCGCCGGATTGAATCGGTGGGAGGCGAAGTCTCGGTCCGGCCGGGCAGGGATATAGTTATTATAGAGGGAAGTTTCATCAGCGGGGACCTGGAGACCGGTATGGATCTGATCAGCAGAGTTCTGATCTTTCCGGAATTCCCGGCTGAAGATCTGGAGAAGGAAAAAAGCCGCACGCTCTCCGATATCGGTTCCAGGAGGTATTATGATTTCGTTACCGATATATTCACGGAGGCTGTACTTCCGGCCGGTTACGCTCACCCGGTATCCGGCTACAGGGAGACGGTTGAAGGAATTACCATAGAAGATGTAAGAGAATTCCACCGGAGGCGCTACACCCCGGAAGGAACCGCTCTGGTGATAACCGGCCGGTTCGAAAGGGCGGAAGCAGTAGAGATGGCCGGGAAATATTTCGGAGGATGGGAAGCAGAAGGTCCCGGAGAAGAAAAGGCCTCAGCCGGAAGAGGGGAGAAGGCTTTTGAAGCCGGGGTGCTGATAATAGACCAGCCGGGAGTAACCCAGAGCGAGATAAGGATTGGAGGGCCCGCTCCGGGAAGGAATACCGGAGATTACTATGCGCTGACCCTGGGCAGCAAGATTCTCGGGCAGGGAAGAACATCCCGGCTGTACCGGAAACTGAGAGAGGAGAAAGGCCTGGTTTACGGGATCAGAACGGCGGCCGGATATTTCAGGGATGCCGGATATTTCGGGGTGTTCACCTATACCGGTAACGATCAGGTCCGGGAGGTCATAGACGGTGTGCTCTCCGTTATGGACCGTTTCGGCAGGGAGGGGGCCGGGCAGAGCGAACTGGCGGGAGCCGGGAGATATTTCAAGGGAGCCCTTCCCTTCATGATGGAAACAGGCGGAGATATAGCGGACCGGATTTCGGATATACATATTTTCGGGCTGGACAGGGATTGTTTCGCCACTTTCGCCGACAGCATAGACGCGTTGTCTTCTGAAAGAGTCAGGGAGAGCGTAACCCGGCACTTTATTTCAGGAAAAAGAGTCATAGTGGTGCTTACGGATTATTCCGCCACCCGGGAGCAGTTTGACGGGCTGGCCCCTTTACGGGTGATCGGCAGGCGGGAGGCCGAAGGTGGGATCAGTAACTGACCCGGCGGGAAAGGAAACGGATTATGAGAGGATTCTCACTGGCAGCCGCGGCAATCGCCGTTCTTTTTATAGCTTCTGTTCCTGCCGCGGCGGGACAGGACTTACTGACGGTAGCGGAAAAGAGCGGTTTTACGGATACTTCCGGGTACAGTGATGTAATTTCATTCATAGATCGGCTGCAGAGGATCAGCCCGGATATCCGGGTGGAAACTCTCTGCAGGAGTGTGGAGGGAAGAGAGGTCCCGCTTCTGATTCTGGGAGCCCCCTGTCCGTATGCTCCTCCGGGGCCTGAAGATGAAAGAGGGGTGATCTACCTGCAGGCCAACATCCATCCCGGAGAAGTGGAAGGCAAGGAAGCGGTACTGATGCTGGCCAGGGATATACTGAGCGGAAAACACCGGGGGCTGCTGAATAAGCTGGTGATACTGATAACTCCGATATTCAACGCGGACGGAAACGAGAAGGTAAGCCTGGATAACCGGACCAACCAGGAGGGCCCTGAAATGGGAGTGGGGGTAAGGTACAACGGGCAGCGGCTGGATCTTAACCGGGACTGCGTCAAGCTGGAGACCCCGGAAGTGCGGGGTTTCGTGGAGAAGGTAATGAACAGCTGGGATCCCCTGCTGATGGTTGACTGCCACACCACCAACGGATCCTACCACCGGGAGCCGGTCACCTATTCCTGGCCGCTGAACCCTAACGGCTCCAATGAAATTATCCGCTGCATGAGAGAGAAGATAATGCCGGAGATTGCCGGCATACTGGAGAAGGATTACGGTACCCTTTCGGTACCTTACGGGAGGTTCGCCGACCCGGCGGAACCGGAGAAGGGATGGAGGACCTACAACGAGAATATACGTTATCTGACCAACTACGTGGGGCTCAGAAACAGATTCGCCATACTGAACGAGAATTACGTGTACGCCGATTACAGGACCAGGGTATACGGGTGTTATAACTTTCTTCTGGCCATTGCCCGGTATACCGCCTCTCACCTGGAGAAGATGAAGAGTCTGGCTGCCGAAGCGGACAGGTGGGCGGTTGAGAGGTGGAGAGAGACTTCGCCGCGGGATTCATTCGTGGTGGAAATGGAAGTTCAGCCCCTGGAGCGGAAGGTCCTGATCCGGGGCTACGAGATGGAGGTAATATCCAGAGAGCGCGGCTGGCCCAGGGTCAGGAAGAAGCAGAAGGAAGTGGATTACAGGATACCCTACCTGGCCGATTTCGTGCCTTCGAAGAGGGCCGGGTTCCCCTACGCCTACCTGATGCCTTACCCCGACCCCGATATAATTGATGTTATCCTCAGCCACGGGATTGTTCTGGAGAGGTTGACCACCCCGGCCGAGCTGGAGGTGGAGGTCTTCAGAACATCTGAAATAAACCGGGCCGATTATCTCTACCAGGGACACTACCTGACATCCCTGAAGGGTGATTTTGAAAGGGTGAAAAAGAGTTTCCCGGCGGGAACCCTGTTTATAACCACCGCTCAGCCGCTGGGGAACCTGGCGGCGCAGCTGCTGGAGCCGCAGAGCGGGGACGGGCTGGTAACATGGAACTTCTTCGACCGGTACCTGGTGAGCCAGTGGAGGAGGGACCTGCTCCCCTATCCGGTATCCAGGCTGCCTGAACCGGCAAATCTTGAGAAGGCCAGGATAACAACCGCCGATTGATTCAGCGGTCCCTGCGGGCCAGGCAGGTGAAGCCATGGAAACATTTTTCCCATTGCCTTTCGGTAGAATTATACCTGTTATCACCGTCCAGGAAATCGGCCAGCATCTCCCTTACCCTCAGGATCTCCTTTGATCCTGGACAACTGTCCCTGTTTGCGGCTGCGGTCAGGTCAATGAGTTCGAGCGCCCGGTATAAAGCCATGCGGGAATACTCCCCGTTCCCTTTTCTCTTCCGGCTGGTTGCCCGGTGAACCTCCGCGTCAATAGCCATAACCCCGGTGTTGACGTCAACGACAGCTTTTACGAAACTGCCGAAACCGCTTTCCGCAATTTCTCCAAGTTGTTCAAAGGAAATCCGGTCCCTGATAATCTGCATTATGCTCTGTAAGTTCCTTCCTGTCGGGGCAGGGTGAAATTACCGTGTTAATAATATCTCCTTATCAGGATAAAATTGTTCTTTTCGGCCGGACCGCAGATATCTCTATCAGAAGCAGGATTCGTTTTATGATTTCTCCCCATGACAGATTGACAGGATTTGGATAATCCCTTATTCTGAAATTGAAAGCGGAAAGATTGGCAGAGGCCGGTAGGGGCCTTCAGCAGAAAGGTCGGAAATGGACAGAGAAAAGCATATTGACAGACTCGCGGCAAAGCTCAGGGAATGGGACGCCGACATAGAAAAGCTGGAAGCGAAGCTGGACAGGGCAAAGGCCGAGAACAGGGAGGAGTACAGAGAGCGTGTCGAAGAACTGAAAGCCAGGAGAGATTCGGCCAGGAGCAAACTGGAAGAATTGAAAAAATCGGACAGCAGGGCCTGGGAGGATCTGAAGCAGGGAGTTGAAAGAGCTTTCGACGAAATAGGAAAAGCAGTGAAGTCGGCCATGTCGGAATTTAAGTGAATCGGGCTTTCCAGTGAGAGGCAGTTCTCGAGATACAGATGATACCCGTTGCCGCTGAGTGGACAGATTACAATAAACCATGTCAATTCAGCCGGGGAATTCAACGGACCGGGAATATCATCAGCATAATGTAACTTTAGTCAATTAAATCCCGGCCGCGTTATTTCCCAATATTAAATAGAAGGGATTGAAGATGACGCTGTGCAGGCGGCAGTGCCATCTTTCCCTGTTGTGGAGTTTTCTGGCCGGAGAAGGAAAGGAGGCCTGAAACCTTGAGTATTACAGGACTGCGTTCACTGGATCGATCAGTCATTGAAACCAGGGAATGGCTGAAAGAGGTGAAGGAAGAATTGCTCTATGACGATGAGCAGGATGCCTATCAGGTAATAAGAGCGGTGCTGCATGCTCTGCGCGACCGGCTCAGCGTACAGCAGGCAGCAGATCTTGCCGCCCAGATGCCCATGGTGCTGAGCGGATTGTATTATGAAGGCTGGCACCCGGCGGGCAAACCCGAAAAGATAAGATCTGCCGAAGAGTTCAGGTCCAGAGTTGCCGGAGGCCTTCCCGAAGATAAAAAGGATAAGGCCGGTGTGGCGATAAAGGCTGTATTCAAGACCATGGAAGGCCGGATTTCCAGAGGTGAAATGGAAGATATGAAGAGCATTCTTCCGGATGATTTCAAGGAATTCTTCGAAGTGTAATAACCGCAACGGACAGGCAGTTGACCGGTGCGGAAGGGCAGGATCCCATATTCTGTTGACTTGCCGCCCCCTTTTACTGTTCAATAGTTGTACTGTAGATGATGAGTTCCCCGGCTTCCGGGGGTTATCAGTCAGATGACCTGGTTGAGAGAAAGGCGGCAAGATGTATTTCCCTGGATTTCTAAGATCTTTTCGTGGATCCGCTTGCGGAAAAACGGTTTGCCTTCCGGCGTTGTTAATCGCTCTGGCCGTTAACGCCTTCAGCGCGGTGTCTGTACATGCCGCGGAGGATTGCGGTCTTACCATAGAAGATATCTACCGGCGGCCGCGGCTGACCGGCATATCACCGAGGGGAATTCGCTGGTCACCCGGAGGGGACGGGTTTGCCTTCATCTGGAACCGGGAAGGGGAGCCCTACTATGATATATTCCTGTACAGCACGCGAAGCAAAAGAGTACGGAAGATAACCGAGGCGGCCGCCCTGGAGCAGTCTGACAAATCGGTGCTGTCCAGGGCTGAGATTGACAGGCTTTCCACCCTGCGAAGGAGCGGGGGAGGAATATTCTCATTCCTGTGGTCACCCGGCGGGGATAAGGTCCTCTTTCCCATGAAGGGCGATCTGTTTCTGCTGGATGTAGATTCCGGCGGTGTAAAAAGGCTTTTCAAAACGAAGGCCTCGGAGACAGACCCGGCATTCCTGCCCGGCGGGGGCCGGATCAGCTTCATCAGGGATAACGATATCTGGATGGTGGACCTGGAAAGCGGTATTACCAGGCAGCTCACAACTTCGGGATCGGAAACCCTCTACAACGGGCTGGGAGATTATGTTGATTACGAAGAGGTAGGAATAGACAGGGCCTACTGGTGGTCCCCGGAGGGTGACAGGGTAGCGTACTTCCAGACCGATGTCAGCATGGTCGGTCATCTTCTGATTCCCGACTACCGGGGTGAGTTTGTAACCGTACGCGAGCAGGCCAGGCCGGTGGCGGGGGGGAGAAACGGGGAGAAGCGGCTTGGAGTCCTCGATATTGAAACCGGTGAAACAGTGTGGATAGCTCCCGGAGTGAGAAGAGATGAATACATCCCGCAGGTTCACTGGCACCCCTCAGGGGAGAAACTGCTGGTACTTTACGAGCCCAGAGACCTGAAGAGCCTTCATTTCCTTTCGGCGGATCCGGCCACCGGAAATACAGATACCCTGTTCACGGTCAGGGATCAGAAATGGGTCAATATTCATAACACCTTCATCCGCTGGTCAGAAGAGGGTGACTGCTTCTACTACACCTCCGAGGAGAGCGGATGGAACCACATATACAGGTATGACTGGAAGAGCGGGGATGTAAAGAAACTTACCGGGGGGGACTGGGAGGTCACTTCCATCCAGCTGGTAGAGGATGACGGCGATATATGGTACACCTCCACTGAGAAATCCACGGCGGAGAGGCATCTGTACCGCCTGGAGAAGGACGGGGATAAATACCGGGTTACCCCGGGGCGGGGTTATTACCGTTCGTACCTGTCGAAGGACGCTGAGACAGCGGCGGCGCTTTACTCCAACCCGCTTAATCCATGGGATATCTATATACTGGAGAACCTCAGGGGGAACGAATGCGGGCCCAGCGGCGAAAAAGAAGATTCCCGGAACGTTCAGCTGATCGGCACCCCTGGCGACTGGCCGGTTCCCGGGGGGCTTCGAAGAGTCACCTCCGCGCCTTCAGCGGATCTCAAGGATATGGATATAGCGGCGCCGGTATACTTTACCCTGCCCTCGCTTCATGACGGGAAGACTATTTCAGCCCTGGCGCTTTTCCCTTCCGGTTTTGAGCGTTCTGATATAGAGAAGATGATCTCAGGGGAACCGGTGGAATATGGCGCAGAGAAGCTGCCGGCTATTATATCAGTCCACGGCGGGGGATACTCGCAGTCAGTGGCAATGAGCTGGCGCTGGAGGACGCTCTTCGACACTTACCTGGTTAACTGCAAGGATTATATAGTACTGGACCTGGATTACCGCGGAAGCTCCGGGTACGGCAGGGACTGGAGAACAGACGTTTACCTCGACATGGGTATCTCCGATCTGGAAGATGAGATAACCGGCCTGGAAATGCTGAAGTCTCTTCCCGCGGTAGATCCGGAAAGGATAGGTATATGGGGCTGGAGCTACGGCGGCTACATGACCACTCTTGCTCTTCTCAAGAAACCTGAGGCGTTCAGGGCTGGAGCAGCGGTGGCGCCGGTCAACAGGTGGCAGAATTACGATACCCACTACACCGAAGAGAGGCTGGGGATCCCCTCTGAGAACGCGGATGCCTATAAAAAGGGCAATCCTCTGACCTACGCTGAGAATCTCAAAAACCATCTTCTGATCATCCACGGAATGCTCGATGACAATGTTCACTTCCAGGATACCGTACTGCTGGTGGATGCGATGATAGCCTCAGGAGTTGATTTCGAGGTGATGTTCTATCCCGGCGGGCGCCACGGAATCAGATCGGATGACAGCAGGATTCATCTTTTCAGGAAGATTACCAGGCACTTCGAGAGGTATCTCAGAGGGATACCCGACGCGCAGTGCCCCTGATCGTGAGATTGCGTTAGAATTTCGTTCAGGCGGTTACGGTGGTCAGCTCGAACTCCGGCGCATCCAGGATATGCTTTTTGACCGTACAGAGGTCAATGGTTTTGAGAAGGGGCTGGCGGTACTTTTCGGGGAAATCCTCCGGCAGTTCAACTATCAGGCTTATCTTTTCGATCATTCTGGTTTCGTCGTTCCTGTCCATTCTCTGGATCAGCCGTATGTTGTCCAGGGGTATATCCCTTTTCTGGCAGAAGTATATGATGTAAGTAGCGCCGCAGTTGGCGATGGATGCCAGGAACAGATCGAAGGGAGGCGGGGCTGAGCCGTCTCCCCCGTGCTCTTTTCTCTGGTCGCTCTCTATGATGTTGCCCATGTAGCTGGCCCTGACCTTCTTGTTGCCCGGAAATGTTACCGATATATCTTCCATTACTGAACGCCTCCCGGAGAGGAATTAAAAAAATGCCTGAGGAGGGAGTCGAACCCCCACGGGTGTTCCCCACTGCGTCCTGAACACAGCGTGTCTACCAATTCCACCACTCAGGCGATTAAAATCAGAATATTTTGATGCAAATAGAATAAACAACGGATGCCCTCTTGTCAAGACAATAGCGGCCGCCGCACGGACGCATTGAGTTACTGCTCTAAAAGGCCGGCCCGGGCCGCTCCGCTTGACAGACAGCCGGTCATGGGATATTTTAATATATGGGAGGACGGTTGTATGATTGCCTCCCCGGGAACGGTAACTCAAGATGCGTGAGGGGTATGAATCGAGAAGATTATTTAGTGCAGCTGCAGATCGGAACTTTTATCAGCGAACCGGGAAAACAGACTGTTAACATGACGGAAAGGCCGGGAATTTATTCCCGGTTTTGCTTTTTCGGTACCGAAAGCGGAGGAAAAGGAAATGCCCGAGCTGCCCGATGTTGAAACATTCAGAAGGTACCTGGACGCTACATCGCTGCACAGGAAAATTGAGCGTGCCGAGGTAAGAGATACCGGGGTGCTTCGAAAGGTAAGCGGCAGGAAATTCAGCTCGGCGCTTCGGGGAAGGAAATTCGATTCTTCCGAAAGGCTGGGCAAATATATCTTCGTGAAGATGGACGGAGAGGGGTGTCTGATGCTCCATTTCGGGATGACCGGATTCCTGAAGTACTATAAGAATGACGGCCAGGAACCGCCTCATACCAGGATACTTTTCAGATTTTCCAACGGATACAATCTGGCTTACGATTGTCAGAGAAAACTGGGCAGGGTAAGGCTCGCCGATGATATGGAATCGATAGCCGAAGAGAAGAAGCTGGGAGTCGACGCCATGGACCCGGAACTGGACTTTTCCGGCTTCCTTGAAGTCCTGAGGGACAGGAGGGGGATGATAAAGACCGCGCTGATGAACCAGAGCGCGGTAGCCGGTATCGGCAATATTTACGCCGATGAGATACTTTTTCAGGCAGGGGTGCATCCGGAAAGGGAAGCCGGAAGCATATCCGATGAAAAGATGAAGAGGATATTCAGGGTAATGAGGAGAGTCCTCAAGACCGCTATCGATAGAAAGGCGGACCCGGACAATCTCCCGCGGGGATATATTATCCCGGGGCGCGAGGAGGGTAGAAGCTGTCCGCGATGCGGGGGAACTGTAAAAAAGATAAAGGTCAACGGCAGGGGCACCTACCTGTGCCCCCAATGCCAGGGCTAGGAATGTACAGGAGATGATAAAGTAATGAATATACTTTCAAAACAGGATATCAAGGAACTGGTAGAAAAGGAGAAAGGCACCTGCGCCAGTATTTATCTTCCCACTTTCAGGGCCGGCCGGGATGTCGACCAGAATCAGATAACCTTCAAGAATCTTCTGAGGGAAGTAGAGAGGGGTTTCAGGGAATCGGGCCTTCGAAGGGATCAGATCGACAGCCTGCTGGAAGGGCCGAACCAGCTGCTGGCCGATTCAGCTTTCTGGAGGGATCAGATTGACGGGCTGGCTGTTTTTATCTCAGAGGATGGTTTCAGCTATCACCGGCTGCCGCTGAAATTTGAGCCGCTGGCGCTGACCGGAAGGAGGTTTCACCTGAAACCCGTAATGCCGATGCTGAGCAATGACGGGAGGTTCTACCTTCTGGCGTTGAACCTCAGCGGCCTTCAGCTTTTTCAGGGGACCCATTACAGTATCAGCAGGCTCGGGCTCAAAAACATGCCGGAATCTCTGGAAGAATCGATGAAATACGACGATCCGGAAAGGCAGATCCAGTATCACAGCGGGGTCAGCTCTCCTGGAAGCAGGGTAAAGTTCAAACCGACATTTCACGGCCAGGGGGTTGCCAGGGACGAGGACAAAAAATATATACTGCAGTTTTTCCAGAAAGTGGACAAGGGGGTAAAATCTCTACTGGGCAGCGAGAACAGCCCCCTGGTCCTGGCCGGAGTAGATTATCTGCTCCCCCTTTACCGGAAGGTCAACTCGTATCCATTTCTGCTGGAAGACGGCATACCGGGAAATACCGAGAACAAGAGCCCCGGGCAGCTCCGCCGGGAAGGCTGGGAGCTGGTCAGGCCCGGTTTCAGGCAGAAACAGGAGAAAGCGGCTGAGGAATACCTGGCTCTGGCCGGAAGGAATCAGGGAAACAGTTCGTCGAACCTTGAAGAGGTGGTTCCGGCAGCCTGTTTCGGCAGGGTACGGAGCCTGTTCGTGCCGGTTGAGAAACACGTGTGGGGAAAATTCAATCCGGATTCGGGCGAGATGAAGATCGGGGATAAAAAGGAAATTACCAGCGACGATCTGATAGACCTGTCGGCGGTTCAGACCTTATTCCATGGAGGTGACGTTTTCGCCGTGGAAGATGAACATATGCCCGGCGGCGCGGAGCATGCCGCGGCGGTATTCAGATTCTAGGGAGGGCCTGGCGCGCGCAGCTGTTCAGCCGATTCCATGACTTCCAGTACTTCCTCGTCAGGAACGTCGTACCAGTCGTGGTATACCTGCGCAACCGCCCGGTAGAACCGGGGTATTTCCAGAATCACCGCCCCGTCCGCGAGCCGTTCTATCTCACTGGCCGCCCGGGGCCCTGATACCGGAACCGCCACAACAACTTTTCCGGCATTCTGTTTCCTGCATGCCGCTATGGCGGCCCGCATGGTGGAGCCCATGGCCAGGCCGTCATCTACCAGTATTACGGTTTTTCCCTTAATGTCAGGCAGAGGGTTTCCTTCTCTCAGGACTTCTATTCTCCTCTCGATCTCTTCTCGCTGCTCAGCGATAATTCTGTTAATGGCCTCATCCGATAAATGCAGCGCCGCATGCCTCAGGATTATCGGTTCTCCTCCCTCGGCGATCGCTCCGAAGCCGGTCTCTGGATTATCCGGGTTGGGAAGTTTTCTCGATATCAGAAGGGAAAATTCAGATTTAAGGCGATTTGCCACCCTGTATCCTACTTCAGCCCCTCCCCTGGGAATGGCCAGAACCACTGTATCCTCGCCGGAATATTCCTTTTCCAGGGCATCTGCCAGCCTTTCGCCCGCATCTTTCCTGTCCCTGAACATTTATTCTCCTTTCTCCCGCTGCGTGACCGGCGTGGTTTATGCCGGTCCGCATTGAGCTGACGCTGCGCCAGTTTAAAGCACAATGATAACTCAAACCGGTTCGTCATTGAATGGCGGAGCTCCACTTTTATCTGATTCATTTCTACTGAACGGTGTTGCAAATGGCCAAATATCCCTTGACCGTTCTATCAAAGGGCTATGTAATGATAAGGAGTGAAGAGCCGGACTGCGTGCCATCATGGCTCTTCTCCTGATAGTGGGGCTGGCGATGTCTGAGGGGGCCAGGGTGTTCGAACAGCTGAAGAAAGATTGGAAAATAATAAGAGAAAACCGGGCAGGAAACCGTTTCCAGGCCCGCTACAGCTACAGGGAATACCGGGCCCCCTCCTCCGGGGCAATAAAGTTTCTGAAGATAATAATCGGGATAACTCTGATTCCGCTGGGAGTATTGCTCTGGTTTATCCCGGGCCCCGGCTGGCTGATAATATTCGCGGGCCTGGCCCTGCTGGCCGGAAGGTCGAAAACTCTCTCGCGCCTGCTGGACCGTGCGGAGCTGTTTATCCGGAGAATCGTTTCTGGAAGGAAATAATAGAAGGGAAAATTATTGTTGTGATTTCAGGATCTCCGGCGATGTGTCAACCTCGAAAGAGCGCAATCTTTTCCATCCCGGTATTGAATAGGGGAGTGGATACTTTAACCAGGGGTATTTTATGAAGGCTGTATGGAACGGAGAAGTTATCGCCGAGAGCGATAATACCATTGAAGTAGAGGGAAATCAGTATTTCCCTCCCGGGGATGTAAATATGGAGTTTCTGGAAGAGAATAACGAGGAGCATTATACCTGTCCCTGGAAGGGGGAAACCCGGTATTACGACGTTGTTGTCGGCGACAGGCGCAACAGCGCCGCTGCCTGGGGATACCCCGACCCCAAGCCGGCGGCTGAAAAGATAAAGAACTACAAAGCATTCTGGAGAGGCGTGGAAGTAACAGAATGAGAATCGAGCGGCTCCCGGTAATGCGCCCGGAGTATCAGATTTCTCTGGAAAAGTTCATGCTTTGCCGGGCCTGTTATTCTGATTCTGCCGGGATGGAAAGGGTGACGGTGGTGCCGGCTCCCCTTTCGCTGGACAGATCTATGGAACCCCCGTGATTGTTCATGATCTGCCGGCAGATAGGAAGACCCAGCCCGGTGCCCTGAGCGCGGGTGGAGAAAAATGGGTCGAAAACCTTTACCAGTAGATTCTTATCTATGCCATCCCCATTGTCACTGATTATTACATCCGCTTTTCCATTACCGGCCTGAGCCATGACGACAACTTCTCCATCTTCAGGGTCTATGGCATTGAGGGCGTTGTTAAGAATATTGGAGAATACCTCTCCCAGCTGGTGGGGATCGGCGCTGATTTCCATATTTTTCACCGGTTCAATCTCCAGCTTAAGATTTTCACCGGTGCATCTTCTCTGGTTACGGATTTCCCGGGCAACCTCTTTCAGTTTGGAGTGGAGGTTGAATTTTTCCCGGCGGGGAGGCCTGAGGCGGGAATAAGACAGCAGGTTATCTATAATCCGGTTGGATTCTTCAACCTTCTTCCTGATGCGGTCGAGGTGTTTGTGGAGATCTTTCCCCTCGATTTTGTTCTTGAGGTTGAACGAGGATATATTGATCGTCGCCAGGGGATTACGCAGTTCGTGGGCGATGGAAGCGGCAAGTTTGCCTATCTCGGCCAGCCTGTTTTCCCGGTTTATCTCTCTCTGAATCCTCAGCATTTCCTTCGATTTGTCCCTTACAAGTTTTTCCAGTTTGCTCTTGTCGCGCGCCAGCACTCTTTCCGCGTCCCTGAACTTCCGGATATCTATTCCTATCCCTACCTGCCGGTCATCGGAGAGCCGGATATTTGACCATGAACTCTCCACCACGCTTCCATCCCTGGCCGTAAGCTTGAAGTCGCGCCAGCCCGGTTCCAGGGATTGCATATATTCGGAGACCATTCTTCTGTATTCCGGGTCCGGGTATATCTTTGCCATGTAATCCCCTTCCACTGCGTCATCCTCGGTCCAGCCCAGCACTTTCTTCATTTCCCGGTTGAATGAGAAGATTTCGAGTTTGGGGTCGTATATGGTTATCATTACCGGAATGGTATCAAAAACTATTTCCAGGAGTTCGTTCTGCCGTTCCAGCTCCTCTTCCAGGTGCTTTCGCCTGGTGATGTCGGATGCCATCCCGGAAAGCCGAATTATTTCTCCCTCTTCGTTGAAATGGGCCTCTCCCTTTTCTCCTATTATTATATATTCCCCTGTGTCTTTTCGCCTGATTCTGTAGGAAGTTGAATATGTTGAGCTGGAAGGGGACAGGTTCCGGAGTTTCTCGGTGAAAGCTTCCCGGTCCTCGGGATGTATTTGCTCAAAGTAGTTTCGGGAGCTGTCCCTGGTGGGGTTGTCTCTGATACCGAGAATATCGGCGCACTGGCGCGTGCGGACCACTTCATCGGTTTCGGGGTCCCACTCAAAAGCGAACATTCTGGCAGAGTACAGGGCGTTGGTAAGCATTTCCTCTTTCTCCTGAAGAGAGATCTCCAGCTCCTTCCGGGCGGTTATATCATGGATAACCGCCTGCTGTCCGATCACCTTCCCCTCGCTGTCCCTGACCAGGCTGACACTCGATTCAACGTACAGCTGCCTTCCCTCGGCATTTAGATGAATACCCTCTCCCTTCCACAACCCTCTCTTCCTGAGCGATTGATGAGCGAAATTCTTTTCCTCCTCTGAGAGAAACCGGTAATGGGTGATGTCGCTGAGTTTGCTTCCCAGGGCATCCCCGGCCTTTACCTTATAGAGCTTTTCAGCGGCGGGGTTGAAAAAGGTTATCTTCTCATCATTGTCGACAGAAATGACGGCGTCATTTATCCGTGCCAGGATGCCGGAACGAAGTCTCAGGCCTTCTTCGAATAAGGCCCCGGTTTCTCCGGCTGACGGGACGTTAATCTCCTCTACGCCGGACGCCAGTATTTTGCTCTCTGTGACCGAAAATATGATTCCCCGCGGGATCAGATAGACTGAACCGGATTCGATTGAGGCCATTCCCTTTACCTCTACTGTGGATAGCCCGGTAAGTTCTTCGATTAGCCCGCTGATCCCGCCGGCGGAATTGACATCATTGAGTTTGATAATAAAGGAGGCTCTGCGGCCGTCAGGCATATTTTTTATCAACCGGGCAATCTGCTCGGGGTTTCCCGGCGGTTCCTCGATAATCACAATGGCATGTCCCGGTTCCCGGCTCTGGTGGTTTTCCCCAGCGTTCTTTTTGCTGTTTCGGATGGCCTTCGGGGTAATATCGCCCTTCTTTCCCATTTCCACCTCTTCCGCTGTCCGGGGTTTGTTAAGGATAGTGTTACAATTAAGTATATGCCGCTGCGGCGAAAATTGTCAAGTCCCCGCAGAAAGTAAAACTAAGTCAGTAAATAGTTAACTCAGGGGATTTACTGAAATGCTCTTTTCCCTTTCAATTTATATAGAGTGTTGTTGCGAAAGGAGGTGATCAGGAACCTGACAGTCACCTTGTTCATTATTATTGATGGGGATACACTCCTGATTCAGCAGAAAGGATTTCAAGGAGGAGAAGATAACGAACCCTTTAAGTAAAATAAGTATTTTGAGCCTGGTTGCCCTTGCGGCGATAACAGTTTCGCTCTGTATTATGCATCCGCAGCCGGCTCATTCAGCGCCGAAGGTAACCGGCAGAAATATCTCCAACGCCATAGCCGAGGAGTTTGCCTTCGACCAGGCGGTCAGGGGAGTCCGCTCCGTAATTAACAACATCGGGGTGGACCCCTGCTGGGAACGCAGCGGCCGGGAGATCGAGAACGATGCCGGGAAGGCGCTTCTTCACCATCCGGCTGCAGGATCGAGTAAGCTTTTAAGCTGTGTTAAGCGGCCGCCTGCCAGCCAGGCGGCCGGAGGAGACGGGCGTTTATGGCAGTTATGAACAGAGATGTAGCCGGGGTTTTCAACATGATCGGCGATCTCCTGGATATCAGGGGAGCGAACCCCTTCCGGGTCCGGGCCTACCGGAGGGCTGCCCGGACTGTTTCAGGCCTTTCGCGCCCGGTTGCCGAGATGGTGGCTGATGAGGAAGACCTCTCGGAACTGCCCGGGATAGGTGATGACCTGGCCGGTAAAATAGAGACCATAGTCAAGGAAGGGACCCTCCCTCAGCTGGAAGAGCTGAAGGAAGAAGTCCCCCCGGCTCTCAGCGAGATGATGCAGCTGCCCGGCCTGGGCCCGAAGAGAGTTAAAACCCTTCACAGCGAGCTGGGTATCGCCAGTTTTGAAGAGCTGAAGAAATCGGCAGAAGAGGGCCGGGTCAGGGAACTGGATGGATTCGGGGAGAAGACAGAGAAGAAGATCCTCGATTCACTTGAAAAGCGCGAAGAAGGAGATGGAGAAAGAGGGAGGATCCTCCTCTACGAAGCCGAGCAGATCGCCGCCCCCCTGCTGGATTATCTGGAGAAACAGAAGAAGGTCGGGAAAGTGGCGGCGGCAGGGAGCTTCCGCAGGCGGAAGGAGACGGTGGGAGACCTGGATATACTGGTAACCTGCCGGAGGGGATGCGATATAATCGAAAAATTCGTTAATTATGAAGATGTGGAGGAGGTTGTCTCAAAGGGGGAGTCCAGATCGACGGTCATTCTCCGTACCGGATTCCAGGTCGATCTGCGGGTAGTGCCTGCGGTGGGCTACGGAGCGGCCCTGGTATATTTTACAGGCTCCAAACCGCACAATATCAGGCTCCGCAGAATCGCAGCCGGCAGGGAGCTAAAGATCAATGAGTACGGCGTGTTCAGGGAAGATGAAAGAGTTGCCGGGAAAACAGAAAAACAGGTCTATCAGGAGATAGATCTTGCTCTGATACCCCCGGAACTCAGGGAAGACCGCGGGGAGATAGACGCCGCGAAGGAGGGTTCGCTTCCCCATCTGGTAACTATAGATGACATCAAGGGGGACCTTCAGAGTCATACCAGGGCTACCGACGGAAAGGCCTCCCTGAAGGAGATGGCCGATAGGGCAAGGGACCTGGGGTATCAGTACCTTGCCAACACCGAACATACCAGGCGTGTTCATGTTGCCGGGGGGCTGGATGCCGAAGGGATGGAGAAACAGATAGAGAAGATTGATAAGTTAAACAGCGAATATGATGATTTCCGGGTAATCAAGGGGGCTGAGGTTGATATCCTGAAGGACGGATCGCTGGACCTTCCGGACGGGATACTGGAGCGGCTGGACCTGGTCCTGTGCGCGGTCCACTATCATACGGATCTGTCCGCCGGGAAACAGACCAGGCGGATACTGAAAGCCATGGAAAATCCGCATTTCAATATTCTGGCCCATCCGACCGGGCGGTTGATAAATAAGCGCGATCCCTACCGGGTCGAGATGGACGAGCTGCTGAAGGGCGCAGTTGAGAATAACTGTTTTCTGGAGATAAACGCACAGCCCGAAAGGTTGGACCTGAACGAAGTTCATGCGCGCAAGGCCGGAGAGATGGGCATACTGCTGTCTATCGGTACCGACGCGCACTCGGTCCAGGAACTCGGGTATATGAAATATGGAATATACCAGGCCCGGCGGGCCTGGCTGGAACCGGACGGCCTGCTCAACACCAGGTCATGGAAAGAGCTGAAAAAGCTGCTCAAGGGCGAATCATGATTCAGTTGCCCCCGGAATATATATTTCGAAGGAATACTATTTATGTCCGAGAAAAACCCTTACATGAAAAAGCCTGATACCGGCTTTGAAGATGTTGAAGAGCTTTCCAGAGAAGAGGCCGGAGAGCAGGCGGAGCAGCTCCGGGAGGCGCTGGAATATCACAATTACCGCTATTATGTCAGGAACAGGCCGGTTATATCAGACGCCGCGTACGATAAGCTCTTCCACAGGCTGGAGGAGATCGAGCAGGAATACCCCGGTCTGAAAACCCCGGAATCCCCCACCGGAAGAGTGGGCGCCGAGCCGGTAGATTCTCTGGAAAAGGTCGATCACACCGAAGCGATGCTGAGCCTGAATTCATCCCTGGAGGAGAAAGAGATAAAGAATTTTCTGGATTTCATTGAAAGGAAAAGCGGAGACCGTGAAGCCAGATATGTACTGGAGCCCAAGTTCGACGGCCTGTCGGTGGAAATAGTATACCGGGACGGGAAATTCGACCACGGGGCAACCCGCGGTAACGGGGAGACCGGAGAAGATATATCCGAGAATCTTAAAACCATCGGCACGGTCCCGATGCGCCTTAGAGACAGGAAGAGAGAGGTTCCCGAATTTCTGGCGGTCCGGGGCGAGGTTCTGATGTCCAGAGAGGGTTTCCAGAAGATGAACAGAGAAAGAGTGGAGAAGGGGCAGGACCCTTTTGCCAATCCCCGCAACGCGGCGGCGGGAACCATGCGGCAGCTCGACTCCGGCAGGGTGGCAGGCAGGCCGCTCCAGGTTTTTTATTACGATATACTGAAGATCGAGGGAGAGAGCCCGCAGACCCACAGCGGGATTCTGGAGGCGCTGCGGGAATGGGGGTTCCTGGTAAATGAACATTTCCGGAAAGCCGGCGGGATGGAGGATATACGGGATTACCGGGAATCGATGATGGATAAGCGGGACCAGCTGGATTTTGAGATCGACGGGGTGGTCATCAAACTGGACGACCTTGATCTGAGAGAGGAGATAGGAGTCAGGGAGAGGTCGCCCAGGTACTCCATGGCATGGAAGTTCCCTCCCGAGAAGGAAGTCACTACTCTCAGAGAGATTGTTCTCTCGGTTGGACGCACCGGTATACTTACTCCGGTAGCTCTGCTGGATCCGGTGGAAGTGGGCGGGGTGACAGTCAGCAGGGCCAGCCTGCATAACGCTTCGGAAGTTCGGAAAAAGGATGTCAGGCCGGGGGACAGGGTAAGGGTGGAGCGGGCCGGAGATGTTATTCCGGAGATAAGCGAGAGGGTGAAACAGCCCGGCAGGAAAAGAGCCGGGCCGTTTTCGATGCCTGATAAATGCCCGGTCTGCGGCGCCGAAGTGGTAAAGGAGGGCGCATATTACCTGTGCCCGGCCGGGCTGTCATGCAGGGCGCAGCTGGCCGGGCGGCTGCGGCACTACGGCTCTCCCGATGCCATGGATGTAGAAACCCTTGGCGAGAAGGTATCGGAGCAGCTGGTTGAAAACGATATGGTTTCAGATCTGCCGGACCTTTACGGCCTTGAGAAGGATGATCCGAAAGAACTGGAAGGTTTTGCCGAAAAGTCCGCGGAGAAGCTCTACAACAATATCCGGGACAGCAGGAATCCCCGGCTCGACCGGTTCCTCTATGGATTGGGGATCAGGCATGTGGGCGAGCATATAGCCCGGGTGCTGGCGCGTGAGTTCGGCTCGCTGGAGAATGTCCGCGATGCCCGGAAAAAGCGGCTGGAGGAGATAGGCGAGATAGGGCCCGAGATAGCCGAATCAATTCACCATTTTTTCCGTGAAGAACGCAATATCAAGAGCCTGGAGCGGTTCTCGGAGGCGGGGGTAGAGGTCCGGGAAATGAAAACCGGCCGGAAGGAGCTTCCCCTGGCGGGGAAAACCTTCGTTTTTACCGGCGAGCTGGAGAGTTTTACCCGGAGTGAGGCGAAAAAGAAGGTGGAGTCGCTGGGAGGCAGAGCCACATCCAGCGTCAGCTCCAAAACCGATTACCTGGTTGCCGGTTCCGGCCCGGGAAGCAAGCTGGATGACGCAGAAGAGGAAGGAGTGGAGATTCTGGATGAACAGGATTTTCTGTCCATGATCAATGAATGAACATTGCCGGAGAACTGATACGGCGATAAGTCCTGACGGCCCGTATTCTTCCGGCCTCAACGCGGAGGAAGTCCTGGATATAGACAACCGGACTTCCCGGCTGGCCGCAATGATGATACAATAATTCTTTAGCAGGCCGGAACAGTGGGTACAATAGCCATGATACGAGATATGGGATTATGGAAATTGATGGGTGGATTCCGGGGGAAGCTCTCCCGGCTGGCCGGGTAGAGTGAAAGAGCCCAAACCGCGGAAGCCGCGGGGGCGGCTCCAGTCCGGCCTGGACTTTATTTCAGACAGAAAGGATTCGAACATGCTGATAATGGTTTCGAGAAAATGGTGGACTCTGGTTTTGAGGGGAGCCCTGGCCATCCTGCTGGCAGTACTTGCCTTTTTATGGCCGGATCATACCGTCCGGGCCCTGTTCATTCTGATCGGCCTTTTCCTTATTCTGGACGGGATCGTATCCACCGCCTCATCCCTGTCGCACAGGCGCCGGGTAAGCGCCTGGTGGATATTTTTCGTGGAAGGGGTCCTGGGCCTGCTGGTAGGGCTCTTTGCTCTGGTCAGGCCGGAGACCGCGGCGATGGTACTTGTCTTTCTCATAGGGCTATGGGCACTGGCCACGGGGATTCTGGAGATAATCGCCGGGCTCAGGCTGAGCGCGACAGCGGCGGGGGAATGGCTTCTGACCGCGGGAGGGATACTTTCGGTAATTTTCGGGCTCATTCTGATTTTTATTCCCTCCAGGGCAGTGATCGCCCTGCTGTGGCTGGTAGCCGCGTATTTTCTTCTCTTTGGGGTGGTTCTTGTGGTTCTCGGTTTCAGGGTGCGGCCGTACCGGGAGGGCTCCGTCCGTATGACGGATGATTCATCAGCAGAGTAGCAGAGAAAGAATCAATCCGGGAGAAGTGGTGATCTTTGTTCCTCAGAGAGTTGCTCAGACTTTGCATGCCCTGGTGACAATCCCGGAGGATTAAGCGGGGCGGATTCAGGCCTGATTCAGACTCCGAAACCTCCGGCGGGCTCTTCTATTATCTCTACTGTGCTCGCCTGCGGCCCCTTCTCACCGGTTTCAGGGGAGAACCTGACCACCATGCCGGGCTCCAGCCGGTCGAACCCTTCATCCAGCACGCTGTTCCTGTGGAAGTAGTATTCGGTCCCGTCGAAGCTCCTTATGAACCCGTACCCTTCATTCCTGTTCATACGGGCCACAAAGGCGGAATTCCCGCCCCCTGGATGCCTTTCCGGCTTCTCCCGCATCTGTTCGGATAATTTCCTGAGCCGGCGCTTCGCGGTCTCGAAAGCGTCGATTATAACTGCGTGCAGGCTTTCGTGCATGGGGCTGTCTGCCGGTTCCTTCCTGACTACCAGCTCATGGCCGGGAGGGACACGCGTATCTATTCTGACCCGGTATGGGTTGCCGCTGCTCTGGTGTTTCTGGGGTTTTTCCACTGCCACCCGGCAGCTTATCAGGTTACCGCATACTTTTTCCAGATCGGCCGCTGAGTTGCGGATCAGTTCTTCCAGTTGGGGGGTCTTTTCCACGTCCCGGAATGATATTTCCATCGGTATTTCCATTTGATGATCTCCTCTCTGCTGATTGGCTGCCTTCCGGCCGGGATAACGGCGGCGGCAGGCCGGTTCAGAATTATCAGCCGTACGGTATTGCAACTACATGGTATCATCGGATCGCCTGATCCTCAATTGGACGGCTCTACTATTTTATGACTTAGTTCTACAGGCAGGCGGCGAAAAAATGAGTAATGATATAATCGGCCGGGTTTATCCGGATCGCTCCTCGAGGATGATAGCACGGTTCGAAATTATCTGTCCTGATTATCCTGAAGTCGAAAGTCTCCTGCCTGACCTTGTTTCTGCCGAAGTGCCGGGCGGCGCGGGGAGGCCGTATAATCAGAAACAGCAGGATTAAAACAGCGGCGCCGCGCAGCTTTCCTCAGGGGGAGCGCCTACTCCCTGATGACATCTGCAGCTTCCAGTGGGGTAAGATGAGAGGAGAAGAATTCCGGCGGCCCTCCCCTGGGAGATCCCGGCTCGATTATTATATGCCCCAGTCCGTGCTGGACCAGGATGTCGTGATATGATTCCATTACCGGCACAGTATCATAAGCCAGGAATCCTTTTTCTTTCCAGATAACCGTGAATGTTCTCCATTTGCCGTCATAATCGGGCCGGGGCGGCCCTATCTCGGCAACCGGGTACTGTTTCTTCGCGTTATTACTGTTTACCACCACAAAGAAGCTGTCCAGTCCTGCGTAGTTGCCTTCAGGCGGCGGGTCGATGGCAACTGCCAGTGAAGGCTCCCAGATCCTCTCCTCGGCATATACGAAGGCGATATGAAGATCGTCGTCCTTGAGACTGTCCGGGAGCCGGGTTACCAGAACCTGCGCCTCCCGCTGTTCTCCGGACACTTCCTTCTCCGCCCCGCGCTCGGAGGGCGCCTTCTTCTCTGTGCCCTGCTCGGAACAGGATCCCGTCAGAATAAATACCGCCGCAATTACTGCCGCTGCTTTCTGTAATGACATTTTTTCTCCTTTTGTTCTGAACGAACAGTCATCATCTGTTCTGCCGTTATTAACAGCCGTTTTCATTATTTCATCTTCTCATAGATTCTGAAGACATCCTTCCCCCTGCAAAGCTCCGTACCCGGGGTCATCACGGCGGCAGCTCCCGCCGCTATTCCCAGGCGGACAGCGTCCTCCGTCCGGTAATCATTGGATAGTCCGTAGACTATTCCGGCCATCATACTGTCGCCGGCTCCCACCTTGCTCTCCAGCGGTACCGGGGGCGAGTGGTACCTGAAGCTTCCGCTGGCGGTTGCGGCAACAGCCCCGGCCGCTCCCAGCGACACTACCACGATCTCTGCCATCCCCTTTTTTACAATCTCTCCGGCGGCTTCCTTCTGATCCCTTGCGCTGTCTATTTCACGGGAAGCCAGGTGGCGGAACTCCCGGCGGTTGGGTTTGATCAGAAAAACCCCCTCCTCCAGAGCCGCGTCCAGTTCTTCCCCGGGGGCGTCGAGTATCAAACGGCCTTCAGCTTCTTTTACAGCGCGGGCAAGTATGGCGTAAAAATCTCCGGGTACTCCGGGAGGAAGTGATCCGCTGGCTACAACCAATGCGCCGGAAGGTTCCATCCGTCTTACAGTGTCTATACATTCCCGCCACTCCTTCTCATGGAGCTCCGGGCCCGGCATCACGAAGCGGAATTGCCTGCCGGTTCTTTTCTCCTGGATATTGATATTTTCTCGGGTTTCGCCGCCTATAGATACCGGATAATGGTCAATATCTTCCTTATCCAGCAGGCTGCTGAGCAGATTGCCCATCTCTCCGCCAGCCGGATAGATGGCCGAAGATGCGGCTTCCATGTTATTCAGAGCCCTGGAGACATTCAGCCCTCCTCCGCCCGGTTCCCGCACCGGGTTTCTGCATCTGAGCTTGCGCTCTGCGACTACATGATCGATTTCGGCGTTCATGTCCACAGAAGGGTTTACTGTTAATGTGATTATCTTATTCATATCCGCTCATCCCCGCTGAACCGGGGTGTAACCCTGGATAATCAGTATCAGAAGAAGTGTTATGAATGCCCAGAAAAACCGGTAGTATGCGGCGTCGAAACCGGATTTGTCCTCGCCGGCTCCTGCCTCCCCGGCTGCCGCGAAAATAATATCTATAAGAAACATATCTTTTTATCCCTTCTCTTTGTCCCGGCTTACCGGCTCCTGGGCGGAGTTTCCGGCGGATCTCCGGGTTTTCTTGGCTCTCTGCCCGGTTTGGTCGGTTTCGGAGGGGGTGAAGGCCGGTGTGGCGGAGGGGGTTTTTCAGGGGGATCGCCCTGCCCTCTCCTGTTATTATTTCCTTTTCCGGGAACTCTCATGAATTTCCACCCCCTTCGTTTTTCCCACAATTGCAACTCATGTAAGATGTTCCCAATTATCGCCTTATCGTTCAATAGACAGAATCCACCAAATAATGATTTGTTTCTACCCGGCAGTCCGGCCCGTTTTTCCGCCGGGAAAGTGAAAAAGGTCAGTAAATAGTAAACTCAGGCCTTTTACCGCCGGCCTCACTATGTGTTAAATAACTCATTACAGGGCAATTTTTTATTGTTAACGGCCTGGATGACGGATGGTAAAATGGAACGTCAGGCGAAAGGGATTGCAATGGAATTAAAGGACAGGAAAATTGCGGTTTTCATAGCGGAGCTGTACGAGGACCTTGAATTCTGGTACCCGGTCCTCAGAATGAAGGAAGCCGGAGCCGGGGTTGACTCCATAGGACCGGAAGCCGCCGAATACCGGGGCAAGCACGGCCTCGGCGGCCGGGCGGATATGGGTATAGAGGAAGCCGGGCCCGGGGATTATGACGCCCTGATTATACCGGGAGGGTACGCCCCCGACCATATGCGGCGCTCCGGGGAGATGATCGATTTCGTTCGGAAGGTCGATTCCGGAGGAGGTATAATAGCGGCTATCTGCCACGGTCCCTGGATGCTGGCCTCCGCGGAAATAATCGAAGGGAAAGAGGTTACCTCGTTCTTCTCCATCAGGGATGACCTGGTGCATGCCGGAGCGAACTGGGTGGACCGGGAAGTGGCGCGCGACGGGAATATCATAACTTCCCGGATGCCGGGCGACCTGCCGGCTTTCTGCAGGTCTGTCATCGATGCTGTAGCTGAAGGCTGAGAGAGGGCCTGGAAGGAAAGGACAGGAGAAATGCCGGAGAAGAATAAGCATAACCATTCTGAGGAAAAGGAAGACAGGGGCAGGACAGCCGCTTATATTCTGATTGACGATGAGCCAGCAGGGGTGATTCTGCTGCAGGATGTTATCAGGGAATCTTCAAGAGAAGCAATCGATAAACTCAGGGAGAGGGGCATCCGGACCATGATGCTTACCGGCGACCCGGAGGAGGTAGCCAGGTGGGTGGCCGAAGAGCTTGGGCTGGACGATTACTTCGCGGAGGTGCTGCCCCAGGATAAGGCGGAGACCATAAAGTCTATCCAGAAGCGGGGTATTAAGGTAGCGATGTGCGGCGACGGGGTGAACGACGCCCCCGCCCTGGCCAGAGCGGACCTGGGTATCGCCATCGGGGCGGGCACTGATGTTGCCGCCGAGACCGCCGACGTGATACTGGTACGGAATGATCCCATGGACGCGGTTTCCATACTGGACCTTTCCGCTGCTACTTACCGTAAAATGGTTCAGAACCTGATCTGGGCCACCGGATACAACGCATTTGCAATCCCGCTGGCGGCGGGGGCCCTCTACAGCTACGGAATACTGCTGAGCCCGGCAGTGGGAGCGGCGCTGATGTCGCTGAGCACCGTAATAGTGGCGATCAATGCGAGAATTCTGAAGATCTGAGCAGTGAGGAGATGATAGCCTGTCTGAACGGGGCAACATACGGATAGGAACCTCCGGCTGGAATTACCGGCACTGGCGGGAGAATTTCTATCCTCCGGAAATAAAACAGAAGGATTGGCTGGAATTTTATGCCGGCAGGTTTGATACCGTGGAAATAAATAATTCATTTTATAATCTGCCCTCCGCCGGCACATTCAGGAACTGGGCGGACACCGTTCCGGATAATTTTCTGTTCGCGGTTAAAGCCAGCAGATACATAACTCATATGAAGAAGCTGAAGGATCCCGGAGAGCCGGTAGCAAATTTCATGGACAATGCCGGCCATCTGGGGAATAAGCTGGGCCCGGTTCTGTTTCAGCTTCCGCCCCGCTGGAACGTCAACGCCGGGAGGCTGAAACAGTTTCTCGACGAGCTTCCCTCCGGGGTGCCGGCGGCATTCGAATTCCGTGACAGCAGCTGGTGGGATGACCGGATTTACTCTATTCTCAAGGATTACGGCGCGGCTTTCTGTATCTACCATCTCGCCGGCAGGGAGTCGCCCAGAGAGCTGACCGCCGATTTTGTCTATATCCGCCTGCACGGGCCGAAAGGCGCCTATCAGGGGCGCTACCGGAAACAGGGCCTGGGAGGATGGGCGGGAGCCGCCCTGGCCTGGGCGGAAGCCGGAAAAGATGTTTACATTTATTTCGATAACGATCAGAATGGTTATGCGCCGGTTAACGCAGCCGAGCTTAAGGAAATGACGGAGGAATAATTCAGCCAGTCAAGAAGGGGGAGTTGATATGTATACGATTCTTATACTGCTGCTGATTGCAGCCGCTGTTTTGATTTTTTTCAGGGGGATCAAACGCCGCCAGGCGGGCCTCGTGGTACTGGGAGTGGGCCTGGCGCTGTTTACCCTGCTCTTTTTCAAGATGCTCGATCTGTGGGGAGAAGGTCTGTGGTTCCAGTCGGTGGGGTATATCTCACGGTTCTGGAAGGTCCTGGGGACCGAGGTTATCCTCTCCGCCTTCTTCGGATTGATCAGCGCCTTTATCATGTACCTGCTGGTACTCTCCCTTCCCGGAGATAATAAGAATGCCAGATGGGCGGCGGTAATTCTTGGCGCGGCGATAGGATTTATCTGGGGTTCAGCCAACTGGATGGAATGGCTGAGGTTCACCCACCGGGTAGCCGGGGATGCTCGTGATCCGATCCTTGGTATGAGCGAGGGGTTCTACCTGTTCACCCTCCCCTTTCTGGAAGCGGTATACCATCTGGTGCTGTGGCTGGTAATACTGAGCCTGCTGATCATGACTGCCAGTATGTTTTTCAGGAGGGAGGGCAACGAAATAGCCTTTGAATCAGACGAAAAACTGGCAGGGGTTTCCTTCAGGTCGCTTTACATCGGGGGAGCTCTGCTGCTCGTGCTGCTTGCTTTCGGGAAGTACCTCAGCAGGTTCCATCTGATGTATTCCAGGTGGGGGGTGGTGCACGGGCCGGGATGGACCGATGTGAATGTCAGGCTTCCCATCTACTGGATTATGATAGTGGTTACCGCTTTCTTAGGGCTGTCGCTGCTTATCCCTTCCCTGCGCCGGCGGTTCACCCCGTCATTCGCTGGAAGAAAACCATTTAATATTCCGGCGCCTGTCAGGGAGATAGGTTTCCATATCATCTGGGTACTGCTGATTTGGCTGGTAGCTCTGAATATCGTGCCGGCCCTGGTTCAGTGGATCAGGGTGGAGCCCAACGAAATCACCCTGGAATCGCCTTATATCAAGAACAATATTCATTTTACCCGGCGCGGATTCAATCTCAACAAGGTCGAAGAGAGGGAGTTTCCGGTATCGAAAGAGTTCACCAGAGCGATGGTGGAGGACAACAGCGAGGTCTTCAAGAATGTGCGGCTGTGGGATTACCGGGCCCTGGACGCGGTATACAAGCAGTTCCAGGAGATCCGCCTCTATTACGAATTCGCCGATGTGGACGTGGACCGTTACCACCTGGCTTCAGGTTACCGGCAGGTGATGGTTTCAGCGCGCGAAATGGAGGTGAATAACCTCCCCGACAAGAGCCAGACCTTCGTCAACCGCCGGTTCAAATACACTCACGGATACGGGGTGACTCTTACCAATGTCAGCGAATTCACCGATCAGGGGCTGCCCCACCTCCTGGTCAGGGATATTCCGCCCAAGGTGGAAGATCCCCTGCTGAAGATGGACCGCCCGGAGATATACTACGGCGAGCTGACCACCACCCCGGTAGTGGTCAATTCCGCCACCGAGGAGTTCGATTACCCCAGCGGCGATCAGAACCGTTATGTGAACTATCAGGGCCCGGGGGGAGTTCCGATCTCCAACATATGGCGGAAGTTCATATACGGGTACAAGTTCGACGGGACCCGCTTCCTGTTTTCCGGTTATCCGGACACCGGCAGCCGCCTGATGTTTCACCGCCAGGTATGCGAAAGGGTGAAAACTCTGGCTCCCTTCCTTCACTTCGATGAAGACCCGTATATAGTTATATCGGAAGGGCAGCTCTACTGGATAGTGGACGCCTATACCGCCAGCAACAGGTATCCTTACAGCGAACCGTTCAAGCAGAGAATCCAGGGAGGCGGTCTTTCAGGGGTCAATTACATCCGGAATTCCGTAAAGGCGGTGGTGAATGCTTATTCCGGCGATGTTAAATTCTATGTTTTCGAACCGGAAGATCCCCTGATCATGGTTTACCGGAGCATATTCCCGGACCTGTTCACGGAGAAGGAGCGGATGCCGGAATCGCTGATGAAGCATGTCCGCTATCCCTCCGATATGCTCCTGGTGCAGGGCCTGATGTACGCCCAGTACCACATGGACGATCCCACCGTGTTCTATAATCAGGAAGATCTCTGGGTGCTGGCCACCGAGAAATACTATTCGGCGGTTCAGCCGGTTGAGCCGTACTATATAATGTGGAATCCACCGGAGAAGGATGAGCAGGAATTCGTGCTGATGCTTCCCTTCACTCCCAAGAACCGGCAGGTGCTCATAGGATGGATCGCCGGCATGTGCGACGACGAGAATTACGGGCGGTTTCTGGCCTACCAGTTCCCCAAGGATAAACGGGTGCTGGGAACCCAGCAGGTTGAAACCAAGATCGATCAGGAGCGTTTTCTTTCCGGACAGCTGACCCTGTGGGACCAGAGGGGGTCGAGCGTGATCAGGGGGAACGTGCTGGTTATTCCGCTGGATGAGACTATATTTTACGTGGAGCCGATATACATCCAGGCCGAGACGGCTGCCTATCCCGAGCTTCGCCTGGTGGTGGTCATGCACGACGACAAACTCAGTTACGGTGAGAATTTCGAACAGGCCCTGGAGGGGCTCTTCTCCGGGAAGGCGCCGCCGCTGGCTGTCATGGAGGAAGGCGAGGGACAGTTCAGCAGGGCGGACCTGATACGGGATGCTCAGAGTGCCTTCGATAATTATCTGAAATCATTGGGCGAGAAGAGATTCGGCGAGACCGGCAGGTCGCTGGAGCAGCTTCAGAACGCCCTGGATCAGCTGATGAAACGTATTGAACCCGGCGACAGCGTGAAGGGCGGCCGATGAGTTTGCGGCTCAATGAGGAGAGCCGGCCGGAAAAACCGAATGACGGCTCCGCAGAAAAATGGTGGAGCCTCTCCGCCGGTGATGTACTCGATAAACTTGAGGTCTCTCCCGGCAGGGGCGTCCCGCAGGAGGAATTAAGCGGAAGAAGGGCGAGGTACGGCCCCAACAGGTTCAGGGAGTACCGCGGGCGAAGCGGGATCAGGATTCTCCTGGATCAATTCAAGAGCCTGGTTATTCTCATTCTGGGAGTAGCCGGTATTCTATCCTTTATATTCGGACAGATCGTGGAAGGGGTGGCGGTGATGGTAGCGGTGGCGCTCAACGCGGTGATCGGTTTCTTTACGGAGCTGAGGGCGGCCAGGTCGATGGACGCGTTGCGGAAACTGTCCAGGGTGGAAGCCAGGGTCCTGCGCGGAGGCGAGCAGAAAACCGTTCCCGCGGACGAGCTGGTAGCCGGGGATATAGTTATTCTGGAAGGCGGGGACATGATCTCGGCCGATATGCGGCTGTTCGAAGCCAATAAATTCCAGGTCGACGAGTCCACTCTGACCGGAGAGTCGGAGCCGGTTACCAAGACCGTGGATGCAGCAGCTGCCGATGCCCCGCTGGCCGAGAGAACCTCCATGGTATTCAAGGGGACCTTCGTTACCAGGGGCTCGGGCAGGGGAGTGGTGACTGACACCGGCGAGGATACCGAGCTGGGGAGGATTTCCAGACTGACCGCGGAGGCGGGGGGCGAAGAGACGCCGCTGGAGAAGAGGCTGGAACAGCTGGGCAGGTCTCTTATCTGGGTTACAGTGGGGCTTACAGCGGCGGTTACCGTTATCGGCATATTCAGGGGTAACGAGATGCTCCTTATGCTCAAAAGCGGAGTGGCGCTGGCGGTAGCGGCCATTCCGGAGGGGCTGCCGGTGGTCGCCACCGTGGCGCTGGCCAGGGGTATGATGAGGATGGCCAGCCGGAACGCTCTGATAAACCGCCTCTCCTCGGTGGAAACTCTGGGCGCAACCGGTGTCATATTCACTGACAAAACCGGCACTCTCACCGAAAACAGGATGAATGTGGAGCGGCTGGTTATGAGTAGCGGCACACTGGAGGTTGAACTGAGCGATGACCGGAGTGAAGCAACCTACCTCAGGGATAAAGAAGAGATATCCCCGGAGAGCGACCCGGTTCTAAGGAAGATGCTGGAAACGGCCGTTTTCTGCAATAACGCCTCTCTGCCGGAGGAGGGCGAAGAGCCGGAACCCGGCAGCGGGCTTGGAGACCCGGTGGAGATAGCCCTTCTTGAACTGGCCGTTCGAAGCGGTATGGATTACCGCCGCCTTCATAAGGATTACCCTGAGGAGCGGGAGGAATCGTTCGATCCGGAAAGCAAGATGATGGCAACATTCAACCGGAATCAGGCCCGGTGGATGGTATCGGTCAAAGGGGCCCCGGACAGGATTCTGAAGCTCTGCAGCCGGATCCTCGCCGGTTCCGGAACCGTCGAATTCGGAGAAAGCGATCGCGGGGATTGGATGGAGAAGAACAGAAAGCTGGCGGCTGAGGGGTACCGCCTGCTGGCGCTGGCCCATAAAGAGGTTTCCGGGCTTGATGAAGACCCCTACCGGGAGCTGGTCCTGCTGGGGCTGGCCGCTTTCCGCGACCCGCCACGCCGGGATATGGATAAGACCATGGAGGCCTGCCGCGGGGCGGGGATAAGAGTGATAATGGTCACCGGAGACCAGGAGGAGACCGCCAGGCATGTGGCCCGGGCAGTCAATCTTACCGGAAAGGAAGATGTCCGGGTGCTGTACGGCCTGGACCTGCAGGATCCGGAGCTGGCTTCAGAAGATCAGCGCAGGGAGTGGCTGGAAGGAGATGTTTTTGCCCGGGTTACCCCCGGGCAGAAGCTCGACCTGATAGATCTTCACCAGAAAGACGGGGCAATCGTGGCGATGACCGGCGACGGGGTAAACGACGCTCCGGCTCTTAAGGAAGCGGATATTGGAGTTGCCATGGGCCTCAGGGGCACCCAGGTGGCCCGGGAAGCATCCGACATGATCCTCAAGGACGACGCCTTCTCCACCATACTGGTAGCTATCGAGCAGGGAAGGGCGATATTCAAGAATATCAGGAAGTTCATACTGTACCTCCTCTCCGGGAATGTGAGCGAAATAATGATAGTCGCGGCGGCGCTTCTTCTGGGTATGCCGCTGCCCATACTGCCTCTGCAGATTCTGTTTCTGAACCTGGTGCTGGACGTTTTTCCCGCCCTGGCCCTGGGAGTCAGCGAGGGAAAGCAGGGAGAGATGCAGAACCCCCCTCGCCCTCCCGGCGAGCCTGTTGTCGGCCGAAAGCACTGGCTCTGGATTACGGGATACGCTGCCATCATAGCTGTTACCGTGCTGGGTTCCTTTGTAATCGCAGGAAGAGTGATGGGGTTGAGCGGTATTCCCAGGGTAACTGTTTCCTTTCTGACCCTCTCCCTGGGCCGGCTCTGGCACGTATTCAATATGAGAGACGGAGATTCAGCCTTCCTGGATAATCCGGTGGTGAAAAACCGGTTTGTCTGGGGAGCGATAGGCCTGTGCCTGATCCTGATCATGTCGGTGGTATATATTCCCGGCCTGAGGGAAGTGATGGGAACCTCTCCCCCGGAGCCCGCGCACTGGTACCTCATAGCGGCCATCAGCCTGGTTCCGTTTGCGGCGGGGCAGGCAATGAAGTTTCTGGGAGCGGACCGGCTCTAGGAATCCGCCCGGCCGGTCTGCCGGATAATCTGTTTCTCCCGGGTTATCATGAAATGCAGGGCAAAGTACAGCAGCAGGAAAACGGCCAGCCATCCCAGACCGGCAAACTGGGAGCGGTAAAACACAAATATCTGTGTTATAAAGATATTTATCAGGACCGAGCGTTTGAACCATATATACGCTTTAAGCCGGGAGGTTCTGAGAAACCAGATTCCCACCCAGATGCAGGCAAGGCTGGCTGCATAGACAACCATCTGGACGATAGAGATTCCCGGATCGGTATCCGGCTCTCCGGTTATCTCCCCTGTTACAACCGCCAGCCCGATGACTCCAATCACTATGAAACCAGCAGTAAGCACAATCTTGAACCAGCGGTTCAGAACCACCGTTCTGTACATGGAGGCCAGTTTTTCCCTGGCCTTGAAGTAGATATCTATCTTTGAGCTTATCGCGGTGTGATGGTACGGGAACATCTCTCTCATCCTTCTGTTGACCTTCTCTTCCCTGCCGGTGAGCGCCCGGTTGCCTATCAGGGACCGGGCGGCCAGAAAGAGCACCATGAAAAGGGTGTAAAGTATCATGGCGGTTGGTTTGAAGAAGTAGTCGTTGTCATGGGTGACGAACTTCCCGATTTCGTCCGCGAATGTCCCGAATCCGAGGCCGGCCAGGAATGCCCCGAATCTTCTTGCCGCCGGGTTCCACCATATCAGCAGGACCATCAGGGCCGCCAGCATCAGTAATCCTCCCCACAGTAAGTGGGCTATGTGGAGATTTTCCAAGCCGATACTGGGATAACCGGCAAGTTTGAGGTAGGCGCGTATCAGAAGAATTGACATGACCGCTGAAACCAGAAACAGCTCCACGTTATCCCAGGCTTCGCTGTCCCTTACCTGGTGGGAGCTTTCGGAATCAGGTTGTAGCGAACCTTTATTTCTTTCCATCTCATGGTTCCTCCTCAGCCTACATGTTAAGTGTTTAATGCCCGCCTGTCAATAATCGGCGGCCCGCCGCCGGGACGTTGAAACGGGCCAGGCAAAAGCTGAACCTCCCGGTTGTACCGGCAGGCCTGCAAGGCGAGCATGGCGATACTGAATCCCGGGCGTTGCCGGGGCAAAATATATGTTGAAATGAACTTGCGGATTCCCCTATACTGACTTATATCTACTTCCGGTTTTGCATGAGGGGAATCTATGCCTTATAACATTCTTCTGGTCGATGATGATTCCGTATTCAGACAGGAGCTTGATGATTTTCTGGAGGAGTACCGCATAGTGGGGGCCGGCACCGGGGATCAGGCCCTGGAGATCCTTGCCAGTCCCAACGAGATAGACCTGGTTATACTGGATGTCCGTATGCCGGGCAGGAAGGGGACCGAGGTGCTCCCCGAGATCAAGGACCGTTACCCGAATCTTCCGGTGGTGATGCTTACCGCCTACAGCTCCAAGGATGTGGCGATAGCTTCTCTGAAGGGAGACGCGGACGATTACATCGAAAAGCCCGTTGATATCGAGAAACTGGAGAATATTATCCACCGGCTCCTGCATGAAGAAGATTCGGTCGGCAAATCTTATAAGCGGGATTCGGAGGGAAAGATAGAGCGGGTCAAGGATTACCTGGAGCGGAATTACGACAAGCGGGTCAGCCTCAGAGACGCCGCCGACCTGGTGTTTCTCAGCCCCAAATATCTGAGCAGGCTGTTCAAGGAGGTTACAGGCACCGGATTCAATCAGTACCGGCTCAGAGCGAAGATGGAAAAAGCAAGGGAAATTCTGGCCGATACCGGCCTTACCGTTGATGAAATATCCTACCGGCTCGGTTACCAGAACATGGAATCATTTATCAGGATGTTCAAGAAGATCGTGGGAATGACCCCCACTGAATTCAGGGAGTAGGATCAGGCATCAGGCTCCGGGAAGGAAAACGGCGGGTAACCCCCAGGGATGTTATGAGAGACAGAAAGCGGGAAAAACCAAAAGATGCCGGGGGGGCTGTCCCGGAGAAAATCATCAGGGAGGGGATAGGGAACTCTTTTCCTGTTCCGATGCTGATCCTTGACCGGGACATGAAAGTCATCCATGCCAACCGGCTGGCCGCTGAATCGTTGGCATTCAATCCTGCGGGAAATTCCCGTGAAGAGATCGATGAGAGGCTGTCATCTCAGAATGGAGGGGAAGCTAACCCTCTGGCCGAAGAACTTTTATCCGATAGAGTCATGAGCGGGGAGACGGTCCGGAATGTGCATTTTCATTTTCGCAATACTGACGGGGATATACGGCTTAACGTCGGATCGGCCGGCCCTGTAAATTCCGGCGGGAAGGTTGTCGGAATGGTTGCCGTCTGGCATGATATAACTGAGCAGCCTCAGCGGAAAGCGTTTGAAGCCGCAGCTGATGAAGGCGCTGGCAGTGCCGCCCGGGGAGAGAAGAGGGGGCTTGCTGAACTCAGGGAGGATATCGATCAGAACAGGCGGCTCAGCAGCATAGGGACCCTGGCGGCCACGGTTGCTCATGAGCTGCGGAATCCCCTGGGGGTTATCAGAACGGCGGCTTACAATCTTCACCGGAAAAATTCGGACCCTTTACTGGAGAAACATATAGACAATATTCAGACAAAGATAGACGAAAGTGTCCTGATCATAGATAACCTGCTTAATTATTCAAGGATTCAGAGGCCCCAGAAACGCAAGCTGAGGCTTTCAGGGGTAATCACCGATAGCGTCAGGTCGGTGAAAGAACTATTTCCGGATAAGGATGTGACAATCCGGAAACAGCTGAAGAAGATGCGGGGCCGGGCTCTCTTTGCCGACCCGGAACAAATCAGGGAAGTATTTGTAAATATTATTAAAAACGGGTTTCAGGCCATTGAGAAAGGGGGGCGGATAGATATAAGCGCAAGCGTTGCCGGGCGAAAGGTGAAAGTGGAAATTTCGGACAACGGCAGAGGTGTCGATGAGGAGGAGCTGGACAGGGTGTTCGACCCATTCTTCACCGGCAGGGCCAGGGGGACCGGGCTTGGCCTGTCGATATGCCGTGAGCTGACAGAGCTTCACGGGGGAAGTATATCAATCAGAAGCGAAAAAGGGTCGGGGACAGTGGTGACGGTGGAACTCCCGCTGGAAAGGAAGGGCCATGAATAAAAATGGTATCCTCATTATAGAGGATGACCGGGAGATGTGCGAGGAATTCGCCGAGATACTTCGGCTGGAAGGTTATGAGGTTGACCAGGCGAACGACGGTATTGAGGGGAAAAAGCTGGTGGACAGGGGGGATTACGAGGTGGTGCTTCTGGATCTCAAGCTCCCGGGGATCAGCGGATCGGAACTGCTGAAGTACATAAAGAAGAACCGGCTGGCCAGGGTGATTGTAATTACCGGGAAGCCGCTCACCAGCGAACTGCACGAAATACTGGAGCCCGAAGATCACCAGGATATGGAGGCGGTTGAACTGGCCGACGGATTCGCGGAGAAGCCGTTCAATATCGAAGAGGTTCTGAGCGCGATCCGGGAACTGACAGCGTATAGAGGCAATCCGGTCTCATCCGGAGAACCGGACATTAAAGAGCCAGAAACGGACGCCTGATATTCATATCTCTGAATTCTGAAAATTTATTCGAACTGCGGCTTCAGGTAGAACCGGGTCAGGAAAAGATAGATTTCAGCAATTGCCTGACGGCCCGCGCTGTGGCATGATTCCAGGTAGAGTATGAAGATGATGATATGACAAGGATGCCGGAGAGGTGAAGCAATGAGCAAGAACAGAGTTTTGATTGTAGATGACAACAGCGATTTCGTAGAAGAAGTGACTGAACTCCTGGAGAACGCCGGATACCGGATAAGGTCTGCCGTGAACCACGAAGAGGCCATAGCCGAGGCAAGGAAGTACAGGCCGGACATCATCCTGCTGGATATAAAATTCGCCGGCAACGGTATCAAGACAGCGGAACAGCTTAACGCTGACCGCGATACCGAGGATATACCCATAATTGTGGTCAGCGGCCATGTTGACGATGAAGTTATCAATAAGCTGAAAGAAAAAGCGGATGTGAGGGATGTGCTGGAGAAGACCATTATACCGCTTGATATTATAGCCAGCATAGAGAGTAACCTGAACGGGAAATGACGTTGCGGGCGGGCGGGAGGCCGCCCCCGGGTTTCTGATTCCGCTGAGATCTGAAATCCGAGAGTGAATAAGTATGTTCGGCAGGAAAATTACCCTTTTTTCAATAATGGGCTTCGATATCAGGATTGACCTCAGCTGGCTGATAATAGTTGTTCTGATATCCTGGTCCCTGGCCGTCGCGGTTTTTCCCTCCCGTCTGGAAGGGCAGTCAGAATTTGTTTACTGGATTATGGGTATAGCGGGGGCGGCAGGGCTGTTCGCTTCCGTGACCTTTCACGAGCTCAGCCATTCAATAGTGGCGCGCAGGTACGGACTTCCCATAGAGGGAATAACCCTGTTCATATTCGGCGGCGTCTCGGAAATGCGCCGGGAACCGGAGAGTCCGGGGGCGGAGTTCTATATGGCTGTGGCCGGGCCGGCCGCGAGTATAGTGGCCGGTGTAGTATTCCTGGCCCTGGCTCAGCGTGGCCCGGTTACCGGATGGCCGGCCCCGGCGGTTCAGGTAATCCGATATCTCGGTATAATCAACCTGGTGCTGGCCGGTTTCAACCTTATACCTGCTTTCCCACTGGACGGGGGTAGGGTCCTCAGGGCGGCCATATGGAAAATCAAGAAGGACCTGCATAAGTCCACCGTTATATCAGCAAGAGTGGGTATGGTTTTCGCCTTTTTACTTATATTTGCCGGGATAGTATTCCTGGTAAGCGGTTCCATGGTTGCCGGTTTCTGGTGGATATTCATAGGGTTGTTTCTGCGTTCGGCCTCTCAGCGCTCCATACTCCATTCCAGGATAAGGGAAGCTTTGAGAGGAGTAGAAGTGCGGGAAATCATGAAGGAAGAGCCTGTTACCGTCCCTGCCGGGATTTCCATGGGGGAGCTGGTGGGCGAATATGGCGAAAAATATGATATCGGAGCCTTCCCGGTTCGGGAGAACGGTTCACTGAAGGGGTGCGTCAGCAGAGAACAGATAAGAGGCCTTTCCGGCGGCAGCGAGAAGGAACTGACCGCCGGAGAGATAGCGGAGCCCTGTTCCGGAGAAAACTCCATAGCTCCCGGCCAGGACGCGCTGGAGGCTCTGCACATTCTGCGCCGCCGGGATAAAGGAGGCGGATTGCCGGTGGTGGATGAAAACCAGCTTGAGGGAATGATATCGCTGGACGATATACTCCGGTTTCTGTCTCTCAAAATAGGGCTTGAGAGGAAGATCCTTCAGAAACCGCTGCAGTAGGGCTATCGGACAGAATTATTTATACAATTCAAAGAATTAACCGCTGCCGGGGATCTCTATGTCTCCCGACTTCTTGAGTTATAAGCAACTCTCCATTGATTTAGTTCCAGCCGCGGCGGAAAGCCCGTATCCGCAGGACGGGGATTCCGGTCAGTTATTGGTAGATTAAGACAATTGTTGTAACTGTAAGCGCCCTTTATTCTTTAAGGCAAGAAAAGTAATTTTTATCGGGAAGCCAGAGCCGGGTTTCTCGAAGTAATTGGAGGTGAGAAATGAAAGGATTCGCAGGATTATTCCAGACTGCCGACTGGAAGTCGGAAAAGCATGTTCCGGCGATAGAACTGCCGGAGAAGATAGAATCTGGAGAGTTCTTCGATATAAAGGTAACTCTGGGCAAGGAGGTAGCTCATCCCAACAAGACCGAGCACCACATCAGGTGGATAAAGATCTATTTCCACCCCGAGGGAGCGAAGTTTCCCTATCAGATCGGCGGAGCCGACTTTGCCGCCCACGGCGCTTCCCCCGAAGGGCCTGATACCAGCGGCGTCTATACCAATCATCAGGCCACCCTGAGTTTCAAGACTGAAAAGCCGGGAACCGTACTGGCTATGAGCTACTGTAATATTCACGGGCTGTGGCAGAATTCCGGGGAGATCGAATTAAGCTGATTGCCGGGATGCATAAGAGCGTCAATAAAGGTGGGGTGATCCGCTCTGTTTGCGCCCCGGAAATCTGCTTCCGGCCCGTCAAAACCGCAGTAGAGGTGAACCCGCCCGGATTAAACCGGCGATATGAATTAATTCCACATATTCCATTTGTCGGGCGGGTTTGCCCCACCGGGCGTAAAGGTGGAAAGCAATCAGTAAAAAGTAACCCCGCCCAATTGGATGCCAGGATAAATGCCATAGAATCGAATATGAGGAAGGAAATAAATTGATCAGGAATGGAGGTTAAACATGAAAAGATTATTGTTCAAATCGGCTGCACTTATTTTTGCCCTGGTACTGATAGGCTGTTCGGGAAACAAGAACCTGATAAATGAAAAGAATATGCAGATAACAGACCTCGAACAGAGGGTGGACAGCCTGAACAGCGAGTTAAGGAGTACCAATGACGAGATGATGGATATCAGGTCCGAGCTGGAGCAGAAACTCGCGGAGGCCAGGAAGGACCTGGAAGTATGCCTGGAGACGAAGAACGACCTTCTGAAAATAAAGATACCGGATGCGGTAAGTTTTAATTTCGGGAGCACCCGCCTGACCGATAATGGAAAAGAAGCGATTGATAAGATATGGGAGGTGCTGCAGGATCATCCGGACAGGCGCATTCTGATCGAAGGGCATACCGATGACGTAGAGATAGATGAGGACTTCCGGCATATCTTCCCGTCCAACTGGGAACTTTCCACAGCGCGCGCAAGCGTGGTTCTGCACTATCTGTTGAGAAAGCATAACGTAGACCCGAAGCGGATAGCCATTTCAGGCTACGGTGAATACCACCCCGCTGCCGGAAACGACACGCCGGAGGGAAGAGCGAAAAACCGCAGAGTGGTAATATCCGTTCGGGACAGATACAGGGAGTGATAAAATAATGTTAAGGGATCTGAATGAACTTAAAGGTTATGTCCTTCTGGCGGAGGACGGAGAAATCGGAAGGTGCAGGTATTTCCTTTTCGATGACCATTACTGGACTATCCGTTACATGGTTGCCGATACCGGGAAATGGCTGCCGGACCGCAAGGTTCTGATATCACCGATATCACTGGGAAGCCCTGACGGAAAAACCAGGCGGCTGCCGGTGAAGCTTACCAAAAACAGCATAGAAAACAGCCCGCCGATAAGCGCCGACCAGCCGGTATCCAGAGAATATGAGAAGGAATGGTTCAAACATTACGGATGGTCGGTTTACTGGATAGGAGGGGGGATCTGGGGGCCGGTCGGTTACCCTCCGGAGATTTACCAGGCTCCCACGGAGAAGCAGACCGTTCAGGAGGAGACTGAACCTCTGGAAAGCCATCTCCGGTCCACCGACGAGGTGGAAGGCTACAGCATCCACTCTCTTGACGGTGATATCGGACAGGTTGATAACTTCATCATCGAAGACAGCACCTGGACCATCAGATACATGGTAGTCAAGACCGGAAACTGGCTGTCGGGGAAAAAAGTGCTGATATCTCCCGAATGGATCGAACTGGTTGACTGGGCGGACGCAAAGGTAACGGTCGATCTTACCAGAGAAGAGATAGAAAACAGCCCTCCTTACGATCCAGCCACTCCGGTGAACCGGGATTACGAGCTGAAACTCTACGATTACTACGGAAGGCCTAAATACTGGTAGTATTTAGTCGGCTGAAATATATTGCCGGGAAGGAGGAGCCATGCAGATCAAGGAAATCATGACAGAAAATGTAGAGGTTATACAGCCGGGTACTTCGGTTAAGGACGCAGCGGCGATGATGAAGGATTTGGATGCAGGCGTGCTCCCGGTAATTGACGGAAGCAACCTTGCCGGGGTTCTGACCGATCGCGATATCGTGATCCGGTCCACTGCCGAAGGGAATAATCCGAATGAGGTAAGAGCCGGAGATATAATCAGCGAGGATTTAGCCGTTTGCCATGATAATGAGGAAGTAGAAACCGTTGCCGCCAGAATGAGAGAGAATAAAATCCGGCGGCTGCCGGTTGTTGACAGAGATAACCAGCTGGTCGGGATCGTCTCATTGGGAGACCTCGCCGTAGAAGCTGATGAAAGAATGGCGGGTGAAACACTGGAGGAAATCTCAAAACCAGGCCAGCCGGAGAGATAAAGAAGCCGGCTGCAGGATCTTTCCTGTCTGATCACATCGGCATCCACTAAACAGGGGAGAGCGCATGGCGCGTTCTCCCTCCTGCCTTCCGGTTACAATATATAATGACATCATTCATGAGATCAATCACTCTGCTGAAGATTTTCAGGCCACTTTATCCGGGAAGAGGTAGATAATAATTAATAGTATCAACAGAACCGCTATGAACAGCCAGAAGAAAAGGCCCAGTTTCAAGGGAGGCCTTTTTACGTTCCGCACTTCTTCGAGCTCTCCCGGTTCTCTGGAGGAAGGTTTTTGGGCGAGTATGGATGCCAGAAGCAGAGAGAATAGAAGCGCCACCAGAAAAAACGGGAGCCAGTATACCCCCATTACCGGGAACCAGAGAAAGCGGAGGTAGCTGCCGATCCCCCAGGTGGCAAGAAAAACGACCAGGAAGAAAACCGCGATATTATTCCAGGGCCCCCTTCTTCCGGCCAGGACAGCAAAAATAATTACAAAGAATAATGAGATAACAAGAGAAAACAGAAAAGCGCCCATAATGCGTTATCCTTCCTTCCGGTTTCTTCTGTATTACATCAATCGCAGGAATATTCGCACAAATTCACCCCTTTATCAATTGGAGCAATCTACTATTTACTGACGCGGTTCCACAGCGGTATTCCCGCCGCTTTCAGTAGTATCCCGGACGGCCGGCGGCAGTTTGTGGATAAAAGGCAGCAAAAAGGGGAAGGGGGCAATTGAAGTCATCGGCCGCAGATGGCATGCTGTCTTTTGCAGGGTGATATTGATATGAATTATATAAGCAATGGAAAATACAGAAAGGGGCTGGAGAGGCTCCGGGAGCTCAACGGGAGACTGGAGGAGCTGGAAGGTAGAGCCGGGAAAATCCCGGCCGATGAGCGGATTGAGATAGATACCAGTTCGGAAGAACTGACTGAGAAGAAAAAGCTGATTTTGCTCCTGATGAGCCGGTTCGAGAACGCGGCGCCGGAGAAACGCGGAGATCTCAAATCCAGGATAGACAGGGACCTCGAAGAATTCGGCAGGGGGATAGAAATCCTGGCTGAGATGATAGGCAAAAAAGAAAACGGCCAGCTTGGAGAAGGAGAATAGAGGGGTTGGCGAAATGGGAAACGGAGAAAAAAAGGTCGTAATGATAGTGGATGACAACGTGGAGCTGCTTGAGGAGCTTTCTGAACTTCTGTCAGGCAGCGGTTACCGGATCATAACCTTTTCCAACGGGTCCGAAGCTCTTGATCATGCGCGAAACTCTCCCCCCGATCTGATACTGCTTGATCTCAAAATGGATGGCAAGAGCGGTTTTTCCGTGGCGCAGGAACTGGGCCATAGAACGGAAACCTCCAGTATACCGATTCTCGGAATGACCGGTTACTATACAGGCCATATGTACGCCACTCTGATGAGCATAATAGGGTTCCGGGGCTGCATGACCAAACCATTGGACCCGGAGAGGCTGCTTTCCAGGATCTCTGAACTGCTGGAGGACGGGGATGAAAGGTTCAGGGTTAACGATGACGGGAATGGATTGAATCCTTCAGAGCGGGAAGTATGAACCCAACCCATAAGAAATTATTCATGGCGAAAAGATGAATATGGATATTAACGAGGAATTCAAACCGGGGAAAAATTATCTGAAAAAGAGCAAAATGGGGATGCTTCCCTGGCTTATCCTGATTATAGCCATAGCGATCTATTTTTACTTCTTCCCCGCCGGAAGGAACAGAACAGAAATATCCTACTCGAAGTTCAAGCAGCAGGTGGAAAAGGGGAACGTGAGCGGGATAACTATCAAGGGAAGCAGAATAAAGGGGAAGTTCGAAAAACCGTATAAGCCCGAAACAGGCCAGGAAGAGGCCGGAGGATACCGCTTTTTCAAGACGGTAAAACCCCGGATAGAAGATACCGGCCTTATCGGAATGCTGGAGAAGAACGGGGTGGAGATAGAGGCGGAGGTAGAGCAGAGGCCCTGGTTCTTGAATGTAATAATTTACGCCCTGCCGTTTCTGCTTATCGTGGGTTATTTCGTTTATATGAGCAGAAGAATGGCGGGGAAGGGGCGCGGTTCGCCGGGAGGTGTGTTCGGAATAGGCAAATCCAGGGCAAAAAGGATCAGCAGCAAATCCAGCGATACCGATTTCGACGACGTTGCGGGGCTGACCAGCGCCAAGAAGGACCTGCGGGAAGTTGTTGAATACCTCCGAAACCCTGAAAAATTTATCAGCCTTGGAGCGGTTATACCAAAGGGCATTCTTCTGGTAGGGCCTCCCGGCACGGGAAAGACACTGATGGCCAGGGCGGCAGCCGGAGAGGCGGACGTGTCGTTCTTCAGCATCAGCGGCTCAGAGTTTATAGAGATGTTCGTGGGGGTGGGCGCTTCCAGGGTCCGGGACCTGTTCGAGAAGGCCAAGAAAGCATCCCCATCCATCATATTCATAGATGAGCTCGATTCCATCGGCAGGGCCAGGGGTACCGGGCTGGGAGGAGGCCACGATGAAAGAGAGCAGACACTCAATCAGATACTGGCGGAGATGGACGGTTTCGTTCCGAAGCAGGCCATAGTTGTCCTCGCCGCCACCAACCGGCCGGACGTGCTGGACCCCGCTCTTATCAGGCCCGGCAGATTCGACAGGCGAATCGTTCTGCACCTGCCGCGCAAGAAAGCCAGGGTCAGGATCCTGGAGATACATTCCAGGGAGGTTCCCCTGGCCGATGATGTCGACCTGGAGGGCATCGCGGCAATGACGGTTGGATTTTCCGGTGCCGATCTGGAGAACCTGGTGAACGAGGCCGCCCTTCTGGCCGGAAGAGAGAAGAAGGATCAAGTGGAGATGGAGGATTTCAACAGGGCCAGGGATAAGATGCTGCTGGGACCGAAGACAGATGATATAATAACCGACGAAGAGAAAGAAGTCATAGCATATCACGAAGCGGGGCACGCTGTGGTGGCGCAGTTTCTCTCCCGCGCCGACCCGCTCCAGAAGGTTACCATAATTCCCAGGGGGAAGTCCCTTGGCTCTACCCAGCAGATTCCAGAGAAGGACAGGCATAATCTGAAAAAGGCTTACCTGAAGGAGAAGATTGCGGTAATGCTGGGGGGCAGGGCCGCAGAGCGGATGGTCTTCGGCGATATCTCCAACGGTGCGGCCAATGACCTCAGGGAAAGTACCCGGCTGGCCCGGCGGATGATATGCCTGTGGGGTATGAGCGATAAACTGGGGCCGGTATATTTTCAGGAAGGGGAGGAGCATACCTTCCTGGGCAAGGAAATGACCAGGCAGAAGCGCTACAGCGAGGAAACCGCCAGGATAATCGATGAGGAGATCGCCGGACTGATCGGGGAAATGGAAGAGAAAGCGGCCGGCATTCTGGAGGAAAACCGCAAGAAGCTGGATAAGCTTGCGGATCGGCTCATGGAGCAGGAGACCGTGAGCAGAGACGAGATAGATGAAATCCTGGGCGCTGCCGGTAAGGACTGACCCGGATTCCGGACGGATCAGGCCCCCTCTCCGAACATCAGTATTATAAATTCGGCGGGCTCTTCTCTGCGGTTCCAGAACTGATGCGAAACCCCGGCGGGTATCAGCACGCTGGTCCCCTCTTCTATTTTCATGTATTTCCCCCCAATTTCGGCTTCCGCTTCCCCGGCAGTGAAGATAACCAGGGTGGGGAAGGGGTTAACCTGATCCTCTTTCCTTTTGTTGATATGCTGTCCCTTCTCAATCTGATACCAGGCGGAGCGAAAACCCTTCTGGTAGTAGAAAGCGGTAACGTTGGCTCCGTGGACTACCCGGGTGAATTCCCTGGCCCCGAACCTGACCGTTTCCGGAAACCCCCTGGTCCAGAAGTGGAAGGTGAAGGGAGCGAAGAAATCCATGAAGCCGGCGGGGGGGTTGAACCCCTCCATCAGCTCGAAATCCATGGGAGCCGGGTCGGAGCTTCGCGCCCTGCCCATGGCGGTTATCACAGCCAGCTCGCCCCGGTCCATTTTCTGCAGGGTTTCCATATCGGTGACATAAATAAATGTGGGCTCCGGGGGGAGCCCCTTCTCCAGGGTTACCCCTTCATCTCCTTCCGCTCTTACCGTCCAGGCCCCTTCACCCCTGACCTTAACTCCGAAAACGGCTACGGTATTATGCAGGGCAGGGTCCCCCCGGAAATCCTCCACGTATGATTCGAGTATATCCTCAGCCCCGGCCGCATGGAGTGAAGATGCTGGAAGAGCTAATAAAAATATTGTACTAAAAATTATTAATTTATTCATGGGCAGACTCCCTGTTTAAATTTACTATCGATTTATTAAGAATAACACTGAAGGCAGGTATGCTAACAGTTCTTTAAATCAGGCTGAACAGATTTGATATTTTTCTAAGTAAAGTGTTTATTAGTGGGCCGGAATTGAGTTATTATTTACAATCAATAAGGTATAATTCTTGTATGATCATGTATTCCTGTTAAAGGAAAGGTATAAAATGGCCATACTCAGTTTTTCTATGACCAGACAGGAATTCCTTAAAGGAAACAAGACTGTTACCAGGCGCAAATGGTCCGACAGGCATTTCAAAATGTGGGAGAGTCTCTGGAACAGAAATAAGCGTATTCATGATGCCTGGGATAATATTCCAATAGCCGGGGGCAGGAAAATCGGCAAGTTCCGATTGACCGCCAAACCATATAGAGAGAGGCTATCAGATATGCCAATTGAAGACCTGGAAGCTGAAGGTGGAATGTGTTCCAGCCTGGATGATTTTTATAAATATATAGGGATGTCCGAATCAGATTTAGTAACCGTAATTAGATTTGAGAAATTATAGAAATAGCGGCTCGTTCTCGTAAAGGATTAGTTTTGTATTTACCTCGCCGTTTGGATGGAGCGGAGGTGCTTGTCACAGTGAAAGCATATCCACAACCATCCGAAAGATACGAAGAACTGGTATGCACAGCAGGTTTGCTCAATGGAACCTGCTGGATAAGGATTTATCCTGTGCCTTTCAGATTTCTTCAGGATAACAGCAAATTCCCCAAATACAGTTGGATAAAGTTAGATTTACAGAAAAATACAAGTGATTTCAGACCGGAAAGTTACAGGCCTGAATTGGGTGTTGATGAAAAAATAAAGATTATAGATAAAATAGGCACAGAGAATAATTGGGCACTGAGAAAACAATATGTGTTAAGAGAAGTTTTCCATTCTATGAATGATTTGATCGGGCATGCTAAAAATCCAGAGTTAAACAAATCATTAGCAGTGGTAAAACCAGAAAGAATAATTGATTTCAAAGTAGCGGAGACACAGCGGGATTGGAAAGAAAAATGGAGAAAATTATGGAAACAGACATCAATTTTCGATCTTGACCCTTTCGGCAACATTAAGGAAAGGGAATTAATTCCAAAGTTACCTTATGAGTACCGTTACCAATTTTTAACACGATGGTCGGCACGCTCTGCCTTATGGCGCGACTGTTCCGGGCGCAGACGCTGTTGAGCGGGGAGGCGCTGTCGGTGGGGCGCTTCTGGGGCGCGCTGACAGGGGTGTCCACCAGTACCGCCTGGTAGTCGTCGGTCGAGAGCACACCGATCACGTTGCGGCGGGTCGTCTGGGGCTTGGGGGATATGATGGAGAGCTTCATCCCCACCAGGGCGTTCAGCAGGGTGGACAAACAGCTGCAAGGGGCCTGTCATTGGGCCGGATGCCAAGCAGGAGTTTAAAACCACCATAAACAATAGCAAACAGAGGGATGAAAGCAACCAGTATTGCGCTAATTGCCAAAATCCATAAAGTATTTG
>JAWODM010000032.1:0-42545 GCA_046483305.1 Candidatus Krumholzibacteriales bacterium | reverse complement strand
ATGTGATGGGAAACCTTGCCGAGCGGGCCTTCGACTCCCTGTGGAACTCCCCGGAGGCGGAAAGGGCCAGAGAGGAGAGCAGGGCCGAGAAGAAGCTTTACTGGATGGGGTGCATGCTGAGAAAGGCCCTCCTGGAGCACCGGTTCAGTATAGGTATGTGGGCGCTGAAGAATAAACTTACGGGATTGCGGCTGTAGCTCGCCAGGATAATTGCTTGACAAGCGGATCAGTCATTTCACATATTAAAGATAGACCTCACCATAAAAATTATAAGGGAATTATCACCACAATCTTTTAATGGGTTGCGCACGTATCAATTAGCATGATGAAAAGGGGGTTATCATGAGAAGATACCTGATAGTTGCGTTTTTGCTGCTGATCCCGCCTATGGCCGCATTTGCCTTTGAGCCTCTGTTCGATTCGGCTCTGACCTACAGGACTGGAACTGCTTATTCAGTGAGCAGAGGGGATTTCAACCACGATGGTTACATGGATCTTGCGGCGGTGGGCATCTATTCTGATGGGGTTTCGGTACTATTGGGCAATGGAGACGGCACTTTCTCGAAAGCGGTTAATTACAGCTCCGACAGGTCGCCCATGTCGGTTACCGCAGGCGATTTTGATGAAGACGGGAACCTTGATCTGGCGGTAGCAAACAATATGGCTGACAATGTTTCAATTCTTCTCGGAGTGGGTGACGGCACCTTTCTCCCGGCTGTCAATTACGATGCCCTGGCCGGGCCATTCTCCATCACCTGTTCAGACTTTAATGAAGACGGGCATGCAGACCTGGCAGTGGCGAATGTAGCCTCCGATAGCATTTCGGTCTTTCCAGGCATGGGAGACGGCACCTTTGCCTCAGCGGTTAATATCCCTGCAGGCGAAGGGCCTAATTCAATCGACCGGGGAGACTTCAATGAGGACGGGCACATGGACCTGGCGGTGGGAAACCACTATTCCAATGATTTATTGATCCTGCTCGGTGCCGGAGACGGCACCTTCTCTTCCCTGCCCTCACTGAGCGCCGGAGACGGGCCGGAGGGGGTTGCCGTTGCGGATTTCGATGCAAACGGGCACCAGGATGTTGCGGTTTCCAATCGTTACTCGGACAACGTTTCTGTATTCCTCGGGTCCGGGGATGGCAGCTTCGCATCCGCCGCAGAGTTTGGCGCTGGAGACGAGCCCGCCAGGGTTGCCACCGCAGATTTTAACGGTGACGGCCACACAGACCTGGCGGTCACAAACTATGGCTACACCGATTATATGGGAACAGTATCTATTCTGCTGGGATATGGAGATGGCGCTTTCGCTCCGGCAGTAGATTATTTATCAGGCTTTGTTTCCGTGGGAATTGCTCCCTGGGATTATGATCAGGACGGCAATATTGATCTCGCTGTGGGAAATGAAACCTCCGGCAATATTTGCATACTTCCCGGTGCCGGAGACGGAACATTTGTCTCAATACCGAGCTACAGTATCGATACAGGTTCATATTCAACTTTATCAGCCGATTTTGATAATGACGGGCACATGGATATGGCTGCTGTCAACAGAACCACGGACGAGGTCACTATTCTCCTTGGCGATGGGAGTGGGAATCTGGTTGCAGCGGGAACTTACTCCGCTGGAAATGCTCCGAATTCAGTGACAGCCGGAGATTTTGATGGAGACGGCGCTATTGACCTGGCAATATCAGGATACCATTCCGATGACGCCTCTGTTCTGCTGGGAGCTGGAGATGGCACATTCAGCCCGGCGGTCAGCTACAGCGCCGGTGATTTTCCCAGCTGTATTACAACGGGAGAATTCAATGGAGACGGTCACCCCGACCTGGCAGTTGCTAACTCTACGACAGATGTAGTTTCGATACTGCCGGGGGCGGGAGACGGCAGTTTTGGGTCCGCGGTAAGTTATGGTGCAGGCGATGAACCGTTTTCCATGGTGGCCGGGGATTTCAATGAGGATGGAACTGATGATCTGGTTGTAGGTAATCGTGGTTCAAAAAACATGTCTATACTTATCGGTGAGGGTAATGGAACCTTTGAGCCTGCTGTCAACTTCGGTGACGGAAGTCAACCTTCTGATATCAATACAGGAGATTATGATACCGACGGGCATCTTGATCTGGCCACTGCCGCAGGCAGGGATAAGATACATGTATTCCGGGGTATGGGAGATGGCACATTCAATTCTCATATCAGCTACAGCAGCGGTATGGTGCCAGGCTCAATAACTTCTGGAGATTATGACAGTGATGGATACCCCGATCTGGCAGTGGTGAACGCCGGTTGTCACGATGTATCTGTTTTCCTTGGGATGGGTGACTGCACTTTCTCCGATGCGGGAAAATATCTTATCCGCTCTGATGTCGGTAACGACCTGGCGGAAAGCGCAGATTTTGATGAAGACGGCGACGTGGACCTGGCGGTGGTATGCCGGGATGCCGTTTCTATGCTCTTCAATCTCACCGAGGATGCGACTGCGACTGTGCTGAGCTCTTATCTGAGCTTGAGTCTTGAAAAGGGAATCAGGGTATCCTGGCAGTTGTCAGAGGCGGACAGCCACACCGACTTTGCGGTCTACCGTAAGCTCGAGGGCGCCAGCATCTTCGCCAGGATAGAACCCGGGATCATGGAAACCGGAGAATTATCGTACCAGTTCCTGGATAAAAACTGTGAGCCGGGATCAGGGTATCGATACCGGGTGGATGTTAGCGATGAACAGGGCACCCGGACTCTCTTTGTGACCGAAACAGTAATGGCAGAGACACCCGGATTTGCTCTGAGACAGAATTACCCCAATCCGTTCAATCCCCATACAACTATTTATTACAGCATACCGGAAAGAACACATGTGACGCTGGATGTTTTCGATGTTTCCGGACGTCTGGTAAACCGGCTTGAAGATTCAGTGCGGGATGCCGGCACGCATGAAATAGAATGGAGCGGGTGCAATGGGGAAGGGGCAGATGTTTCGAGCGGATTGTATCTGTATAAGCTGACCGCCGGCAGGAAAAGCGTGACCAGGAAGATGGTGTTGATGCGGTGAGCGCCCGGGGAAGGGGGTGTCTTTTCTAGCCGGATGAGAGGAGCCGGCCGGGGTGAGAATATTAGAGCGATAGCGGATCCCTGGCTGTTTCATGCGGCGGATTTATTATTCTGATAAGGTCTTATCTAAAAGACTATTCATATATCCTTTGATTAAAGGAACCGCTGCAGGCCATAAAGATATAACTTATTTCATGACAAGGATTTTTCTCGTAAAAGTCCGCTCTCCAATCCTCACCGCCACGAAGTATACCCCTCTGGAAAGCTTTTTCCGTCCCTTACCGGGTTTCCAGTCCTGCACGATCATCCCTTTTCCGTAAGTACCTCCGGCTATTTCATCAATCTTTCTGCCGGCCACATCATATAATGCCATACTCACCTCGCTTCTTTCAGCCAGCAGGCACCTGATACTGAAACTGGACCGGGTGGGATTGGGATAGATATCCACCAGATTCTCTTTGATTTCTTCAACCGGATCGATATCGGTCACTATGATCTGTTCCCCGTAAAGATTAACCGCTCCCTTGCCTTCGATATTCCAGCCGCCCGCGGCGAAACTGCCTCCACCGCCCTGGTGCATGGCAAAGCGGCCGGGCCCCGCCACTGATATTCCAAGGCTCCCGGTGGTATCTGCGGGCTGGTGGGTGAAAAGCGGGGAAGATGGAAGTGGATATTCTCCTCTGTAGAGGTATACTTTCCCAAATTGTACTCCGGGCCCGCCGTATCCGGGAGCTCCCGCAATTATATCTTCGGTTCCGTCGCCGTCCACATCGGTGCTGGCGAGAGAGTATCCAAACTGTTCGTAGTATAATTCACCTGTTATTACGCCGTCGTGCATGCCGTCCGGGCTGGAAGTGCCCAGAAAGAGGTATATTATGCCTACATCGTCACCGTATATATTATTGAAATAGGGGGCGGAAACTATCATTTCGTCAATGGAGTCGCCATTGAGGTCGCCTATGAATTTCCCGGCGGTGCCGAATCCGTCTCCAGTGGAAACGCCGGTCATAGATAGATCAGGAATGGTATCGAGGGCTGTCCCTCCGAGGTATAGATATGCTTTCCCGGCCCATACCGCGCTGTCGTCATTCCTGGGAGCGCCGACCAGAAGGTCATCATATCCGTCTCCGTTAACATCGCCTCCGGCAGTTACCATACTTCCGAACATGTCGCCAGAATTCTCGCCATGGATGATCAGATCCGCTGCCTGATCAAACGGGTTCGCGCCGTAGTATATATAGACCACCCCGGATGAATCCGCCTCAGACGCCCCTATAACCAGGTCCTCGCATCCGTCGCCGTTAAGGTCGCCCTCCAGGGATATTCCCTGTCCGAACCGGCCGCCGGGATCAGTGCCCTCCAGGACAATATCGGGAATGCCGTCGGGGGAGCAGCCGCCGAAGAAGATATACACATATCCCGGGTCCCCGGCCTCTCCCCTTGCATAAACCGCAATGTCATCGTAACCGTCGTTGTTGATGTCTCCTCCGCCGGCTACCCGCGTTCCAAACCGGTCCCCCTGCGAACCGGTGAAGGTCAGGGCCGGGATCGAATCGGGGGCCATCCCACCCAGGTAAAGGTAACACCGGCCTGCCGCATCTCCGCCGGAATCCTCCAGGTTGGCTCCTATCACCAGGTCGAGGTAGCCGTCTCCATTGAAATCGCCGGCTGAGTGCATCGATATACCGAACTGGTCATTCAGATGTTCACCCCTGAAGGTGGTAATCTTTTCAACTGCTTCGATTTTAAAACTAATTACAAGGCCGGTAATAAGTAACCACAGAAGGACTGCAGAACTCTTTTTTACTGAAATAATCATAATTCTTACCTGAGGCTGTCCTTATTCACTGCTGGTGAAAATCTCCCCTTTTTCCTTTTCAGAGAAAAAAGAGAAGGAGCACCCTCTACAGAGCGCTCCTTCCGAGATTTTTAAACTGCCGAAACTACCTGTATATTGATTTCAACGCACCCCAGGTAGAGGTATCAGTGTCTGTGGGTGACTGCAGCGTGTTGAAAGACGTAACCATATTATCTTCATTCAGATCTATGGTTGCGCAGGCTACATCCGTGGCAGTACCCAGCTCAGCTGTTATACAGAGTGTATATTCACCGGGAGGTACTACATCGGGAAGCGGCAGTTCGAGTTCCTGTGTGAAAATCTCACCGGCCGGCATGTATATTTCAAACATCCCGGTACCGATTTCTTCCGCGTCCTTGGTCAGCTCGACTGTCAGTCCGACTGTCCCCGGCTCGGTTCCGCAGTTTTCCAGAGAGAAGTAGATCTGGAGAATATCAATGGGGTCGGTTTCCACTACTTCCGCTCCGAGTTCTACGTCAATACAGTCTTCCGCGCTGGCCGGCGCCGCGTAAAGAGCTATGGCCAGAACGCTGAACAGTATAATCAGTTTTCTCACAATATCACCCCCTTTATGAATCCATGCATTATCATAGACTGTATGTTACTCTACCATAATAAGATAAGCCTGTCAAGGGCGGATCCGGGGACATACATGGCGATGATGGCCGGCATCGCCATCCCTCAATTGTCATGGAATGTTCCTTGAACTTTCAGCCGAATACTGATAAAATCAGCTCTGGCGATTATAAGTCAAGGAGGAACATTATGCAGACATATATACTTCTTACCAAGTTCTCACCGGAACAGAGTATCAAGATGGAAGACCGCAAAAAGCAGGGGCGGGAATGGCTGGAGCAGGTCAAGGAGAAATGCCCCGAAGTTAAATTCATCTCACATTACGCCCTTCTGGGAAAGTATGATTTCATGGATATTTACGAAGCGCCGGATGAAGAGACCGCCGCCAAGGTATCCATGATCAGCCTCTCCAACGGAGCGTTTCAGGCGGAAAGCCTGATGGCGATACCCTACAAGAGGTTCCTGGAGCTGGCCGAAGAGATTCTGTAATAATGAGCTTTTTTCAATGGAGGAAATGATGAAACGCCAGGGAATTTTGGTTTTATTGCTTTTTATCTTTATCTCAGTGGGCTCAAGCGCCCGGGCCGGAGAGATAGAGGCGGAGGATATGGTTATCTGCAGGGGGATAAATAACCTGGAACCGGTCGGGGAGAGCAGCCAGTTCTTCGGGCCCATAGATAAGATCTATTGTTTTACCAGAATAACCGGAGCTTCCGACACCACTACCGTCTATCATGTCTGGTATTACGGCGGCGAAGAGATGGCCAGGGTAATGCTGCCGGTAAAATCCGCATCCTGGCGTACCTGGAGCTCCAAGAGGATGATAGATTCATGGGACGGGACATGGAGGGTGGATGTAACCGCGCCGGACAGCTCGGTAATTGACAGCAGGGAATTCATCTATAAGCCGAACGCGCAGTAGCCGGCCGCGTTCGCTGCCAGGTGCCGGTATTAGACTGATCAGCCCCCGTGGGCCAGGTGGAAAACAGTGACATCGGAGCCGTCTTCTATCTGGTAGCTGTTGTATTCACTTTTACTTACCAGGGTATCATTCACTGTGACGGTGATCAGAGAGTAGCTGTAACCCATCTCATCAAGAAGGTCCTGGACCGTCATCCCCGCACGCCACTCAAGTTTATCCCTGTTGTTAACCGTTATCATCTATTTTCCCTTTGTCTTCATGAGAAGTTCTATGGCTGTATTTGCCTGCATGCTGGCTACGGCGCAGACTCTGGGCGCGCAGAGCCCCTCCTCCGAACTGCTCTGTTCATCCCCGCAGATATGGATATTACCGGAAGAGCGCACCTTCAGGTCGCCGGTTCGGCCGGCCCCGCCGATTCCGCTGCCCACGACTATCGGCCTGCTTCCGGCCGCCGAACACCAGGCCTCTATAAGCCATCTCTTGCTTTCAGCCCGGTCCAGCGCCTCTATCAACAGGTCCGCCTCGCCGAAAATCTCCATGACGTTCCCGGGGGTCAGTTCCGCTCTGTGCAGGGCCAGCCGTATATTTTCATTTATTTCCCTGAGGTGGCGGGCCAGAGCCTCCGTCTTCGGTTCCCCGATATCAGCTCTGAAGTAGCATTGGCGGTTGAGGTTGGAGAGTTCCACCGAGTCCCGGTCGGCCAGGATCAGTGTTCCCGCACCGGCTCTGGCCAGGGAGACAGCCGCGTTGGAGCCGAGGCCTCCGCACCCCGCTATTCCGATAACAGATCGCTGAAGCACCTCTGTAGTTCCGGGTACGTTTCTATCGAATATGGTGGGTTTTTCGCCTGTCATACACAGATCAACCGCCTGTTTTTACGATCTCGACCAGCTCGGGAAGGTCTATTCCCAGCTCTTTGAGCCTTTCCACTGTCGGAACCCCGTTATTGTCCCATCCCTTCCGCTGGTAGGCTGCGTCCATCACCTGCTCGTACTGATCCTCCCGGTATTCGCGCAGCGCCTTCATCTTCTCTTCGGTAGATTTCCCTTCCGGGTCGAATCCGACAATCTCCTTCAGCTGTTTGTCATACCTTTCAGCTCTGGATTCGTACTCTTCCGCCGTCACCGGGCCGACCGCCCGGTAAGGGGGATAATCGTCTTTCCTGGTGCCGAAACCGAGCATCCTGCACATAAGGCGCTGGAGGGTGTGAACCCGGGCCGACTGTTCCAGCATACCTTCTTCGTCAAGTTCCTTGCCGGTCATACCTTCGTAGAATTTAAGGAAATCTTCCACATGCTCGGGTATCTTGGCCGCCTCGTTGGGCGGGTAGTTCTTGTTGCTCTCAGGGGTTATATCGTTCCATAGCAGCTTGCAGAGGCCGTGAAGCCCGAACCAGGTTCTCCAGAGGGGGAAGTAATAGAGGGCTTCCGCCTTGTCCTTGAAAGTGGGGATCTGGTTGTTGACCATATCCATGAATATCAGCCAGGATTCGTCGTGTTGCGGCCCCTTTACCGCCAGGGCGTAACCGGCCTGCTGGGCCAGTGATTCCTTGGTGACGTATTCGGAGAATTCCAGTCCCTTGGTCTCCATCCCGATGTCCCGCAGAAAATCGGGATCCGCTCCCAGCTCCTTGATCCATTTATTCTTGAGGTAGCGGACTCCCTGTCCCACCTCCACACCGAAACCTTCGCCCTCTGCCATCTCATGAAGGCACTGCAGCACTTCGCCGGTGGCTCCGAAATTCAGCTCTTTGCCTCCGGTGACCTCTTTGTCGATAATGCCGTTCTCGTAGCATTCCATCACGAAGGCCATACAGGTGCCCATCGAAATGGTATCGATCCCGTAGGTATCGCAATAGAAATTGAACTCGGCGGCGAAGTCGCCGTCGAAACAGCCCATATTGGCGCAGGCGGCGGCGGTTTCGTATTCCGGGCCGTCCACCACCACTTTCTCGCCTTTGTAGGGCCCGGTTTTGATCTCGAAATTATCTATGGTCTTGGCGCAGGCCATGGAGCATCCCTTCCAGCAGCCGTCCGCCATCCCCTGGGTGAAATATTCCGCCTTGAGCCTGACCGAGTTTATCCTGGGAGTATCCTCGTGCTTCCCGTATTTGTAATTATGGACGGGGAGCAGGTCATAGGCATCCATCACATCGACTATATTGGCGGTCCCCACCTGGCGCATCCTGCACTGCTGGTCGTCCAGGTTCGCCATCTCGGCGTTGATCCGCATCCCGTAGTTTCTGATCATCTTCTCGTCGGCGGGATGATTCAGGCTTTCGCCCATCCTGATGGCCCCGGTGGGGCAGACATATTCGCAGCAGCTGCATCCTATACAGTGAGGGTCCTCCTTGCCGAAAGGCATGGTCATGTGGCGCTTTATTCCGCGCCCGGCAAAGTCGAGCATCCTCTCCAGGATGAATTCCTCACAGGCCCTTTTGCACCTTCCGCAGAGGATACAGGCGTTGGGGTCCTCGTCGGTCAGCTCGCTCCTGAACTTTTCGCTGCCGGCTACCCCGCACTGCTCCGCCAGATCCTGGACGGGGCGGACATTGGGCCAGCGGCCCAGGTACATCTCCGCCAGCCGCTTGCGGTGTTTGACCACTCTCTCCGATTCCGTTTCCACTTTTATTTCCGAACGGACCGGGTAGTTGCAGGAGGTGACCAGCTTTTTCCTGCCGTTGCGCTCGATCTCCACCATGCACATTCTGCAGGTGCCTGAAGGCGGAAGGTCCTTGTGATGGCAGAGAGTGGGAACCCTTATACCGTTTTCATTCAGAATATCCATCAGGTATCTGCCCTTGACCGCTTCAATCGATTTGCCGTTGACCGTTATGTTGATCTTTTCCTCGGCCATCATATCACCTCCACGGCGTCAAAGTTGCAGCTCTCGAAACAGATGCCGCATTTTATGCATTTGTCGGTGTCTATCACATGAGTCTTTTTCTTTTCTCCAGTTATCGCTTCCACCGGGCAGGCCAGCGCGCAGGCCCTGCAGCCGGTGCAGTTTTCCGGATCTATGCTGTAGGTTACCAGGGCCTTGCATACTCCCGCCCTGCACTTTCCTTCCCTTATATGCTCTTCGTATTCGTCCCGGAAGTATTTTATGGTGCTCAGCACCGGGTTGGGGGCCGAGCCTCCCAGGTCACAGAGGCTGGTATCCCTGATTGTGGAGCAGAGCTCTTCCAGGACTTCGATATCACCTTCCCTGCCCTCGCCTTCACATATCCGCGTCAGTATCTTATTGACGTGAAAGAGCCCCTCCCTGCATGCGGTACACCTTCCGCACGATTCATCCATCAGAAAATCGATGAAGTAACTCGCAACGTCAACCATGCAGGTCTTGTCGTCCATCACTATCATTCCGCCCGAACCCATCATCGAGCCGGCTTCGGAGAGCGAATCGAAATCGACCTCCATATCCAGCATTCCGGCGGGCAGGCATCCCCCGGAGGGCCCTCCCGTCTGTACCGCCTTGAACTTTCTTCCGTCCGGTATCCCGCCTCCGATATCCTCTATTATCTCCCTGAGAGTAATCCCCATCGGGACTTCCACCAGCCCGGTATTTGTGATGTCGCCCACCAGCGAGAACACCTTGGTGCCGCTGGAGCCGTTCCAGGGATTCTCGCTGACATCGCCCGAGCCTATGGAGGCGAACCATTCGCTCCCTTTCTCTATTATTACCGGGATGTTGGCCCAGGTTTCCACGTTGTTCAGAACTGTCGGCTTATCCCTGAAACCCTGCTCGACGCTGTGCACGTACTTGGAACGGGGTTCCCCGGCCAGCCCCGACATGGACTTCATCAGGGCGCTGGACTCGCCGCACACAAACGCTCCCGCGCCCCGGTGAACGTTGATATCAAAACTGAATCCGCTCCCCAGTATATCTTCACCCAGCAGGCCGCGTTCGCGGCAGCTGGATATGGCTTTCTTGAGCCTCTCCATCGCCAGAGGGTATTCTTTCCTTATGTATATGAATCCTTCCCCGGCCCCGGTCGCGAATCCCCCTATCAGCATTCCCTCTATTACCGAGTGCGGGTCTGTTTCTATGATGCTCCTGTCCATGAAAGCTCCGGGGTCGCCCTCATCGGCGTTGCAGACTACATATATCTCTTCTTCCATCCCGGCGGCCGCCTCCCGTCCAGACTTCCACTTTATTCCAGCCGGGAAGCCGCCTCCTCCGCGCCCTCTTATCCCGGAGGAGATTACTTCCTCCACCACTCCTTCCGGGTCGTTGTCTTCAAGGACCTTCCGGATGGATCTGTATCCGCCCCTGGCGATATACTGGTCTATATCCTCGGGGTCGATGATTCCCTTGTTCCTCAGCGCTATCAGCTCCTGCTTGCTGAAGAAGTCAATGTCATCGATGTGCGTGTTTGTTTCTCCGCTCACGGGGTCCCGGTGAAGAAGCCGCTCTACGGTCTTTCCTTCCGCCAGCGAGTCTACTATCTCGTCGACGTCCTTTTCCCTGATCTTCTGATAGAAGATTCCCTCCGGCTGGACTACCACGATCGGGCCCATTGCGCAGAACCCGTTGCATCCGGTCGCCACCACCAGGTAGTCGTCCTCCATCCCTTTTTCGTTCAGAACGTCATTGAGTTTCTCTTCGATCCTGAATCCCCCCGCGGAGACACACCCGGTACCGGTGCAGACTTTAAGCATCCCCTTATACCCCTCTTCTCTCTTCTTTTCTTTTTCCGTTATCTTCTCCAGGTCCTCCGGGGAAATCCTCTTTGCCGACCCGCCGGTTTCAGTCTGGGGCTCCTGTTCTTCTGCCGGGGCATCCTGCGCTTTTTTCAGCAGTTTTTCCACATCCCTGGCCTTCACATTACCGTAGACCTCTTCCCCGATCTTAACCACCGGGGCGATACTGCAGGCGCCCAGGCATGCCACCGCTTCCAGGGTGTATTTTCTGTCCGTGGTGGTCTCGCCGGTTCGCACCCCCAGCACTCTCTCGAAACTGTCCAGAACTTTTGCCGCGCCCTTGACGTGGCAGGTGGTGCCCATGCATACCTGCACGATAGTCTCGCCCTTCGGCTCGAGGCTGAACGCCTTGTAGAATGTGGCTATATGATAGAGATAGGCTTTCGGTTTCCCGGTTATTTCACAGATCTTATCCAGGGCTGTCTCCGAGATGAACCGGAACCTGTCCTGGATATCCTGCATCATCTCGATAACGTATTCGGGGTCGCAGTCCCACTTCCGCACAATCTCCTTTATCTCTTCTATTTCTTCCCTGCTCTCCTGAACCGGAACCTCCTCCGGCTGAACCATCTTCGCTACCTTGTTTTCCTTGATGGTCCATGGGGGTTTTACCTCTTTTCCCTTCAGGACGATAGCTTTTATCTTCTTGTTCCTGAAGACGGTGCCGATGCCGCCCCTCCCTGCCTGCTTGACCCTGGGGAATTTGCGCCGCCAGTCGTAGAACGAAAAATTGAGAATTCCCATGTTGGTGTGATCGGCCCCTCTTCCCGCGGCTACGACGGTAACATGCCTCTTGCCCGCCTCGTTGTCCGCGTACATCCCGGTGAGCTCCTCGCATACCTTGTGGGAATCTATACTTTCGAGAGGGGCCTTCTCTATGGTGATCTTCCCGTTGACCGCGTCGATTACTATTATGATATTCTCATCCGCCTTACCCACCACTGCCAGGGCGTCAAAACCGGCGAACTTCAGATAGGGCCCGAAGAAACCTCCTACATTACAATCCATTATCGAATGTGTGGAAGGGGAGATGGCGGTGACCAGAGTCTTTCCTGAACCGGGGAAGGAGGTGGTCCCTCCCAGCGGGCCCGGAGAGAAACAGATCGGGTTCCGGGGGTCGTCCCATCTGGTGTTGCCGTCTATTTCCTGGAACATCAGCCAGAGGTCAAAACCCTTCCCCCCGGTCCAGAGCTCTTTCATCTGCTCGGTCACCGGATGTGTGGAAATTTCGTTATTCCCGATATCGATTCTGAGAGTTCGGTTGGAATAACCTCTTTCCAGTTCGATTATCTCGAATGGAAGTTCTGCTATAACTTCATGAGCTTCTTTAACTTTCTCCAGAGAGCGATTCTTCATAACAGGCGGGCCTCCATCATATGATTCAGTAGTTCACGTAGGGCTCTAATATACATTTTTTTCAATCAGATATAAAGGAAAAATTATTATCTTGCCTTGCCCGATCTGAGGCGGCCACGAACCGGTATCCGGGGCGGTCCAGAGCATCAGAAAAGCGGCCGCCCTGCCGACTTATTGCTCTTTGAATTTGACCTCTGATGGTATATTATCTTTTCATGGAACATTCTTTACCGCATTAAGTTACATGAATACGGAGGGATATTTATGATAGGGGCGGCCGCGGGAGATATAATCGGTTCGGTATATGAATTCAGCCCCATAAAAAGCAAGGACTTCCCTTTATTTTCAGAGAAGTCCCGCATTACCGACGATACGGTCCTCACCATGGCGGTCGCTCATGCCATCAACCGGGGAATACCGTATGGAGAATCGATCAGGGAAATAGGGAACCGCTATCCGGAATCAGGGTACGGCGGGTCATTCATCCTGTGGCTTATGGGGATGATCGATGAGCCCTACTACAGCTGGGGCAACGGTTCCGCCATGAGGGTTTCGCCGGTGGGGTTCGCCTTTGACACCCCGGAAGAGGTGCTGGCCGAGGCGGAAAAGAGCGCCGAGATAACTCACAATCACCCGGAGGGGATAAGGGGGGCGAGGGCAACCGCCCTGGCCGTATTTCTGGCCGCCGCCGGAGAAGGAAAGGATGAAATAGAGAAGAAGATCGAGGAAGAGTCAGGGTACGACCTCAACAGGACCGTTATGGATATCAGGCCGGAGTACCGGTGGGAGGAGAGCTGCCAGAAGACAGTCCCGGAAGCTATCGTATGTTTCCTGGACTCGGTCTCTTTCGAAGATGCGGTGAGAAACGCTGTCTCATTGGGAGGCGACAGCGACACCCTGGCATGCATAACCGGAAGCATAGCGGAGGCTTATTACCGGGAGATACCGGCTGGCATACTGGCCGGGGTAAGAGAGCGGTTCCCGGATGACCTCTGGGAAATATGCAGAGAATTCTACGGAAAGTTCGGGCTTCCGGAGGTAAGAAGCCAGATCAACTCTCTTTAAGGCTGATGCCGGGCTTGCCGCGCCTACAGCCGGTCCATGATCATCTGGGAGAGTTGGACAATATGGTCGCGTTCCTCATCGATGACCTCATGAACCATTTCCCTGTGCTGGCTGGAGGGAAGCAGCTCCTTCATCTCCAGGAAAAACAGCAGGGTGTTCTTCTCCTGACCCAGGGCGAATTTAATGGCTTCCATATCCGACTTGATTCTGGAAGCCGCTTCCACCGCGTCGTCGCTGTCCAGATATTCCCTTTTGGAAAGAAATGACTGGAAGTACTGTTCATACTCTCCCGGGAAATCCTCCTGGGGCACATAGTCGCTCAACTGATCCAGCATCTTCTGAAAACGTTCGGAATGCCCGATCTCCTGTTCCCTGATCTCCAGGAATTTTTCCTTAAGGTTTTCACTTTCTACCTTTTCAGCGAGCTTCTGGTAGAATTCCGCCCCGACGTCTTCGTCTCTCTTAGCAAGCCTGATAAGTTCACGTGCGTCTATCGCTGCCATTTGATTCCAACTCCCTTCATGTAAATGGATAATTATTAAAAGTTAATGAGTTATTTAACCCGCTGCTATGATTTTTAAACAGATAGCCAGCGCGAAGAGTTCCGGCGCACATGATTCTCTGTTATTTTACCCCCTTCGAATGTGTTCTGTTTAACTTGCTTTAAAGTTAATTCGGGCTTTCCTTCCACTTATTGACTATCTCCCGGATTGAGACAGCCGACAGGATACAGAACATGGTAACCGCCGCATATCTGTACCTTGCGTCTCCCCACAGAACGGCAGCGTACAGAACCCATATCAGAAAAATCAGCCCGTAGGTCATAACCCGGGATTTAACCGGGTACCGACGAATAAAAAAGATGGAAGCGGCTGTTAATGCCAATAACGCATAGTACCACAATGAAGCCAGATTACAGAAGTAGTTTATACCGGGCAGTTTTCTGACAGTCCGGCCCTCCTCCGGGCCGGGCGAAGGGGCCAGGCTGTTCCAGTGCGTTACGTAACACGGAGCGGTAAGAAAAAGGTTTCTGGTCCCTTTCGCTATATCTATCAGTATCCCTGAAACGCCGGCCGATTTAAGATATTTCATTCCCAGCTCGTACCCGAGCCGGTTCTGCTCGATGTCTGATTTGCCGGCAAGCGGCGTTTCGTCCAGAGGCCTCCAGCCGGCTTCCTTATCGTTATGCGCGTAATAAAAATTTATCCCCCCGGTGCTCGAAAGCAGGACTTCGCCGTCCGTTAGCCTGTAGTTCCGTATGCACCATGGTGTTATGACAAAGATTACGGCAAGAAGCGCGATGGCCGGGCTCAGGCTGCCGCGGCATATCATCCATACCAATACCAGAAACAGCGGCAGCAGGAACAGGGCTTCGCCCCGGGTCAGCATCGCCGCGCCGAAGGAAGCCCCGGCCAGCACAGTACGGCTTATCGATGATTTGCTTACAAGAACGAAAGAGAGCAGCAAAAGGGGTAGATAGAGATGTTCCGAAGCGAGAAGAGGCGAGTAGAATATATACGTTGGGTTGAGGGCGCAAAGAAAGCCGCTGATTATCCCGATTTCTCTTCTTCCGGTCAGGCTGGTTCCCAATCTATAAACCAGATATACGGTTACGGTTGACAGCAGAATATTCAGAAAACTGAGCCAGAAAACGCTCTTTGATAATACCATGGCAGCCGCCAGGAACGCCGGATAGGCGGGCAGCCGGAACGCCGTGGGATCATGGACGCCGAACTGCCCGGTCTTCAGCAGAACTTCAGCCAGGTCCATATACCCCTTGAAATCGGATACCGGTACCGGCCTGGCATAAAGCAGCCAGGCTAATCTGAGAGCAAGCCCTGTTATCAGTATGTGTAAGGTGTTTATTCTTTTCATTGTATGATTCTTTAATTCAGCGACTCTGCCTGAAATATTCTATAGTACAGTCCCGGCATAGTCAAAAGATTTAGAGAACGGCCGGCAGCCGCAATTTTCGGGACAGGGCAGATGGTTGACTGCTTCATGTAATCTGAGGCTGATTGATTATTTCAAAACCGCGGTCGATTTCCCCGGCGAGGAAATCGCCGCTCCCGCCTCGGGCTCGCTCTTTCTGACCCTGCGGGTCAGAAATCCATGCCCGCTCGCCCTCCGGAGGGTTTTGAATTAATCAATCAGCCTCCTGATTGGTAAGGAAAGCCCTATTGTATTTGATCATTTTAATAAGAAATTGATAACCATGAGTTCAGCAAAATGGCAGGCGGATTTCCAGGGGAAGCCCTGATTTAGAGAACGGCCCTTATGATTGACTCAAGAACCCGGTTATCGCCGGCGGAGGGGACTACCAGTATCTCTATCATACCTTTTTCAGGTCGAATCGAAACTTCCTTGAGCTTAGCAGGGTTTTCGATTCCTGAGAGGAGATCACGAAGAAAGCTCAGCTCACGGCCGTTTTCGTAAAAGAGCAGGAATTCGCGGCGCCCCCGGGAGATACTTTCAACCTGCATCCCTATCCCCTCGTCTTCTCTGTACTTATGATAGAAACGCTTCTCGAACAGGCGGGCCCCTTTTCTCACCGGGAGAGTGTTGAGGCTGATGGTTATGAAGAATCTGTCGAATCCCCGGAAACCCCTCGATATGGGAAGGTAAAGAAGAGAATGCCGGGGGAGAAGGGTAATGGTACCCTGCGCCTTTTCCACCTTCTCCCCGTTGAACCACATCCGCAGATGATATCCAACCAGTCCCCCGATGTTGGTGATCTCCTGCCGTTCCGGTTTCAGTATTTTCAAGAGTGTATTGATGGAGGAAGCGGCTATAGCCCGGTTCTTTTTCCTGCCGAAGAAGTAACCTGCTGTCAGAGTGATGGATATCAGTATAAAAATATTAATATATAAAGCGTTATCCATTACCGATCAGCTCTTCGGAAAGGTTCTGCGGAAGCGAATATCTGCCCGCCCGGTCTGCTTTCAGCTCCGGGACCTGGATCATCTCACCGGGATCGAAACCGGTTGATTCCAGCAGCGCGGTGCTCTCCGACTCTCTGAATTTGTTGTTTATTATCCCGGAGAGCCGGATGCCCATCCTTTCCAGTTTCTGTTTCAGCCTCGCCGATTCCGCCAGGGCGAGCCGGTCATTGTTCAGGACCAGATATACGCGGGCCCTATCCCTGAAGAATTCCTCCAGGGCTGAGTATTCAGAAGACAGCTCCTTCAGTTTATCCAGGACCGGATCTTTTCTGTAGTAATCCTCCGCCTGTTCCTTCTTCCTGATCTCTCCTATCAGCTCGCGGCGGTCCACTATCTTTCTGCGCAGGGCGGCGAGTTTGTCCAGCCATATTCTGGAGCGCAGAGGGAGGGAAAATATTCTCAGAATCATCCCGGTGGGAGGGGTATCGAAGACCGCGTATTCGTAATTATCATCTTCAGTTTCCAGCACGCTTTTCAGGTGAAGGATTACCGCGTACTCCTCCTGGCCGGGAGAATACTCCAGGGTATCCAGCAGGTGATCCAGGCTGAAAGCGGTCAGCCGGTTGTTCATCTCTCTCAGGGTATCCAGCTGCCGCTTCAGGTAATCCTCGTTTATCCGGTCGAAGTCAGGTTCCTGGACCGTGAGGTTGCCGGAGAGTTCTTTTCCATCCGCTGATGCCGGGTCCAGTATATCGCCGATGCTGTGAGCCGGGTCCAGAGAAACCAGCAGGGTCTTATGCCCTCCGGCGGCCAGCTGCATGGCGAAACCCGCCGCCACGGTAGTTTTTCCGGTACCCCCTTTTCCCGCGAAGAAATAGCTAATCATCTTATTCGAACCCCAGTTTGCCGAACAGCTCAGCCAGGCATTCCTCCGAGCAGGCAACCCTCTGCTCCAGCACTGCCAGTTCATCTTCCATGCAGGGCAGCAGCTCCAGGGCTACCGGTTCGGGAAGGGTGGGAAGGCCGATGAATGAGGAGAAGATCAGCTGAGCGAAGGCGAATTCCATCTCCTGAAGCTCGTGTTCGATACTGCCGGTGGCATTTTCCCTTGATAATCTTCCGAACCACTTCAGAAAGTTACTGATAATTCTTACCGGATTAAATTTCAACTTCTTCAGACCCCCGGTAGCTCTTTATAAAATCCCAGATGAATATCCCGTTCAGGACGAACATTATCAACTCAATCAGTGTGACCGCGATACCGGTTGCCGGATCGGATGCAATCGTTGAAGGAAGAACCGCGGCCCCGAACCAGATAATCGCCCCGGTTACCGTTACCCACATTATCATCGCGGGAACCAGGGCAATCTTCATGCTCCCCGCCCGCACCCTCTTTTTCAGCCAGACGGTGGTGGTAAGAAGGGTGATGGAGGCAATCAGCTGGTTGGCGGTGCTGAAAGAGGGCCACAGGATGGTGAAATTCCTGCTCCAGGCCAGCCACATCCCCACAGCTGCCGGTATTACCGAGGCTACCCACTTGTTGGATAGAAAGCGGTAGACCGAAGGGGATGTTCCCTTCAGCGGTTTGAGCATTTCACTGATGGTATATCTGGCCAGCCGGTTAGTCGTATCCAGAGTGGTCAAAGCGAAGGAAGCCACCCACATCCCTGCCAGGACGGTGATTATCTTCTGAGGAATGAATCTCAAGAATGTCGATTTTACCATAGTGGAATAGGAATGGGTGAACATCACCGCCTTGGGGTAATGTTTCATCATCAGCCGGGTATAGTCCGCTCCCCAGCTGGTAAGCTCCGCTCCGGCCTCGGCTTTGAGCAGGCCGTAACCGTAGCCGGCAATTGATATTATCACAATGGTGGAAAGAAACCCTTCGGCCAGCATGCTTCCGTAGCCGATTGGAAGAATGTCGGATTCACGGTCAATCTGCTTGGAGGTGGTTCCGGAACCGACCAGGGAATGAAAACCGGAAAGGGAACCGCACGCTATTATCAGAACAATAGCGGGCCAGAAAGGGGTCGGTTTCCCGTGTGAAATTACCGGGGCGAAAGTGGTGAATGCCGGAACGGTGAATTTATGAAAACTGAACAGGGCTGCTGCCGCTCCTATGACCAGCCCCGCGTACAGAAGGTAGGAGTTGAGGTAATCACGGGGCTGAAGAAGAACATTTACCGGTATGGAAGCGGCAATGATGATATAGAAGAACAGTATCAGAATCCAGCTGTTCCAGCCCATTTCGATCGGCAACCTTATACCCAGATACAGGGAGAATCCGAGCAGAATGATCCCGATCAGGGTTGACAGGATAAAATTCCATTTCAGGCGGTACATCATCACCCCCACAATCAGAGCGGAGGCTATGATGAAGATATAGGAAGAGGCCACCGAAGGGTCGTGAATGAACATCCCGGCTATAACCGCCCCGAATGCCGCTATCACCAGGATCAGGAGGAAGAAAACAAGCCAGTAGAAGTTCCTGCCGGTGCGCCGGGTAATCAGATCGGAAGCGACGAACTGGATCGATTTGCCCCGGTATCTTACCGAAGCGGTAACGGCCAGGTAATCATGCACCGCTCCCATGAATATATTGCCCAGCCAGACCCATAGTATTGCCGGGGCCCAGCCCCAGGCCATGGCCAGAACCGGGCCTATAATCGGGGCAGCCCCCGCTATGGAGGCAAAATGGTGGCCGAACAGTACTTCCCTCTTGGCCGGAATGTAATCTACCCCGTCATAATACTGGTGGGCGGGGGTAGGTGTGGATTCATCCGCTCCGACAATCTTCTCCAGCCTCCTGCCATAGATGAAATAGAGAAGGATATACAGCAGAAAACCGGTTATCAGGATCAACGTTGTGGTCATAAACCCCTTCCTTTATCTGTAACCCGGCTCCGATGACAGGGCAGGAAGCGTTCGCCGGCGGCCGGGCCGGATAATTCCAGGTTTCATGACCACTACTTTACATCAGCAGGGGTATCTAAACAATTATTTTATTATCGAAAGAGGCGCCGGGACCTGGTCGATTTCGAATAAAAAGAGATTACATGCTTTGAGCAGGGCTGTTTTTGCCCCTTTTTACCACAGAAACCTGATTTACGGTCTGAAATTGCGTTTCAGGCTCTCTTTTTGCAACCTGGAAACACTCCTAATAGGGTAGAGTTTTCTCTATTTACGGCTGAATATGGAAGATAAGGGCAGCCGCCCTGATGGCATTGAAATTGCTCAAGAATTCAGCAGGAGAGTGTATATGATGGATAACAACAATATAAAAAGGGCAAAAGCGGGTTTTACCCTTACAGAATTGATGATTGTGATATCGATACTGGGGCTTATAGCGGTCCTGTCGATACCCAATATCAAGGGGTTCCTTCAGACCTGGAAGCTCAACGGGGAGAGTCAGGAGCTGGCCAGTACACTGAGAACAGCGCGCTCTGCGGCAGTAAGGAGAAACGCGGAGGTAGTCTTCACCTTTGATATGAATACCAATTCCTATTTCTATTTTGAGGATGATGACGGGGACGGCGGCTGGGATAGCGGAGAGTACATGAGCGAAACGAAGGAGATGGACCCCCAGGTCGTAATCACCGCCCATACTCTTCCTTCTGCCACCATTACCTTCGGAAGCAAGGGCGAAACAGGCGCAAGCGGCACTATTACAATCAGGAATAATAGAAAGAATATCAAAAACATAAGAATTATGGGAGGAAGCGGTAACATTGAAATCGATTAATAAAAACAGAATGGGCAATGCAGGGATAATCAGGTCCGAGGACGGTATCGGCCTGGTAGAGATAATTATAGCGATGCTGATATTCGCGATCGGCATATCGGCTGCGATACAGATTCTGCCGGTCAGTAATGCTTCGACCACCAGGTCCAGAAATATTACTATAGCGACCAATCTGGCCCAGGAGAAGATAGAGGAAATGTCGGGGGTCCCTTTTTCTCACGGCGACCTTGCCGCCGGAACCCATACGGATCCGGATAATCCACTGAAGGAGCATTTTACCCGCAGCTGGAATGTGGTTGACGATGTTCCTCTGACCGGGATGAAGGCGTTGGATGTAACGGTGAGCTTTAACGCAAAAAGCGCTGACAGCACTGTAACTCTTACCACTTACATTACATCGAGGCGATGATCAATATGAATATTTTCAAGAAGTTAAATACGCGGACAGGTTTTACTCTGGTCGAATTGATGATCAGCTTGGTCGTTCTGGGATTGATTCTTATAGCGGTAGCCGGAATCTTTGCCCTGTTCATCAAATCTTCGGGCCGGACCACCGGTTACGCCGATGCCCAGCAGAATACAAGGATAGCCCTTGACCACATTACCGATTACCTGAGGCAGGCAGGCTCCGGTGTGGATTATTTCAGGGGCCAGCAGCCGATAGTGCACGGCGGCCCTTACCAGATAGTTTTCAACGCTGACGTTGACAACGGCCAGCCGGTCGGAGGCAACCCGCCTCTGCGGTCCATAGATATTAATGGCAGTCCTAACACTGTTCCGGCTGCCGGGAACATTCTTTATGCCCCGTCCGATAATTACGATTCGGACGCGGAAACGGTTGTTTTTACTCTGGATTCAAACAATGACGGCGATATCGATTCCGGGGACCGGGGCGACGACCCGGAGGAGAACGGCGAGAACAGGAACCTGTTTGTCCTGAAGATGAACAGGTACGGATCGGATGCTCTGGGGAGCAACGATATGCAGGAATCGAAGATAGCGGTGGTAAGGGGGCCCAATCTGTCGCCGACCTGGACCATCCCCGAACCACTGTTCCAGTACTACATCGATCACGACGAGGATCCCGCCACCCCGGACCGGCTCTGGGGGGACACCGACGGAAGCGGTGTGCTGGAGACATCGGAGATTACCGCCATAACGCCTGTATCCCAGGTGATGCTGGACAGGATCAGGCGGGTCAAGGTCACCGCCATAAGCGAATCTGATGAATATGACAAACAATATGAAACCAACGGAGGGTTTCTCGATGTCAGCATGAAATCCGAAATCTATGTAAGGAACTCGTCGCTCACCAGCTCCATGATAAGGGGTATTGTATATCACGATGCGGACAAGGACGGAGTTCAGGACCCCGGAGAGACGGGTATTCCCTCGGTGGAGATTAGGCTGGCGGGGCAGGGGCGCAAGGTTATTACCGACGGTTACGGGCAGTATTTCTTCCCCCTTCCGGCCGGGAAATACTCCATTCAGGAGGTTGACCCTCCCCAGTATACTTCCACAACTTCCAACCTGGTTACCGTAGATATTTCCGCGGGACAGACCAAGGTGATAAATTTCGGAGATATTTCAACCAATCCGATAGGCGTAATTAAGGGAATTGTCTTTGAAGATAAGGATAAGAACGGGAAGAAGGAACTTAAGGAGCCCGGAATTGAAGGTGTTGAGATATCTCTTGACGACGGCTCGCAGACTATTACCGGCAATGACGGTTCCTACTCATTCATCGCAAAACAGGGAAGTTACACTGTCGTTGAAACCGATCTCAGCGGGTATACATCCACTACCCCGAATTCCGCCAGCGTGAATATAGCGGCTGCCGACGATACAGTGGTGGTAAATTTCGGCGATTTTGCCGGCCTTGTCACCGGGACGCTGGAAGGGCATGTATTCCTCGATACCAACGAGGACGGAGTTTACAATGTGGGAGAGGACGGCCTGGCCAATGTGCTTATCACGGCATCCAGCGGTGAGACTGCCGTCACCAATTCCAGCGGACATTACAGGTTCAGCCTGGAGCCGGATATCTACTCCATTATAGAGACTGATCCGGTCGGTTATGTTTCTACCACTGTCAATAAGTACGTGGATATTAAAATCGCCCCGGATACCACCGTGGTAAGGAACTTCGGGGATATCCTGCAGGAGAAGCAGGACTTCGTGGAGATTCATATTTCCAATACCGAGCGGGTCCTCTCGGTATGTACCGCCGATATGAAGGAGGACAGCAAGATCGACCAGGATATCATTCTCGGTACCGCATTGAGCACGGGAATGGGCAACATGCTGATTTTCCATAACAAATGGGAGAATAACACCACCCCGGTGGGCGAACTTTTCGATACCGACCCGGACTACAGAAGGGATGCGGGAGATAATATCAATACCATGAACGTAATTGACCTGAACCTGGATGGAGTCAAGGATGTGATGACCGGCCTGGACAGGTCTCTGACAAGCAACATACAATTCTGGTATACCCAGAGCGGCGGAGTTCTGAGCGGCGGGCCGGATGCCCAGTATCTAAGCAGCGGTGCCAACGAAGTGATGGACAGCAGGATGGCCGATTTCAACCTGGACGGGAATGTGGACCTGGTGGTGGGGCTTAAATCCTCAACAGGCACATACGGGGGGTTTGAAGTATTGCAGGGCCTGGGAGGGACCACCTTCATGTCCTGGCAGTACGTAACCAACGCGGGCCCGTCAGGAACCATACCCCTTTCTCCAATCTGGGCGGTTGAGGTCCTCGATGTGGACGGAGATGGAGACCTCGATATTGTAGTAGGATCCCATGTTACGGATTATGAGGGTTATATAGATATTTATCTTAATAAAGACTACGCGACCGGCAATTTCTACTGGTACGCCAGGTATAAGCCGTTCGGGGCGGTCAACGATCTGGTGGCGACGGATATGCACGAGGACGACCTTGGAGATCACGACTTTATAGCGGGAGTTACCTACGCGGATAACCAGGGAAGGGTGATGCTGTACAATAACACCGCGGGCGTTTTCGGCGTCCCGGATACCCTGGGTCATGTTTTTACACCTGAGACAACGCCGCGCCTTCCCGACGATTACCTGTACGGGCCGGGAGAAGTTCTCAGTCTGGGTATTCTGAGGGTGAACAATGACATATACCCCGATGTGGTCTATGGCACCAGGTCCTCATCCCTCTATACGGGAAATATTTATGTACTGCCTGCTTACGGGACACTGCCTCCCAGCGGAACAAAAATTAACAAAACTGAGGCAGGGGAAATTATTTCGATAGATGTGGCCGATTTCAATAAGGACGGCAGGCCCGATATTGTAGTGGGCACCCGTTCTTCAGCCACGCAGGGCAAACTGGTAGCTTACTTCGGAAGAGAGCTTTAACCGGCAAATTATTCAGAGAAGGATTGATGAAAAATGAAAATCGGAATCAACGACAGGAATAAGGACGAAAGAGGTTATATACTGGTGGTAACCCTGCTGATCCTCTTCGCGATATCGGTAATCGGGGCGACCCTGGCAAGCGTTTCCTCGCTGGACGTTAAAATCTCGGGCAACCAGAGAGTCAATACCCAGTCGCTATTCGTGGCCGAGGCGGGCCTCAATGAGGCTATTCACCGGTTATCACTTCCTGATCCTACCGATGTCACTGTAGGCGGATGGACCGGGAATGCCGCAATCGGTGATTCACAGCCGTACGATCCCAACTGGGAGACCAGGGTTTACCTTACCACTCCCGCCGCCGCTCCGGCGGGGGGCGGAAGCGTTGTGACTACCGGTACCATTCAGGATCCCAATAACCCATACCTGGATTACAGCGAAACCAGCGGTACCGACGGAGTGCTCACCGTAGAACACAAATGGGAGGACCGTAATGGTGACGGGGTCCGTGATGCCAATGAGATAGTGAGATATGATCCCCTGAAGGTGCCGCCGGAGAACTTCAGCTCAGGTTTTCCGGTAGAGATAATTACCGTTACCGGCCGGGCAGCCAATGCCGAGAGGGCAGTACAGGCGGAGGTTACCAAGAGGACCATTATGGCCAGAACCCTGGGCGCCCTGTATTGCGACAAGGCAATAAAACTGACCGGAAACTGCGCATTCTGCGGTTATAATCACAGCTTGAATACTCCGGTAGGCACTCAGCCTAATGCCTGCTACGCCTGGCACCTGGCCAGCGGCCACCTTCCCGGGGTTTCCACCACCGGTGATCAGGTCAAGACCCAGGGAAGCGCCGATGTGGGCGGCAACCCGACGCCGATTGACGATTCTCCTACCAATCCGTTCTATTCGCTGGCTGAAGTGCTGGGGATAAGCAGTGCCGAGGTAAACAGGCTTATTTCCAATGCTGACAATACATCCCTAACCAATCCCCTGAATGGAATTACATATATAAATGGTGATGCCAAGGTAAACAGTAATCTGGTGGGCGAAGGCCTTCTATATGTAAATGGTGATATAAGCGGCGCTGGCTCATTTACTTTCAGGGGGCTAATTTACGTGGAAGGAGACCTCAAGCTCACCGGTACTCCCTGGATTCTCGGGAGCGTGGTGGTAAGGGGTACTTCCGACTGGAACTTCAGCGCCGGTAACGCGGCGGTTCTGTATAGCAGGGACGCCATTACCCAGGCTCTCAGCGGCGCCATGCCCTGCATGGTCCTCTCCTGGAGGGAGCTGTAGATAGATAATTTCAGGCTTTGCTGTAAAATAAACCCGGCTGGTTTCTTCTGAAAGAGCGGATCAGCCGGGTTTTGCGTTTGTGCCTGCCATGCAAAAGATGCATTCAGTCCTCCAGAATAAACAGCTTCCCGGCCAGGAAATCGGTTATCCAGAGCCGGTTCCTGGAATCGGCCGCTATTCTGTTGAGGGAGAATACCGCGTCACCGAACTGCCCGCTCATGTAAAAGGATGAGTTGGAACCGGCCAGGGATACATCGCCGAAGGGGTAATCGTACTCCATCAGTGTCTCGAAACTCTCATCAACGGGATCGAATCTCAATACCGCAAGGCGTGAGCCGCTGTGTGATGTGATAACAGGGCCGCCGCCGGAGTATAATATATTATCAGGCATCCCGCTGAAGGGGATGTTGTAGCTTTTAAGGATATCTCCCGCTTCCGCCCGGCCGGACAGGAGTTGCCCGGCACTGTTCTTTTCAAGAACCAGGAGCCGGTTTCCGGTATGGTCTATCACATACAGCTTATCCTCGCCGAGGCAGCTTCTCAAGGGCGAGCCGCCTGCAGGAATGGTTGTTGTATCCCGGTCTGATTTTCTGACCGCTGTTATGGAGCCGGAACCGAAGTTGGTCACGTATATGAAATCGCTGTCGAAGACCAGGCCGGTTCCGTTTATTCCCGCGTAAGCTTTTCCGGTTTCCGCGCCGCTGTCCGGGTCCACTATATGAACGGAGCTTCGGCCGCTCTCTTTCTCTCCCGCTTTCAGAAGGTAAAGAAGGCCTTCCTTTGGGTCGTATTCCAGCACCCTCTGAGTGGTTTCGCGCTGGACGGTGTCCGGCAGGACCAGCCTCCGCGCCGGTTCGAAGAGGCGCACTTCATCAAGCAGCCTGGTTATGAACTGATTTTCCCTCCCCCAGTTATTCTGGGTAAGGTAGAGAATCCCCTCCCCGTCCAGGGCTATATCCATGCCCTGCCGGGGGATCCGCCTGTCATAAAATTCCATGGTTTCAGGCTCTATCCCCAGAACGCCGTTTCTGGCGCCCCAGATGTATACAGTCGGCCAGTATGACTGGTGAGGGCCATAGGAGAGATATATCCCCCCGGAGGGGCTGTGCGCCGCTTTAATGGGGAAATCGAAAGGGAGCTTGTAGATGTCCGGCTGGCCGCCGGGGCTGATCCTGGCAACCATATCCTCGGAACTGAATACCAGAAACGAATCTTCCTGTTTCAGCCTTATCATGTCCATGGGGCACCAGCCGGTTCTTATCTTCCAGCTCTCTCCGGAGCCGGGATCCAGGACGGTTACCGCCGAACCGAAGGTTCCGTTAACCGCGGTGGCTCCTCTGGGAAAGTAAATCCGGTTCATCCGGTGGCTGAATGCCATTGAAAACATGTGAGGTATTATTCCCAGGTCCATTATCCTCTTCGCCAGCGCTCTTTTTTCGAGATCGATTACATCTATCTCGCCGTGAGCCCAGCTGGCTATGTATAACAGGCCCCGCTCCCTGTCGACCGCGGCGGCATCATTCCCGTAGGCGGGGATCTTTATCAAGGATATTTCGGCCTGCCGGTTGTAATCCACAACGTGCACGGTGGGGTGATTGTCATAACTGATATAGAGTTCGTTTCTTTCCGGGTTAAAGCAGATACCGGCGCCTTCGGTAAGCCCCGGAAGAGGGGTTATTATATCGTTGCCCCCATTGATGTCAACCAGTACCGCCTCTGTTACCTTCCTGCCGCCGGTTTCCAGAACCATGTGGAGCGCGTGCCTCTGCCGGTCGTACCCGGCCAGGTGCCAGCGTGAGCGCGGTTCAACGTTCAGTTCCCTTTCGGACAGTTTGCGGCCGGTCGCCGGGTCGAAGGTGTGGATGGTTGAACTGTAGCCGTCCACCGCGATTACCAGTGAAAGCTGCCGGTCGTAAACCACCTTTCTTATCGGCGGGGGAGGGGTGGCATTCATATTGACCAGGGGTTCCGACCGGTCCAGCCAATCCAGCTCCGAAAACCTGCCTGTTGATGAACTGAAGAATCCGAGCCGGCCGGTTTCCCGTCCGGTCAGAAAGACGTTTCCCGTACCTGAACAGATAACCGCCGATTCATACTGATGTTCGGTTTCGATGTCGGTAACTTCTCCGGAGGCGGGGTCTATGATATGAAACCTTCCGTCCCCGATCAGGCATATACTGCCGGTAACCGGGTCCAGGGCCAGGCTTTCCGATTTCAGGTGCTGAAGCCCCCTTCCCCCTATGGGGATGTTCCTGACCGTTTCGCTCTCGCAGTCGATGACAGATATGGAGCTGCTGAGGGTGTTCGCGGCTATCAGGCGGTTCCTGCTTTCATCGATGCGAAGAAGGAACGGGCCGGCCGCGTTTATCTTCATATCATCCAGGAAATCGACCGTTACCACATCCGAAAGCGATGCCTGCGGGGTGGCGGCATTCAGAAAAATGACGATTATCGCCGGAAGTAAAGTTCTTCTGAACATGACAGTCCTTTCGATCTGAGAATATTAATCATGCCCGGAGAATTTATTCTATTCCCTTAATGGTGAGTCTGTCCAGATTAAAGATGCGGGGTTGTATGAGCGATTCCGGAAGGGGGCGAACAGGCGATATGCACAGCTGAACATAACGGTTGACTTTTTATCTGAAAAGGGTAAATTCAATTCCGGGTGCGTGAAGACCCCTGTATTGTGAATTGCGGGGTTTATGGGTGGGTTAAAAGAGGCGGGAGAGGTTAATATGGCATTCAGAAAGACACCTGTAATTTTTTCGTTGATTTCGTTGCTGGTTCTTTCGTGTTCCGGCGGGAGAGAGGAGGGGAAATTGATAGTATTTCATGCGGGATCTCTTTCGGTTCCTTTCTCTCAGATAGCCGCGCAGTTCGAGGAGGAGAATCCGGGGGTTGAAGTTTTCCTGGAGGCGGCGGGGAGCAGGAGGTGCGCCCGTAAGATAACAGAACTGAACAGGGAATGCGATGTAATGGCATCGGCCGATTATGAGGTAATAGACCGGCTGCTGATACCGGAGCATGCCGGATGGAACATCAGATTCGCGGCCAATGAAATGGCTCTGGCCTTCATGAGAGGTAACCGGAAGGTCCGGGGATTGACCGATGGGAACTGGTACGAAACCCTGCAGAGGGATGACGTTTCCTATGGAAGGTCCGACCCGGATTCCGATCCCTGCGGCTATAGAACCGTTCTGACCCTGAAGCTGGCCGAGAAGTATTACGGCGCGGAGGGGCTGGCCATGTCGCTGCTGGAGAAAGATCAGGAATACATCAGATCAAAGGAAACCGATCTGCTGGGGTTGGTGGAAGCGGGAGCTCTGGACTTCATATTCATATACCGCTCTGTGGCCCGTCAGCATAACCTGGGCATCCTGCTCCTTCCGGACGAGATCAACCTGGGCAGGCCCGGTTTCGCTGATTACTACCGCTCGGTATCGATAAGGATTTCGGGGAAGAAGCCGGGTGAGTTCATAGAGAGGAAGGGGGCGCCGATGGTGTACGGGGTTACCGTCCCCGATAATGCGCCATCCCCGGAACTGGCGCTGAGGTTCGTTGAATTCCTGCTGGACAGGGAGAAGGGGCTGAAAATAATGGAACGGAACGGCCAGCCGCCCCTGGTTCCGGGCCCCACCGGCAGTTACGGCGCTCTGCCGGAAAGACTCAGGAAATTCGCTGAGAAAGGCTGACATCATTGAAACCGGGCAAGCTCGATTTTACATACATTATTTTTACCCTGCTGGGAGGAGTAGTGCTTCTGTTTATAATCGCTCCCCTTCTCGGGGTGTTCATCAATACTTCCGGCGGGCAGTACCTGGAAACCGTGATGGACGGCGAGGTAAGGGAGAGCATCCTGCTGACCCTGTTCGCCTCCATGGGCGCAACCCTGCTGTTTGCCCTTCTGGCGGTGCCCCTTGCCTATGTTCTGGCCCGGAGGGATTTCCTTCTGAAGGAAGTAATTGACGGGATCATAGATTTGCCGGTGGTGATTCCACATTCGGCGGCCGGGATAGCTCTTCTGGGAATGCTGGCGCCTCTTCAGGACGGTACCGGGATAAGATTTGTTGGAGGGGTGCCGGGGATAATGGCGGCAATGGCCTTCGTCAGCATACCCTTTCTGGTCAATTCCGCCAGGGACGGATTTGCGGCGGTCGACCGGAAGCTGGAAAAGGCTGCCCTGAATCTTGGGGCCAGCCCCGCCAGGGTGTTCTTTACGGTCTCGCTGCCCCTGGCCTGGCGTTCAGTGGTGTCCGGGCTGGTTCTGATGTGGGGCAGGGGGCTGAGTGAATTCGGGGCGGTGGTAATAATCGCCTATCATCCCATGATAACACCGGTAATGATATACGAGCGTTTTGGGGCTTTCGGCCTGGAGTACGCAAGGCCGGTGGCGGCTGTGTTCCTGATAGTATGCCTGGCCTTTTTCGTGGTGATGAGGGTTCTGGCGGGAAGGAGAAGCCATGCTTGAGATCCGGCAGCTCTCCAAGAGGCTGGGAGAATTCTCCCTCCGGGATATCAGCCTGGAACTTACCGGCGGAGAATACTTCGTCCTGCTGGGCGCCTCCGGAGTTGGAAAATCCGTTCTGCTGGAGACAGTCGCGGGCATACACAGCCCTGATTCAGGCCGGATTAGACTGTCCGGAAGGGATATAACCCGGGAGAAGATTCAGAACAGGGGCACGGGGATGGTTTTCCAGAACGGCGCTCTGTTTCCACACCTTTCGGTACGGGAGAATATCGCCTATGGCCTCAGGTGCGAGGGGGTCGAAAAGGCTGAAAGAGAACTCAGGATTAAGGAACTCGCGATTAAAACAGGGCTGGAGCAACTTCTCGAACGGATGCCGGGCACCCTCTCCGGCGGCGAAATTCAGAGAACCGCCCTGGCAAGGGCCCTGGCTAAGGACCCGGAATGCCTGCTGCTGGATGAACCCATCTCATCTCTGGATAAGGGAGCCAGGTCTGAAATCCGCGCCCTTTTGAGGGAGATCCGGGATGAGAGGACCGCGGTTCTTCATGTTACCCACGATTACGAGGAAGCCCTGGCGCTGGCTGACCGGATCGGGGTTATGGAGAATGGAACCATAGCGCAGACGGGAACCCCGCGAGAAGTTTTTACACGTCCCCGGTCGGAGTTCGTGGCGGATTTCATAGGGATCAGGAATTTCTTCAAGGGTGAGCTGCTGGACCGGGGCGGAGGGCTGAAGGAATTCAGGACCGGCGGGGTCAGCTTTAATGTCCTGACCGATCAGAAGCCGGGCAGGGGCAATATCATTATAAGAAGCACCGACATAACCATATCGGCGGATAAAGTCTCAACCAGCGCCAGAAACTCTTTCCGGGGCAGGGTGACCGATTGTTTCCCGGCCAGGCCGGGGATAGAGGTGGTCATGGACGCCGGCGTGGAGCTGGCGGTAATAGTTACCGGGCAGTCTTTCGAAAACTTGAATATCAGGCGCGGGTCCGTACTATTTGCGAGCATCAAGGCCAGCGCCATTAAATTCATGAGGGCAGAACCGTGAAACCTGGAATAAAACTGTATATTCAGACCGAAGAAGGGGAAGGATTATTCGGTGACGGAAAGTTCAGGCTCCTTAGAATGATCGATGAATCAGGGTCTATCAGGCAGGCCTCCAGGGAACTCTCCCGGGGTTACCGCAAGGCCTGGGAGGATATCAGGCGGCTGGAGGAGAAGATCGGCAGGCAGGTGGTTAAAAGGAGCAGGGGAGGATGCGGCGGGGGCTCGGCAGAGCTTACTGAATTCGGGAAAAGAATGGTAAGGGCATGGGAGAGATACAGGAATGAGGTATGCCGGGGGGCTGAGAATTCCTTCAGGAATCATATCGAATCAATAATAAAGAAGGAAGGTGAGAAATGAATACGGATAAGCTCGAGAAGGATGTGATAGAAAAATCATTCACGGAAGAGGGCAAGAAGAGATTAAGGTGCAGAGACGCTCTCGAGATAGCGGCAGGGCATCAGGTGGCTCCTCACAGAATTGGAGGGATCTGCAACAGGAAAGGGATAAAGATAGTGGCCTGCCAGCTCGGCTGTTTCAAGTAGGCGGAAACAGGAACCGGAAACGGAGTTTAAATGAAACCGGGAGGACAATTCAAAATCATTGCAGTTACCGGAGCCCACACCGATGTCGGAAAGTCATCCCTGGCGCGCCGGCTGGTATCGATTCTGCCCGGGGCGGTATTTATCAAGATCGGCCACGGGAAAAGGAAAGAAGGGGTCAATAATATATTTTACCATACCGGAACGCCGTTCCGGGAGATAGCCGGGGACAATTCTGGCGCTCCCTTTCTGGTGATCGAAAGCAACAGTATTCTGAAAGAGGTGGACCCCGAATGTGTAATATACCTGCCGGGGCCGGGCAGGCCGAAGAAATCAGCGGAACTGGCTATGAAAAAGGCCGACCTGGTAAGAGGAGAGTTTGTAACCCGCGAGTCTGCAGAGCTTCTTTCCCGCAGGCTGGAGGTGCCGGAAGATACGGTAATAGATATTATTAACGCCGCCGGCGCTGTGCCTCCCGGTGTAGAACAGAGGAGATCAGAGTCATGATAGCATTTGAAAAAGCATACCGGCTGATGATGGAGGCCGCCGTCCCGCCCGGAGAGACCGAAATTGTATCTCTGATGGAGGCGGGGGGAAGGGTGCTTGCCGCGGATATTTATTCCGATGTGGATATGCCCCCCTTCAATAAATCGGCCATGGACGGTTATGCCTGCCGGAGGAAGGACCTGGATTCTCCGATGGAGATAATCGAAACCATTCCGGCCGGCCGGGAGCCGGAAAAAAGAGTGGGGCCCGGCCAGTGTTCGCGGATAATGACAGGAGCGATGGTCCCGGAGGGGGCGGATACTGTGGTGATGGTGGAGCATACGGGGCTGAGAGAGGGGAAGGTTCTGGTGACCAGAAAGAGCGGCAGGGATAATATCTGCCGACTGGCCGAGGATGTGTCCCGGGGAGACCTGGTACTCAGCAGGGGCACTTTCATAACCCCGGCGGAGGCGGCGGTCCTGGCCGCGGTCGGTACCGGCAATGTTCCGGTGGCCAGAAAGCCGGTGCTGGGGATTATTGCTACCGGCAGCGAGCTGGTAGAACCCGATCGAAAGCCGGGGAGGGCGTTCATACGTAACAGCAACAGCTATCAGCTTTATCTTCAGATAGAAAAAGCCGGTTTTGAACCTCGTTATTTTGGTATAGCCCGGGATACCCCCGGTTCCATAGCGGAAATTATCGAAAGCAACGCCGGGTCAGTGGATGTTTTCCTTCTTTCCGGCGGAGTATCCATGGGGGACTACGATTTTGTTCCGGGAGTGCTGAGGGATAAGGGGTACCGCCTGCTTTTCGAGAAGGTGGCCATGAAACCGGGGAAGCCCACGGTCTTTGGAGTCAGCGAAGACAGTTATGTTTTCGGGCTTCCCGGAAATCCGGTCTCGACCTTCGTTATCTTCGAGATATTCGTGAGGCCGTTCTGCTGCTGCCTGATGGGGGCGGAATATAAACCGCGGCGGGTGAGGGCCGTTCTGCCGGCGGGGCTGAAAAGAAGAAAATCGGGTCGTCTATCACACATACCGGTCAGGTTCATTGACAGCGGCAGCGTGGAGAGAGTGGAATATCACGGTTCGGCCCATATTCACGCCTATACCATGGCGGACGGTTTTATCGCCGTTCCAGCGGGAACCGGACTGATAGAAAAGGGAGGCCAGGTGGAGGTAACCCTGATATGAATATATTTTTAACCGTAAGGATTGACAGGTGGCGCTGAAGGACCGTTACGGCAGAAAAATAGAATACCTGAGGATTTCGGTAACCGACAAATGCAACTTCAGGTGCAGGTACTGTATGCCGCACGAGGGGATCGAGCTCAAACCGAGGGACCAGATACTGTCGTTTGAGGAAGTAACTGAGATAGCCCGGGTTGGCGCCTCTCTGGGTATTTGGAAGGTAAGGCTTACCGGAGGGGAGCCGCTGGTGAGAAGGGATTTCGAGGTGCTGGCCGCAATGCTGTCGGAGACTCCCGGAGTGAAGGAGCTTTCCATGACTACCAACGGGTCGCTCCTGACCCCCGCAATGGCGTCCGCTCTGAAAGAGGCCGGGCTGGACAGAGTGAATATATCCATGGATACTCTTGATCCGGAACGTTTCAGGAAGCTGACCGGCGGCGGGGAACTGAGCGAGGTGCTTGCCGGGGCTGACGCGGCTGCGGGGGCGGGGCTGCTTCCGGTTAAGATAAATATGGTTATTACAGCCGGGACCACTCAGGAAGATGTAGAACGGATGAAGAAATTCTGCGGAGAAAATGGTTTCATTCTTCAGCAGATAAAGGAGTTTTCGCTTTACAGCCGTCAGCAGCAGCTTCCCTTTTCATTTGACAGGCCGCAGTCCTGCTCTCTATGCAACAGGATCAGGCTTACCGCGGACGGATATTTCAAGCCCTGCCTGTTCTCCAACAGGGAGATTAAGGTGGACATGAACGATATCGAAAAGAGTATAATGGAGACGGTGCAGAAGAAGCCCCTCAGGGGAACCGCCTGCAGGAACAGAACCATGAGCCAGATAGGAGGCTGAAGCAGTGATCCGGGTTTATTTCCATGAAACAGTTAGTATCTTCGAAGGGGGAGGGAGTCAGGATGGATTTTTCGCATCTGGATAACCAGGGCAGGGCCAGGATGGTGGATGTTTCCGGGAAGCCGGCAGTCAAAAGGCGCGCAAGGGCGGAGGGGTTGATTATTGTCGGAACGGATGTGATAAAGGGCCTCAGGGACAGGTCTCTCAAGAAGGGAGACCCTCTCTCCGCCGCCAGAGTCGCCGGCATAATGGCGGCGAAGAGAACAGGGGAGCTGATACCGCTTTGCCATCCTCTTCCGCTGGATCATATCTCCATTGAATTCGAAGTCTCAGATGACCGGATAATGATAACAGCGGCGGCAGTTACCAGCGCAAGGACAGGGGTGGAGATGGAAGCTCTGACAGCGGTCTCTGTGGCGGCTCTGACTGTATATGATATGTGTAAATCGGTGTCCCGGGATATGAGAATTGAGGGTATCAGGCTGGTTTCCAAGGAGAAGGAACAGCAGGATTAGGAAGAATCGACACGGCCGGGAGGATGGAGGAGGATTATGGAAAAGCTGAAGTTCAATATAGTCTCAGTGAATATTTCCGGTAAGAAAGGTATGAGAAAGAGGCCGGTTGATGAGATAACCCTGCGCCGGGGGCATGGCATCGAAGGAGACGCCCACGCCGGTGACCATCACCGCCAGGTATCTTTTCTGGCCATGGAAGATATTGAACCGGTGAAACAGGAGATCCCGGGACTGAAGCCGGGGGATTTCGCCGAGAATATAACCACCCGTGGCATAGAACTTCCCTCTATCCCTGTGGGAGCCCGGATAAGGGTCGGGGATACCGAACTGGAGGTTACCCAGATAGGGAAGAAGTGCCACAGCGGCTGCGAAATAATGGAACTGACCGGCGACTGCGTGATGCCGCGGCGCGGCATCTTTGCCCGTGTAATAAAGGGAGGGGTGATTAACCGTGAAAGTACTGGTACTTACAGTTTCTGACAGGGTCTCGGCCGGTGTATACCGGGACAGATCGGGGCCCGCGATAGAGAAGGTCCTCAGAGAGAAGATTCCGGGGAGCAGTATAGAAAGAAAAACCGTCCCGGATGAAAAGAGACGTATACTGGAAGTTTTCAGAGGTAGCGGGGAGTTCGATGTAATCATTACCACCGGCGGTACCGGGCTGGGCCCGCGCGATATAACTCCGGAAGCAACCGATGAGTTCTGTGAAAGGGCAGTTCCGGGGATCGCTGAGTACCTCAGAGCAAGGTCTTTCGAACAGACCCCCAACGCGGCTTTATCCAGGGGGGCTGCGGGTATCGCCGCCGGCACCCTGATCGTTAACTTCCCCGGTTCGGAAAAAGGCGCCGTCTTCTGCGCGGGGATAATCTCAGAAGTGCTGGAGCACGCTCTGGAGATGATGCGCGGCAGCGGCCACTGACCTTAATTATAAAATCCGGCAAATTTCTAAAGGGATGATACGATCTTCCTGAAATGGTAGCCATACGCCGCGTACACTACCATGGTGGGAACGGATTTTGGTTTTGTAAACAGGCTGTATAAAAGGGTCTTCCAGAAATACAGTCTTCCCTTTTCCTGGATACCCAGTGTCCAGATTGACCTGAAGAATCCCAGGATGTCATTCATGTCAATACCTTGCCTGCGTCGAAGCCTCGGTTGATAGTCACTGATGAATCTCTTTATCCTCTGATAGTACTGCTTGGGTGAATAGAGCGATTCGAGCAGGTTTTTGTACCCCTGCATCAGTTTCTCAGAGTCCATCCTGGGAAGGAAATTCATCGCCCCGTCCATATTGTTCCCGCTGTTGCGGCCCAGCAGCCTTCCCTCTCTGCGGACTCGTTCGTACAGCCGGCTGCCGTGGGGCGCCTTCAGAAGCCCTACCATGGCTGAGATAATACCGCTTCTCTGGATGAAATTTTCCTGCTGTTCGAATACCGCCTCTGTGTCGTTGTCAAAACCGACGATGAAACCGGCTGTCACGATGAGCCCGTTCCCCTGGAGTGTCTTAACAGACTCGAGCATATCGCGGTTCAGATTGTGGAATTTGCCGCATTCTCGCAGGCTCTCTTCGTTCGGTGTTTCGATCCCCACGAATATTGTTTTAAACCCGGCTTCCACCATAAGATTGATGAGTTCCTGGTCGTCGGCCAGGTTGATGGAGACTTCGGTGGAAAAGGTGAAGGGATAGTGATGTTTCCTGGACCATTCCACCAGGGCCGGCAGGGTGTCTTTCTTCAGCTTATTCCTGTTGCCGATAAAGTTATCATCCACTATGAAGATGGCTCCCTTCCATCCCTTATTCAGAAGGCTGTCCAGTTCTGCGAGGAACTGGCCGGTATTCTTTGTTCTCGGTTTCCTGCCGTTCAGGGCCGTGATGCTGCAGAATTCGCAGTTGTAAGGGCACCCCCGGGAGTACTGAACGTTCATCATATAGTATTTTTTCCTGTTAAGAAGGTCCCAGTCCGGGATGGGGGTCTCGGATATATCCGGGAACCGGGTCGAGGAGTAAACCCTTTTTGGGTTACCTTTCTCCAGGTCATGGAGAAATTCGGGAAGGGTGATTTCGGCTTCGTTCAGAATGAAATGATCCACTTCCGGGAAGCTTTCGTATTCAAAGGTGACCATCGGGCCGCCCGCAACGATTTTAGTTTCTTCCTGTTTACACTGCGCCAGAACCTCTCTGAAGTAGTCTATCTGAATATCCATTCCGGTTATAAAGACGTAATCAGCCCATCTTATATCTTCGGTGTTCAGATCCTCTACATTCATATCGACCAGTTTTCTGTTCCAATCGTCCGGAAGCATCGATGATACGGTGAGCAGGCCGAGGGGTGGGGATATGGTTTTCCTGATAAACTTCAGAGCGTACTTGAAGCTGTGAAAAGTGGGAGGGGTTTTCGGATTAACAAGCAGAATATTCATTTTATCGTTCACCTGATTTCTGTATTTGATTTAAACCGCATTTACAGAATTTCTTTTTTTAATACGGAGGGGTTAAAAAAGTACCTTTCTATATTATATTTACATAAAATCGGATTAAAGGTAAAGGATTATTAATAATATACCGGGATGAGTTTATTGTGCCCAGTTGATAACCCCCGTCCCTGACTCTACTTAACCGGGAAATCCGGCGGATTCAGTTCGTCATCTTCCCTGTTCCCTATTCTGTCCAGAATGTATTCGACGGCAAGGTCCAGTTGTTTATCTTTCCCCCTTATAATATCTTCCGGCCTGTTGTATATCAGGATATCGGGCTGAACCCCCCTGTTTTCAACTATCCACTTCCCCTCTAAATTGGCGAATCCGACATTCGACTGCGTGACCATCCCGCCGTCGGTAAGCGGGATCATATTTATTATGCCTATCAATCCGCCCCAGGTAGGCGCTCCGATTACCGTTCCCAGATTCTGGTCCTTGAAGTGCCGGGTGAAGATCTCTCCGTCGCTTCCGGTGTCTTCGTCGCAAAGAACCACCACCGGCCCCGGGCATACTCCGTGGGGATAGCGCATCGGTTTAAAATCGCGGGTCACAGTCATATATTGGAGCTGCCTCTCTATCTTGTCTATGATGAACCAGGAAACGAACCCCCCGCCGTTGTTCCTTACATCTATGATCAGCCCGTCCCGGTAACGCTCAGCCCTGAATCCTTTCTCGAACTGGCTTAGGCCCAGCTCATCCATGTCGGACAGATGCATGTATCCGACCCTCCCGCCGGTTTTTTGTTTTACGTGCCGGTAGTTTCTTTCGATCCTCTGGTAGTACCTGAGATTGTATTCGGTATACAGTGTTTCTATTTCATACTTTCTGGTACCGGAGGTGTCGGGAGTGGAGGATACTCCTATTTCAATCCTGTCCCCGGTCCTGTTCTCCAGATACTTGAAGTAGTTTTCTTCGGTAGTGACGTCATGCCCGTTTATCGAAATCAGGTAATCCCCCTCCTCCAGCTGGATGTGGGGGGCCAGCAGGGGATTGCGGTAATTCTCCTTCCAGCGGTTTCCTTCTATTATATGGCTGAATCGATAACGCCCGCTGCGGTAATCGGGCTCGAGGTCTGCTCCCAGAAGCCCGGTGCTGACCCTGTTGTAATAGGTCCGGGGAGGACCCCCGGAGTTTACTATGTACTCGTGTGAAGCTGTCAGTTCTCCTATCATATGCCCGATGATATAGTTCATGTCGGCCCTGGTGGCGATGTAAGGTATAAGCGCCCTGTATTTATCATAAATGCCGTCCCAGTCCTTACCGTGCAGAGCGGGATCGTAGAAGAAGTCTCTTATCTGCCTCCACACATCCCTGTAAATCTGTGAATACTCTCTGGAGGTATCCACCCGGTGCCTGATACCTCCCCATTTAAGCAGGCCCTCGCCCAGCGAAGAACTCTTTTCGACGCTGATAACTCCGGCCAGAGATCCGCTTATGTATGAAGCGCTGCTCCCGTCGGCCGATAATCTGTAGGACCCTATCCCTTCTATCACTCTGGTAACCTCCTTCGAATCAAGATCGAAGGAGTTGAGAGTGTAATGAGAAGACCGTTTCGGGTAGAAGAATTCCTGGACCCCGGGGAATCCGTAATTTTCTCTGGAGAGGTAGGTAATGCGGCCTTCTGAAGCCGAAAGGTTCTTATACGTTCCAGGCGGAACCGGCACTGTATAGACCCTCTCTGTTATGCCGTCCCGGTCTATAACCAGTGAATCGGCATGCGAATCGTTTTTATCAGCGGTTCCGGTATCTTCCTCCCCGCCGTTTTCGAACAGCGGCTCTTCGCCCTTTCTCAGCTGAACCGCCATCACCATGGACATATCCTGGTTGATGTTATTGTCCATCATCCAGTCCAGCTGTGGAGAGAAATTGCGAAGCGAAAGGAAATAGATACAGTTACCGCCGGCTCCGAAGGCGGGGGAATAATCATCGTAACGGTCATCGGTCAACCTGATTCTGTCGCCGGTTTTCGGGTGATAGAGAAATATGGAGCTGTTCAGGTTCTCTTCCACCAGGGAGTAGGCCACCCATCTGCTGTCCGGCGACCAGGAATAATCGCTTACTTCCCAGTAGATCTCGTTGTCCTTCTGGTACGGACAGCGGTCAATCTCCACTATTCCGCCGGTATCCAGGTCGGCCAGGCGAATAACGAAGTCCTTGTCGCCGAATAATATTTTTCTTCCGTCAGGCGACCACTTGAGATGATAATAGTAACTCCCGGAACCTGAAGTTATCTGTTTCCACTCCCCGCCCGGTTCAGCTTCGGTGACGTATAGTTCGTATTCCCCGGACCTGTCGGAGAAGAAGGCCACCGTGTCCTGCCGGCAGGAGATAGCCGGATGAAGTTCTCTGGAACCGGGGGTCCTGGTTATGTTGACGGCCCGCTGCTTCTTCTGGTCCACGATGTAGATATCGCCCCTGGCCTGAACCACACACCTGCCGCCGGTCCTGTCCGGGGAAAGCTCCTGGGTATAATTCATGGGAGTAATATAGGTATCTCTTCTCTGCCACCTGTCCGCCGGGATGTTTATGTCCAGTTTTTCCGAGCTTCCGGTAAGGATATCGTATACCCAGAGATACCCGGCGCACCCGTAGATGATTCTGTTCCTGCCGCCGGAGGGAAACTCAACATCCCAATCTCCGTGGTCTGTAACCCGGGTAATATTCCCGGACTTCAGGTCGTAGAGGTGGAGGTTCATTCTCCCTCCCTCCCGGTCAGAGTTGAAGAATATCTGGTCATTTATCCATATCGGGAAGTTGTCGTAACCCTCCCAGCCGGTCAGCTTCTCGAAGTTTCTTCCGTCCGCCTCCGCTATCCATATATCCTGCTGTTTTCCGCCCCGGTACCCTTTCCAGTTCATTCTGTCCGAGTAGAAGCGGTTGAAACAGACGCCTTCGGGAGATACCGAGGCGTGGGCTACTCTGCCCAGTTTATATTCCACCGGAAATGAGCCGTCTGTCTCTATCCTGTAGAGTTTCCTCCTGGTTTCCCTGAAAGAGATGAATATCACAGAGCTCCCATCAGGCGTCCATCCTTCTACCCGGTCATAAGCGGGATGGAAGGTAAGCCGTACCGGTTCTCCTCCCTGCGCGGGCATAAGATAAACGTCATGCCCGCCGTCATAACTTCCGGTAAAGGCGATAAATTTGCCGTCCGGGGAGAAACTGGCGTATTGCTCGATCCCGGGGTGTGAGGTGAGGCGCCTGGCCATGCCGCCTCCCGCGGGAGACGACCAGATGTCGTCCTCATAAGTGAAAACCACCGTTTCATCATGAATATCCGGGTGCCGCATCAACCTCCCCTCCATGGAATAAGCGGGGAGAGAGATTGATATAATTAGACAAAATGAGGTAAAAATGGTAGATAGATATTTAGACATGGTAAAACCCTTTCGCGGTTATCGTAGATATGCTTCAATTGCAGACTTTAACTTATCGGGGGTGGTTATTCAATGAAAACAGGGAGAAGGCGGGCACTTCTTATCACCGCACTGGTTATTCTGACCGTTATTATCATTTCCAGTATCGCTCTGAGGGTAATTTTCACGCGGGAGCGGCTGTTGAGTATACTGGTGCCGAGGGCCGAGAAGGCGCTGGACGCGGAGATTGAGGTAGGAGATATCGGGGTTGAATTTCCTTTCGGTTTCGGAGTGGAAGCTGAAAATATTGCCTTCCGAAAAAATCTGGAGAATCAGAGGGAGCTGGATTTCAGCTCGGATAAGGTCAGCGTGAAGGCTTCCCTCGTATCCCTGATCCGCAGGAAACCGAGGCTAAGCGCGGTGGTTCTGTCGGGAGCAGCCATAAAAATTTCCGATCCCGGAGGGTTGACTGCATCGGCGGGAGCCATACAGGCTGATATGTCAGTAAATCCCAGCGGAGAAGATTACATCATAAATTATGACCTGGAAGTTGATTCTGTTCTGGTTATGACCCGGAAAGACGCTGAATTAAAAGGTGTTACAGGCATGAAAATGAGCGGTATTGCCAGAACAGCCCTTCCTCCCCGGAAATCGGAAGGCGAGCTGTTTCCCCGGACCAGCCTGGAAACGGATATCAGGATAGCAGGATTCATACTTCCCTTGAAGATGCCTGAAACTGATATCACCGCCACTGTAGGACTGGCCGGCCTGGAAATAGAGTCGGAGGATATGAGGATAACATCCGGCAACCTGACCTCAGATATTGATTTTAAACTTCTGATGAGTCCTTCCTCGGAGCCCCGCCGGCTGGAGTTTGAAAGCAGAACCGCCGCTCAGATAGGGGAATTGGTCAAAGTGATGGAGCTGGAGGGGGCTGAATTCGCGGGTTCCGCTGACCTGGCTCTGGAGGGGGTTGTACAGCTCGCGGAGTTCAAGGAAGGCCCCCCGTTCCGGGAGGAAACTTTCTCTCTGAATGGCAGGTTTGAACTCAAGGATTTCTCCGCGGATGCCGGCGCCCCGATGCCGGCTGTTTCGGAGCTGGACCTTGAGTCGGATATCGATCAGCAGGGAGTTAATAGTATAAAAGCCGATTTCAGGCTCGGAGGGGAGCCCTTCTCTCTGGAAGGCAGCATGGCGGAAGTGGTCCCCGCGCTTTACCAGCTGGGGCAGATTCAGAATGAAGGCGGCAGGGGCATCGCGCCGGAGAATTTCGGCAGGGTTTTCAGCAGGCTCAATTCAGGCTCCAGGATTGAGATGAGGATATCGGGAACCAAATTCGATGCCCGGCCATTAATGCGGAAGGAAGCTCAGGAGAAGAGCAAGGATGCCGGTCAGGAGGCTTCACGGGGTTTCGATATATCAACCAGCCCGGCGGTTGCCAACCCTTTTGCCGTTCTGATTCTGAAGAATTCCAGAATTGAACTGGAAGTTGATACGCTGCTGACGCCTTACGGCCCCTTTTCGGCCATAGAAACGGTAGTTGAAGGCAGGGACGGAAATATACATATTATGCCCGCGAACGCACTCTACGCGGGCGGAAGCATTGAATCGGCGTCCAGCGCTGATTTTTCCGATCTTGCCAGTATAGCTACGGTGGCTAACTTTTCGGTTAAGAAGATTGATTCCAGGAAAGTGCTTTCCCGGCTCGTTTCATCGGCGGATATAATGAACGGAGAGTTCGACCTCAACGGTAACGGCAGGATGAATTTGACTCCTCACGCCGATCCGCTGAACTCTCTCCATGCGCGCGCGGTTTTTCATTCAGACGGCGGAGGTGTAGATTTTTCCAGATTCATCAGTCCGGTATCCGCGGCCCTGGGGGTGGACCTTTCCAGATATGAGAACTTCAACTTTAACAGCTGCGACGGAGATATGGTTGTTTCCGGGGGAAGGGCGGCCATCAGGAAGCTCGAAATGGTATCGGGAGACGGGCGTATAAGCGGAACCGGAACAGTGGGATTTGATAAAAGCCTGGATCTGGCCGCCAGCCTGATTATCCCTCCGGATGCGCAGAAGAGGATGAAAGACCTGAAGAAGCTGGGGGAGATAGTTGATTATTTCAAAGATGACGAAGGGAACCTGGTGCTTGCCTTCAAAATCACCGGAACCACGCAGTCTCCCGGTGTTTCTCTGGACCAGAGCGGAGTAAGGGAAAAGGCCAGGCAGAAGCTGGCCGATGAAATAAAGAAAAAAGCGGTGGAGAGACTCAGGGACCTGTTCTAAAAAAACCCCGGGAAAGTGATTATCTCACTTTTCCCGGGGGGCATAAATGCTAATATTATACTGAGTATATATTATTCAGTATAGTTTATAGCTGCGTCGCGTCCGCCAACCTCGACCTTGGTGTAGTCCTGATCACACTGAGTGATGATCGGCTGGTCCCGGTCTACCGGATCGTTAGGATCGGCTTCAATGTTGAATGCCAGCTCATCAATGTCTTCCAGAAGCATCAGGCCGAACTTTACAAGCTCGATCGGACCTTCTGTGTTATAATACATTGGCCTTGTGAAGGCTACGCTGATGCCATCGAAAAGGCTGCCGATAGTCAATGTATAATCAGGCCAATCGGTATAGGCGATGGCATACTTTGATGAATCCAGGGGATTGCCGTCGGAGTCGACCAGGCTGACCTTGAACTGAGCAGCCGTGGTACAATCGTACTGACTATCCTCAAGCATAATGTATACGTAACAGTCAAGAGTGGTGAGGAAAG
>JAWODM010000011.1:0-2958 GCA_046483305.1 Candidatus Krumholzibacteriales bacterium | reverse complement strand
ATAAGTTTTAAATAACTCAAAGCTGCTGCCTTTCTTAACCCATAACTCCAGTATTCTCTCTTCCTTGAATATCCTGATGTATATCGGGGCGCCATACTCCATCCCCTGTTCTTCGAGTTCTTTACCCAGCCCCGGTTTGACGCTTGATATTGCCTCTCTTGAGCGGGGGCTGGAGGGAATACTACCCTGGGCGAAAGATAAGTAAGGTAACGTTAATAATATTATAAGAATTATAAATACAGATCTACTCATCCCTTTTACCTTCATTCCAGTAACACTGAAGCAATCTCTTCTGTATTTCAATATCTGATTCTAACTCATTCACCGGACCCTCCCATTCCCATTTCTCGGTGATAAATTTGGCAAGTCGGGAAGTTTTTAACGGATCCAGAGTGTAACTGCAATCCGACATTGTTTTCCACTTACGGTAATCAATCATTTCGTATGGTTAACCGGAATCGCTGAACAAGATCCTGTAGGCGGCAGAGCTTTTCATGATATCTCTTGCTGGAATGTGTCTTATGAAATTATTACTGCGGTCAATCAGGATCCCGTATTCACCTCCCCCCTACCCCAACCCTCCAATGATCAAACGACTGCCCCAGGAAAAGGTAGTAATTACTCCGCCCACCCTCGGCCAGGCCATATCCCGCATATATAGGCCCTATGATTGTATCAAAACCCAGGAAAAAAGACCCTGCAGCTATTCCACTATCGAACTTTATGTCATCACGCTTCTCGAACACATTCCCGTACTCAAAAGAGCACCCGGCGTAAAACGGCTGCATCAGAACTTCTCCCAGCCGCCTGTAAAAGGTTGCAGATAGAAGCCCTGCCTGCTGGCCGTATAGCTCATCTCTCTCCAGCCCCGAGAGCCTGGTAAACCCTCCAAGATGGAACATCCGCTGGATGGGGGCATTGCCGCCTCCGGTGGTGGCGAAGTGCCCGCTGAGAAGTGCCGTATTCTTTCCTATGCTGTATGCTCTGGAACCTTCGATGACGTACTGCTGGTAGCCAGTGTCCGAGCCGATAGCTTCCCTTCCTGTAACTCCTCTGATCCGGAGAGTGCCGCCCGAATGCGGGAATACCACATTATCCAGCTCGTCCAGGAAGAACTGAACAAATAGTTCGCCGGTATCGAAGTTGTGATCCGGAATGGATGGATCCCCCACCTGTATGCTGAACTCGCCGGTTCCTCTGAAAAGTCCCGCCCGGGCCTCTCCCCAGCTTCCCAGCTCTCTTCCTGCTGAAACTTCCGCTCCGTAACGCCGCACATTGTACTCCCGGAGCATGTTGCCTTCTGAATCAAAAATATTCCAGGCTCTCTCTCCAGCCATCCCCTTCAGATGAATAAAATATTTCAGTTTGTGTTCCAGGGGCTGGTACAGCTCCGTGAACAGGCCGGGTTCCTGCCCAATCCTAATACCGCTTCTCCATTCGCCGTTGAGATAATTAATCGCTGTTCTGGTGTAGGCCATCGCCAGGTTGAAGTTAGGCCCTTCAAAATCCTCGAAAACCGCCATTCCGAAGTTCAGGTAGTTGGGGCCCCAGGAAGCTGCCCTGGCAGTTACTGTAAGAACGTTTTTCCCGTTCTCTTCGGTAACGTCGTAATAGACGGACTCGAAAAGCTCAAGGCCGTAGATCCGGCTGAGGTCCTCCTCCAGCCGGGCCACTTCCAGGTACTCGCCTGTGTGCTGCCTGAGCCGGTCTATGATCACCCGGTCAGAGAGGTTCGAATCATTCACTATCCTTATTCTGTCTATAAGGGGGGGCCCAGCCCTTTTCTTTCTATTTTTGATATGCTCCCGGTATTGATTCTCTGTCAACGAAAGGCCTCGGAGTTCTTCAAGAACTCCCAGCGCCGCATCTCTTCCTATCGGTATGGTCTCTGCCGCTCTCTTGAAGGAAGCGGTGGTGATATCCCCCAGATCAGGATTTATGAATATATCTTCTGCCCTTAGAGATGCGATCTGCTCTTCGGTATTTCGCCTGGTCATGATGGTGGTGAGCTGGTTGGTTATGCTCAATATGGAGTTCAATTCCTCGCGATCTTTCAGCGGAGAACTTATATCCACCGCTATGACAATGTCCGCTCCCATATCCCGCACCACCTCCACCGGGAGGTTCATGCTTATCCCTCCGTCTACCATCAGACGGCTGCCGACCGTTCTGGGAGCGAAAACAACAGGTATGGACATGCTGGCCCTCATGGCCAGAGCCAGGTCGCCCCCGCCGATTATCTCAACGCGGCCGGTTTCGATATCGGCTGCCACCGCCCGGAAGGGCACCGCCAGGCTGTCGAAATCTCTGACAGTCACCACCGGAATGGTGTACCTCTTGAACAGCAGGTCTATGTCCTGCCCGTCTATAAGGCCGGAGGGCAGCTTCAGACCGTCCGCCGATATACCCGGCCGGTTCTTGATCAGGTAGAGGTCGTCGTCCCGTTTTCTTCTGAAAGAGCGCTCTTCTCTGGGGATCCGGTCTGTGAACGCCTCATCCCAGTCCACCCTGGATATCACCTCTTCAAGCTGAGCGGAAGTCATCCCGGCCGCATAGAGCCCTCCCACTATCGAGCCCATGCTGGTACCAGCGATATAGTCGACCGGTATTCTGTACTCTTCCAGCACCTGGAGGACCCCTATATGGGCGGCTCCCCGCGCTCCGCCACCGCTGAGGACCAGCCCTATCCGGGTCTCTCCCTTCAAATCTGTTTCTAGAAATTTAACCTTAAGAGGTGTCCCAATATCGATCTTTTCGGGTTCGCTCTCGTTAATACCAACCAATTGAGCACTTACCATTGGGCCTTCTTCCAATTTTACTACCGAAAAGCAATAAGGTTTTATTGATGTGGGCAGGAGGGGTCCTCTTCTGGATCGCCTCCTTCCTGTTCATGGCCTTTGCAGTTGATTGGGACATATCCATATTCGGGTGGATAACATATCTGCTTGGTGGATTGTT
>JAWODM010000060.1:0-40066 GCA_046483305.1 Candidatus Krumholzibacteriales bacterium | reverse complement strand
CCAGCTCTTCTTTAATCTCGAAAGGCCCAACTCTTACAAGGAGTATAAAACCCCCTGGCAGCTGGCCAGGGAGAAACAGCCGGGGTTATCCAAAGAGATAGCTATGATACCTCCGGTCTTCATCGGTGATCTGATGAATAAAGAACTTGAATATCTACCGCAGGGGGGTTACGATGTGTCTTCCGTTCCCTGAAATTCAAAATAATTAACTGAAAAACCCTTAACTCCGGATCGCTTTCCGGATATTCTGGGTGACAAAGAGACAGAAATCGATTATACAGCATCCGGGGAATAATTGAATGTAATCCCGCGCAGATAATTTCCCGTTCGCCTCTCCGGCAAATCAGCATCTCTGTCCCGATCAGCTAACTATTCTTTCTGCAATAAGATATATTCATCCTTGAATAATCATTCGTAACCGTTAAACTAATAAGAGAAAGGAGGAACGCTATGCATTACCGGAGAGTCATAATATTTGCGATCTGTCTGCTCATACTGCCTTCAGCGCTTTATTCAGACAGGCTTACTCAGGCAAATAAACATTATAAAGAAGGGGAATACGAGGAAGCGTTCATGATGTACAGGGAACTCTCTACCGAGGGTAACCCCGAAGCGATGTATTCCCTTGGGGTCATGTACTTTGACGGAGTAGGTGTGGAAAAGGATTATAAAGAAGGCATAAAATGGTTCAAGGCTGCGGCTGAAGGAGGACTGGTAAAAGCCCAGTTCAGTCTTGGAATGAAATATTTCCATGGCGAAGGGGTACCGCAGGACAGGCAGGAAGCCTTTAAATGGTACCGAATTGCCGCGGAGAACGGCGACCCGGAGGCGCAGAACCATCTTGGGTTCATGCTATCTTTCGGGGAAGGGGTAATACAGGATAAGGAAAGAGCGGTTCAATGGTACAGGAAAGCCGCTGAACAGGGACATCCCGATGCTCAGCATAACCTGGGACTGATGTATGAAAAAGGCGAGGGCGTGAATAAGAATGAGGAAAGGGCATCGGAATGGTTCAGAAAGGCCGCCGGGCAGGGCCTTGCCAAGGCTCAGTTCAGCCTGGCCCTGGATTATTTTACAGGCAATGGTGCTAAAAAGGATAAGAAGAAAGCCTTTCGCTGGTACCTCAAGGCGGCCAGGCAGGGCCACTCCAAGGCGCAGAACCACCTGGGTATCATGTATAATAAGGGTAGTGGAGTAAGGCCTGACCAGAAGAAAGCGATTGAATGGTTCAAGAAGGCAGCGGAACAGGACAATCCGAGAGCCCAGTTCAACCTCGGAAGAATGTACTGCGTCTCCAGGAAATACAGGGATATGAAGATAGGTGCCTACTGGGTGAGGAAAGCATACGACAACGGGGTGGAGGAAGCGGGCGATTTCTGGGATGAAATGGAGCTGGATAAATACCTGGGAAAGAATCAGTAAATTCTGTCTGTGGATTTTGCGTGGCGCTGGCCGGAATTAAATGCAACCGGCTTAAGCCAATTGAAATAAATCAGAAAGATGTTGAAAACTCCATATAATTAGGCAATAATTAGTTTAATCAAGGCCAATGCAGATTTTCAAGGAGGGAGAGGAGTATGAAGATTCAGGTGGGTGACAAGAACTATTCTCTGCCGGGTGGAGGTGTCCGGGGGGTCATCCTTTTAATAATATTCATAATAGTACTGGCCTCCGGCCTTTATTCGGTGGATGCGGATGAAGTTGGAATGATTACGAGGTTAGGAAAGTTTGTCAGGCAGGTACCCCCCGGCCTTCACATGAAAATCCCCTTCGGAATAGAATCCGTAAGGAATGTAAAGATCAAGAAGGTGTTCAAGGAAGAGTTCGGATTCAGGACGGTCCAACCCGGAGTGAGAACACAATACAGTACAAGGAGTTATCAGGATGAATCGCTGATGCTTACCGGCGACCTCAATGTCGCGGATGTGGAATGGATTGTTCAGTTCAGAATAAAAGATCCTTATGAATATCTTTTTAAAATCAGCGATGTGAGAAAATCCCTTAGAGATATATCGGAAGCTATTACCAGGAAAGTAATCGGAGACAGAACGGTAACTGGCGTGCTTACCAGGGAGAGGGTAGAGATAGCCAAGGAGGTCAGGAAAGGCCTTCAGGAAACTCTGGACTCTTACGAAGCGGGGATTCATATAGTTACCGTAAAGTTCAAGGATGTGAACCCTCCCGAACCGGTGAAGCCCGCTTTCAATGAGGTCAACAGCGCCAAGCAGGATAAATCCAAGATGATAAACAAGGCCTGGGAGGAATATAACAACGAAATCCCCAAGGCCAAGGGAGAGGCGGAGCAGATGATATCAGAAGCGGAAGGTTACGCTCTCAACAGGGTGAACAGGGCCAGGGGCGATGTCGCCCTGTTCAATGAAGTATACGGTGAATACCGGAAGTCTCCGGACGCGACCCGCCGGCGCCTCTATCTTGAGACCATGAACAAGATTCTGCCGCGGCTGAAGGATATATATATAGTCGACGAGAAGCAGAAATCGATACTGCCTCTTCTGCAGCTTGAAAAAAGTTTGAAAGGAGGCGGCCAGTAATGAACAGAAGTAAGACCATATCGATACTGGTGTTAATAGTTATCGCCCTGATAGTTGTTAACAGCGCATTTTACAGGCTGAAGGAATATGAACAGGCCATTATAACCCAGTTCGGAGACCCGGTCGGGGAAGCAATAAAAACACCGGGGTTGAAGTACAAGATCCCCCTGATTCATAAAATTCACAGGTTTGACAAAAGAATACTGACCTGGGACGGTACGGCCAACCAGATACCGACCGCCGACAAGAAATATATTGAACTGGACACCACTGCCAGATGGAAAATTGTAGACCCGCTAAAGTTCTATCAGTCGGTAGGAACCGAGGCCGGTGTTCAGACCAGGCTGGACGACGTAATAGATTCCGCTTCCAGGGATATAGTTTCAAGCCACTATCTCATAGAGGTTGTCAGGAATTCCAACGAGATATTCGAAAGGCCGGTGGAAGAAGAAGAAATTTCAGTTGAGGAGATGGAAAGGATTTCAATAGGCAGGGAGAAGTTGCGCCTGATGATTCTGAAAAAGGCATCCGAGCTGGTACCCCAGTACGGGATCGAGCTGGTCGATGTTCAGATAAAGAGGCTTAACTATATAAACCAGGTGCGTGAGAAGGTCTATGAACGGATGATTTCTGAAAGACAGAAGATAGCGGCAAAGTACCGCTCTGAAGGCCAGGGGGAGAAGGCAAAGATCAACGGTATGATGAACCGCGAAATGAATAGGATTACATCTGAAGCTTACAGAAAAGCCCAGGAGATCAAGGGTGAGGCCGACGGGGAAGCTACCGGGATATACGCGCAGGCTTACAATAAGGACCCGGAGTTTTACTCGTTTCTCAAAACCATGGATATATACAGCAATACCCTGATCAATAACTCCAGGGCCATACTGACAACAGACAGTGAATTTTATAAATATTTGAAATCTAACAGCCCGTAATAGAAAGTATTTATTAATCCGGCAGCCCGGCGGAACTTACTTCCGGGTAAATACCCCTGTTGAAAGTAAGGTAGTAATCATGGCGGGAGATTATTATATATCTCTTGCGGATGTAATAACACTCCCACGCGGAAGACCAGTATTCGTCTCCAGCAGCTATCGGCGTGGCTGTACAGCAAAGGAAACCGTATGAGCAAACAAGGCAGGATTAAAAGCCGGTTCCGCCGGGCGGCAGGGTTGGCTCTTTTTCTCTCTCTGGCCGTTGCATCGAATATGGCGGCGATTAATTTTTCTGATGTAACATGGAGAACCATAGAAACAGATCATTTTCAGATACATTATCATGACGGGGAGGAGTTCAGCGCCCGGCAGGTGGCTCTGATCGCGGAGGCTATCTATGAGCCGGTTACCGAATTCTATGACTGCCGGATTCCCACCGTTCATATAAACCTGATGGACATATCCGATGAGCCCGGGGGCGCCGCCTATTATTATCAGGACCGGATAAATCTCGATGTGGCTGATTTCGAATTCAATCTGCGCGGTACTACCAACTGGCTTCGAAATGTAACCACCCATGAATTTGTGCATCTGGTTTCGATGCAGAAGAGCATGAAGTTTCCCAAGAGCATCCCTTCTTTCTATCTCCAGTTCATTAACTTTGAAAGAGAAAGAAGGCCTGATGTGATTACCGGCTATCCGAATTATGAAATATATATTCCCATAGCGGGAACCGTAATGCCGAACTGGTTCGCCGAGGGGATGGCGCAGTTTCAGACGGATAAGGCCAGAAGCGATATATGGGATTCACACCGGGATATGATTCTTAGAACAGCAGTGGTTAATGGAACCCTTCTCAGCATGGATGAGATGAAGGTGTTCGGCAAGAATTCTCTAAATGCGGAGCTTCTCTACAACCAGGGATTCTCCCTGACAAATTTTATAGCGCGAAGGTATGGAAGGGATAAGATAAAGGAACTGGCAGACGCCCTGTCCAGGGCTTACCGGATAGGTTTCGACGGCGCCTGCCGCGATATACTCGGAATATCCGAAGACAGGCTTTACAGTCTGTGGAAGGAAGATATATCTTCCCGTTACCTGAAAATAAGCAGAGGAATAGAAAGGGAGGGACAACATGGAGAGGTAATCGCGGGGGAAGGATTTCTGAATATCTATCCATTGCCCGATGGTAACGGAGGGCTCTATTTCCTTTCAAACAGGGGAGGCGATTATTCGGATATGGACCTGGTTCACCTGAATAGCTCCGGAGAACTCTCGGTCATAGCAGGCGATATAACCTCCAGATTCGCGCTCTCACCCAACGGCAGGTTCCTGTGTTATTCCAGGATTACCGACGAAAATGAATTTGACAGAGATTATAACGCCCTTTTCATGTATGACCTCCAGGAGAAGAAAGAGAGAAAGATTCCGAATACGGTGAGGGCGTCAAACCCGGTTTATTCACCGGATGGCGTTCATATTGCGGCTGTAGTCACCAGGGGGTGCACCGAGCATGTAGCGGTGATAGAGCCTTCCAGCGGAGAAAGCAGGCAGCTTTTTGTCCCTGAAAAGGGCACCCAATTCTACGGGCTGTCATGGGGAAAAAGAGGAATACTGGCTACCAGGTTTGAATGTACCAGCAGGGATATCATACTTATCGACCCGCGGACCGGAGAAAGAGAGGATCTGCTCTGCTCCGGCGCTGACGAGAGGGATCCCAGGTGGGACAGCACCGGGGAGAGGTTTTTCTATTCCAGCGATATTACGGGGATATTCAATATTTATGTCAGGGATCCGGAAAGCGGCCGGGATGAGAGGGTAACCAGCGTACTGGGAGGAGCTTTCGCTCCCTGTGAGGCAGGCGACGAATTACTATTCCACAGTTATGAGGCCGGCGGTTACATGATCAGCAGGCTGAAGGATTGGGTCAGGAAGTGCGCTGACGGTACCGCCTGCCCGGTTGACTCTGCACTGATAAATATGAGAGAATTGAATTATTCAAGCCGGGATTTCTGCGAGAATCCGGTTCTGAATGAACAGATTACCGGAGCCATCACTGAAAACAGGGAGCAGGACAGGTCTTTCGATATCCTGTATACTGATATGTTTTTCTTCCCGATGTTCATGATATACGATAAGAAGCCCCGTCTCGGCCTTACCCTGCAGATGAGCGATATACTTGACAGGCAGCAGTTTCTGGTGGGAGGATCATTCAACCGGGAAAAAGAATTTGACGCGGTGGCAATGCTGGAGATTGAGACCGGGGAAAGGCTGCCCTCGGTAATGTTCGGATTCCAGTATTTCAGAAAGTATTACGACTACTACAACCGGGAACTTTCGGCTGTCATAGCGGAGAGATTTGACCTGTGGCAGGGATCGATACTTCTCGGGTATGAGTTTGGCGAAACCGACTATTACAACAGGAATGAACTGGTTTTCCAGGCTGACCACGGGGAGTATTATGTAAACCTGAACGCCTGGGCCGTGGCTACCAGGGAGATAGGCTGGAAATATTATGTGGGTAATGAACTTTCTCTCAGTTATAATTACAGGTCCGTGAGAAAGGGGGTAGAGGCCGGAATAAATCCCAGGAGCGGAAGGGAGCTATACCTGGAAGCAAGGAAGGCGTATAACAAGCTCTACTCGGGTGAGATGGAGTACTATTTCAAGGAATCGGAGAAAAATTACTACGGCCAGTACCGCCTTTCCTACGAAGAGTTCATACCGGTGCCTTTTCTTGATTCCGCCCTTTCCCTGTATATCAGCGCGGAAGCCATGGACAGAAGTACAGTGGACGAATTCTTTAATATCTATACCGGCGGCAGGGACGGACTCAGGGGGTATTCTTATTACAGCATAGGAGGTCAGAGAACCGCAATGGGCAGGATTACCTACCGCTTTCCCCTTATCAGGAATATTAATAAAAAGCTGTTTTTCACTTATTTCAGGTCGGTGTATGCAGGGATTTTCGCTGAGGCCGGAGAGGGATGGTACCGGGATGAGTTCAGGAAAGATAACCTGAAAAAGGATATGGGGCTGGAGATAAGGTTCAACGGTTTCAATTTTAATAATTATCCCATGGCTGCTACTTTTATTGCCGCCTACGGACTGGACGACGTGGTCTACAGCAACCCGGACCCGCTCATAGATCAGGAAACATATTACGAAGGTAACAGGTTCCGTTTTTACGGGACAGTGGCTTACTCTTTCTAGAGGCAGGAATATGAAGGTAAAACTGGCGGGATACAACATCGATTATGAACTGATAAACAGAATGAAGGAGAATGGGGACTCTCTTACCCCTGAAGTTCTATCAGCGTCGTACGCGCGTATCAGCAGGGATCCGAGGGAGATATCAACTCTGAGGAAGGAAGCCAGGCAGCAGGTGGAAAAGGCGAGAAAGTCCAATGAGAATATTGTCTTCGGGCTTGGGCATTCCTCGGTGGCGGAACACGCAGTATTCAATTTTGATATAATGGGGATTTCCAGGCTGGCCGTGGAGGCTCTGGAGAGCTTCAGGCTGGCCTCATACACTGAAAAATCCCAGCGCTACATCAAGATCGGGAAGGATTTCATCGTGCCTGCCGAAATAAGAGAACAGGGGCTGGCGGGCCGGTTCAACGGGCTGATAAACTACCTGGAGGAGCAGTACAACGAACTTTACCGGAAAATGTCAGGCAGGGTGGATAAGAGTACCGCAAAAGAGGACGCAAGGTATCTTCTCCCGCTAGCCACCAGCGCCCAGCTGGGCATGACGGTTAACGCCAGAGAACTGGAGTATATGGTAAGCCGCCTGGCATCGCACCCGCTCAGGGAGTTGCAGGAGCTGGCTGAAGCTCTAACCAGCCGCTCCAGCGAGATAGCGCCTTCGCTGATAAAATATCCGGAAGCCTCCGAATATTTCACCGGAAGTCACACATCAAGGAACCGGCTTAACGCCATGACAGAATCAGACCCGCAATTGAATGACCGGGTGATTCTGGTATCAGCGCCTGGCAATAGCGATGAATTGATTGCCGCGGCAATACTGTTTTCATCCGGAGGATGCGGAATAGAGCAGGCTGCCAGGAAAGCTGAAATGATGACCGGGAGTGAAAAGAGCGATCTGATAACAGAGACTCTGATCAACATACAGCCACATGACAGCGTTTGGAGAGAATTTGAGTTTGTTAACTTCATTTTTCAGGCATCGGTATCCGCTTCATGCTTCGCGCAGCTTAAAAGACACCGGATGGCTACCATAGTGGCACAGCCATATATCCCTGATGCGCCGGTGAGAATTCCGGATAGCGCCAGAGAAAACGAGAAAATATTCCATACGGTCTCGAGGCGTTCCGCCCAGCTGTACCGAAAAATAATGGATGCAGCAGGAAGAGAAGCTGCTGAATACGCCCTTCTCAACGCTCATCGCAGAAGGGTTCTGGTCGGAATGAACCTGAGGGAGCTTTATCATTTCTCACGCTTGAGGAGCGATATTCATGCCCAGTGGGAGATCAGAGAGCTGTCAGAACGGATCTGTTCTCTGGTGAGGGAAGAAGCACCAATGGCTTCGGTTCTTCTTGGGGGAAAAGACAATTTTGAGGAGTTAAAGGAAAAGCTGGAGGATTGAATTCTGCAGAAAGAATGATGAATATGCCTGATTTCATGGAACTGGTCACCCGTAGAAGAAGTATCCGCTCATATCTGGACAGGGAAGTATCGATGGATATGATCAGGGCATGCGTCAGGGCAGCCAGGTACGCACCCACCGCCTGCAACAGGCAGAGAATAAGAATAGCGATAGCAACCGGAAGTGCCAGGGAGAGAATTGTCTCCGAAGCTCTGGGATCTGTTCCGGTCAGAAACAGCTGGGCCACCGAGGCTCCCGTGATTGCCGTATTTGCGGTTGACCGGGATATTCTGGTTCACCGTATAGCAGCAGGCCTGAAGAAAATCCAATACGATTTTATGGATGTGGGTATTGCCGGCGAGCATTTCGTTCTGCAGGCAACAGAGTTTGGCCTGGGTACCTGCTGGATCGGCTGGTTCAAGCGGGATAAAACCGCCGAAATCCTCGATCTGCCTGGCAGCTGGTCAGTTTCGGCAATGATTACACTCGGTTATCCGGCTTCTGATCCAGGCGAAAAGAAGATAATTCCAGAGAGCGAGTCGGTCCTGTTCATCGATGGTGAAGGCGATGAGTGATCGGGGAGTAATATTTGATATAAAAAGATTTGCCATACATGACGGCCCCGGAATAAGGAGTACGGTCTTTTTCCAGGGATGCCCCCTGGACTGCCCCTGGTGCCACAATCCGGAAGGGAAAAACCGGCTGACCTGCCGCGATCTGTCCAGGCCGGAAAAACTCAAGAGTTACAACCTGAGGTGCAGGTGCCTCACTCCGGGACAGCTTCTCCGGGAGGTGGAAAAGGACTGGATGTTCTACGACCGGTCAGGAGGGGGAGTAACCCTTTCCGGGGGTGAACCGATGATGCAGCCCGAATTTGTAAGTGATTTTCTGGTTCTCTGCAGAGAAAAGGGGTATTCGACTGTTCTGGACACCTCCGGTTTCTGCCGATACAATTATATCGAAATGGTCCTTGACCTTGTGGATACTTTTTACTTCGACCTGAAACTGGCCGATGATGCCAGGCACAGGGAACTGACCGGGGTTTCCAATGAACGGATATTAGATAATCTCAGAAAGCTGGATATCGCCGGCGCAGATACGGTAATCAGGATAGCACTGATCCCGGGATATACCGATTCCAGGGAAAACATTGAAGGCCTGGCTGACATCCTTTCAGAACTTCAGAATATGGAACGTGTGGGAATAATTCCCTATAACAGTATGTGTGAAGATAAAATAAGAAGATTCGGAATGGAGGATAGAACCGGAAGGCTGGAAGGCGGCAATGAGAAAGCGATGGAAGCAGCCAGGTCGATTTTCGAAGAGAGAGGATACAGGGTGGAAAGCGAGGTCTGACAGGTTATGGAAAAACGTATTGCCGGATTGAGGAAGAAAAGCCTGGAGGCGGTACCCGGCCTCAACATGGAGAGAGCCAGGCTGTTGACCGAATTCTATTCAGCTTCAGAGCCGGCGGGGATGTCAGTTCCGGTTTCCCGCGCTCTGGCTTTTAAATACATCCTGGAGAACAAGGAGATATATATAGAAGAAAATGAGCTGATAGTGGGAGAAAGGGGCCCGGCCCCCAAAGCTGTACCCACCTACCCTGAAATTTGTACTCACTCTCCCGAGGATCTCAGGATACTGAGGGAGCGGGATAAGATATCCTTTATGGTCTCCGGAGAAGATGAGAAATATCATGTGGAACAGATAATTCCTTTCTGGTCCGAAAGATCGATCCGGAACAGAATATTTTCACAGATGGACAGGGAGTGGATTGACGCCTACCGGGCGGGTATCTTTACTGAATTTATGGAACAGAGAGCGCCGGGGCACACAGTTCTTGACGGAAAGATATACCGCAATGGTTTTGATGATTTCAAGAGAGATATCGAAAAGAGCATCGGGAAGCTGGATTACTTCGGCGATGACCTGGCATGGGAAAAGAGAGAGCAGCTGAGGGGGATGAAAATAGCGGCTGAAGCTTTGATTTCTTACGCAAAACGTTATTCGGACAAACTCAGAGAACTGGCAGCCGCTGAAAATGGAGCCGCCAGAAAACAGGAATTGCTGGAGATGGCCGAAATATGCGCCAGGGTTCCCGCTTCCGCGCCGGAAACATTCCATGAAGCTCTCCAGTACTACTGGTTCGTCCACCTTGGAGTCATAACCGAGCTGAATACCTGGGATTCGTTCAATCCCGGAAGGCTCGACCAGCACCTCTATCCGTTATACAGGAATGACCTCGAAAAGGGCCGGCTTACTGAAGACAGAGCCAGGGAGCTGCTTCAGGCTTTCTGGATTAAATTCAATAACCAGCCCGCGCCCCCAAAGGTCGGAGTCACCGCGAGGGAGAGCAATACATACACGGATTTCTGCCTTATAAACCTGGGAGGAGTAACCGGACAGGGCGAAGACGCGGTTAATGAACTCACCTTTCTGATACTGGATGTAATAGAGGAGATGCGGCTGCTCCAGCCAAGCTCCATGATTCAGGTGAGCAGAAAGAATCCGGATAACTATATAAAGAGAGCCCTGAAAATAATTAAGACAGGTTTCGGGCAGCCTTCCGTATTCAATACAGAAGCGATAATCCAGGAAATGCTGCGGCAGGGAAAATCGATTGAAGATGCCAGAAACGGCGGTTCCAGCGGTTGCGTGGAAACCGGAGCTTTCGGCAAGGAGAGTTATATTCTGACCGGGTACTTCAATCTGCCCAAGATACTGGAAATAGTGCTGAATAACGGCACCGACCCGCTAACTGGTAAGGATATAGGAATAAAGACCGGGGAACCGGAAGGATTTAACGACTACCGGATGCTTTTCGAGGCGTTCAGAAAGCAGCTGAAGCATTTTGCGGATATAAAAATAAAAGGCAACCGGATAATTGAAAGGTTATGGGCGGAGAATCTTCCGGCTCCTTTCCTCTCGCTGCTGATAGATGACTGCATTGACAGGGGAATTGATTATAACAACGGCGGGGCCAGATACAACAGTTCATATATACAGGGAGTCGGGATGGGAACTCTCACCGATTCTCTGTCCGCAATCAGGCATCATATTTATAACCAGAACAGTTTCTCCATGAAAGAACTGATTGAAGCTCTCAACTCCAATTTCAGGGATGATCAGAAATTAAGGGAACTGCTTCTTCATAGGTCCCCCAGGTATGGTAACGACGATCCACGCTCTGATGAGCTGATACCGGACATATTCGATTCCTTCTTCATGGCGGTCGACGGAAGGCCGAACACCCGGGGGGGGATGCACAGGATCAATTTTCTTCCCACCACCTGCCATATCTATTTCGGAGAAAAGACCGGAGCAACACCTGACGGAAGGAAAGGGCCGGAACCTCTTTCAGAGGGGATATCGCCGGTTCAGGGTATGGATACCGCGGGCCCCACCGCGGTACTCAAGTCCGCTTCCAGAATAGACCATTTGAGAACGGGAGGGACCCTCTTAAATCAGAAATTCACTCCCGGGATATTCCAGTCGGAGCGAGGATTGAATAGCATAGTCCATCTGATCAGGGCCTATTTCAGGATGGGCGGCCATCACATACAGTTTAACGTTGTTTCAGCGGATACACTCAGGGAAGCGCAGAGAGAGCCGGAAAAACACCGCGACCTGATAGTCAGGGTTGCCGGCTACAGTGATTATTTCGTTGACCTGGGCGAATCCCTGCAGAATGAGATAATCAGACGGACCGAGCATACCCTTGAGTGAATGACAGGAAATACTTCTGTTTCTAAATACAGGATATCAGGGCAGTTATAAAATTCATAAAAATCTTGACCGAATAAAAAAAATCGGTTTAAAGTTTGCGTATCAACAGTCACCGGGTTAAGAGTATTAAATTCAATTCACTGAAGGAGGTTGCCATGCGCAATTCAGTCTACATTCTGGTCTGCCTCTCCCTGGTCCTTTCCGGATGCGGAGGCGGCGGGGTCGACAAGACTTCGATGGGCGAGGAAGGCAAAGACCTTCCGGACTGGGTTCTGAACCCGGGGCAGTTCGATTCGGACGACAATATTATCGGAGTGGGTGTGGTATCAGGTGTAAGGAATGAGGCCCTGGCAATGAAAACCGCTGAAAACCGGGCAATCGGGAGCATAGCCAGAGTATTCCACACCAGGGTTGAGGGTATTATGGAAGATTACATGGCCTCTACCATAAGCGGTGAAATTGATTCGAGTGAAGAGCAGAACATCATAAACGTTCAGAGGACTATCGTAGGCCAGTCAACCAGCGGCATATACGTTGACAAACGGCATATCGATGAAGATGACAACACCGTTTACGCAATGGCCAGGCTCGATTTCGACACCTTCAGGGATAACCTTGAAAAACTCAACGAGATTGACATGGCCATGAAAGAGTATGTTCAGAAAAACGCGGAGGACGCCTTCAAGAGGCTGGACGTGCAGATCGATAAGGGAGAATAGAAACAGAAAAGGAGTTGTTCGGATGAATAAACATGCCTCGTACATTTTATGTATAGCGCTCGTTTCGGCAGCGGTTTTTGCAGGGTGCGGAGGACCTTCCGTCAATGTAACCCGTACCGAAACCGATACGGTGACGGACCTGAGCGGTGACTGGAATGACACTGATTCCAGGCTGGTCTCAGAAGAAATGATTTCAGACTGCCTTTCCAGGCCCTGGCTGGGAGAGTTCACCGGAAGAGAAGGGAAAAAGCCAGCGGTTATTGTTGGTTTTGTGCGTAATAAAACCTCAGAGCATATAGCCACCGAAACATTCGTGAATGACCTGCAGCGAGAACTGATAAACAGCGGCAGGGTTTCTTTCGTTGCTGAAAAAGATATCAGGGAAGCTCTCAGGGATGAAAAATACGATCAGTCCATGAATGCATCGCCGGAAACCATGAAGGAAATGGGAAGAGAATTAGGGGCTGATTTTATGCTGTTCGGAAGCATAAATTCGATTATCGATCAGGTAGAAGGAAAACAGGCAAAATTTTATCAGGTGGACCTTGAACTGATCAATATCGAGACGAACGAAAAGGTGTGGATCGGACAGAAAAAGATCAAGAAGTTGGTCGAACGGGATAAATACAGGTTCTGATCTGTGAAATATAATCTGAAGACTGAAGGCCGCACCGGTTACCTGCTGGCAGTGATGGCAATGATTATCGCGGCAGCCGGGTGTGCGTCCAACCTGATGCTGGAAATGAGGGTGGACCGGTACCTTCCGGCGGAGGATTACACCGGAGCGCTTGCCGAGCTTGAAGGAAACCAGAGTAAGTTCGGAGATAGAAACAGGCTTCTGTTTCTTCTCAACAGGGGGACTCTTAATTTCTACTCGGGGAGCTATGAACGGAGCGCTTCAGATTTCCTGGAAGCGGCCAGGGTTTCCGAAGAACTTTTTACCAGAAGAATGTCAACCGAAGCGGCCGGGCTGGTGAATCCAAATATTACTCCCTACGACGGCGAAGACTATGAAAAGGTGATGATTCATGTATTTGCGGCTTTCAGCTTCATCAAAATGGGGAAACTTGAAGACGCGGGCGTTGAGGCAAGAGCAATTAATCAGAAACTGAAGCTTCTCTCCCGGAAGTATGAAGGGGAAAATAAATACCGCAATGACGCATTTGCGCAATACCTGGCCGGCATTATTTATGAAGCCCTGGGAGAACCGAATAACGCCTATGTTTCCTACAAGCTGGCTCTGGAGGGTTATCGGGATTACAGGAAAATGTTTCCCTTTTCTGTTCCCGAACAACTTAAGCTTGATATCCTGAGGCTTGCCAATTATCTGGGCTTCCGCGGTCAATATGAAGAATACAGCAACAAGTTCGGACTGGAGATAGAAATAGAAGAGGAGAGCGGCCATTACGGCGAAGCGGTAGTAATTGCCATGACCGGGCTGGTTCCTTTCAAGAGAGAACTGGAAGCCAGTTTTACTCATGTGGACGATGAAGGAAAAACGCATACCTTTCAGATTCTGGTCCCGGAGCTGGTCCGGAGGGAGAGCGGCATTGATAATGTTTATGCGGGGATACCGTCCGAACATGAAATCGGAATGTTTCCGGCCGAGGAAGTCCAGAACATAACAGAGATAGCTATGAAGAATATGTCCGACAAAATGCCCGGCATAATGCTGAAAACCTGGTTGAGGGCGCTGGCTAAATTCAAGGCAACGGAAAGCGCGAAGGATAAAATGGATACCGGAAACAAGCTGGGAAACCTGATTATAGGAACTATCACCGATGCGGTTGCAGAAGAGGTTACCCGCGCCGACATCAGATGCTGGAGAACCGTTCCGGGCAGAATAAATATGAAAAGGTTAAGGCTGAAACCGGGGATTTACGACCTGGTTATTGAGATGGAGAGATCCGGATACCCTCCGGAAAGGATAGTGAAGGAAAATGTTGAAATCAAAGACAGGCGGATCAGCTTTCTTTTCGCTGAATCTTTTAAGTGACAGCAAAGCGGTTGTTTTCTGCCTCGGGCTTGTATTCATTTTCTCCTGTTTGTCGAACGTAGAAACAACAAACAGCGGACGGGAACCGGATTCAGGAAAAATCAAGTGGCTGGACAGGATCGACGCGCTCTACCCGGCCCAGCTCTATCTTACCGGCCTTGGAATGGGCAGCACCAGGGAAGTGGCGTATGATATTATTAGAGGATTCCAGAATAAACTCAGCGGGGCGGCCGAAAAGCGGTAGTTATTTCCTGAATTAAAAACTGCCGGAGGCGGGATTCGAACCCGCATGAAGCAGAGCTCCGGGGGATTTTGAGTCCCCTGCGTCTACCAGTTTCACCACTCCGGCTCAACGAGAAAATATTCCCTATCAGGTTTTCTGTCAAGAATAGATTTGTCTATTCATACAGACGGCTCAGGCATCCCGAAATAGTTACACATAATTGGCCCAGGGCTGTTATCAGTTTGGGGCTGCCCCCGGTAATTTTCAGGAGTTTCCCCAAAAAATAAGCCAGAATGTCGGCAAGGTAATCTTTAACAACAACTTAGTTTTAATAGCAACTGGAATCGGCCTTAAGCATTGATAGAAGCGGCTGAGTGATTAATTCAAAACCCTCCGGAGGGCGAGCGGGCATGGTTTTCTGCCCCGTCAGGGGCAGAAAGAGCGATGTGCGAGGCGGGAGTTGCGGTTTCATCGCCGGGGAAACCGACAACGATTTTGAATTAATCACTCAGCCGCAAACCAAACCAATAATTAAACTACCTGATAGATTATAAAAATTGGGGAAACTCCAACCGATAATTTTCTCTTGACTACAACTGTCAATTTGCTATTTTGAGCTATAAAGAGGGGTTGTAGCTCAGCTGGGAGAGCGCTTGTCTGGCAGACAAGAGGTCACGGGTTCGAGCCCCGTCAACTCCACCATTTTTATTTTTTGTCCCGTCTGCGCAATTACTTCTGAATCTTCATCAAGAACGGAAAATAATGGCAAAAGAATCGGACATACATTCAGTATGTATTTTTGAAGACCACAAATTTCCAAATCTGTTTCCCCTGTCTCTGAACAAACCGGTATTTGAGATATTCCTGGGAACAGATACGCTCAGAAACAGGATAATCAAGGATATCAACCCTGAGCGGGTATCACTCCACTGCCGTCCTTATATGGCAGAGGACCTGGAGAAACAGGTCATTACGGAAAAGAATGAGTTCGATATCCTCATTAACGAGGTGAGGGGGGAGACAGTCTTCATTAACAGCAGGATTATGGCCTTCGGGGATGACCTGCGGGAGCTGACTGAGGAGGTTCTACCGGACAGCGTAATGGTGAAAAATGACGTTCCGGTGCTATCCAGGCTGTCGGAAGAAAAGTCGAGAAGCTTTCTGGATTTTCTTCTCGGTATAACCGGAGACAACAGAATGGACAGCATAATAGAAAATATCAGGAAGATATCTGAAACCGAAAATAAGGAAGAGGATGAAGGAGACCGGTTCACAGCAGAATTCAGAGATTGGGCTGACAAATCGGATGTTAATATTATTACCACCAATCAGAAATTATTTTCAAGGCACTGGCATCTGATCGGCTTTAATGCCGACTGCATCAGGGATGATTTCAGCAAGAACCCGCTGAGGGGGAAGGACCCTGACTCGGAACTGTTCACCGGGGTAGAATTGATAAATGAGGCGGATATTGTCATAGGTTCTGAAGTTGAAGTCAGATCAGGAACCGTTCTGGATGCCTCGGAAGGCCCCATACTGATAGACGACAGCGTGCTGATAGAACCGAATGCCATTATAAACGGTCCCTGTTTCATAGGCAGAAAATGTATTATAAGAGCGGGCGCCAAGGTAGGGAGCGGGACCTCGCTGGGCAGGGGGTGCAGGGTTGGGGGAGAGGTTGAAGAAACAGTGATAGCGTCCTGTTCCAACAAACAGCATATTGGTTTCCTGGGCCATTCATATATAGGTTCGTGGGTTAACATCGGAGCCGGCACCTGCAACAGCGATCTTAAGAATAATTACGGAACTGTAAGGGCCTGGAACGCCGGGCGGAAGGTAAAAACCGGCAGGCGCTTTCTTGGCTCAGTGGTAGGCGATCATACCAAGATCGCGATAAACTCAAGACTGGATACCGGAACAGTTATCGGTTTTAATTCAAACCTTATTGAACCAGGGTTCCCTCCGAAATTCATACCAAGTTTTATTTGGAAGATGAAACCTGAAATGACAACTTTCGATCTGAAAAAGGCTGTCAGAACAGCGGAGCTTATGATGGACCGGAGAGATATAAAAATAACAAAGGCCAGGGTAAAGCTGTTCGAGACATTGTACAAATACTGCAGGCAGAGCGGTTACACTATTTAAAAATTTCTCAGTATATTATAAGATACCGGTTCCACTCCCACCAGGGGGCTTCGTAATGAAAAGAATATTTGTAATAGGAGAAAAACTTATAAGCTCCAGCGATAAGGTTAAGGATATTATGCGGAGGAAAGACCGGGATGAGCTGCTGGCGCTGGCGGAGCGCCAGGTAAATGCCGGGGCTTCCGCTCTGGATATTAATGCCGCCATGCTGATGGAGCGGGAGGAAGAGACAATATTCTGGGCCACAGAGACAGTTCTGAGCAGGCACGAAGTAATGGTATGTGTTGATACTCCGCGCCAGGACCTTCTCAAGAAAGCAGGAGAAAGATTCGGGGAGAGGGTGATTCTGAATTCCATACCCGCAGACCGGGCCAGTATCGAGAATATTTCAGAGGTGGCGGGAGAAAACGGGGCGTCGGTTATTATAATCCTCAAAAACAGCAACGGGATACCACCTGACCCGGAGGGAAGGCTTGAACTGGCGAAGGCATCCGCGGATACCCTGGAAAAAATGAAGGTAGCCCCCGAAAGGGTATATTTCGATCCGGTGGCAACCTCTATAGGCACATCGTCTGAGGGAGCTGCGATTTTTCTGCGGGCAGTCAGCCTTATTAAATCTGAATTACCAGGATACAAGACGGTCGGAGGTTTATCCAATGTCTCTTTCGGCCTCCCCATGAGACAGCTCCTTAACAGTGTTTTCCTGGCTATGGCAGTAGCATCGGGGATAGATGCGGTTATCTGCGATCCCTCCAACAGGCGTATATGGGAGACGCTCAGGGCAACCGAAGCGGCGGCTGGAATGGACCCCGGGTGCTCCAGGCTGATAAGATACTATCGTGAAAACAGATTGCGGGACTGATTCCCCTGATATACCGTACCCGGAACCAACCACAATCATATTGCAAGGTCCATGATTGACACGCCCGAACATACCTGAATCAAATCATACTGTAACTAATTATAATATAACCATATAACAGAGTTATTCAGGCCAGCCCGGATGTGGCACGACTCTTGAAAGAGTATCTGGGAGCACGCGGATAGTTCCCTGTTGATTCGTGTCCTGGGATTGAGTACATTCTCTGTTCTTTTGGGAATCCATACTTTCAATGCCACACGTTTCAAACGGGGAACTTTTATAATATTACCACAAACAGCACACCTTCTACAAGAGAACAATAGAAATATGAAATATGATTAAGAAATTATTTATTTGACAAACTTTTGGGTCTATGATTGAATTTATTAAGCATTAATTACTTATACATGGAAAGCAGGAGGTGACCAAAGGTGACCAAAGCAGACATAGTAGAGGAGATTGCCGCAAAGACGAAGCTGAATAAGAAGGAATCCTTCGTGGTGGTTGATCTGATTATCGACAATATCAAGAATTCGCTTTCGGAAGGCAAGAAGATCGAGATAAGGGGATTCGGCAGCTTCAAGGTAAAACAGCGTGGTGAGAGAATGGCCAGAAATCCGAGAACCGGCGAGGCCGTTCATGTGCCGGCGAAACTGGTACCTTATTTCAAACCTTCCAAGCTTCTGAAGGAGAGAATAAACGGTTAGGGGAAATCACTTACCGGGAAGAATCATATTTCATTTTTTGAAGGGTGCTTATGAGAATAAAGGAAAGAAGGCGCGCTGAAAGGATAGATGTATCCATACCGCTCGACGTAAGCGGTGAAGGAGACCGCGCCAGCGGTGAAACAATTAATATAAGTATGAACGGAATTTATTTTCGTTCCAATCAGCATATCGATCCGCTGACAAAAGTTCAAATGGGGCTGGTGATACCGGTGGGAGAGGGAGGCGAAGAGAAAGAAGAGAAGGCTATGTTTGACGGGGTAGTAGTGAGAACGGAACCGGAAAAGCGCGATGATGAGCCTGACGCTTTCAGGATCGCCGTTTACATCACCTATATGTCCAAAGATTCCCGTGCAGTACTTTCCGATTTCATAAGACGATATATTTGAAGGAATGAATTTCCTGTTCAGTCCCTCTGGCAACTGAAGAAAATAATATGGCCGGAAGTTTCCCGGCGGTTTCATACGAATTGAATTCAGGCAATTGCCTTTCTTGTTGCCCTGTAATGCTTTTATTAATATAATCCTAAGGTATACGATTATTTCATTTTGCAAGTGGGGGGTATGGTCTTGGATCAGAAAGGTCCTCTATTAATTGTGGATGACGAGGGGCCGGTAGTTGAGATAATAGAAAATCATTTCAGCGAAAAAGGTTATGAGGTCTACACTGCCTCCAGCGGAAGTGACGCCGAGAGATTTATTGAAAACAGCAATTTCGAGATCGCTCTGGTAGAACTGAAACTTCCCGACTGCTCAGGAATTGATCTTATCAAGAAGTTTAACAGTAATCTGCCGAATGCCAGGTGTATAATAATGACCGCCCATGCTTCGATTGAATCCACCATACGGGCGCTCCGGCTGAATGTTTTTGACTTCATACGCAAACCTTTTGATATGGACCAGCTTGGGGAAGTAGTGGAAGCGGCCTTGAATCACAACCAGATGATCAGAGAGAACCAGGAGCTGATAAGGAAACTGGAAAAGGCAAATCAGAAGCTCAAGGACAGCAGAAATGCTATGAGCCGCAAGATCATCAACACCAATGATAAGCTTGCCCGGGCCAATAAATCTCTGAAAACGCATATTACCCGGTTGAAAATGCTCTATCAGATGGGAAGGGATATAAGCTCCAATGAGAACTGGGATGACGCGCTGGACAGGTTCATGATAGCTTTCTGCCAGTATCTTGACTCGGAAGGGGCGGCTATCCTGTTATTCAGCAGGGGAGCCGATAAATTGAAGGACAGAGCGTACTACCACCTGACCCGGGAATTCATCGATGAAGCTGTGAATAAGTTGAAAACCGCCCAGCACAAGGACCTTCTTCAGTCGGACATATTCTGCCTTAAAGACTGTGACCGGAAGATAACCACCTGCGTCGCCAGTACTGAACCGTGGGATAATACGGTTATTCCGCTTCTTTTCAAGGGAAGATGGCTGGGTTTTCTGGTTTTCAGAAAGAATTACTCATCCAGAATGGATTATCTCAAAGATTACTATTTCATAAATACAATTCAGACCATTTTTACTCAGGAAGTCGCCAACGCGGTCAATATCAGCAGGCTCCGGAACCTGAAGGATTTCAATGAGACCATACTGGAGAATATAAACAGCGGTGTCATGAAAACAGACAAGAACGGGAAGATTGTCTTTCTCAACAGGAAAGGCAGGGAAATCCTGGGATATAAGGCTTCTGATGCAGTTTATTTCAACGATCTCTTCGGGCCCGAGGGAAAGGAAAAGGATATTTTCAGAGAGCTGGTTTCAGGGAAACAGGAGAATTCATCTTTTGAGGATTCAATGGCTGTTAAAGGGGAAAACTGGATTCCCGTGAAAGTAGACTGCAGGATCGTCCAGACGGACCTTTATACCGGCAGGACTATCGTGGCGGTATTCGAGGATCTGTCAGAACAGAAAGCGATAGAGAAAGAGCTCAGGAGAGCGGACAGGCTGCGATCCCTTGGAGAACTGTCCGCGGGGGTGGCTCATGAGATAAGAAATCCTCTGACCGGAATTGCCACCACCGCCCAGGTTCTCAGCGAGAAACTGGACAAGGAATCGGGCAATAGAGAGTATATTTCTGTAATTCTAAGCGAGATTAACCGGCTGGATGAAATAATTAAGAATCTGTTGAGCTTTGCTAAACCGGCCTCGCCCCGTTTCGCCAGAGGCTCTATCGGCGAGATAATAAGAAACTGCACCGATCTGCTGAGCAAGAAAGCTGACAGCAGGGGAGTCAGGATTGAGGTGGAAAGCGGTGTCGAAGACGACATATGCGTTATGGATAGTGACCAGATGAAACAGGTAGTGCTGAATCTGTCCAGAAACGCCATACAGGCTTGCGATCAGGGCGGGCTTCTTTCAATAATGATAAAGGAGTCTGAGAAACAGGGCATGATACTCATAGAATTCCGTGATAACGGTGCCGGTATTGGCGAGGGAATATCCGACAAGCTTTACAATCCCTTCTTTACTACCCGAACCGAAGGTTCAGGACTGGGCCTGTCGATATCAAGAAAAATAATTGAGAGCCACCGGGGTACTATAACCCATCAGAGCAAACCCGGAGAGGGGACTGTGTTCTTCGTAGAAATCCCCAGAGGGTTTGAGTCAGCCCCTGATCAGCAGGGAATTGAAACTGTAATGGAAAGGTGATTTTGTATGCCTAGGAAGATCCTTATTGTAGACGACGAACAGACCATCAGGTGGTCTCTGGGGGAATCGCTTAAAAACGAAGGTTATATTGTCGAAGATCAGGAGAACGGTAAGAAGGGGCTGAAGAGTTTCAAAGACGATCCCGCAGATCTGGCAATCCTGGACCTGAAGCTCCCCGACACCAACGGAATGGAGCTGTTAAAGGAGATAAAGGAAATAGATCCTTCGGTTCCTGTAATCATGATGACAGCTTACGGAGAAATAGAAACTGCCGTAGAGGCTATAAAATGCGGAGCATACGACTTTCTGCTCAAACCTTTTCAGATCCCCAAGATGAAAATCGCCATAAAGAATGCTTTTGAGCAATCAAAACTAAAGAATGAACTGAAAGAGATAAGAGATAAAAACAGAGAAGAATATGATTTCAAAAACTTTATAGGCAGAAGCGAGGTAATGCTGGAAGTATTCGAGAGAGTTAAGAAAATAGGCAAAAGCAAGGCCAGCACCATACTGATTCAGGGGGAAAGCGGCACCGGCAAGGAACTTGTCGCCAGGGCGATCCATGAAAGCAGCAGGGGTGAAAATATGCCGTTCATGGAGATAAACTGCGCGGCCCTTCCGGAAACGCTTCTGGAGAGCGAACTCTTCGGACATGAAAAGGGGGCTTTTACAGACGCAAAAAAGAGAAAGAAAGGATTAATGGAACTGGCGGAAGGGGGGACGATATTCCTTGACGAGATCGGAGAGATGGGGGTGACTCTGCAGAGCAGGCTGCTCAGAGTAATTGAAAACAAGACCTTCAGGAGGGTAGGAGGGGTAAAGGACCTCAAGCTCAATGCCAGGGTTATTTCAGCTACCAACCGCAACCTCAAGGAAGAGATAAGCAAGGGAAATTTCAGGAACGACCTTTACTACCGCCTGCAGGTAATCCCGATAGAGCTCCCCCCCCTGAGGGAGAGAAAAGAGGATATAGAGCTTCTGGCAAATCATTTCATAAGAACATTCAACAGGGAGTTCAAGAAGAGCATAAAAACCATTTCCAGTGAAGTCGCTGAAATCCTGAGGGGCTACAACTGGCCCGGTAATGTAAGGGAGTTAAAGAACATTATTGAACGGGCGGTACTGCTGGATGCCGAGGACAGTATAAAGATCGAGCATCTCCCCGCTGAGATAGTGGACGGAAAAGATCAGTTCACAGAGGACAGGGCGGCCAGGAATATAGATGAATTATTCCCCATGAGTCTGAAAGAGATGGAGAAGATGCTGATACTCAACACACTGGAGAAAACCAGTGGGAATAAATCGAAATCGGCAAGAATACTGGGTATTAGCCGCCAGACTCTCAGGGAGAAGGTAAAATCCTACCAGGATGAGGATCAGGCGGAATAGTTCTCCAGGTCCGTTCAAGCGAATCAATACCTTAAAAGCGGCCAAAACCCATTTAAACACGGTATATTGAATTGACAACAGAAGTTCTTCATGCATAATTAACTTATCATGGATCTTAAGAAATCTCAAATATGGGCCCTGTCAGAGGGTGACGATTTCAGGGAATACCTGGAAAGTATTATAAGGTGCCCCGGTTCTGAGTGCAGAATTTATAACAATATATCGGGTATTCTGGCCATGGATGAACCCGGGGAGGGTATCATCCTTGCCATAAATTCATTTGGGGCGTTCAGTAATTACCTGCCGGTAATCAAGCGATTCAAGAAGAAATTCATCTCCTACGACATCATCGTATTCGGAGAGGAGAAGAGTGAAGAGCAGTTAAGGTCTGATTATTATCAGGGGGTAGATCTATATATATCCCCGGACCATGACAGGGAGGAAACCTCCGCAACCATAAACTGGTTCATAAAACTCAGAACCGTAAAGAGCCACTTTAATATAATAGGAAGATCGGACAAGCTGAACGTCATACTGGATAAGACAATACAGGTCGCTCCTACCGAAGTTTCCGTCCTGCTGGAGGGAGAAAGCGGGACCGGCAAGGAGATAATAGCAAGGACCATACATAAACTCAGCGGGAGAATGATGAAGCCTTTCGAGGAAGTCAACTGCGGCGCTTTCGCCGAAGGCGTACTCGAATCGGAACTTTTCGGCCATGAAAAAGGCTCTTTTACGGGAGCGGTTGGAAGACGAAGGGGACTTTTCGAGAGAGCGGACCAGGGAACCATATTCCTGGATGAGGTAGGGGAGATGCCTCTGGGAATGCAGGTGAAACTGCTGCGAGTACTGGAGACCGGAAATTTTCTGAGGGTGGGAGGGATTGAAAGAATTCACTCGGATGTCCGCATAATAGCCGCAACCAACAGAAACCTTAACAGCGAGGTAGAAAAAGGTTCATTCAGAAGGGATCTCTTTTACCGCCTGAAGGTGGTGCAGATAGCTATACCTCCTCTGAGAGAGCGTAAGGAAGATATTCCTCTCATGGTAAATGTATTTGTCCAGAAAGCTTCTGAAAAACACGGAAAGAAAATAAGAGGTATTGAAAAGGAGGGGCTCAACAGGCTCACCCGGTATCCCTGGCCCGGAAATGTCAGGGAGCTTATGAATGTAATAGACAATCTGGTAGTGATGAGCAGTTCCTCGTTTATCAGCGAAGAAGAGATTGAAGGAAGAATATACGAGGAGAGCAGAGAAAACCTTTCGCCTGACCTGCCGGTTCACGTACAGAAATCCCGAGAGGATATGGAACGTGAACTGATCATGAATTCCCTGCTTTCGCTTCATAACGACGTTAAGGAAATACTTCATATTCTCAGAGAGCGCCGAAACGGAAGAAATTTTAACCTTAACCGGTACGTTGAAGTGCGCGAAGATCCGAACGAAGGGGTAAAGGACATAGATTCGATAGAGAAAGAAGCCATTATTCAGGCTCTGAACATGAACCGGGGCAACCGGAGAAAGGCGGCGGAACAGCTGGGCATATCCGTAAGGACGCTTTACAGGCGGCTTAATAAATACAATATATCATAGGGCCTTAACAAACATGGGGTAACCGGGCTTGGCCATACTGATTCAATTTGTTTTTTAGATTGAGTTTTGTTATAATATAAAAGATGAGAGTGACTTCTGTTTTATGCCGCCCCCTGTTAAAATGGAGAACATGATGAAAAGAATAATCCTGTCAATCTGTGTACTCACTATCTTCACGCCGGCGCAGCTGTACGCGGAGAATTACGCGGGCGAGTTCATGGCGCTTGGAGGCGGGGCCAGGGCGATGGCAATGGGGGGAGCTTTCGTCTCGATTTCAGATGACGCCACTTCATCTTACTGGAATCCCGCCGGGATCCCGTATTACTCTGCCCCGGAGAGAATGGGGATCTCCTTCATGCACTCCGAGAGATTCGGGGAACTGATAAATTACAATTTTCTGTCAGCCGTAATGCCCCTTGACCGGGGAAGGTCAGGGTGGGGAATTACCCTCATGCACATGGGTATTAACGATATAAGAGTTATACCCATGAATGAGGATATGATTATCAATTCTGACGGGGATGACCGTTACGAACCATGGCTTCAGGAAAGGCTGAATTTCGATTACAGGGATTTTCCTCTCCAGAATGTTAATGACTATGCCCTGATGGTATCGTACGGGCAGATGATGAATTTCGGTTCGGTGGGAGCATCAGTCAAGATCATAAGAAACGACCAGGTAACCGGAGTTTCGAGCCTGGGGATAGGAATTGACCTGGGGCTTATGAAAAAGGATCTGTGGAAAGACCTGATGCTTGGCGTCAAGCTTCAGGACGCCACCGGGACATATATTAGCTGGAGCACCGGAAAGGATGAATTCATATACCCTGCTCTAAAGGTAGGGCTCGGATATCCGTTAAGGATTGAGAGTATGAAGAGCGTTCTTCTGCTGGCCGCGGACGGGGATTTCCGCTACGCCAACAGAAAACAGGTTGACCAACTCTGGATAGGCAGAGCCAGCGCCGATTTTCATATCGGAGCCGAACTCTTAATCAGAAACCTGGTAGCGCTCAGAGGTGGCCTGGATATGGGCCGCAGAACCATTGGGGCCGGATTCAACCTGGATGAATTTATTGGGGAACGGGTGTCAATAGGTATTAACTACGCCCTTTTAGACCATGACGAACTCGATACCACACACCGGGTATCCATGAACGTATCCTACTGATACCTTTCTTCGCGTCCATAGAATGTGAGAGGTCCTTAAGGGATGGAGATACTCGTTTTTATTCTTGCAGGGGGGGAAGGCAGTGAGCTGGGGGTGCTGACCAGCCACAGGGCTAAAACTGCTGTCCCTTTCGGGGGAAGATACCGGATAATAGACTTCTGTCTCAGTAACTGTGTAACTTCAGGCATTACCAATATATATGTGCTGGCTCAATATAATCCACGCTCACTGATAGAACATATAGGAATGGGAAAACCCTGGGACCTGGACAGAAAAACCGGCGGTTTATATATCCTGCAGCCGTCTCACCACGGCAGGGTCGCCGAATGGTACAGGGGAACCGCGGAAGCTCTTCTTCAGAATATAGAAATAATAAGCGATTCGGACGCGGACCTGGTTCTGGTCCTCTCCGGAGATCAGGTTTACCGTATGAACTACAGGGAAATGGTAAAAGAGCATCTCAGGAATTCGAGGCCGGTGACGGTTGCCTGCCGGGAAGCGGGCGAAGGCCAGGAACAGAGACTGGGCATGGTGGATATAGACAGCAGCGGACTGATAAGGGATCTGCGAGAAAAACCAAAAGTCTGCAAATATAATAACGCTTCCCTTGGAATTTATCTCTTCGACAGGGAATTCCTTCTTGATTCGCTGAGTCATGACACCGTGGATTTAGTCTTTGATATTATCAAACCCGGTATTGATGACCGAAAGATTGCTTCTTTTATTTTCAAGGATTACTGGGAGGATATCGGTTCGGTGGATACTTACTACCGGGCTTCCATGAACCTTCTCTCAGGCACCTCCTTTATGACCGGAAAGGGTTATCCCCTGTTCACAAGGGAATCAGGTATGCCTCCCACCAGGATATGTTCCCGCTCTGACATAAGAGGATCAATAGTGGCTGACGGTTGCCGGATAAGCGGAAAGGTCAGTAATTCTGTCATATTCCCCGGTGTAGTGATAGAGGAGGGAGCCGAGGTAAGCGGTAGCATAATATTTCAGAGGTCCCGTATACAGCCTGAGGCTTCAATATATAAGTCCATTATTGACAAGGATGTAACAGTAGGAAAAGCGGCTGTGGCTGGAGCGCCTGCGGGAACCGGAGGAGACGAGATAACAGTCCTGGGTAAGGGTGCCGTAATAGAGCCGGGTACGGTTATCAGGGCAGGCAGCATGATTAAACCAAAAACCATTATCAGGCGGAATTAGGGAAATGGAAGATCTGGCAGCATTTATTCTTGCAGGAGGAAAGGGACAGAGGCTGAGCGTCCTGACCAGAAACAGAGCCAAACCGGCGGTCCCTTTTGCTGGAAATTACAGAATAATAGATTTTACCATGACCAACTGTGTCAGGAGCGGAATAACCACCGTGTTCGTCCTTACTCAGTATATATCCCGTTCACTGGTAAGGCACCTGGGAATTGGAAAGCCGTGGGACCTTGACCGGCAGAAGGGGGGATTGCGGCTTCTGCACCCCCGTCTTGGTTACGAGGGGGCGGACTGGTATATGGGAACCGCTGACGCCCTTTATCAGAACCTGGCGGTACTTCAGGAACTGGACTGCAGAAACGTTCTCATTCTGTCCGGCGACCATATCTACAGGGAAGATTACCGGAGATTCCTGGACGCGCACATGAGATTGGGAAACGAGGCAACCATGGGGACAGTGGAAGTTGACAGGAATCTTACCAGGCATTTCGGAATTGCCACTCTTGATAAATCCAGCAGGGTAGTCAGCTTTGATGAAAAGCCGGCCAGCAGCGACAGCAATCTTGCTTCGATGGGTATTTATATCTTCGGGAGGGAATTTCTTATATCGGTTCTAATGAAGCTCAAGAAGGAATTTAATAACCTCGATTTTGGAAAGCACGTGATACCATATCTTACCGAAGAGGGCATGATATCAGGTTACCTTTTCGATCGGTACTGGCTGGATATAGGGACTGTGACGAATTATTACAGTGCCAGTCAGAACCTGCTTGACGACAGCAGCGAAAGCGGATTCGACCTGTTCAGAGAGAAAATTCTTACCGTCCCGGATGACAACCTGCCAACCACCATCGGGGATGATGCTGAAGTTAAGAATTCCTTGATATGTAACGGGTGTGAGATAAGAGGAAAGGTCTATTCTTCCATACTCTCGCCGGGGGTGGTTGTTGAAGAAGGGGCGGAGGTCAGAAACTGTGTGCTGTTCCACCGCTGCAGAATAGGGAAAGGGACCGTAATCAGCAATACTATCATGGATAAAATGTCTGTATCGGGTAAGGGGAGTATCATTGGCGAAGGCGATGCCGCGAGGCCCAACAGGGTTTATCCGGAGTATATTCATTCGGGAATAACACTTATCGGCAGACAGACGGTCATACATGACGGAGCGCGAATCGGAACAAACTGCCTTATAGACGGTGAGCGGAGAGATGGCAGAATAGACAGGAAGGATTATCCTGACGGGGACTGCCATGTTTCTGAAGAGGACGGATTCAACTGATCAGTATCCACCAGAATCTTGATCTTATGCCCGGGATAGAGCCGGTCCTTACTGATATTATTGTTCCATTTCAGTAGATCGTCTACCGTGGTATTATACTTCAGTGATATTGAATGCAGAGTATCCCCTTCCTTGACCACGTATATCATCTCGATACGGCTATCGTAGCTGCCCGGGTGTTTGAAGCCCGGCGGTATATATACAACAAGTTTATCGCCCGCCTTTATGAGGGAAGAGTACCTCATGTCGTTCCAGGACCTGAGCCTTCCTATGGAAGTGCCAAACATTTCGGCTATCTCGCTGAGGCTGTCCCCCGGTTTGATGGTATAATAATGTTTACGGTACCCGGAAGGCGGGCTGTATCTTTTCACTCTCAGTTTCCCGGGGAGGCTGGGACTGTTCATATAAGCAGGCTCGATTATAAAATCATCTCCTGAATCAGCGCTTTCATTGACCGGGACCATCAGATAGCTGCCCGCTCTTATCCTTCTCGGATTTGAGATGTCATTGATTCTGATTAATTCGGACATTATTATTCCATACTTATCAGCTATATCAGAGAGGGTTTCGCCTCTCTCGATAATGTGCCTGTGCCAGGTGATTCTCTCATCCGAATCAATCTCCTCAAGCATTTTCCTTACTCTGTCTCCGGTACCACCCGGGACCTTGACAGTTACTCTCATATTGGGAGGAGTGGCCCACTTCTTCAGGGCGGGATTGAGTTTCTTTATTCGAGTAAAGGTACAGGATGCCGCCTTTGCGATATGTCTCAAACTTATCTGGCTGCTTACGGTAACCTGGTCGAATTCTAACGGTTCGACATGGGGTATTCTGAACCCATACTTTTCAGGATTCCGGCCTATCTCCAAAGCGGCCATGAACTTAGGCACGAATAGCTGTGTCTGGGAAGGAAGCCTGCTCAGCCTCCAGTAGTTGTTGGTTTTCTGTCTGTTTATCAGATAATTAATCCTGTTTTCACCGGCGTTGTAACCGGCCAGCGCCAGCGACCAGTTTCCGAATAGAGAGTAAAGATACTTAAGGTAATGAACCGCTGCGTAGGTAGAGGCCACAAAATCCATCCTCTCATCAATCCACCAGTTAATTCTGAGATTGAAAAGTCTGCCTGTGCCGCTCATGAACTGCCATGGCCCTACCGCGTTGGCGGAAGAACGGGCCTTCGGATTCAACCCGCTTTCTATAACTGCAAGGTAAAGCAGGTCCCTGGTAAGTTCATTCTCTACCAGAATTGGTTCTATAATTCCCCTGTATTTTTCAACCCTTTCCAACCATTTCTGAAAATACCTGCGGCCCTTTCCCTGGAAATATTCCAGCCAGTATCTGGTCTTCCAGTTGAAAACCACCTCGATCTCTTCCTCCACTACCGTATTTCTCGCGATCGAGTCAAGAACGGCTGTAGCATGTTCATACCAGACCATGTAATCAAGGTCCTCTTCCGCCTTGTCCCGGAGAACTGCCGTTATCGACCTCAATGAATCAAGATGAGAACAGAATTCGCTGGGAGGATTGGTTTCTATAAGTTCGTCTATGGAGAAGATCAGCGTTTCGGATACCGAAATAGCTTTTTCATATTTGCCCGCGTAATAATAGAAAGACGCGGCGTTATATCTGTCCCTGAAGTTCATCAGATGAGGGTAGGACAGGTAGATATGGTCAGTTCTGTATACTCCTTCTTCATTACCCGAAAAAGGAAAGAAACATCCGCTCAAAAGGGCCGTAAGAATTAACAGAAAACATACTTTTGACATCATCCTTCTCACTTTCAGTGAGTAAATATAGTCTATTTATCCCTTTATTTCAAGTTAAGGAAAGATTTGATTTAAAAGACAGATACCGCCCGGGGAGATAAAAATCGGGCCAATGGGTAGAAATATTCTTCTATTTATAGTATAATTGAATAAACAGATGTATTCCTGATACAGGTGGATCTGTAACGTAACTGTTACGGATACCGCCAGGGGAATGCATCAATTGAAGAATCCCAATCGATTATGCAAGAAGGAATTATGCAACAGGGATTTATAGAAGGATACAGGTTTTTCCTCACAAACCTCATTCCCCGAGAATTCCTTTCCGAAAAAAGGCGAATAGGGGTAGATAACGCCCTGAGTACGGGAAGGCGCGCTGATATGGTAAGAGAGGCTTATCTCTCCATGGAGGAACTCTCCGAAACAGGGGTCTTTCTCAGAAGGGGGCTCAGAGAGACGGAGGATGCGGCAGTCCTGGAATACAGAAGAAGAGATCAGAACCGGGGAATAACCCTGGAGATGACCCTGGACGAATATAAATCGATACCGCATCTTAAGGGAGATGAACGCAGCAGGGATAGATTGACCGATATAATAACCGATATAATGTCAGAACTGTCACTGAATGGAAGATCGATGCATATTGCCGACAAGATAAGTAATATGTTAATGATAACGACTAGAGTTAATCCAGATTCTGAAGCATATCTGGTCCTTGACCGCGATCTCACAATCGATGCAAGGTCAGAAGAGGTCCATCAGGACGATTTTTACAGTATCATCTCCAGGCGACTCTATCGCAGGTCCCTTGAGGAGAATTCCGCCTGCACCACATCTGACCGGGGGATTATAGAGGAAAGCTATTTCAAACCAGGGGAAGATGTAAAATCGGTTACCCTGATACCGCTGGTAGCTCATTTCGGCAGGATAGGCATCCTGGAAATTCATGATAGAGGATCCGAAAGGGTCGAATCCGGGGTGATCAGGGATTATTCACTTATAGCACAGGGCCTGATCAGGCTGATGAGCAACAATTACCAGCTCGAAAAGATGGTTTCGGTGGATAGGCTCACACAGGTCAACAACAGAAATTATTACGAAACCCATGTTCCGCTGGAGATAGAGAGGGCCTCCCGTGAGAGAAAACCGCTGGGATTTCTTGTTATAGATATTGATCACTTTAAGGAATTCAACGACAGGTACGGGCATGATGTCGGCGACATCGTTCTGAAAGAAGTTGCCCGGACCATCAGGAATCATCTGAGAAAGATAGACCTTTTCATCCGGTATGGGGGTGAAGAGTTTGTGGCGGTTCTGCCGGGCGCCGGAAAGGAAGCCGCACTCAGAACAGCCGAGAGAATAAGAGAAGTCATAGAAAGCACGGAAGTTAAGGGGAACAGGGGGGAGCGTCTTAATGTTACGGTGAGTATCGGAGGTAGCATCTTCCCGGTTGATGCCGCCGACCAGGAAGAATTGTTCAGAGCAGCTGACAAATCGCTGATGAAGGCTAAAAGGTCAGGAAGAAACAGGATAATTTTTTATCAGGATGAAGAAGATTAGTTGAACAGCCCTCTGGCGGGAGGTGCGGGATGGTGAAGTGGTGGGCTTTTTTCTATCTGGCGGGAAACCTGGCGAGGTTCGATAATAATTGCTTCCTCGAGCTCCAGGCAGCGGCATTTGTTTTATATTTCATATCGATAAACCGGAAGGGGAAAGGACTGGATTACTCCCTGGCCGGAAATTTGTTTTTTGGCCGTGGAGAACTCTTTCTTCTCACATCGGCTACCTCAATCATCCTTTATTCATCATCGGCCGCGCTTTCGGCCTTTCCGGATGCCGGGTTAAGTATACCGTCAGTGGGGACCATGCACGGTGCAACCGGGGCCCTGTTATCGAAAGCTGCCCTGGCCCGGGAATACCTGGAAAGAAAGATGACCGGCGGCTGCCTCACCCGGTTAAGTTCCGCCCTTGGAAAGGCAATGCTGCTGGCTGACAAAAGCAGCCTTCCGGCAGGGCTGAGGGACGATTACCTATATCTGGGATTAGCTCATTTTCTTGCCCTCAGCGGGCTTCATCTTGGCATAGTTATACTTCCCCTCTCCCATCTTCTGTCACTAACCGGGCTGAACAGATGGGCAGGCGGCCTGATAATCTCCCTGCTCGCTACAGCATACTGTGCCATAACCGGGTTTCCACCTTCTCTGATCAGGGCGGCTTCGCTGGTCATAGCGGTCTTTTTCCTGAGGTCATTGAATACCAGGGCAAATCTCACGGAATCTCTTATCACAGCGGGACTGGCAACAGCGTTAATAACTCCGCGGATTATTAACAGCGCCGGATTTCAGCTATCATTTACGGCAGTTGCTGGTATATCCGCTATCGGGCTTCCGGCCATAAGATACCTGAAAAAATATTCAGGCACGCGAAGAAGGTTCAGAGTGATCGGTATTGTTGTTTCGCCTGTTATTATAACCATTGCGGTAAATCTGTTCATTCTGCCCATTCTTCTCAAGGAGTACGGGAGGTGCGCTCTGGTATCTCCTCTGGCCAATCTGGCAATGATTATTCCTTTCACTGTTTTCTTGTACTCTGGAATGGTGTACCTTATTGCTCCATTTGATATTATCAGGGAACCAGTCTCCGTTTCAGCGAACAGTTCGGCTACTCTTCTACGCTGGATACCCCGGAGAATCTCCTCTCATCATTACCCCTGCATCATGTCCGGGGATATACAGCCGGTTATTTATTCAGCCGCCGTCTGCCTTCTCGGAATCGCTCTGAGCAGAAGAACAGGGCACAGGACAAAAATTGCGGGGGCCGCTTTAATCATAGGGGTTTTATCGTTCGTCTATCCGCGGGTGGCGTCGAATCAGATTGGTAATAGTTATATATATACTGATTTCGGCGATCCCGCATGGGCGGGAAGCTTCAGATATTCATCAGCCGCCGGTGGAATTATCACAATACGGTCCGGTATAAACGCTTATCAGGCTGCCGGGGTAATAAGAAGGCTTTATGGTGAGAATATCGGGAAGGTCAGCACCATGATCATCTGCTCATCGGAGCTCAACTCAATCCAGGGGATTTCGAATCTGTCCGGATGGCTCGGAGTCAAGAGAATAGTCTGCAGTAAATACCTCCGGCAGGGTTCCGCAGGTTTATTACCCGAAATTAAGGGAAGCGTGGAAATAATATCAGTAAAAAAGGGAAACAGAATCAGATTTCAGAATATCGAGCTCCAAATCCTCAATCCTGATTTTCCACCGCCCGGGGGGTCTGTACTGGATTCCGCCAGGGCTTATCTGCGATATAACATGATTATTCATAAATAGAAACCATCTATTAACACCCATTCCCCGGTTTTGCCGAATCAGAAATAAATGGCCTGAGAGAACGCCTCCAACAGTAATAGTTGAGTCTGATCTGCCGATCAGACTCGAAAATTGATTTTCTTGACTTTAACTTTTCCAGCCGGTAATATCTCAGCACATACTTCTTGATCAGTGAATCAGGTATTTTAAAAACCAGTCAGTTAATAACCTGCTTACGAACCGGAGTGAAACAGTATGCCTGAAAATCTTAAAGTCGGTGTTATGGCATCGGGGCGAGGAAGCAACTTCAGGTCGCTGGCCGTCAGTTGCGCGGGGGAAGATTATCCGGCTGACATATCCCTGCTCGTGACGGACAATCCCGGGGCGGGAGCGCTCCAGATTGCAGAGGATATGAAGATTGAGAGCGCGGTGGTCGACTGCGGCAGCAGGAAGGGGTCGATGACTCCCCATTCAAGTGAAAGGATATGCAGCCTGTTCGAGGAAAGGGGAGTCGGCCTGGTCTGCCTGGCCGGTTTCATGAGAATCGTGAAAGGCAGGCTGATGGAACAGTATTCCCTCAGGATGATAAATATTCATCCGGCTCTTCTCCCCAGTTTCAAGGGCCTTCACGGACAGAGGCAGGCGCTGGAGTACGGGGTAAGGTATTCGGGCTGCACGGTGCATTTTGTGGACGAAGGTATAGACACCGGGCCGATTATAATTCAGAAGGTGGTTCCGGTTCTGCAGGATGACACCGAAGATACGCTCAGCGAAAGAATACTTGAGCAGGAACATAGGGCTTACCCGGAAGCGGTCAGGCTGTTCGCGGAGGACAGGCTGGATATAATTGGCAGAAGGGTATTTATCAGTTAATAATAAGGCAGGAGGAAGGATATGCAGATCGGCATCAAGCCTGATCATTCAGGAAAAGTAAGAGATATATATGACCTGGGCGATAAACTTCTACTGGTGGTTTCAGACCGTGTTTCAGCCTACGATTCGGTCCTGCCGACCAGGCTGCCGGGTAAGGGTATTATGCTGAATGTAATATCCTCCAGGTGGTTCGATTTCTTCGATGATATCCCGAATCATAAGATCACCACGGAAGTCGGAGAGTATCCGGGGCAGTTTTCTTCATTCACTGAAGAGCTGGAGGGAAGGTCCATGCTGGTCAGAAAAGCTGACCGGGTTGACCTTGAATGCATAGTGCGTGGCTACATTACGGGATCAGGTTTTCGTTCCTACCGGGAATCAGGATCTGTATGCGGAATAGAGCTTCCGGAGGGGCTGGTTGAGTCTGAAAAACTCCCCGAACCGATTTTTACACCATCTACCAAGGCGGATTCCGGACACGACATAAATATTTCCTTTGATGAGGCTGCTTCCCTGGCCGGGAATGATGTAATAGAGAAGATCAGGGATATAAGCATGGATATATTCACAAAGGCCAGCGATTACGCGGAGCAGAGGGGCATTCTTATAGCTGACACCAAATTTGAGTTCGGTTACATAGACGGAAAACTGGCCCTTATAGATGAGGTGCTTACCCCCGATTCATCGAGGTTCTGGCTTGCGGATGAGTATACTCCGGGACAGAAGCAGAAATCATTGGACAAGCAGTTCATCAGAGACTACCTGGATGATACCGGATGGGACCACAATCCTCCAGCCCCGGAGCTTCCGGCGGATGTTGTGGAAAAAACCCTGGACAGGTACAGGATGGCGGTAAAATCATTATTCGAAGACGCTGACCTTGAAAGGTACGGATTATGAAAGTCAAGAGAGCGTTAATAAGCGTTACCGACAAAAGAGGAGTTGCCGGATTCGCGGAAGCTCTTTCGGGGGCCGGCATTGAGGTTATAGCTTCCGGCGGCACGGCAGAGGCGATAAGAAAGGCCGGAGTTGAGGTCACCGAAGTCAGTGAAATCACCGGATTCCCGGAAATCATGAACGGCCGCGTGAAAACCCTTCATCCCAAGATCCACGGAGGGATTCTTGCCGACAGGAACAGGCAGGAGCATGTGAAGCAGGCTGCCGAACTCGGTATAGAGATGATTGACCTTATCGCGGTGAATCTTTACCGTTTCAGGGAGAAAGCTTCTGAGGCGGGAGCGAAAGAGAAGGATGTAGTGGAGGAAATAGACATAGGAGGGCCCACTCTGATAAGATCAGCGGCCAAGAACTTCCATTCAGTTGCGGTGGTGGTGAACCCGGACGATTACAGCAGGGTGACCGGGCATCTGGATAAGGAAGAAGGGCTACCGTTGAGTTTCCGGAGGGAACTGGCTTCGAAAGCTTTTCACCATACAGCCTCATACGATGCCGCCATATCTGATTACTTCGACGGACAGGACGGAGCCGAACAGTTCCCGGAGAGAAAGATAATATCTCTTACCAGGTGGAGGCCGCTTAGGTATGGGGAAAATCCGCATCAGGAAGCGGCGCTCTACAGAAACGACGACCGCTCAGACCTCCTTTCGGAGTTTGAACAACTGCAGGGGAAGAAGCTCTCTTACAACAATATGAGTGATATGTACGCGGCTTTCCTGCTGGCTGTGGACCTCGGCGAAAACGGCTGCGCGGTTAACAAGCATATGAGTCCATGCGGCGCCGCTGTCTGCGCGGATCCCTGCAGCAGTTTCATAAGGGCCAGGAAAACAGACCCCATGTCGGCCTTTGGGAGTATAGTGGCTGTTAACGGTATGGTAGACGCGGAGCTGGCTGAGGCGGCTAACCAGGGGTTTGTGGAGGTGATGCTGGCCAGGGGTTATAGCGACGAGGCGAGGAAAATATTTAAAAAGAAGAAGAATATGAGGCTGATTCTCATTCCCGATTCCGAATGGAACAGGGACCTGTCGGGAGTTACCATAAAGTTTGAGGGTAATATGGTTCTGATGCAACAGAGGGACAGTGGATTCCCGGAACTGGAAGAGTTGAATATGGCAACATCCAGGAAACCGGATGATGAAGAAATGAAAGCTATGAAGCTGGCATGGAAAGTAGTAAAGCATGTAAGATCAAACGCTATAGTAATCTGCGATGAAGAGGGGACCCTGGGCATAGGGGCCGGCCAGATGAGCAGGGTCGATTCATGCAGGATCGCCGTGCGTAAAGCCGCTGAGGCGGGAATGGATCTGGCGGGCAGTTCCGCCGGCTCTGACGCTTTCTTCCCTTTCCCCGACGGGGTAAAGGTACTCGTAGACAGCGGAGTGGTAAACGTTATTCAGCCCGGAGGCTCTATCAGGGACGGGAAAGTCATTGAGGCCGCGGAAGAAATGGGTATCACCATGGCCCTTACAGGCAGAAGGCATTTCAAACATTGAAGGAAGATCAAATGGACCGTGAATGGGACGGAGAATCAATTGTAATACTGGATTTCGGGTCGCAGTACACACAGTTGATCGGCAGAAGAGTGAGGAGCGAGGGAGTATTCTCAATACTGCTTCCGCATAACGCCACCAGAGAAGAGATCGTTGAGAACAATCCCTGCGGAATAATTCTATCGGGGGGGCCCGCCAATGTGGATGACCGCGATTCTCCCCGTCTGGAAGCTGATATATTCTCAATCGGCGTGCCGGTCCTCGGTATCTGTTACGGGATGCACCTGATAGCAAAGATGAAAGGGGCAGAGGTAAGCAGATCTGTGGACAGGGAATATGGCCATACCATAATATCAGCGGATACCGGTAACAGGATTTTCAGCGGGACTCCGGAAAAGCAGAGAGTCTGGATGAGCCACGGAGTCAGAGTCAAGACTGTCCCGGATAATTATGAGGTGATCCTTTCCTCCAGGGACTGCGAGATCGCCGGAATATACGACGGCGATAACAATATCTACGGCATACAGTTTCATCCTGAAGTCCATCATACCGAATATGGCGAGGAAATTATAAAGAATTTCCTGTTTTCGGTCTGTGGTTGTTCGAGGAGGTGGAATTCCGAATCCTTCATCGAGCTTGAAACAGAGAAGATAAGGGATAAAGCCGGGAATTCCAAGGTGCTCTGCGCGGTAAGCGGCGGGGTGGACAGCTCGGTCATGTCCGCTCTGCTGGACCGGGCCGTGGGGAATAACCTCTATCCCGTTTTCGTGGATAACGGGCTTCTCAGAGAAAATGAAGCGGATGAGGTAAAGGAGCTTCTTTCCAGCCATCTTACAACTGACCTGATTTTTGTGGATGCGGCTGATGAATTCCTCTCCAGGCTGAAAGGTGTTACGGACGCAGAAGAAAAGAGAAAAATAATCGGCAGATGTTTCATTGATATTTTCAGACGGGAGTGCGGCAGGCTGGGAGATTTTAAATACCTGGCCCAGGGGACCCTGTATCCCGATGTTATAGAGAGCAGGTCAACAGTAGGCCCGTCGCAGACAATCAAATCTCACCACAATGTGGGGGGGCTTCCGGATGATTTTGACTTTGAGCTTATTGAGCCTCTGGCCTGGCTGTTCAAGGATGAAGTCAGGGAAGTGGGCAAAACGCTTGGCCTGCCTTATGAGATAATAGGAAGGCATCCGTTTCCGGGCCCCGGACTGGCAGTAAGAATACCGGGAGAGATATCACCCCCAAAACTGAAACTGCTGAGGAAAGCTGACAGGATTTTTATCGATAAGCTCAAGGAATATAAGCTTTACGATCAGGTATGGCAGGCCTTCGCAGTGCTGCTTCCGGTCAAGAGCGTGGGAGTAATGGGAGACGAAAGAACATATCAGAATACGGCGGTTCTACGCGCAGTGACCAGTGTTGACGGAATGACAGCCGACTGGGCCAAACTTCCCTACGAATTCCTTCAGGATGTTTCCAGTTCAATAATCAACAGAGCGGATGGCATAAACAGGGTCGTATACGATATCAGCTCCAAACCGCCTTCGACTATTGAATGGGAATAGGAAAGAAATATTACCCCGGCATAGCTTTTATATCGTTTTTTTCAAAAATAATTATCAAAATTGGAACAGGGCATGCGAAATAGATTGTAAATCTATCATCTCCGTTAATTGGATATACGAATAACTTATAAACATAATACAAGTTACACACTTGTGCACTCAATCAGAAGGGAATAGCGATAATTTTGGCGTGGCTATTGCATAAACTAAAAACACTGCAATTTTTGTTTAAAAAGGGAAGAGAATAGAAATGGCTTTTATACATAAATTTCTGTCTGTAATACCAGGGGGGAATCTCAGAAAGGGAATGGATTATTTCAGCAAGGGGGATTATGAAAAGGCCTACCGGTTTTTCGAGAAACATATCGCCCGAAACAACGATATTGACTCCGAGCTGAATACTCAGGAACTTACCAGGATGTATATGAGTGAATCTTATATCGAATATTCAAAGCAGCTCCGGGAGAAGGGCGATATGGAAAAAGCTGTGGAAGTATTGGAAAAAGTATCAGTTATGGAGCCCGAATATGCTGATGTCCACCTGATGATAGGTGAGATGCATGAAAAGCTGGGCAATCTTGAACGTTCGGAATATTTCACGAAGAAATCACTTTCCATTAACCCTAAATTCTTCAAGGCCAGGGTCTTCATTGCAAAGATAAAGTACCTTCAAGGTGAAATAAGAGAAAGCGCGGAGCTTCTCACAAAAAGCAGGGAATGCACCCCCGGTTTTTATCTCAAGAAAGTAAATGAGCTGATAATGGACATCAGGAATTCCGAATCGAGGGACAAGGTTATGGATTCTTTTACGGACATCCTCAGGGAAAGGCCGACATCCGCACAGGTAAGCAAGCAGGTTGCCAGCGAATATATCCAGGAGGGAGAATATGATGAAGCGATAACCGAACTGAAGAAAGCCCTTTCAATGACTCCTGACTTTCCGGACCTTCATAACCTTCTGGGAATAGCTTACGCTAATAAGGGAATGAAGGATGACGCCATAGTTGAGTTTAATACGGCTCTGAAGATAAACCCGGATTACCTAAAGGTTCATCTGAATCTCGCTCTTACCTATTTTGAAAAGGGGGCCTTCCAGGAAAGTGCCAGGCATCTGGACAGGGTAATGGAAAAAGATCCGGATAATGAGCTGGTTCTGACCCTCAAGGAAGAACTGGCTTCACTCACAAGCTAAAAGGATATCAATGAAAGATTACTACGCTGTCCTGCAATTATCATCAACCTGCTCGAGTGAAGATATTAAGAAGAAATTCTTCTCACTGGTAAAAATGTACCATCCGGACAGGAATGACGACAGCCTTGCGGATGACAGGAAGTTCAAATTAATTAATGAAGCCTATTCCGTGCTTGGAGATCCGGTCAAGCGAAGAGAATACGACGAGTCACGCAGAACCGACGGTTCCTCCGGAGAAGCCGGGGAGGGACTCAATATAAGGGAGCAGAAGATAAAGACCGCCTCTCTGGCTTATAAGCAGGCGAAGAGTGCGTTAAAGGCCAGGAACTATGAGCAGGCGGCGATACTGCTTAAGTCTGCGGTAAGAAATGACCCTTCAGTGGCATCGTATCACAGCTGGTACGGTTATGTACTGGCCATAATCGGCAACGAGCTTCACGAAGCGAGGGATGAATGCAGAACGGCGATTCAGATGGAATTCTATAACCCTGTTTTTGCCTCTCATCTCGGTTGCGTTTATTACAAGGCAGGGCTCTACAGCCAGGCCAGAAAGCATCTGCAGAATGCGTTGAAACTGGATTCATCCAATAAACTGGGGCTGCTTTATCTTTCGCGGATAGAGCAGAAGGAAGTTAAAACTCATGCTGTTGCCCCCTTTCAGAAAATAGTATCTTTTTTCAGAAAAAATAAATGATATTGAAAACCCTGCTGATATCCCCGCAAAATCCCCAGACTCTTCCCTGAAAAAAGACATTTCATGTAAATAAGCAATAATTACATATATTCGCGGACACATTACAGGAGTTTCCCCAAAAAATAAGCCAGAATGTCGGTAAGGTAATCTTTAACAACAACTTAGTTTTAATAGCAACTGGAATCGGCCTTAAGCATTGATAGAAGCGGCTGAGTGATTAATTCAAAACCCTCCGGAGGGCGAACGGGCATGGTTTTCTGCCCCGTCAGGGGCAGAAAGAGCGATGTGCGAGGCGGGAGTTGCGGTTTCATCGCCGGGGAAACCGACAACGATTTTGAATTAATCACTCAGCCGCAAACCAAACCAATAATTAAACTACCTGATAGATTATAAAAATTGGGGAAACTCCAACCGATAATTTTCTCTTGACT
>JAWODM010000033.1:0-17491 GCA_046483305.1 Candidatus Krumholzibacteriales bacterium | reverse complement strand
GCAATCCCGTAAGTTTATTCTTCAGCGCCCACATACCTATACTGAACCGGTGCTCCAGGAGGGCCTTTCTCAGCATGCACCCCATCCAGTAAAGCTTCTTCTCGGCCCTGCTCTCCTCTCTGGCCCTTTCCGCCTCCGGGGAGTTCCACAGGGAGTCGAAGGCCCGCTCGGCAAGGTTTCCCATCACATGGCCGTGAATCACCGACGGGTAGATATCACCCCCGGGGTCCATATAGAAGAAATCCTCTCCCGGGCGTGAAGAGAACAGCTGCCTGCCCTCGAACGCCAGTGCGTAAATGCCGTAGTTGAGGAAGGCCCTGCCCCAGTTCTTGATACTGAAAGTTCCCAGCTGGCTGTTGATAATTGTTTCAAAGTCTTTCTTCAGAGACGCACTGTCGAATCCGCCGGCTCCCCTCTCTCCCAGAGGGGATTTTCCCTCTCCGAAGAAGAAATCGCTGTCGTGGGCCACTGACATGGTGAACTGAACCCCCAGCTCTCCGGCAAGCTCGAACACCCTGATCATATGCTCAGCGTTTTCATCGGTTAGGGTGTATGCCAGACGCATATTATCCACTCCCTCTCTCTTCAACCCTCTTACCACCGCCAGAACGTTCTCATATGCCCCCTCCACACCCCTCATGTAGTCCTGCATCTCTCCTATTCCGTCCAGTGAGAAAGCGAACCCGACACCGGGAAATATATCCACCAGCTCCATGGCCCTGGGTATCAGCTTCTTTCCCATCAGCCCGTTGGAGGAGACCACCACTCTGCTGCGGGGCAGGCGGTCATGAACGGCCCTCACTATTTCATCCAGATCCTTTCTGAGAAAGGGCTCTCCCCCGGATATATTCAGGTCTCGTATCGACGCGGGGAGTTTGCGGTAAACTTCCGGGGGCAGTTCGGTGTGCTCCCCGATCTGCCATATCGAGCACATCCGGCACCTGGCCTGGCATCTGTAGGTAACCGCTATTACGGTATCAATCGGATATCTCATCAGCTCCTGCCCTTCGTTAATCCGGGGGCAATTCTAACACAATTGCCTTGCCCGGGCAAAACAAATGCCTGAACCGCCATACTCAGCCAAGTTGTCCCGGCCTTTATAATTGCCTTAATATGTGTTATAATAACATACTGGCAATGCGCCGATATCGATATATTTCAGCCCATGCGGGTGATATTCATAGACCGGCGAATGAAAGGATAATCAATGAAATCCAGGACGCTCCTGCTTCTTCTGGCGGCCATCCTGATACCTCTGTCAGTTTCGGGTGCGGAGATCAGAACGGTTCTCAGATTCGATCCCCCGGAGTTAAAGACAGATCCGGAAGGATTTTCACGAATCATCTTTCCGGACGCCATTCAGGCTGGAAAACCGGGCGAACCGAGCGTCCCCTACCGCAAGGTCCAGCTCCTGCTCGGCCGGGGCCGGGAGGTAAAGGATGTCAGGGTCAGAAAATCAGGGTGGAGAAAACTCCAGGCCGGCTGCCGCCTCTATCCCATGCAGGTTCCCAGAACGTCCGGGCCGGGCAACAGCGGAGGCGGAAGCTTTCTCATGAAAAGCTCCTCTTACAGCGCCGATAAATGGATATTCCCTCCGGCAGGTAATTTCAGCACCCATTATCTGCGAGGCCATCCTATCGCCACCGGAACCGTCTGCCCGGTGGGATACAACGCCGGCACCGGAGAAGCGGGTTACTACCGCAATATCGAACTTATCATAACTACTGAACCGTCATCCACCGCTGCCGCCTCAGACCCCAAATTCGACCGGGCCACCCTGGAGCGGCTGAAAAAACTGGTGGATAACCCGGAGGATCTGTATTTCCGGGCGGCATCTTCCGAAAGCGATTACCGCTACCTGATCATAACCACCGCCGCGCTGGAGAACGACTTCTCCGAACTGGCTGATTTCTATAACCGCAGAGGCTTTCTCACCTCAATCATGACAGTTGAGGATATCGAGACCGGCTACAGCGGAATCGACAGGGCGGAAAAGGTCAGAAATGCCATCATAGACCAGTATAACCAGCACCCCATAACCCACGTTCTGCTGGCGGGAGACAGCGACGGAGACGGAACCGCAGGGGTTCCCTACCGGGGTCTCTACTGCATGGTGGAGTCGTCCAGTATCATACAGGACACCAACATCCCTTCAGATCTGTACTTCTCCAATCTTGACGGCAGCTGGAACGGGGACGGAGACGCCTACTGGGGCGAGCCCGGCGAAGAAGATTTCTATTCCGAACTGGCGGTGGGAAGAGCGCCGGTGGACAGCTCTCACCAGGTTGCCGCCTTCATAAATAAAACCATGATGTATCAGGAAAAGCCGGTAATACCGGAGATTGAAACCGCGTCCCTGTTCGGGGAGTATCTCTACAGCGACCCGCTCACCTACGGCGGCGATGAGATGGACCAGCTGGTAGATACCTGCTCGGCTTACGGATTCTTTACCGAAGGGATACCCCCGGATTTCAGTATCAGCAGATATTACGACCGGGACGGGAGCTGGGACAAAACGGATGTATTCGCCGCCTTCAATTCGGGGACCAACTGGCTTGCCCATTCCGGCCATGCCAACAGCAGTTATGTGATGAAGCTGAGCTCGATGTACGTAACCAACGGCAACTTCCAGAATAACGGCATCAACAGCGGTTTCCCCATCGTATATACCTATGGGTGCTACACCGGAGCTTTCGACAACGACCAGTGCATAGCCGAGAAATTCGTGGTCATAGATAACTGCGCCTCCGCCATCCTTGCCAACTCCAGGTACGGATGGTTCACCGAGGGAACCACCAACGGCCCTTCACATCATTTTCAGCGGGAGTTTTTCGACGCTGCCTTCGCAGAGGGGATAACTACACTGGGCGGGGCTAACTCAAGATCCAGGGATGAAACCGTACCCTTCATAGACCTTCCCGATGAATACGAGCCGGGAGCTCACCGCTGGTGCTTTTATACTCTTAACCTGCTCGGCGATCCAGCCATGGACGGCTGGACGGCGGCTCCCTCAGATTTCATGGCCAGCCACTCTGCATATATAAACAGATCTGATTCTGTATTTGCGGTGGAGACCGGAGCCGAAGGGGCCCTGGCCGCCCTCTACTGGAATGGGGTCTGCTACGGAAAGGCGGCCTCCGACAACCTGGGGCGAAGCCTGATCCACCTGGCCGATTCTATCCCGGCGGGCGTGGATTCTCTGGAACTGACCATTTCCCTGCATAATTACAACCATTACCGGGATACCATCCTGGTTGATGAAACAACCGATGCGTCAAATCCGGCCATTCCGATGGCCCTGGGCCAGAACATCCCGAACCCGTTCAACCCCTCCACCAGAATAGATTTTTCGATCAGTAAACAGGGGCATGTCGAACTGTCCGTTTTTGATATCACGGGGAGAAGGGTCGAGGTGCTGATAAACCGGACCATGGATGCCGGCGCCTACTCTGTGGACTGGCGCCCGTTGGATATTTCCAGCGGCATATACTTCTACTCTCTGAAAACCTCCGGAGGAACCATCAGCCGCAAAGCGGTCCTGCTCAGATGATATTTCGGAATACGCCCCCCCGGAATAATCTTCTGGACTAATACTCAGGATAGTGTAGAATAGGAACCTGCTATACCCTTGTACACAAACATCCAGTTACAGGCAAATCAGAATACAGCAATCTTATTATTTTTGATATTCATACCGGGAGGCATACAATGGATATTCTCAAAAGAGTCAAGGAAGACGGCGTGCAGTTCGTGGAGCTGGAGTTCTCGGATATATTCGGGACCCTGAAATCTCTGGAGATACCGGTTTCCGCCCTGGCGGCGGCCCTGGAAAGGGGGATATGGTTCGATGGTTCCTCCATCAGGGGGTACGCCCGCATAAAAGAGAGCGACATGTTCCTGAAACCGGATATCGATACCTACTCGATGCTTCCAGCCGATAACGAGGATATGAAAACAGCCCGGTTCATGTGCGACATTTTCAAACCGGACGGGACGGTCTTCGAAGGCGACCCCAGAGCGATACTAAAGAAGCAGGTCAGGGAAGCCGCCGACATGGGCTACCTTTTCAATGTGGGCCCGGAAGTAGAATTCTTCCTGTTCAAGAAATCGGCGGACGGTTCAATCGCCACCCCCGATTTCGATACCGGTTCATATTTCGACAGCTCGGAAAAAGACCTGGGAAGCGATATCAGAAAAGAGATAATGAGCACTCTCAAATTCTTCGGCATAGACTCCGAGCGAGCTCACCATGAGGTGGGAGCCGGCCAGCACGAAGTCGGCTTCAAGTACGGCGACGCCCTTTCCACCGCCGACACTGTGGTGCTGCTCAAGAAGATAATAAAATCGACCGCTCACGAATACGGCCTGATCGCCTCCTTCATGCCCAAACCGATCTTCGGGAAGCCGGGCAACGGCATGCATATTCATTCATCGCTCTTCTCGCTGGACGGCGCGCCGCTGTTCTTTGACGAGAACGACGATAACAACCTCTCGGCGCTGGCCAGGTATTTCATAGCCGGGCTGCTGAAGTATATAAACGAGATAGTCTCTCTTACCAACCCCACCATAAACTCCTACAAGAGGCTTAACTCTGGATTCGAGGCTCCCAAGTACATCTGCTGGGGAAGCAAGAACAGATCCTCCCTTATCAGAATACCCCAGTCTTCTCCGGGGAGGAGGAGCTCGGTGAGGGCTGAGCTCAGATGCCCGGATCCCAGCGCCTCTCCCTATCTTGCATTCGCCGCCATTCTGAAAGCGGGGCTGGAGGGAATAAAGCGGGAGCTGGAGCTGCCTCATCCGATGCAGGAGAGCGTCTACATTAAATCGGACGAGGAACTGGCCGAGCTGGATATCGAAATGCTGCCCGGGTCCCTGAGGGAAGCGCTGTCCAATCTTGAAAAAAGCTCGATCATGGAGGAGCTGCTGGGGGAAGAATTTCTGAGGAAATACATACAGGCGAAAAGATGCGAGCTGGATGAATTCGACATGGCAGTTACCGACTGGGAGCAGAAACGTTATCTGGACAGGTGTTAATACTCCGCCAGCAGCTCTGAAATAAGAATATCCCCTATTATTTTCTTTTCGGAATACTTCTGCGCGTAAACTCTGGCATTTTCCATGATTCTTTCCCTTAATTCCTCGCCTGAGGCCAGCTTGTCCAGGGCCTTCCGCAGGGCGCCCGGATCCTTCGCCGGTATCAGAATTCCTCTCTGGCCCTCCCCTATCAGGTCGGGTATCGACATCCAGTCAGAGGCAACAACAGCTGTCCGGCAGGCGAAGGCCTGGAGGATAACCGCCGGGTACCCTTCGCCGCTGTGCCAGGTGGGAAGAAGCAGGACGTCATGTTTTCTGATCAGCTCCGGGACCTCTTCCGGGGAGGCAATTCCCCGGTATTCCAGGTTTTTCCCGCCGGCCAGACTCTCCGCGAACTCTTCGCTGTCCCGGTCGGCCACCGGGCCGTAGAAGTCACAGCTGTATTGCGGGCTGTTGGAAAGAGCGCTGATTATGTCGAAAACACCCTTCTCTTTCTTTATCTGGCCAAGGAAAATGGCTCTTCCCCTGAACTTGCCGCTCCGGTTTTCCGGACTCGCTTCATCAAAGAATCTTTCCGGCAGGAAGTTGGGCAGCATCCTTACCTGCGAAGGCGGGATCCCCAGATCTTCCTTCAGCTCCCTGGTAAGCTCCCCGGTCTCCGGAAGAACGTACCTGCACCTTTTGAGCATCCCGGTAACAAACCTTCTGCCTCTTCTGCTCATCCCCTTGATTCTCTTGCCCAGAGAACCCCCGAATGCCTTCACCAGAACCGGCTTTCCAAATAGATTACAGAGGTATATAACTGCGGTCCCCGCCGTGCAGAGAAAACGCCGGTTGGACCAGAAAAGTACCGCCCGCGAACCGGGCAGCCGCAGGGTAACTTGAAACAGCACTCTGACGGCCCTTGCCAGATCAGATATTGAAATCCTGGCCTCGGGCAGCCTCACCCCCCCGGAGTGAGAGGTGTTGACGGTTATAATTTCCATACCGTTTTCTCTCCACTGTCTGCTTCTGAAAAGATCCCTGGTGAGAACGGTATCCCCCCCTATGGGCGGAGGAAAGGGGCCTATCAGCAGAATTTTCTTCTTTCTTTTCATATCCCTGATCCCATCTCCTTGAACAGAGCCCTAACCGGCAGTGCCCCTCCCGGCCCCGGAGCGGTAGTTATACTCGGAACCCAGCAGGCTGTGGGGAATGAAGTATACTATAAGGGTAACCGCCGCCGCAAGGTAGACCGCCCCCCGGCTCCTTCTCCCGCGGCGGTTCATATAACAGGCCAGCAGCCAGAAGACAAGTTCTATCAGGACCTTGTTGTCGGTCAGGTCGTACCCGAACGGAGCTCCGTCCCACCACACTCCGAAGGCGTACCACTGCACCAGGGGCCCGAACATGAAACCTCCCAGAATAAGCGAGATCACGGTAGCCCAGAGAAGCTTACGGTAGCTGCCGTCTATCAACGCCTCCAGCAGAGTGCGGACAGCCACCGTCATGGAACCGAACATCACTATGATGTGAATAAAAAGAGCCCAGGACGGAACCTCACCCTTGTACCTGGCGATAACAGGTTCTTCTCCCGTTACCGAGAAAGGTTCATCCCCGCAGCTCAGGTATACGTAATATTCATACTTGCCGGCGCGCACCTTGAGGCTGGGAAGCTCCGCTCCGATCCCTTCCACCATTTCAGACTGCCCCCGCCGGGTAATCTCGAATTTGCCTCTCTTCATTTCAGTCTCAGCCCACCGGTCATCTGAATTGAAGCGGCGGTAACGGACATACCCGGATGCCCCCCCGGGAACTGGATCGGCCAGAACGGCCTTGAGAGATTTGCCAATGGTTTCGCTCCTCTGGAATTTGTAACCGACCTTTTCGCCGCAGAGCCTCAGTTCACCCTCCAGGGGATAGGTCGGGCCGGTTTTGTCCTGATACAACAGGCAGAGCAGGGTTATAGCCACCGCGATCACCCACAGAACCATGTTTCCCGCTACCGGCCGCCTGTTTATGAAAGCTTTTACGCTGGACATTCTTCCCCTTCCCCTGCCGGCGCCTATTCCAGAAAGCCTTCCGGGTGCCGGTCCTCGAATTCGGTGGCCTCCTGATACAGCCTGGCTACAGCCAGAATGGTGGCCTCGTCAAAAAGCTTGCCGATGATAGTTACGCTTACCGGCGTTCCATCCTCCTCGAACCCGTTGGGCAGCACTACGCAGGGGTGGCCGGTCAGATTGGTCAGGAGCAGGTTATTCCCTCCGAAGCTGGGAGAGAGATACAGGTCGACATCAAGTTTTTCCATCTCCTGGATTATGATATAACGGAGCCGGTTTGCCTGGATATACTCCACCGCGGGGATGAAGCGGGAAGCCCGGAAAACGTTGGGCCAGGCGTTTCTTACCTGTCTGGTCAGCTGGTCATCCCTTCCCGAGCGGGTAAGGTCGTCAAAAGCGGCCGCAGCCTCGGCGCTGAGTATGAAAGCGAGGCTCATTACCGGATATTCCGGAAGTTCCACGGGAATCAGCTGAGCTCCCAGTTCTCTCATCTGCTCCAGGAACAGGCTGTCCTTAACGCTTCCCGGATAATCCTCCTCGAATAGCCCTCTGAGGTAACCGATCCTGAGGTTCCTGAGGTTGATATCGTAATCATAGTTAAAAGCGGGATCGATAACGCTCTGATCCTCGCCTTCCCCTCCCCTGATATGCTGGAACACTATGGCGCAGTCCTCCGCGGTTCTGCAGATCGGCCCTATCTTGTCCATGGACCAGCTCAGCGCCATCGCTCCGGACCTGCTGACCCTCCCGAAGGTAGGCCTTAGGCCGGTAGTCCCGCACCTGGTCGAAGGCGAGACTATGGAACCCCAGGTCTCGCTTCCGATAGCGAACGGAACCAGGCCGGCGGCAACGGCGGCCGCCGGGCCTGCCGAAGAACCGCTGGAACCTTCCCCGGTCTTCCAGGGGTTTCTGGTTTTCCCGCCGTACCAGACATCCCCCCAGGCCAGCGCTCCCAGAGTAAGTTTTGCCACCATCACAGCGCCCGCCTCTTCGAGTTTTCTTATAACCACAGCATCCATGTCAATCAGCTGATCCCTGTAAGGCTCCGCGCCCCAGGTGGTGTTGTAATATCTGGTAGCCAGAAGGTCCTTTACCCCGTACGGTATGCCGTGAAGAAGAGAGCGGTACCTGCCTGCGGCTATCTCCTTATCCGCGCGCCTGGCCTGCTCCATGGCCATATCTTCGGTGAGGGTAACAACACATTTGAGCTCGGAGTCATACTTTTTCAACCGCCTGAGGCAGAGTTCGGTAAGCTGAACAGAGGTTACCTGCCTGGTTCTGATAAGCTCCGCCAGGTCCCTGACCGAATAGAATGCCAGATCTTCAAAATTCTCCGGGACGGTTATCTTTTCAGCCGGGCCGAATACTATCTTTCTCTGCGGCTGATCGAAGCTTCTGCCGGCCGGAACAGGATTGAATACCAGAGCGGGCGGGATGGAATTTTCTATCTCAACCTCTCTCAGTCTGCGGTAGCTTTTCAGGTTATCCCTGAGGTCTTCCAGCATGGAATCGCGCTCCGCCTGGCTGAAGCTCAACCCTATTACCTTTTCAGCCGCCTTTATATCAGATTCCTGCAGCTGGCTGTCCTCCAGGCCAGTTTCATCGGCGCAGCCGGCGAGTACTATTACAAGAGATGCGGCAAGAAAAACCACTGTCCTTTTCATGATTCACTCCCCTTCTCTTTAGATTCAGATCCGCGGAATTTCATTACAGTATAAAAAGAACTGTAGCATCAGATTGATTAATAATCCACTTCTAACCGCTCAGCCGGCTTAATTAAATACCACGTAGAAATTCAGGGACATGAAATCGTCAGCGCCTTCATTACGGGTTCCGCCCGGTATCTCGTAGTTGAACATAATGCGGGTCATCTCCGAAAAATTGTATGCCGCCATGAACGAAACCCGGTCTCTGTCGGTATCTTCATTATTGGTGTTCGATTCGTAACGGTCATACCTGGCTCCGGCCTCTACGCGGGGATAGAGTTCATAGGTGGCGAAAGCGTAGAATCCGGCCGGTTCGATATCTCCGTAACCGTTATTCTCATAGACAGCCCTGCTGTATTCGGCCTGCGCGTGCATACGGCTGTACTTCATAATGAAATATCCGTTAAAAGCTGATTCACCGCCCCAGGAAGCATCCTCCCCGGTGAAGTAGGACCCGCCGATCTCTATATTATAGGGCAGCCTGACCCCCGCCTGGCCGATGAAATCCTTGTCCCCGTTCTCATCGGCTCTGTTGATTCCGTTACCGTTCATAACCATCAGTCTGGTAAATACAGCCATCTTTTCATTAACCCTGTGAGTTCCGGTCAGCTGAACGCCGGCATCCCTGTAGAAGCCCCCGCTTCTTCCAAGTTTCTTTGAGATATTACCGCTTATATAGGAGGGATGTGCGAATTTCCAGGCCATTACGGGCCCGTAAACATCTCTTCCGAACGGGTATTTAAACTGTCCTATTTTTGCTGAAAGCTTTTCGGAAATTTCATAATCTATCCATCCCTGCAGGAAGACAGGCCTCGAATCGGCGGAAGACTGGTTAATCATCTCGGTCATAATGTGATACGATATTCTATCGCTGTAATTCCCTTTTGCTATTATCCTGGCGGTGTAATTATTAAAGCCGCTGACCGCCTCATCGGTGAAATCGTAATCGTAACCCGCCCTGAACCAGCCTATCCATTTGGGGTGGAAGCCGTCCGGCGCGCTCTCCTGTGCGGAAACCAGGATTGAACATGAAAGTAAGCATACCGCCATGAGAACTGTTATTGTTCTTTTCATTTTTCCTCCCCGGGTTAAAGAACAGTTACTGTAATTAAATCTAACTGATTAATTATACCTTTCAAGTATATTAATAATCTTCAGCTCCATCTGTCCATCTGTTTAATATATTGCCTGCCGGCAACCATACTGGTATAATACCCGGCATATGTATCATACTCTGGGTTCTCTATCAATGGGAAATCGGTTGTTTAAAATCAACAAAGGAGGGCGCGGTGGAATCTTCTTCTGTATACTTTGAAAAGGGAATGGAGATGCTGATGTCGTACGGGTCCAAACTGGTCCTGGCGATAGTGGTACTGATCGTGGGGCTGTGGGTAATCAGAATCATCTCCAGGATGGTGGAAAAGGCAATGCTCAGGTATGAGTACGACCTTTCACTGCAGAAATTCCTGGTCCGGCTGATCGGTATCACTTTGAAGGCGATGCTGTTCATAAGCGTGATATCGATGGTGGGGGTAAAGACCACCTCATTCGTGGTGGTGCTGGGAGCGGCCGGGCTGGCTCTCGGGTTTGCCCTTCAGGGGTCGCTCTCCAACTTCGCCGGAGGGGTGATGATACTGCTGTTCAAGCCTTTCAAGATAGGCGATGTCATCGAAACACAGGGTTATACCGGAAAGGTCGAAGAGATCAGGATCTTCAACACTATTATCAAAACATTCGACAACAGGACAATAATCATCCCCAATGGGGCGGTAAGCGGTGAAAGTATCACCAACTACACCGCAGAGCCTATCCGGCGCGTGGATATGACATTCGGGATAGGTTACGACGACGATATCGCAAAGGTCAAGAGCGTACTCCACCGGCTGGTCGATTCTGACGAGAGAATCCTCAAGGACCCCGCTCCCATGATAGTGGTCTCAGAGCACGGGGACAGCTCGGTAAACCTCTTCGTCAGGCCCTGGTGCAAGACGGAGGATTACTGGGGAATATACTTTGATATGCACGAGAAGGTCAAGCTGGCCTTCGACGAGGAAGATATAACAATACCTTATCCTCAGCAGGATGTTCACCTGCACCGGGAGGTGTAAGAGGCACATTGAGACCCAGTAAGGCTCCCGGAACAGCGAAATAATATTCCGGGCTCAGCAACCCCGTGGAATATTATCAACAATATCAGCGCTGTATCTTTCGTTGGACCTTCTCTCGGACCCGGCCACGAACACTCCGGCGCCCGGTTCGCATATATGCCCGCTGTTGATAAGGGCCGTTGAAATACACGCCTTGCGCGCTTCGGTCATTATACTGCAATCCTTTCCGGAAAGCGCCCTGACCGGCTTTTCCGCGCAGCTGCCGTAGCTGTTGAATCTGACTTTAACTCCATGGGAATGAATGGTTGCCCCCGCACGGGAACTGCTGTTGGTGGAGTTGAGGGCATGAGAACGGTACAGCCCCATCCCCTCCATTCTTTCCCAGCCGGAAAGGCTGTCCGGGCCGTAATAATATATCCTCATGGCAGTCCACATGGAAGGACCGCTCCCGTCAGGATGGATGAAGATAACATTGCCGGTCCGGATATCCTCAGAACTGTCCGGCTGGCAGGAGCAGAGAAGGGCAGCCAGAGTTATCAGGAATATTCCGGTAAATCCTGATTTAATAAATCTCATTGCATCCTCCCTGTTTTTGCAGGTACAATAATCCACTGGCGATATTTAATCGCCAAAACAGCTTCAGGACAGGAGAAGTATACCTGTATCTTTTTGCAGATAAGTTTTATGGTGATAAAATACCACTGTTGCAGTTTCAACAGGGCAAAGGAAAACCATTAAATTAACCGGGCAATATAATTTACGGCCGGATCTCACTCTGTTCATAATCTGTATCCTGAGCATGGCGCAGGCAGGTCAATCTTCGGCCGAAAAGCCTGCGCGCCGGGCCCGGCCTGTCAAACTGGATGGCGTTCCCAATCTTTACCGGGTCAGTCCCTCCCTGTACCGGAGCGCTCAGCCATCCGGCGAGGGAATGCGGAATCTCAGGGATATCGGTATAGAAACGATTGTCAATCTCCGCTCTTTCCATTCTGACAGGGATGAAATAGGATCAACCAGCCTGGGATATGTACACATCTACATGAAACCATGGCACCCTGAGCGCAAAGAGGCGGTTCGGTTTCTGCGGGTAGCCACAGATCCGGAGAGCGCCCCCGTTCTGGTTCACTGTATGGATGGAGCCGACCGGACCGGCGCAATGTGCGCCCTGTACCGGATCGCTGTCCAGGGCTGGACAAAGAGAGAAGCGATCCGGGAGATGACCGAAGGGGGATTCGGATACCACCGAATATGGGCGAATCTGACGGGATGGGTCGAGGATATGGATATAAAATCTCTTAAGGAAGATGCCGGTATTGACAAAATGGACGAAAACAGTTGCAGGGCCGATTCCCTTTCAGAAAATTAATGAACCTCCACTGTTGGCGGTAAGTAATCTGCCACTTTTATTACCTTACATTCCAGAATCCCAACTCTGTATTGCAAATTATTCCGATCGAAGCTAATATCGGTAAACGGTATTCAATGAACCCCGGACAGGAGTGATAGCCATGAAAAGAATTTCAGCTACAATTCTCATAATAGTATTACTTTCGAGTTTATGCGCGGCCGAGAAGCGGCCGGTGACACCGGAGGACCTCTACAGATTCAGATACCCGGCCGACCCCAGGGTCTCGCCCGGCGGAGAGATGGTTGCCTATACCATATATGACCCCGACCTGGAGAGTAACAGCATGAACAGCGATATCTGGATCATGCCGCTCAAAGGGGGCAAGCCCCGCCAGCTGACCAGAAGCCCGGAGGCGGACCACTCTCCCCGGTGGTCGCCGGACGGCAGTTCCATCGCTTTCATTTCCGGCAGGGATGGAACCGCGAATATCTACATTATTTCAGTAGAGGGGGGCGAAGCGAGAAAGTTAACCGAATCCGAAACCGATATTTATTCACCCTCCTGGTCAGATGACGGAAAGTATATTATCTGCGGCTCCAGGGTTATCCCGGAGGGGAAGGAGAACCGGGAGAACTGGACAGAGGAGAAGCTCCCGGAATGCGAGGCCAGAACCATAGACCATCTACTGTTCCGCCAGTGGAACAGATGGCTGGGGGATAAGAGAAACCATCTCTTCCTGGTGGATGCGGGGACCGGCTCGATGAGAGACCTGACCCCCGGCGATATGGATATTCCGCCGGTATCGCTGGCCAGCGGCCATGACTTCGATATATCTCCCGACGGGAAAGAGGTCTGCTATATCAGGAATACCGACCCCATTCCAGCGGCGGGAACGGATCACGACCTCTTTGTTATCGACACGGAAATCCTCAAGGAAAAGCAGATAACCGAAAATCCGGCGCTGGACAGCGAATGCCATTACTCCCCCTGCGGCAGGTATATAGCCTACACCGCCATGGAAAAGCCCGGCTACGAATCGGACCGGAGGCGGCTGGTTGTATACGACAGGAACAGTTCTGAAAAAAAGGTCCTTACCGAAGGCCTGGACCGCTCGCCCGGACAGATAATCTGGGGCCCTGATGGAAAGCGGCTCTTCTTTACCGCCCGGGACCGGGGAAGAAGGTCTCTCTACCGGGTAAACCTGGAGGGAGAGGTAACCAGATTGTCGGATACCGGATACAACGGATCGCCTGATATCACTCCCGGCGGCAGAACCATAATCTATACCAGGTCCGATAACAGCGCCCCCACCGAGCTCTTTGCCATACCGGCGGCGGGAGGGAAAGCCAGGCGGCTGACTGAAATCAACAGAGAGGTTCTGGCCGGACTGAATTTGCCCCCGCTGGAGGAATTCACCTTTACCGGCGCCGAAGGCACCGAGGTTCACGGCTTCATTCAGAAACCGCCGCAATTCGACCCCGGCCGGGAATACCCCGCGGTCCTGACCATCCACGGAGGCCCCCAGGGGATGTGGGCTGACCGGTTCATGTCCAGCTGGTTTACCTTCCAGCTGGTCTGCTCGCCCGGATATGTGGGCATCTTCATCAACCCCCGCGGAAGCGCCGGGTACGGTTCCGAGTTCAGGGAACAGGTAAGCAGAGACTACGGGGGCCGGTGCTACCGGGACCTGATGGCGGGGCTGGATTACGTCCTGGAAAATTACGAATTCGTGGATGGGGAACGCCTGGCGGCGATCGGGGGCTCTTTCGGCGGTTACTCGGTAAACTGGATAATGGGACAGACCGGGAGGTTTGATTGCCTGGTAAGCCATGCCGGGCTATACAACCTGACCAGCTTTTACGGCGCCACCGAGGAGCTGTGGTTCCCGGAGTGGGATATGGGGAAATCTCCCTGGGAAGAGCCGGAGCTGTATCATAAGTGGTCCCCTCACAGGTTTGCCGGCAAATTCGGCACGCCGGCCCTGATCACACACGGGCAGAAGGATTTCAGAGTGCCTTTCGCTGAATCCCTGCAGCTGTTTACCGCCCTGCGGAGACAGGGGATCGAGTCCAGACTGGTGGTATTCCCGGATGAAGGGCATGTTATCTCGTCACCCCAGAACAATGTCCGCTGGTGGATGGAGATACACCGCTGGCTGGAGAGGTACCTGAAGGAAGAATAGACAGGCACGGGGGAACAGGCAGGGCCGCGAATCAGAACAGACGGTAAGCTTCAACCATCTCCGCTATACCCTTTTCCATATCAGACGGAGAGCTTTCCAGGTCCAGCTTCCGGAATGTCTCATCTATATCTATTCGAAGAGACCCGAACAGTTTCTGATACAGCGAGGGTTTGAGCTTCTCCAGAAGCCTTCTCAGCGGAGCGGGTAACCCGAACAGCATCCCGGGCCTTCCAAGAGCCGCCCTGATAATTTCAGCCAGTTTCTCCGTGGAGACCGGTTCCCGGTCGGCAACCAGGAAAACGCCTCCCGCCCTCTTTGAGACGATCTTTTCCAGGGCGTCGGCGACCAGGCCGCAGTAGGCGAACTGCCGGCTGTTACCTGTGCGCCTCAGCGGAAGAGGAACCGGGAGGTCGCACAGTCTTATCAACTTCATCATGTTGCCGGGAGCCGCCCCGCCGCCGTAGACCATGGATGGACGGACCACCGAAACAGTAAAATCATCGCTCTGATTGCCGAGCAGGGCTTCATCCGCCTTCAGTTTGGACCTTCCGTAAGGCGATTCAGGCGCGCAGGGGGTGGAGAGGGATATGTCCTCAGCTCCACCGTACACCGCAACCGTACTCATCTGGACAAAATGCTCCGCTCCCCCTTCCGCCGCCGCTTCGGCCAGGTGAAGCGGAAGCTGATAGTTTGCCCGTTCGTATACGCTCTCCCCGGTGATTTCCGGGCGGTGAACTATGGCGGCGAAATTAATCACCGAGCCCGCTCCCCTGAAATCCGAGCCTGAAAGCTTGAACAGGTCGTCCACTACCAGCTCATGCCCCAGGGCGGTCGGCTTGAGGGAAGCCCCCGCGATATCGAAAACGCCGGCCTTTTCCCTGGCGAAACTCCTGGCTATGAAACTGTCGGACCCTATCAGCATGATTCTCTTCCGCATGAAACTATTACTAAAAGAATCTGAATCTCCTGTCAAGGTTATCCGCCCCCCGGGGGTTATGAGCCGATTATGATATCAACAGGCCGCGGGAGATGTTATCATCATAACATAGTGTCTATCTGCCATTCCTGTGGGCAAGGGGGTAAAATAATGGCTGTAATATGCCCGGACTGCGGGCGCCAGTTTGATATAACCCTGTTTGAATTCGGCAATGAGGTAATCTGCCCCTGCGGCAGAAAGATAACTCCGGAGCACCGGGATGACCTTATCGAATACCCCGGCCTGAAAGAGCTGGAGGAGGAAATATTCAGGGAAGCAAAGAAAAAAGAGCGGACCCGGGACTGGGAGAGGATGCAGATGATAAGGCGGGAGGCGGACCGGATTACCATCCAGATCCTGTACAGCGATCTGCCCAGGGTGGATGTGGAAATCGCCATACGGTCATTCCGGAAGAGAGTGCTGGAAAGTTTTCCCGGGAAGCGGGAGCTCTTCGACGGGATATATCTATCCAGATTCCGCCGGCTATGGGATCAGTTCAGAAGCAGCGGCGAAGTGCTGCTGGAAGAGGAAGATTTCTGAAAAACCAGAGGTTTTTGATTGCTTTTTAAAACACAGCCGATTCCCCCGCAATAAACTGCAGGTTGCCCTCATAAAGGCTTGAAAATATCAATCAGCTGAGAAAACTCCAGTGCCCGGGGTGTTGACCTTACGCCCCGAATATAATAGAATACGGAGCTGTCATAAGCACTCAGGTCAACCACCGAAGGAGCTGATCGAACAGGTCTCGATTCTTGTTGGAAACAGGATTTCAGAACAAATGGAGGAAAGCATTGACTGGAAAAATTACTGTCACGCTTTGTATACTGGCGGCTGTTGCCGCAATGCTTACCGCTTTCGAATTGACACTGGCCGATGACCGCCAGCTCCCCCCTGGAGAGAAACCGCCGCCGGATCTGTTCTCCCGCCTTGAGGATGCGGGAACGGCGGCCGAACATGAGGGGGCCGATTACATTACGGTATATGATTCGGCGGTTAACCGGGTCAAGCCATCCGGAGTGACTTACGTCGACAATTACATCATCTATAAAATACTGACTCCGGAAGGGTGCCGGAACAGATCGGTTCTCAGGTGGCACTACGAGCCCCAGAGCAGTTATGTGGAGATCAGGGAGGTAAATATCGTCCGGGGCAGGGATAGGATACCGGTGGATATCTCAGGGGTGGAAGACCTCCCGGCGCCACAGCGGATGATTTACTGGAGGGACCGGATAAAGACGCTCCAGCTGCCCCGGCTGCGGGTAAACGACGGAATCGAGGTAAAAACCTTCCGCAAGGGGTACACCTACGCCCTGCTGGAAGCCGGCCAGGAACCCAGCGATGATAAGTATATTCCTCCCATGCCCGGCGAATACTTCGACATTGTGCTGTTCTCAGGCGCCGCGCCTATTCTGGAGAAGAGATACGCGCTGATACTGCCGCCGGGAAAGAAACTTCACAGCGAGATATACAATCAGCCGCTCTATTCAAGCACCTCCTACGCCGGAGATACTACCAGGTATGAATGGTTCGGTTTCGATCTGCCCCCGCGGGTGCGTGAACCCAGGCAGCCGGAAGCGCGCGATATATACCCGAAAGTAGTGATGGCCACGGTGAAGGACTGGGAATCAAAGAGCAGGTGGTTCTTCGATGTTAACAGGGACCAGTTCGAAGTCACCGGACCGATCCGCGATAAAGTACATGAGATTTTCAGGGAACAGGGCCTGGGAAATGCCTCCGAAGCCCGGAAGGCCAAGGCCCTGCTTCACTGGACAGCCCAGAATATCCGCTACAGCGGTCAGACCATGGGAGAAGGGGAAGGGTTTACCCTCCACCCCGGCTCCATGATATTCGAACAGCGTAGCGGGGTATGCAAGGATATCGCCGGAATGCTGATAACCATGATGAGAGCGGCCGGAATGGACAGTTACGCCGCCATGACCATGGCGGAAAGCAGGATAGAGGAAGTTCCGGCCGACCAGTTCAATCACTGCGTCTGCGCTCTCCGGAAGAAAGACGGGAGTTTTGTGATGTACGACCCCACCTGGGTCGGTTACAACAACAGCATCTGGTCCCTGCTGGAGGCCGAGCAGGATTACCT
>JAWODM010000052.1:0-38126 GCA_046483305.1 Candidatus Krumholzibacteriales bacterium | reverse complement strand
CCAGCTCTTCTTTAATCTCGAAAGGCCCAACTCTTACAAGGAGTATAAAACCCCCTGGCAGCTGGCCAGGGAGAAACAGCCGGGGTTATCCAAAGAGATAGCTATGATACCTCCGGTCTTCATCGGTGATCTGATGAATAAAGAACTTGAATATCTACCGCAGGGGGGTTACGATGTGTCTTCCGTTCCCTTAATTATTGTTAACCACGAATTTTAATTCTGGAATGAATACAATCATAAAATCATCCGTATCTTTCATTATAGCAATTAATTATGGTCTCCTATGTCATAATATTATCTCTGAGCACTCTTTTCATGGAAATTATGAAACCATCCCGCCTGCAGTAATGCAGGCACCGGTTGCAGGCAAAACAATCCGCTCTGAACTTTGACTTTCCGACTATATGCGGCAGGGCCTTGCAGGGCGATTTTCGAATACATAATGAGCAGTTATTGCAGTTTCGCTGATTCAATGAAACTCTGAAGATTGCGAACTGCTCCACGATATTGGTATAAAGCCCGATCGGGCAGATAAAATGGCAGTACGGCCTGTACAGGATAAAGGCCATCAGGAAGGTTAGAATAAATGGGAGGTAATTCCTGATATAGCCGGCAAAGCTTCCCTGGGATTCTATGGTTAATCCGTGAAAGGCATTAAAATAATAATATAACGAAACAGGCACCTGGCTGGAGCTCCTGGTAAGATGAATCACTGATGTCACGCTCAGAAGAAAGAATGCCGCCAGCAGAGCAATTCTTACACCATTGGATAGCCTGAATGAAAAATTCCATCTCCTTATTCCGAGTTTGTCGGAGATCATGGAGATAAGTTCCTGAACCGCCCCCACAGGGCACACCCACCCGCAGAAGAGTTTCGGACCCAGAAGTGTCAGAAGCATTATTACCGAAAGGAAAACCATAAAGGGAGCTCTCAGCCCTAACAGGAAAGGTTTTACGGCCGCGCATACAGGTGACGGCTGCAGCCCCAGGGCTGAAATAAAATTGCCGGCAATACCGAATATAGTCAATGAAATCAGCAGGATGGCAACTTTCGCCTTTCTGTTCATCTTTCCCGATTTAAGGAGGATGAACGCGAAAATCCCGATCGCCAGCATGATAATATACTTGGTCAGGTACCGGGGCTCGGTCAGCATCCCGGCCCAATCTATCTTTCTTTTAATAACATGCTGTTTTGGAGCCAGGGCAATTGAGCCGGAGAAGGGAATGAATCCGAGCAGGATCGAAAGCGCAATATTCTTGATTGTTTTCATCTACCTCTTTCATTAGCGATATAATACGAAAAAAAAATATATATATCCTGAAGGCAAGTAAATAATTTATAATTATTTAGGTGGAAACACCCAGGGAGGCGCCAATCTGGCGGCAAATTAATGCGCTGCTCATCTTATTTGTTTGCCATACCTTAAAGCGCGTACTTTATAACCTGGGTCAGGTACCGAACTTTGACTCGAACTCGTCTACCTCCCGCTCCAGGAAATGACTGATAACTGTTCTTATCACTACTATACTTCCCAGAACAGCCATATCTTTCAGAGTGGGATGGGTAATGGTTCCGATAATATCCGCAGCTATCAGGAATTCCAGCCCGAGGAGAAGATAGGATCCGAGCTGGTGCCTCAGGATTTCCCTCTGGTGATATATTGAATCCTGCCTGAATCTCTTCATCTCCAGCCGAAGAAGCCTCAATGTGATAAGCAGCACGCCCCAGAGTATTATCACTCCCCCGGCTATTCCTACCACAGTAGCGGCGATTTGTGTTATCTCTTTAATCATAATGCCTTTCTCTCAATTTATCAATCTCAGAGGCCTGTCCTTTCAATCCAGTAGAGCAGCAGAATCATAATGGCGCAGAAGGGAATAATAACCACCCATGGATTTACTTTAAGAAGTTCCGGGAGGGTAACAGGGCCAAAATACCCTTTATTCAGAATTCTGTCTTTCAGCCCGGGATAGACAGCCGCAAATAACCCGGCGCCTATTATTATCCCTCCTACCCCACCGATCAGGGCATCCAGGTATCCGTTTCCCACAGCGCCGGCAATGGTTCCCGGGCAGTAACCGAGTACAGCAAACCCGATGCCGAAAATCAATCCCCCCACAATATTCATACCTGCCGAACCGGGTTTGGGGCTCAGTCTTACCCAGCCCATACTTCTCATGAAGTATATCCCGATCATACCGGTAACCACCGCCGAAAGCATCACTTTAATGACCGTAAAGTCCTCCAGAAGGAGCTGCCCCAGAATTACATCGTACCTGGTGACCCCTCCCTTCTGAAGCAGAAACCCGAATATTATTCCGAATACTAATCCCCAGAAAAGGGTTATTCCTCTATTTTCGGACTTGACCGCGTCTTTTCCCTTATCCATTTGATACCCCCTATCCGGCAAGATTATAAATTACCAGAGCTGACAGTATTCCGCCTATGAAGAAGAACACCGCCGATATCCAGCTTGATACAGCCAGCTGAAGTGTTCCGCTGATCCCATGGCCGCTGGTGCATCCCCCGGCCCACCGGGCGCCGAAACCGAGGCATACTCCCCCGATAACTGCTGTTATAACTCTTGGCAGCGCGGCCTGCCCGAATTCCGCCGCCCACCTGGAAGGTACCCACTGCCAGGCAAAATCCCCGGAGAGAAGCGATGAGAGAAGAGAACCTGATACTATCCCAAGCACCAGCATCCACTCCCAGTCAATAACCGGCTTGAACTGCTGATAATAGAGTTTCCGTTCAACTTTCTCACCCTTGAATATCTTCTCAATCATACCGCTGGTTCTGGCAAAGGCGGTTGAACAACCTATAGGTTTTTTCGATATCAGGAAGGTAAACCAGCTCAGGATACCTATCCCGATCCCCACTGTATATGGCGGCCATCGCGTTTCCAGAAGCCAATTCATATTAACCCCCTCTTATTAATGTCTATCCCTGTCCAGCCCCGGCCTCCAGATATCCCGCGGCATATCTGGAACCGTGAGGATTTTCACAAACCTTGCAGGTCCCGGAATACCCGGCGGCGCTGTATCCGGTCATTCCGCCGGCTACATTATAAAGATTACTGAAACCATGCTGCTTGAGGATACTCGTACCCAGGCTGGAACGGTGGCCGGTGCTGCAGACCAGAACATAATTCCTGCCGGGGTCCAGTTCCCTGAAACGGGTCCTGAGGTCAGGGGCCGGAATATTCACTGCTCCTTCAATATGGTTGTCCCGGAATTCTCTGGGAGCCCGCACATCCAGCAGAACCATCCCTTTCATGGAGTCGGAATCTATCATTTCGTGCAGCCGCTCCGCGGAAATCTGGCGTACGTCATCGGTTCGATTTCCCGCTACCGCCCATCCGAACATTCCCCCCTCCAGATAACCTTTTATTCTGTCCACTCCCACTCTTCTGGCCTGGATATTCGCTTCTTTCGCTTCTTCGAAATCCGACGCAACCAGAAGTATATCGCTGCCGGTGGGCATAACCCAGCCGGCAAATGTGGGGAAATTGCCGCCGAAATCAATATGCCATGAGCCGGGGATATGCTGGCTGCCGAATCCGTCATAGCTTCTGACGTCCAGTATTACCATGTTTTCTCCGCTCATTCTATCCTTGAACCCTACCGGTTTCAGCTCTTCCAGAACGGGAAGTTCGGCGGTCAGGACGGGGCCTTTCCTGTTTATATCGCTGCACCTGCCGAAATGATCCGGCGCCGGGGGCATATTTCTGGTCAGTGATTCAATAAACTCCTTCCGGTTTTCTATATTCAGCGCTTCATTGAACCTGCGCTCATACCCTATGGTAGTCCTCCACTTCGCTCCCATTGCTCTCCCGCAAAGAGACCCTGCTCCATGGGCGGGATAGATTTCACAGTAATCGGGCAGTTTCATCAGTTTTTCATGAAGACTGTGGTAGAGTTTCCCGGCCAGTTCCCCGGCAATATCCGGAAAAAGGTCCGGCCTTCCAACATCGCCCACGAACAGAGCGTCACCCACAAAAACACCCATCGGGCCGTCACCCCTCGACTTATCAATTGCCACGTAACTGACCGCTTCCGGGGTATGGCCCGGGGTCTCCAGGACTCTCAGTTCCATGTCTTCAATTTCAACTGTGTCTCCCTCTGAGAGCGGCACATGTTCGAACTCACAGTCAGCCGATTTGGGTACATAGATCTTCCCGCCGGTCCTGTCCGCCAGGTCCATATGCCCCGAAATGAAATCGGCATGGAGGTGGGTTTCGATAATGTGAGTGATATCAACGCCCATGTTTCGGGATTCTTCTATATATATTTCAACGTCGCGCCTGGGATCTATTACGGCGCAGGTATTCTTGCCGGCCAGGATGTAAGAGCTGTGGGCGATCTTCGGCGTGAAATAATGTTTGAGCAGCATAAGATACTCCTTTTCCGTTTACTCTTTTTTCAGATTCAGAAGAGGTTTAAGCACTATCTCCGAAAGCGACGGGAAAGTGTGCATACTGTTAATAATAAAATCTATACTCTGGTTGTTTGCAATTACATTTACAGCTTCCTGCAGCAGTATGGAAGCGTGCGGCCCGATAACATGAAAACCAAGAAGCCTCCTGCTGCCCTTTTCCACTACCGCCTTCACCAGGCCGGCCTGGTCCCGCATAATCATCCCCTTTGAGACTGAACGGTACTCCGCCCTCCCGGTCAGGATATCGAAATCCTCGGAAGCTTTTTTCTCGGTCAGGCCTGCCGTGGCAATCTCAGGATACCCGTAAACAGCCATAGGTACCGCGTGATAATCCATACCGCGTTTATCCTCAGAGACTGAATTATGCCATGCTGTTCTGGCTTCCTCATTGGCAACATGCTTGAACATATATTTCCCCGTTATATCCCCAAGGGCAAATACTCCAGGCTGGGTGGTCTCCATGAACTTATCCACCACTATATATCCTCTTTCGTCCGTTTCTATCCCGGTGTTTTCGAGAGAAAGGGTATCGGCGTTTGACACCCTTCCAGCCGCGACCAGAACCCTGTCAGAGGAAACCCTTGTTTTGTCGCCGCCCTTGCTTATCTGCACGGACAGTTTACCCTGGCCGCTCTCAATCTTTTCCGCGGTGGCCCCAAGATGAAGCTCCGCGTACTTTCTTACTTCACTTTCAAGCAGCTCGGATATCTCCGGCTCCATCTCTTTCATCAATACACGATTCATCTCTATTATTGTAACATCGATGTCGAACGCCGCCAGGAACCAGGCATACTCCATGGCGATATATCCTCCCCCTATAATTGTTATGCTACCCGGTTTTTCCTCAAGCTCCAGTATATTTTCGTTGGTAAGGAAATCTATCTGATCCAGTCCCCCTACCGGCGGGATCATCGGCCTCGCTCCGTTTGCCAGGAATATTTTATCCGCATTTATTCTTTCGCCCTCTACTTCAATAATCCGCTCCGAAATGAATCTGCCTTCCCCGCTGTAGTAATCCATATTATCCTGCCCGTCCGCCTGTTTCTTATGATATTTTCTCCTCTTCTCCCTATCGCTTCTGACCCTTTCCATTAATTTGCCGAAATCAGACTGAACCTCTCCGGCTGATATGCCGATTTTGCCCGCTCTTCTGATCTCCCCTATTCTCTCCGCCGGGTATAGAAGCGTCTTTGAAGGGAGGCACCCGAAATTCATACAGGTACCCCCGATGGGAGGACGGTCGATCACAGCCACCTTCATGCCTCGCTCCGCGGCTTTTTCAGCCACATAATATCCAGCTCCTTTTCCTATGAGGGCAACGTCGTAATTTTTATTGGCGGATTTCATTTTTCACCTTTCTCGCCTCAGAGCAGCTATAAATAGAACAAATAGAATATGGTTATTACCGCAGCCAGGAAAATGAGCGTCATACCTCCCCCCGCCTTCAGGTAATCCCTGTTCTGATAGCCACCTGGTGTCATCAGCATCGCGTTGACCTGATGAGTAGGCAGTATGAAAGAGTTTGCCGCGCAAACCGCCACCATCAGGACCAGAGGCCGCGGATCCACTCCCCCTATCTTTGCCATATTTATGACCAGTGGCGCAAGTACCACTGTGGAAGCGACATTGGACATGAACAGCGAAAAAAGTGTGGACAGCAGGGCGACCGCGGTGATCAGATATAGTAAATGATAACCATGCACCAGATCCATCACCCTTCCGGCCAGAAATTCAGCCGCTCCTGTCTTATGCATTGCGATCCCGAGAGGTATCAGGCCCGCTATCAGAAATACCACCTTCCACTCTATCGCCCGGTAAGCTTCCTCTATATTCAGTACTCCGGTCAGCACCATAGCCGCGGCCCCTGAAAATAGAGATATCGATATGGAAAATCCCATAATGGCGAGGGCAATCGCTCCCAGGAAGCAGAAGGATGCGACCCAGGCTTTTCGGTAATCCTTTCTCACCGCTTCGAAGGGAGTAATTACCGCGAATTCGCTGATATTCTTTAAACGGAGCATATTTTCCCACAGCCCGTGTACTATGAGAGTGTCTCCGGACCTTATTTTCCTGTCGGAGAAGTCCCCCCTGATCTGCCTTCCCCCGCTGAAGAAGAGGACCGGTTCCACCGCGTAGTTGTATCTGAAGGCCAGTTCCCGTATTGATTTGCCCACCATAGTGGAGTGCGGCGGAACAAGGACCTCAACGAAGCCGGCTGATTCGGGGTCCCCCAGATCCTCAAATTCGTCCAGTTTCTCATGGAAAACAAGCCGGTTCTTTTCGGCAAATCTTCTGATATCTTCCATATCTCCCATCAGGGCAATTTCCTGTCCCGCCCTGAACCGGGTCTTTCGCCAGGGGGCATAATTTATATTTTCCTCATCGGATGCTGCCAGAATATTCAGGTTGAAGCGGTACCACAGGCCCGAACTCTCCGGAGTTTCTCCCTCCAGGCCGCTGCCCTCCGGAATGGTATATCTGCATATATTGAAGGGCAGATGCCAGACATCAATGAGCTTCTTCTGGCTTGACTCACCTTCCAGCTTCTGTTTGCCCCTGGGAAGAATCCACCTGTAGAAAATTGAGAAATAGGCTATTCCGATAAAGAGAAGAATCAGGCCGGCCGGAGTTACAGCGAAAAGCCCGTACGGCTGAAGATCTGAATCCCTGAGAAGATCGTTAAGGATAATAAGGGGCCCGGAAGCAACCATGGTAAGGGTGCCTCCCAGGATTGCGGCGAACCCTACCGGCATTATAAGTTCCGAAGCGGGGATACTCTCCCTCTTTGATATGTTCAGTATTGCTGGAAGGAAAAGAGCGGCCGCTCCCACATTCTGCATAAATGAGGATATAAGCCCAACCGCGGCTGAAACCATTACTAAAAGCCTTCGTCTGCTTTTGCCGACCACGCTCAGTATATACTCAGCCAGCTTATTCATCAGCCCGGTTGAAGCGATACCCCTCCCCATTATCATAACCGCTATCATTGCTATCACCGCATTGCTGGAAAAACCGGAAAGAGCTTCTCTCGGTTCCAGGATGCCGGACCATCCCAGGGCCAGCATGCAGAGAATAGCTACCAGGTCTAACCGAAGCAGTTCGAAAACCAGAAGTATTATAGTTACGACCAGGATGGCAAAGAGAATTACAATTTCCACAGTCATTTATTCCATTCCTGGAGGAAACCGGCAACATTTCAGGGCCCCGGAACTTACATTTATTTCTTCTTCCCGGCAACGGCGCCGCGGTATTCCTCTATCGCCGCAAATACAGCCGACCCTAATTCTTTTCTTCCCCGATCGGAATTCACCAGTTTCATATCCTGGCTGCTGTTGATATTGCCGAATTCCATAACCACCGCCGGCACCGGGCTGTTCTCCAGCAGCCTGAATCCCGCTTCCCCGTAACTGATATCATTTAAAGCATTAATAGCCGCAAACTTAGATTTAAAGCTTGAACAGAGCTTTATCCCCAGGCTGTCCCCCTTCCGGTGAAACATCCTTATACCCCTGGCTGATGTATCAGTGGAGCTGTCGGTATGAAGCGAAAGAAGCAGGTCGGGTTCGATCTCCGATATCCTTTCCAGCCGTTTATCCAAGGTCATCTCCACGTCTTCTGTTCTCAGGATTTCAAACTTAATTCCATTCCCGCTGCAGTTATTTCTGATACAATCTGCCAGGAGAAGGACCAGATCCTTTTCCTCGGAGCCCGAATCATTGAAAGCCCCGGTATCTTTCCCCCCATGCGCCGGGTTTAATACCACAACGAAGAGATCTTCATCCCGGGTTTCTGAACTTTCCCGGCCCGAACAGGATATAAAAACCATTAATATAGCCGTTAACAGCAGAACCAGTTTTCCGGCCATCAGCAGCCTCCCCGCAAAGGTTAATGATCTTACACTTATTTTTTTTACCTACCTATGTAAAAGGCAATACTTATGAACTTTCGACTTATTCTATCCGGAATGAAAACGGCTGTAAAGGCTAATTAATCTTTCCGGGAAGCATCAAATCCCGAAAATGGCTGCAGCTTCGATGAGCATTGGGGCGCAGGCTGAAATCTTCAAATCAAGGGCGGAGAGAAGCGCTGAAAGAATCTCCCGCCCCTTTCCGGTAACATCTACAGTCGCTGTATGCGCCGGCCAGATGAAGTATGTACCATACAGCGCGGACAGAATCGTCCGGAAGGTTCTCCAGAATGGCGGTAACAGCAACCCTGCCGGAACCCTCCGCTCCGGCGCAACCTTTTTCATGTCAACCACCGATGCCCGGCAGGCCGGGCAATACAGATCCCTTTTACACCAGAAACAGTTCTTCGAACCCTGTCAATCAATCCCGGATTCTACCCCGGAAAAAGAATCATGTAGCAGTATTAATAATGCGGCGATTGAATTGGCAATGTAAGTGAGGAACTGGGCCGCCCAGGACTCGAACCTGGCACCACCTGCTTAAAAGGCAGGTGCTCTTCCTGATGAGCTAGCGGCCCCGTAATCTATTTGAATTTTAATACTCTTTACAGATGATACAAGTTAATAATACTCTGCATTTCTGTCAAATTCTTTTATCCGTTGTCCGTTAATATATGCCGGTAACAGCCGGTGCGGATTAATCCCTTATTATAGTTTCTTTTCTTCCCGGCCCGGTGGAAATGAACGAAATCCTGGTCTCCAGCTCTTCTTCTATCTTTTCTACAAAGCTCCGGGCATTAACGGGGAGCTGTTCATAGCTTCCGCCTAACTCCTGCTCATCCCATCCGGGCATCTCCATGTATACCGGCTTGCATTTTTCCAGTACAGGCGCGGAGGTGGGGAAATGCTTTATCCGTTCTCCGTCAACCTGGTAGGCAGTGCAAATCCTTATCTTTTCCAGTCCGCTGAGAACGTCCAGCTTGGTCAGGGCGATTTCCGAGAAATCATTGATATTATTTGCGTATCTGGCAGCTACCAGATCAAACCAGCCGCACCTTCTGGGGCGCCCGGTGGTGGTTCCAAACTCGTTTCCCCTGGTCCTCAGTTTTTCCCCGTACTGGTCCTGGAGTTCGGTGGGGAACGGCCCTCTTCCCACCCTGGTCACATAGGCCTTGTATATCCCTATTACTCTTTCCAGCATTGATGGGGGAAGCCCCGATCCGCTGATCGCTCCGCCTACTGAGCTGTTACTGCTGGTAACAAACGGGTAAGTGCCGTGATCAATATCCAGAAGGGTTCCCTGCGCCCCCTCCAGCATGAAACGGCTGCCCTGTTTTCTGAGCTCAGAGAGCATTGTCTGGGTATCCCGGATGAAATGCCCCATTACATCCCTTATATTGATAAAATCAGCTGCCACTTTTTTGGGGGAAAGTTCAGGGGCCTTATAGATAGCCATTTCCCTGTTGGCTTCCTTTACCAGCTTAACGACCGTGGAGAAAAGCTCCTCTTTCTCCAGAAGGAAGTCTCCCATCCTCATCCCGGACCTGGCATGCTTGTCCGTATAAGCCGGACCGATACCTTTGCCGGTGCTTCCGATTTTCATTTCCTTACGGTCGCTTTCTCTCAGGTTGTCGAAAATACTGTGATAGGGCATTACCACCTGCGCGGCGGAACTTATAAACAGCCTGCCCTCAACGTTTATTCCCTGGGAGACTATCTCCTCCAGTTCTTTCAGGAATGAGAAGGGATCGATTACCATTCCGTTCCCAAGGACCCCTGTGGTGTGAGAATACAGAAGCCCCGAGGGGATCTGATGAAAAGCGAATCTGGCCCCGTCTTTCACCACTGTGTGCCCGGCGTTGGCGCCCCCCTGATATCGGACCACCACGTCGTGGTCAGACATAAGAAAATCAACTATCTTCGCTTTTCCCTCATCTCCCCACTGTCCCCCGATAATTACTGATGCAGGCATTACCCCTCCTCTATTACTAATAGATTTTAACCATAAACAGTCTATGTTAAATAATTCAGGTATGCAAATTATTTATTTCCTTAATTTTCAGTTAAGGCCTGTTTGAATACGTCAGGGAAACCTTATTGTTTCAGGGGTAGATTATCCGGAAGGAAGAAGAACCGCTTTATCTATCAGCAAACAGCTGTTTTATAACACCCCAGGTCTTTTCATCTATGGAGCTGGGTTTGTCGTCAGGGTTTCCGGGGTTTGACCTTATGTAGTTTACGTCGGTTTCTCCGTCGCCGTCGGGGTCGCCCAGTTCGTCACCGTTGCTGTAACCGTCCTGGTCTGAATCCTTCTCGGCAAGGGTGCCGTTCCACTGATTGCCGTTAGCCATGAAATCCGAACCGAAGGAGTTTAGAGTATAATCTGAGGCTGTTGGCTGGGAGCTTTGATGGCATATACTGCACCTGGCTTCCTCGAATACGGGAAGAATATTCATGAATGTCTCGGTACCTGACAGGGTTCCATACATGCAGGCGACCGAGATCGCTAATATCATCAGTACTCTACGCACAGGTACAGCTGGACGCAAATATACCACCTCCATCCTAATTTTAGCACCATACAGCAGTACTGTCAAGCTCTATGATATTATAAAAACAAGTATCTATAAGGTTCCCGAATCTTCAGAATATATCTTTCTGGCTCTTCAGAGGCTTCATGCTGGCCAGCGCCCTTTCGATATCAGCGTCGAATCCATCCGAAACAAGAAGCTCCCCCACAGCCCTTACTGCAAGCGTCAGCGTATCGCCGCTGTAAAGTCCAGTGTAGCCGGTTCTTATAATCTTTCCTTTCAGCTCGCCCTGACCTCCCGCTATCACCACTCCGTACCTGTCGCTCAGTTTTTCAATCAGTTCTGAACTGTCGCAACCTGCGGGAGTTTTCATTGCCTGAACAGATGATGAGGGGCGTTGAGCCAGGCGGCTCATCCCCAATGCCTGGAAAGCGGAGGTCACCGCAAGCGACGACCTTCTATGCCTTTGCTTCATCTTTTCCCAGCCGGCCATCTTCTGGGAATCCAGAGAGTATTTGAGTATCTGGAACGTCTGGATTGCGGGAGTAAAGGGGGTGTCCCCCTCCATACAGCTCTCATGGTAGCGGGGAGCTGAAAAGTAATAAAGAGGCCGGGAGCATTTCTGGGAAATCTCTCTTGCTCTCTCGCTCATTGATATAAAACTGATCCCTGGAGGCGCGCCCAGAGCTTTCTGTCCTGCTGAAACCACCAGGTCGATCCCCCACGAGTCCATCTCCAGCTCTTCCACTCCCAGCGATGCGATAGCGTCCACTACCAGGACCGGCCTCTCTTCCGGGAGCCTGCTGCAGAATTCCCCCAGGGGGAAAAGAGCGCCGGTAGAGGATTCCACATGGTTAAGCGCGATAACTTCAGGATTGACTCTTTCGATAATTTCCAGAATGGCGTCTATACCAAAGGGTGAACCGGGAGGGAAACTCATCGTTTCAACATCACAGAGGTAGACCCTGCCCAGTTCCTCCCATCGTTTCCCGAATTTGCCGCCCTCAATTACCAGCACTCTGGTTCCGGGAGAGGTCACATTGGCAATTGCGGCTTCCATCGCCCCGGTACCGGATGATGTTATCATATATACGGGATTGACAGTCCGCAGAAGCTGCTTTAGGGAGTGTTCAAGCCCCTTTACCAGCTCCCTGAACCCGGAGGTCCGGTGATGTGCAGGCTCTACAGCTTTTATAACCGAGGGATACAGATGTACCGGGCCCGGGGTCAGAACCACAGTTCGTTTGTGCTCATTCATACATTTTTTCTCTGTCCGGGGAAAACTGCTGTCAATTTGCTGATTTCGGACTGTTGCTGTTGAACAGCCCCCCTATCTTACGCCTTTTCCTTATACCATAGGAGAGGTCCCGGGAAAGCGCCTCCTTCAATACATCCTCTATATTGCTGACCACCACTATTTCTATATTATCCTTAACTTCGTCCGGAAGTTCGGTGATGTTCTTCTCGTTACCCCCGGGAAGAAGAAGTCTGGTCACTCCCGCCCTCAGAGCTGCGACTGATTTCTCCTTGATTCCGCCCACCGGGAGTACCTTGCCCCGGAGAGTGATCTCTCCGGTCATGCCAACCCTTCGGCTCACCGGTATATCAAAGAAGGCCGATATCATGGCGGTTGCCATGGAAACTCCCGCGCTGGGCCCGTCCTTGGGTATAGCTCCCGCCGGTACATGCACGTGAAGGTCCACCGAAGAGAAGAAATCATGATCAAGGTCCAGCAGTCTGGCCTTGTTCCTGGCGTAACTGAGAGCTATCTTAGCGGATTCCTGCATCACCTCGCCAAGCTGCCCGGTAAGTATCAGCTCTCCCTTCCCGGGCATCAGGGTAACACCGATATTCAGTATTTCCCCTCCCGCCTCTGTCCAGGCCAGACCGGTTGCAATACCCACAGTCAGGTCCTCGTCTATTTCACTGTCCTGGTACTTGGGAACGCCCAGATAGTCTTTCAGATTGCTCTTCTTGACCTTAATTGTGCCGGGGCTGTCGCCCTCGGCTATTTTCCTGGCTACCTTCCGGCAGATCTCCTCTATCTTTCTTTCCAGTTCCCTCACTCCGCTCTCTCTGGTGTAGTGGCGTATTATATCGCGGATAGCGGCATGGGTGATCTTCATCTGCTTGCTGCTGATCCCGTTCTGCCGCAGCTGTTTCTTGAGGAGAAATCTCTTTCCGATCTCAATCTTCTCGTGTTCGAGGTACCCCGGAAGCCTGATAATCTCCATTCTGTCCCGCAGAGCCGGCGGGATGGTGTGCAGGACATTGGCGGTGGTTATAAACATTACCTCGCTGACATCGAACTCCACTTCCAGGTAGTTGTCGGTGAAATTCTCATTCTGTTCCGGGTCCAGCACTTCCAGGAGCGCGGACGCAGGGTCTCCCCTGAAATCCGCGCTCAGCTTATCCACTTCATCCAGCATTATCACCGGATTCTTGGTTTCTGTTTTTCTGAGCATCTGAATAATACGGCCGGGCCTGGAACCGATATAGGTTCTGCGGTGTCCCCTGATCTCCGCTTCATCCCTGGTCCCTCCCAGAGAGAGGCGCACAAACTTCCTTCCCACCGCGTTGGCTATGGACTTGCCCAGAGAAGTCTTCCCCACGCCGGGTGGACCCACGAAACAGAGGATAGTTCCCTTGACCTCCCTGGTGAGTTTAACTACCGAGAGGAACTCCAGTATCCTTTCCTTAACCTGTTTGAGGCCGTAGTGATCTGCATCCAGCTTCTCCTTCACCTTCTTTATATCCAGATTGTCTTCAGTCCTGCTGTTCCAGGGAAGAGAGGTCATGGTGTCTATGTAATTCCGGACCACTGTCGCTTCCGGAGTCATCGGCGACATCAGCCTGAGCCTCTCCAGTTCCTTAAGGGCAATCTTCTCACCCTCCTCGCTCATCTGGGCTTCCATTATTTTCTTTTCTATCTCCTCGAACTCGCTGTAGCCTTCCTTGTCGCCCAGCTCGTTCTTTATCACCTTCATCTTCTCATGGAGGAAAAGCTCCTTCTGGCTCTTCTTGACTCTCTCGTTAACCTTCTCGTCTATCCCCTTCTCAAGCTGGAGCATCTCCAGCTCTTCCTGGATAATCTGATTTAGCAGCAACAGCCGCTCGTTGACGTTTCCCATGCTGAGAAGCTGCTGCTGTTTTTTATTTTCTATCATCAGATGGCTGGATATGGTATCGCTCAGGGTGGCGGTATCCTCAACCGTTTTCAGCGCGAATATAACCTCATTGGGAATCCGGTCGCTCATCTTGATATAATCGGTAAACAGATTTTCCACTTTTCTGCTGAGCGCCTTCAGCTCCTTGGTCCGGTCCTCAATCTCCCGGATCGGCTGAACCGAGGCAGCCAGGTAATTGTCTCTTTCGATAAAACTGCTGACCATTCCTCTGCTCAGACCCTCCAGCATCACCTTGATGGTGCCGTCGGGAAGCCGGAAAAATACTCCTATCCTGACCAGAGTCCCGACCTCGTAGAGGTCATCGAACTCAGGCTCGTCAATCAGCGGGTCTTTCTGGGTTATAACCAGGAGAAGCTTGTTGGTCTCTATCGCCTGCTCCACCGCATTAATGGAGGGCTGGCGCCCTACCAGAATGGCGGTGGCCATGGACGGGAATATAACCACATCCCTCAGCGGCACCACCGGAAATTCGGCATCCGGATTATCCATTATCTTATTAATCTCTTCATTCATATTTTCATCTTTTCAGTAAACAGGGAAATACTGGATGAACTGCCGTTATGCCCTCTTCTTGCTGTCCTCTGCGAGAGTAATCTCAGGTTCGCCCTTCTTCTCCACCGCATCGCTGGTAATCAGAACCTTCTTTACATTTTCGCGGGACGGAAGGTCAAACATGACCTGCAGCATAATGTCTTCAATAATCGCCCTCAAACCTCTCGCCCCGGTCTTTCGCTTGGTAGTCAGGTCGGCAATTGAATCAAGGGCCTCCTCGGTGAACTCCAGCTCCGCGCCCTCCATTTCGAACAGTTTCTGATACTGCTTGACCAGAGCGTTCCTCGGTTTCAGCATTATATCGATCAGAGACTTCTTGTCCAAATCCTTCAGAGTTGTAATTATCGGAAGCCTCCCTACCAGCTCCGGTATGATACCGTACCTGATAAGGTCTTCCGGCTGGACATGAGTCATGATCTCATTGATCTGTTTCTTATAATCCGGCCCGCGGTCGGCTCCGAACCCTACAACCTTTCTTCCTATTCTTCTCTCCACTATCTCTTCCAGCCCCTGGAAAGCTCCCCCGCAGACGAACAGTATCTTCTTGGTGTCTATCTCCACAAACTTCTGCTGGGGGTGTTTCCTTCCTCCCTGAGGCGGAACATTGGCCACGGTGCCTTCCAGAAGCTTCAGCAGAGCCTGCTGAACTCCCTCGCCGGAGACATCCCTTGTAATGGAGGGGTTCTCGCTCTTTCTGGCTATCTTATCCAGCTCGTCCACATAGATGATACCCCTCTCCGAGGTCATCAGGTTGTAATCGGCGCTCTGGAGCAGACGAACCAGGATATTCTCCACGTCCTCGCCTACGTACCCGGCTTCAGTCAGGCTGGTAGCATCGGCGATGGCGAATGGAACCTTCAGGAATCTGGCCAGGGTCTGAGCCAGAAGGGTCTTTCCCACTCCCGGCGGGCCTATCATCAGAATATTGCTTTTTTCTATTTCAACGTCATCGGTTGACTTCTCGTGCTGAATCCTCTTGTAGTGATTGTATACGGCTACAGCAAGAGCCTTCTTGGCATCATCCTGTCCTATCACATAGGAATCAAGATTCTGCTTTATCTCCTCGGGATTGGGGAAATGGCCATGGTCATGGAATACCGATTCTACCAATTCCTCCTCTAGTATGTCATTACAGAGCCTTATGCATTCGTTGCATATATAGACCGACGGCCCTGAAACAAGTTTTGCTATTTCGTCCTGTCCCCGTCCGCAGAAAGAGCACTTAATCGAACTGGGCATCTTGTCGTCTTTCTTCACCTCTAACCACCCTCCCTTCTATTTATAGTCACTAACTTATTATACCAGCAAAACACCAATAAGTTCTATTATTATTCCTTTTTGTTGGTCAGCACCTTGTCTATAACTCCATACTCCATTGCTTCTTCCGCGCTCATGAAGAAATCCCTGTCGGTGTCCTTTTCTATCCTCTTCAACTTCTGCCCGGTATGTTCAGCCAGAATATGGTTGAGCCGGTCTTTAAGCCTCAGTATCTCGTTGGTATATATCTCAATCTGAGAGGCCTGGCCCTGGGAACCCCCGGAGGGCTGATGAATCATAACCCTGGCATGCGGAAGAGCGGACCTCTTGCCCGCTGACCCGGCTGCCAGAAGGACCGCTCCCATACTGGCTGCCTGCCCCATGCAGATAGTGGAGATATCGCAGGAGATGTACTGCATCGTATCGTAGATGGCCAGCCCCGCTGATACTACCCCCCCGGGGCAGTTTATATAGGCGAATATATCCCTTTCGGGGTCCTCGGCTTCCAGAAACAGAAGCTGGGCGATGATCGAATTAGACATATTATCATCGACCGGCTGTCCGATAAAGACAATTCTGTCCTTCAGAAGGCGGGAATATATATCATAAGCTCTCTCCTCCCTGCCCTTGGTCTCTATAACGTAAGGGATCGGAATATTTCTGATTTCACTCATCTGGCAGCTCCTTTATTCTTTCTGCTCTCCGAGAATTATCTCGAACACCTTGTCTTCGAAAATCTTAGCCTTCAGGTTTTTATAAGGCTCGCTCCCTTTCTTGAAGATCTCGCTCATGTCCTGATCGGACTCCGGCCTTCCGGCGGTAATGGAAGCAATTTCTTCCTCGACTTCCTCGTCGGTAACCTCCACCCCTTCCTGCCCGGCGATGTAATCTATAATGTAATAACGCCTGATGCTCCTCAAGGAAAAATCATCCAGCTGCTTTTCGATCTCATCGCCCTCTATTCTCTGTCCCCTCTTCTCGGCATTCTGTTTAAGTATGTTCTTGTAGCTCTCCACCATTGAGCCGGGTATCTCGAAGGGATTATCAGAAATCAGCACATCCATGGCCTGTTCTCTTCTCTTTTCTTCAGCCTGGCTCTTTTTCTGTTCCATCAGTTTCTCTCTGATATCCTCCCGGAGCTCTTTCATACTGCCGAATTTCTCATCTATTTTCGAGGCGAACTCATCATCGAGAGGAAGGAGGTGTTTCTCCTTGACGTTATTAACAGTGCAACGGTAGCTTATCTTCCTTCCGGCAAATTCCTCCGGTTTATAATCTTCCGGATAATCAACCTCGATATCCGTGGTCCTGCCAGGCTCCAGATTGATTATCCCTTCTTCTATATCAGACAGTATCTGGCCGGTTCCCAGCTGAACCGGATAATTCTTTACCCGCCTTTCCTCTATTTCCTCTCCCTTATCATCGAGCATCACATAATCTATTTCCACCAGGTCGCCGCTGACCCCTCCTCTTTCAACTTCCCTGTAATCGGCGAACCTGTCCTGCATATTCTCGAGAACCTGCTCGATCTCTTCATCCTCTATCTCTATTTTCTCTTCCGGCACTTCAACTCCCTGGTAATTGGAGATATCCACCTCAGGAGCCACTTCCATCTCCACATTGAAGGCAAGCGGTTTGCCTTCATCATCCTCTATATCGCTGAAGGTCGGATCGCCTATCGGCTGAAGATTCTCCGAGCTTACCGCCCATGAGTATGCCCGGGGAAGAAGGGATTTCAGCGTTTCCGCCCTGATCTCCTCCTGGAACCGTTCGCTTACAACATTTACAGGCACCTTTCCCTTCCTGAATCCGGGAAGCTCAACTTCCTTTGAGAAAGATCTGGTCACCTTGTCCTTCTCCCGGTCATATTCATATCTATCTACTTCCACCGACAGTATTCGCCGGCAATTATCTTCCTTTTTAACGTCTACTCTGATCTGTTCTTCTTTCATTTCCAATCCTCGATTTAATCCGGCCCGGCAGTTATTTACCAGCCAGCTTTCTTTTTTCTGGTGCGAGAGGGGGGATTTGAACCCCCACGAGATACCTCACTGGATCCTAAATCCAGCGCGTCTGCCAGTTCCGCCACTCTCGCATCTTCGCCAGGCTCTTAAGATATTAAAAGACAATTACTTCCTGTTGACTTCAAACTGAAGCCACAGATTCGTTCTCCCTTACAATAATATCTGGAGGATAAAAACGCAATCACCAATGCAAAACAATGCAAGAGGCCTGCCATTACGAGCCAATTTCACTTCCCGGTGAATTCTGCCTCTCTCTTCTCCAGAAAGGCGTTCATTCCCTCCTTCATATCCTCTGTCCCGCAGGTCATGCTGAAAAGGTCTTCCTCTATCCGGCATCCCTCGTGAAGCGTAAGATCTGCTCCCCTGTTGACAGCCTCGATACATCCGCGCACCGCGAAGGGGGGCTTGCTGAGGAGCACGTTTACCATCTTCTCAACTTCCTTATCCAGCTGATCAGCAGGAGCCACTCTATTTACCAGTCCCAGCCGTAGAGCTTCTTCAGCCCCGATCACCCGTCCGGTAATCAGGAGCTCCATCGCGACGCCGCGGTGCAACAGCCTGGCTATCCTCTGGGTCCCCCCGTATCCGGGTATGGTTCCCAGATTTACCTCCGGCTGGCCCATCTTCGCCTTCTCGGATGCAATCCTCAGGGTGCAGGCCATGGCCAGCTCGCAGCCCCCTCCCAGGGCGAATCCGTTAACCGCCGCTATCACCGGCTTTCCAAGATTCTCTATCAGGTTGCACATCCGGTTTCCTCTCTCGGAGAAAGCTTTTCCTTCCTGCATATCCAGCCTCTTGAGCTCCTCGATATCGGCCCCCGCCGCGAACGCCTTTTCCCCTGCCCCGGTAAGTGTGATTACTCTTATATTATCGTCGTCTCGAAGGTCCTCAAATACATTGATCATCTCGATAACAGTCTGGATATTGAGGGTATTGAGTTTATCCGCTCTGTTTATGGTGACTTCGGCAAGATTATCCTTTTTCTCGAGAATTACCTGCTGGTAAACCATTAATCCTCCTTTTTCTCGTAAAAACATTGATAACTGGCATATACAATGCATAAACCAATCATTTTGGCAATAACTGCTACAGCAGAAAAGTATTACCATGTTAAGAATGTTAAAACATATTTCTCTTATTTTGACCACAATTTTATTTATTTCCGCAGCGGCGGGGGCCGGAGCTGAAACCAGCCGCCGGGTGAATGAAAATATGCTCAGGGAGCAGGTCATCTCTTTCCTTCAGAGCGGCAGGCCGCTGGAGCAGCTTCCTGCCTCCCATCCGCTTTACCCTCTGAAGGAGACTCCCTGCCTGGCGCTGGTATCTTACATCCTGATGAGAGACGACCCTGGAATGCTGGAGCGATTCTATCCAAAAATCCTCCCCCATGTCATGGAGAGATTCAGTTCAGAGAAAACCACCAGGTCGGGGCTTCTCATCGGCTCCACAGGAGATAACGAAACCTCGGAAGTTTACCTGTCGCCCTATCTTAACGGCCTCGCCAATATAGAGATACATGCGTTGTATCTTATCGCTTCCCGGATAGGGCTTCATGCCAGAGCCCTGGGGTACCTGCAGTGGTCCAGGGAGCTGACCGAAACCATCAGCAGAACCTTCTACAACTACAACAGGGATTACTACTTCCCGCTGGACAGAACGGGACACTTTTTACTGGTGAGCAGAGTTCAGCAGCTTATCCCGCTGGTAATGAACAGGAAACTCGATTCCGGCTCCATAATGAATATCCTGGACAACGCCCTTACCGCCAGGGAGTTCGACCGGTATACCGGATCAAGGGATCTTTACCGCAGCTCCCTTTTTCACTACCGGCTGATTAACAGCCTGATGACTGAAAACAGCTGTCCGGAAATATCTCCCGCGCTGGAGAGGATCAGGGGGTCGGCGTCCCCCTCTTCAGGAGACCTTGATGCCCCTTCACACCTATACCTTGCGGAAGCTTTTGAGCCCGGGATCGGGCCGGGATTATTCCCGGACGACTGGGCCACCATCGGCTCTCTTCTGCATCTGGTATCCGTCTACGAAAAGGAAGACCTGTACCCCAACGACAGGATTGCCTCTCTAACAGGGGATGTTATAGACCTTCGATCGGATCTCTTCAATAGCTGCCCGGGCCTGGAAGTATTCAGAGAGGGTATTGTTCAGGTAAACAGGCTGCTTATTTCGCTATCAGATATAAACAGCTATTTCAAGGCGCCCGGGAAGCTCTGGAAGGTGGTGGACGAGGTTAAATGGAGAGAGCTGTCTCCCCGCGACAGGGACCTTCTTAAGAAAGCGGCCGAAAGTTCGGTGCAGGAGCTGCTGGATGCCAAGGCGCTCCTCTCGCAGAAGCTGGCCTCAGACGCGGGGATCGAATTCGATATCAATCTCCCACCCTCCTCAGTTCCGGCAGGCGGCATAATCGACTTTAAGGCATCGCTGCAAAGTAGTGACACCACGCTGGTTATAAGCGATATATATCTTCAGATAGACAGGAACCGCTGGGAGGCGGGAAAAGATGCCCGAATCGGCCCCGGGGTAGGAGGGTTTTCTTTTTCTTCTTCCTTCGCCATACCTCCCGATTGGCAGCCCGGAATGGTTGACCTCCCCGGCTACATAACCTTCAAATCGGGTGGCCACCGCTATGAAATACATGGCGGCAGTTCCATGACTCTTAATGAGGGATACCAGGCCATTCTGAACTTTCCGGAGGGTAAAAAGATCAAACCGGAGCTGCCGGTAGATATAGTTCTGAAATATAGCGCCGATCAGCCTCTGCAGGGTATTGTTGAGGGCAGATTCTGCCCCCCTCTCTCTGTATCCCCCTCACTGCCGGCGAGATTCAGGGTCGAACCTCATAAGATAACCACCACACTTCCGTTAATTCTGAAAACCGGAGGCATTATCCCGCCAGGGAAATATCCATTCACCCTGAATCTTTACCTCGAAGGCAGGCAGATCGCCTCTCTGGAAGAATCGGTGGTGAACCCGCTCAACTGGCTTCACCTGGGCCCTCTTCCCTCAGACGCCGTAACAACTGAAAACGGAAGTGGTTATCAGGATGACTTCAGCAAGTCATACCGCTCTGCGGATGGAAATAAGGTCTGGTGGAGACAGGTCCCCTCCGGGGCCATGTCCGAGAGCGGGTATCTGTATCTGAACCGGCTGGAGACCGAAAAAAGCAGCAGCTGCCTTCTTTATACCATGCTGGAAGCCGGGCATGACTCAGAGGCGAAACTGAGGCTGGATACAGGCAACAGGGCTATCCTCTGGCTGAACGGGAATATTATCTTCAGCGGTTCCGGCTCCGAGAATGCGGAGATAGCGGAAGAGCTGAGAGAGGGCAAGAATTCCATACTTCTTGCACTGTTCTGGGATAAGGCCCCTGATCCGGTCATTTTCCGGATCAGCGACCGCAGCGGCCTTCCCATCACTGAGCTTTCCAACCGGCTTGATGAGATAATCTACAGGTATGCCGCCATCAGATCACCGGAAGCTCCGGAAGAGTTTACCGCCGGGGATAACGAACCAAAGGAAGTAACCCTTGTTCTCAACCGTGAAGAGTGCTCAGAGGTTTCCGTTATCGGCTCATTCAATAACTGGGACCCCGAGGCCACCCCGATGAAGAGAAACGGCTCCGGGATCTGGGAAGCCACCGTAATACTCGAGCCGGGAAAATACAGTTACAAATTTCTGATAGATAACAGGCTTAAGATAACTGACCCCTTATCGGAGCAGCAGGAAAACGACGGCTTCGGCGGGACCAACTCAGTTATTATAGTCAGATAAGTCCGCTACTTCATATATAATAAAACTTTACTTAATTCCAAGCCTGAATTATATTACAAAAAAATACAAATTCTTCATATAGAGAGTCTCACCTTAACGGCGTTAATGAACAGGGCCGTAGATGAAGATCTTTAATAAAACCGGCAGCGCATCTATTACCAGCGTCCTCCTGCTGGTTTTACTCTGCATTCCGGTTGGGGCATCGTCCGCTTCCTGGAGCCTGGAAGCGGCGCCTTCGGTATTATTGCCGGATACTGATTTCTTTGGGGCGGACCTCTCCCCGGGCATCAGCGCCGGGTTCGGGATTGAAATAAATTCTTCGTTCAGGTTAAAGCAGAGGTTTGGATATTATTACGCGGAGGCTGACCCGGACAATTTCGAGATATTCAACACCCGCTTTTTCCTTGACTACTTCCCGTTGGCCTGGAACCGTTTCCGGCCGGTGGTGTCTGCGGGCATAGCCCTGGTCACCGCCAATCCTCCGGCGGCCAGCGGCAGCCGCAAAAGCTTCAGGCCCTCTCAGACTGTTTTCTTCCTCAGCGGTGGCGCCGGCGCTGAATACGCCGGAATTTCGGAAAATATAGATATTTCAGCCATGATGACGGTGCTGGCCAGCCCTTACAGGTACCGGAAATACTACTTTGACAGCTGCAATACAGTTTATGAAGAGGCGCAATTTACTCACGCTCTTTTCAGCGTAGCGGTAATTTACGGCTTCTGAAATCTACTTGAGCAGAACAATCTTGATAACGTCCGAGGCGCCGGCGCTTTTCAGCATGCAGAAATAAACACCCGAGCTGAGATTCTCCGGGCTGGGCCTGAATACCACGCTGTTATAACCGCGGCCGTATCTCTTCGGGGCCACGGAAGCCACCTTTCTTCCCCCCGCGTCAAAAAATATCAGCTCCGCGGTTTCGCTTTCGGGAAGATAGAAAACCAGCCGGGTTTCACTGCTGAAGGGGTTGGGATAGTTTCGGATGAACCTGAGCTTTTCAGAGGTAATCCCGTAAGATCCCGCAATGGCCGCATCCGCCCTGCCCGAGCCGTTGAAAACGCTTAGCCTGTAAGAATACTCCTCTCCCGGTTCCATGGAAAGGTCCCTGTAGCTGAAGCTTCCGGTTGCGCTTCTGATGGTATCAGGGCTCAGGAGCATGAAGCCGCCCCCCGCCTTCTTCCGGTAGATCAGAGAACGGTATGGACCCGGGCCGGTGATATTCCAGTTGATTCCTACGAAATAATCGCCGCTGTAAGCATCGGCGTAGCTGAGTATGGGAGGCAGAATGACGCTTATTACTGAATCTGTTCTTCCTCCTCTGAAAAGGCCCTCGGCATAAGGGCCGGAAAAAGAGTAACCCAGATCTATATTCTTCACGAATACGGGGGTCTCCCTGCCGCAATTGCTGATGCTTGCGGGAGAGGTTTCGCCGGCAAAAGAAGTGTTGCCCGTCGCGCCGGGAAAAGGGTCGCCGGCCTCCCCCATGCTTCCGCTCAGGATATCGAAACGGCCGTCTGCCTCTTCCAGCACTACTCCCCTTACCAGTTCATTGCAGCATCCCCCGGTATTTCCAGACACCGACCGGGCCACCGGGTCATCCACATGCCATATCAGCAATCCCTCTCCCGGCAGATAACTGTCGAATCCCGACCTGGTCCGGTACTCTGCCAGGAAGTACTCGCTGGCGGCAGTGAGGTACTTCCATCCTCCTGAATCTTCCTCAAAATCCGAGTGGTAATCTATCCCTCCTCCCTCAACCGACAGGTTATCTATCCTGAAGCTGTAACACCAGCCAGAGTCATAATCCCCATCCTCATCGCTTCCCGCATAGCCGGATATGAAACGGAAAATCAGACTGAAACTCCCCTGATAGCTTCCCAGATAGCCGCCGAGTTCTATCTGCTCCCGCTGGCCGTCCAGGAATCCGGAGTAGCAGGCCAGGGTGTCGGAAAGGTTCCCTCTCTCCAGAATCAGGCATCCGTAGTCTCCGGTATCGGTATCTGAGGAAACCTCGAAACTGACCAAGCAGGAGGTGCTCCCGTCTGTAACGAACTCCCTTCCCACTCCCTCATTCCACATATTTCCGTATCCTCCGCCCCCGTCCGGCCACCCCCTTGCCGCCCCCTCCTCAGGGCTGAGGCCGCATACCAGAGCATACCCGCTGCCCGGGCACAGCGCTCTTCTGAACCTCTGCCGGGGAACGTTCATTTTAACTATCTTCCCGGAGCTTATAACCGGCCCCAGCCTGACCGCCCGCTCTTGCAGGCCGACCTCTATCAGATCCGCCCATCCCAGTTTATGTTTCGAATAGGCCGACATATGGGCCGGCGATTCAGGGGTGTTGAGTTCGCCGAATCCCATCAGCCCCCAGTATCCAATCCCCTTGCTGACATCGGTATCGTAAAGGTCGGGAAGCCCCAGGGCGTGAGCGAGTTCATGGCAGAATAGCCCTATCTCAATCAGAGTGTCCAGCTCCGAAGCGCTATGAGCCGGAACCCTTCCCTGCCTGCCGGCAGAACCGAACGGATAGCAGGATATGGAAGGCGCTATTATATAATCGTCTATTCTGATGTACCCGCCGCCGGCCGCGGGGTCGGAGGTGACGATACTCTCGCCGGTTTCGCTCCACAGGGATGCGTAAGAACCTGAATGAGACCAGAAATGGGAGCTGAAGAAATCGCACTCGGCCCCCATGGTTGGAGTTATCAGGAATAATATATCGACATACCCGTCGTCATCCCCGGAGTTGGGGACCTGATCGGGCCCGTCGTTGTCATAGAGCCCGAAATCAATCCCGGGATCTGCCAGCATGACCGCCTCTGCGATGAGTTCGCCGGTTCTCGAACTTTCCAGGTCCAGCCCCCAGTTGCCGAATCCCCCCGAGTAGTAGGCCTCGTCTTCAGCCAGCCGGAACCAGCCGGCGACCCTGCCCGAGACACCGAACAGGCCGCGGGATACTTCGTTGAAATACTCCGCCATGGTGCCGGTCTCCCAGGGGCCGTCGAACAGCTCTCTCTGAAGAAGCGAGGTTCTAACCGGCGGATAAGCTGTATTTTCATAAAGCAGGGTTATGGAGGGAACATAAAGGGTTCCGGTAAGAGCTCCTGACCCGGGAAGTTCCATTCCGGCAGCGGCAGAAGAGGCATATTTATATCTGTCAGCCGCCCGGCTTTTCAGCCATCTCCTGTTCATCAGGAAAGGTTTCTGAGATTCTATAAGCTCTTTGATTCCAGGGGGGAAGGGTTCGCCGCTTCGCGGCCGGGCTATCTCAGCCCCTGAATCCGCGCCGATAACGCAGACACACAGAGCTGTCATAAACAGTATCGCTCTTGCGGCTCCTGATGTCTGGAGTGAGCACAATTGCCGTTACCTGTCAGTCTTTCGGATTGATTACTCCGATGAATGAAGATGCCTTCTTCTTCGGATAGTCTTTCTCGCAGGTGGTAATACCGAGAAAGTGATCGGGGCCGCCGGGCATAATTCTCATCCTGGCATCTTCCAGCTCGCCGGTTACTTTCATCTCCACGGTATGGATGACAGCCATTCCTCCGGTAAGAGGATCGCTATATCTTTCAGCTATCCCGTTGTCGAAGATATTGCCCAGAGAGATATTAACTTTTTTGGTGGCGTAATCCTTCGTTACCTCCACGCCCTCGGGCAGCTCCAGCTTCCACTGGCCCGCGCATACCTCCATCCCCTCCGGGAATTTCAGGATGATATAGGCGATCACTTCTTCCTGCCCCTGATCAAGGGTAATGGTCCTCTCTTTTCCTTCCTTATCGAAATAGACCCCGAAGTTGATCATTTCGGAAGAATATGAGAGGACTTCCTCTTCTGCAGACTTGCCGGTTTCGGCCTCTTCCGCCTTCTCCCCGCCCTCTTTATCGCCGGAGCATGACAGGGCCAGAAATGCCATAGAAAAAACCGCAGTCAGAACCTTCCAATTCCTCATTGATCTACCTCCATTATTATCCGGCAACCGCCGCAGAAGCGCGAAACAATCCGGCCATTGACAAGTTATTTCTTTTTATTCCCATCACTGACTGCATTTTAATACCGCAGGGCTGTAAATGCAATATATTTGTTAATTATGGTTTGACCATGCCGAGGTTATTCAGATAGTATTACCGTAGGAAATTATCAGCAGGCAATCACGGGAGGATATATTGAAATCGAAAAAAGAAAAATATGAGGAGCTGAAGAAGAAGCGCAAACAGGCGCTTATGGGCGGAGGAAAAGCCAGAATCGAGAAGATTCATCAGTCGGGGAGACTGACCGCCAGGGAGCGGATTCATATTCTGTTCGACGAGGGGACCTTTCAGGAGCTGGGGGTCTTTGTCACCCACCGCTCCACCTGGCCCGGAATGGACAAGAAGAAAACAGTGGGAGACGGAGTGGTGTGCGGCCACGGACTGATTAACGGAAGGAGTACTTACGCTTTCGCTCAGGATTTTACCGTGCTGGGCGGAAGCCTCAGCGAATCCAACGCGGGCAAGATAACCAAACTCCAGAAACTCGCTCTGGAGAACGGCGCCCCCCTGATTGGGCTTAACGACAGCGGAGGGGCCAGGATACAGGAAGGAGTGGCAAGCCTGGGCGGATACGCGGAAATATTCCTGAACAACACCCTCGCCTCCGGGGTTATCCCCCAGATCTCGGCTATCATGGGACCCAGCGCTGGAGGAGCGGTCTACTCCCCCGCCCTCACCGATTTCATATTCATGGTGGAGGGGACCAGCCACATGTTCATAACCGGGCCCAACGTGATCAGGAAGGTTACCCATGAAGATGTGACCCTGGAGGAGCTGGGCGGCGCGGTTACTCACAATACCAGAAGCGGGGTTGCGCACTTCCTGGCCGGGGACGACGAGGAATGCCTGGATATGATCAAGGAGCTTCTGACCTATATACCTCAGAACAACCTGGAAGATCCTCCCTTCGTAAGCCCCGAGGATTACCCGGACCGGCTCTCTCCGGTGCTGAACGATATAGTTCCGGACAATCCCACCTCACCATACGATATACACGACGTTATCAGAGAGGTAATAGATGACGGAAAATTCTTTGAAGTACAGCCCCTTCACAGCAATAACATTGTGGTGGGGTTCGCCAGGCTGAACGGCCACTCCATAGGGATAGTGGCCAACCAGCCGAAGCATCTGGCCGGCTCGCTGGATATAGAATGCTCCATCAAGGGGGCCAGGTTCGTCCGGTTCTGCGACGCCTTCAATATACCGATTCTGACCTTCGAGGATGTGCCCGGGTTCCTGCCCGGAACCGACCAGGAGTGGAACGGAATCATCAAGCACGGGGCCAAGCTGATCTACGCCTACTGCGAGGCCACCGTTCCGAAGCTGACGGTGATAACCCGGAAGGCATACGGAGGGGCTTACTGCGTGATGTCCAGCAAGCATATCAGAAGCGATTACAATGTGGCCTGGCCGACCGCCGAGCTGGCGGTGATGGGTTCGGAAGGAGCCGCCAATATCCTTTACCGCAGGGAGATAAAGAACGCCAGGGACCCGGAGAAAATGCTGGCTAAGAAGATCGATGAGTATGAAACCTCCTTCGCCAACCCGTATATAGCGGCCAGCCTGGGGTACCTGGACGATGTGATAATGCCGGAAAGGACCAGGCCTATGCTGATCCACGCGCTGGAGAACCTGCTGAATAAGAGGCAGGACCTCCCGCCGAAAAAGCATGGAAATATTCCTCTCTGACCGGGACCGGGAAGCTTCCGGACATCGATGCGGTCAATCAGCTGAATAAAGGAAAGGTTGCGATGGGAACAGAAAAAGAACTCAACAGGGAATTCAGGAACTGGAAAGAGGGAGATTACGCCCGGTTCAGGGAATCAAAGGGTGAGAGAAAAGAGAGTTTCGAGACCTCCAGCGGCCATCTGATAGAACCGCTGTACACTCCCCTGGACGCTCCGGAGGAAGATTACCTGGAAAAGTCAGGTTTTCCCGGCCGTTACCCCTTTACCAGGGGGGTCTACCCCACGCTCTACCGTGGAAGGCTATGGACCATGCGCCAGTACGCGGGGTTCGGTTCTGCCGCCGAGACCAACGCCAGGTTCAAGTACCTGCTGGAGAAAGGCCAGACCGGGCTGAGCGTGGCTTTCGACCTACCCACCCAGATGGGACTGGACTCTGACGACAAGAGGTCGGCCGGCGAGGTAGGCAAGGTTGGAGTTGCCATCGACTCCATCGAGGATTTCAGGACCCTGTTCAGCGGGATACCGCTTGATAAGGTAAGTACCTCCATGACCATCAACTCCACCGCCGCCATCCTGCTGGCGATGTACGTGGCCCTGGCCGAAGAGACCGGGGTGCGGGTTTCGGACATTTCCGGCACCATCCAGAACGATATATTGAAGGAGTACTACGCACGGGGTACCTATATCTACCCTCCCCGTGAGTCGATGAGGATCATTACCGACATATTCGCCTGGTGCAGGGAGAATACACCCCGCTGGAACACCATCAGCATCAGTGGTTATCACATCCGGGAGGCCGGATCCACCGCCGCCCAGGAGGTTGCGTTTACCCTCTCCGACGCGGTAAGCTATATCGAAGCCGCCCTCTCCACCGGCCTGGATATCGACGAATTCGCTCCCCGCCTCTCCTTTTTCTTCGGGGTTCACAATAACCTGTTCGAAGAGGTCGCCAAGTTCAGGGCGGCCCGGCGGATTTACGCCAGGATCATGAAGGAAAGGTTTGGAGCGAAGAAGAAGAAATCGATGATGCTGAGGTTCCATTCCCAGACCGCCGGGTGTACACTCACCGCCCAGCAGATAGAAAACAACGTGGTCCGGGTGACCATTCAGGCGCTGGCCGCGGTTCTGGGGGGCACCCAGTCCCTGCATACCAACTCCAGGGACGAGGCCCTGACCCTTCCCAGCGAGGATTCAGTCCTGACCGCCCTGCGCACCCAGCAGCTGCTTGCCGCCGAATCCGGGGTCAGCGAAACCATTGACCCGATGGGAGGAAGTTACTTTGTGGAAAAGATGACCGACGACCTGGAAGAGCGGATTCTCGAGCTGATGAAGCAGGTTGAGGATATGGGAGGAATGATCAGGGCGATAGAGCAGCACTTCCCCCAGAGGCAGATCGAGCAGAGCGCCTACCGGTACCAGAAGGAGATCGAGAGCAACGAGCGGGTCATTGTAGGGGTCAACAGATATACCGTGGAAGAATCGATCGTACAGGCCGACTTCAGCGTGGATGAAGAGGTGGAGCGAAAGCATGTCGCCTCTCTGGCCAGCTTCAAGAAGCAGAGGGATGCCGCAGGGGTTCAGACCTGCCTGGATGAGGTGGAAAGAGCGGCCAGGGGGACCGGGAACCTGATGCCCCCGATTATCCGGGCGGTCAAAAGCAACTGCACGGTTGGAGAAATATCGGGCAGGCTGGAGAAGGTATTCGGAAAGTACAAACCGTCAGTTCACATTTAAGGGAGGTTGTATCAGCATGCTGGAGAAGCTGTCTCACATAGGAATAGCGGTGCAGAACATGGAAGAGGCCCTTTCCCTCTACCGGGATACCCTGGGCATGAAGCTGGAGGAGATAAAGGAAATGCCTGAGCGCTCTCTGAAGGTTGCCTTCCTGGAGCTGGACGGGACCATCATAGAACTGCTGGAAGGGACCGGCCCCGAAAGCGCCATCTCGAAATTCATAGAAAAAAGGGGCGGCGGGATCCATCACCTCTGCTTCAACGTCTCCGACATAGATGAAGCACTTGATACCCTTTCCGGGAAAGGCATTAAGCTGATCGACAAAAAGGCCAGGACCGGGGCGGAGGGCAACCCGGTCGCCTTCCTTCACCCCTCCTCCACCGGCAGAGTCCTGATGGAACTGGAGCAGGACTGAATTTTCCGTTCACAGCAGGCGCGGCAGATACCTGGTTACCTGTAATCGTAGAACCCTATACCTGTTTTTCTGCCCAGGTGTCCCGCCTCCACCTTCTTTATAAGCAGCGGGCAGGGGCGGTACTTGGGATCGCCCAGGCCGTCGTAGAGGACCCGCAGAATATTAAGGCATATATCGAGGCCTATCAGGTCTGCCAGGGTCAGAGGGCCCATCGGATGTGCCATCCCCAGCTTCATCACCCCGTCGATTGCCTCTCTGGTGGCAACCCCTTCCATCAGGCAGTAAACCGCCTCATTGATCATCGGCATAAGCACCCGGTTGGAAACGAAACCGGGGTAATCTTTTACCTCCAGAGGGGTCTTTCCCAGCTTTTCGCTCAGCCCGGTAACCACTCCGGTTGTCTCGTCGCTGGTAGTCAGGCCCCGGATCACCTCTACCAGTTTCATCACCGGTACCGGGTTCATGAAGTGCATCCCGATAAACCTGTCCGGCCTTGAGGTGGAAGCCGCCAGGGCGGTAATCGATATGGAAGAGGTATTGCTGGCGAATATAACCGAGTCTCCGCAGGCTGAGTCGAACCTGGAAAATATCTTCTTCTTGGCCTCGAAATCCTCGTAGATCGCTTCAATCAGAAGATCGCAGCCCTCAGCTTCCGATTCGGAGGTGGTTGCGCTGATTCTGCCCAGGACCTTCTCTATCTCAGATTCCTCGATCTTCCCCTTCCCGGCCATGCGGCCCAGGTTCTTCTCTATGGTCTTCATCCCCCTATCCAGAAACTCCTTCTTGATATCCAGCATGGTTACGTCAAAACCGCTCTGTGCGAAGACCTGAGCGATCCCGTTTCCCATGGTGCCCGCTCCTGCCACGGTTATCTTCCTTATATCCATAATTTCCTCCTGACTTATAATATTCTCATTACATAACTTACAGCAATTCTATGCTCATGGCCACGGCGTTTCCGCCTCCCAGGCAGAGAGTGGCCAGCCCCTTCCTGCCTCCGGTTCTCTTCAGGGCGTATATCAGGGTGACCAGGATCCTGGCCCCTGAGCATCCGATCGGATGGCCCAGAGCGACCGCTCCGCCATGGATGTTTACCTTTTCGGGATCCATCCCCAGCTCCTTCATCACCGCGCAGGGCTGGACCGCAAAGGCCTCGTTGAGCTCGATCAGGTCGAAATCATCCAGCTTCTGGCCGGTCTTCTCCAGAAGATTGGGAACCGCCACGGCGGGGGTCATCATTACCCATTCGGGGTCCATCCCTCCGGTGGCGTAACCGGTTATCCTGGCCAGCGGCTCTATCCCCCTCTTCTCAGCGGTCTTTTCCGACATGCAGACCATGGCTGCGGCTCCGTCGCTGATCTGAGAGGCGTTGCCGGGGGTAACGGTTCCGTTTTTCTTGAATACCGGGTTCAGTTTTGCCAGCGCCTCCATATTGGAGTCGGCCCTGGGCCCCTCGTCATCCTTGAATACCAGAATCCTGCCCTTTCTCTGCGGCACTTCGTACGGTACTATCTCCTCTTCAAACCATCCCTCATCGCGGGCCTTGACCGCCTTCAGGTGGCTGTTCAGGGCGTATTCATCCATCTCCTCGCGGGATATGTTGTATTTGTCGGCGACCAGCTCGGCGGTGTTTCCCATATGGAAGTCGTTGTAGAAATCCCACAGCCCGTCGAAGACCATGGCATCCACCAGCTTTCCGTCTCCCAGCCGGTAACCGCTTCTGGCCTTCCTGAGGATATAGGGAGCGTTGTCCATACTCTCCATACCACCCGCTACTACTATCTCCGCGTCCCCCAGCTTGATCGCCTGGGCGGCCAGGACTACAGACTTGAGGCCGGAGCCGCAGACCTTGTTTACGGTGAACGCCCCGGCGGAGGTGGAAACCCCTCCGTAGATGGCAGCCTGCCTGGCCGGATTCTGGCCCAGGCCTGCTCCCAGCACATTCCCCATAATTACTTCATCGACATCCTCGCCGTTGAGTTCGGTCCTGTTCATGCTCTCTTTGACCACGTGAGAGCCCAGCTTGGGGGCGCGCTCTTTCTTGAGGGTCCCCTTAAACTTACCGATCGCCGTTCTTGCCGCTCCCGCGATTACTATCTCTTCACTCATCAATATCTCCTTTCAGAGTTCGTCCTTTTTGTAAGGTAACATCAATAATTAACTGCCAATTAACAACATACCTACTACGGAAAACCTCTATTCTGAAAACTTCTCCTTCAGAAAATCGACTATTTCGCCGGTGTCGGTGCCTGGGCCGAATATTCTGGCAACCCCCATCTTCTCCAGCTCTTCCATATCCTCAGCCGGTATTATCCCCCCTCCGAATACCATGATATCCTCGCCGCCCTTCTCCCCGAGCAGCTCCATAATCCGTGGAAACAGGGTCATGTGAGCGCCGGAGAGGATGCTCAGGCCCACCACATCAACATCCTCCTGCACCGCCGCCTCCGCTATCAGCTCCGGGGTCTGGTGAAGCCCGGTGTAGATTACCTCCATACCGGCGTCCTTCAGGGCGTTGGCGACCACCTTGGCCCCCCTGTCGTGCCCGTCCAACCCGGGTTTGGCAATAAGTACTCTGATCATTTTACCCATCTTTATATCCTCCAGAGGTTCATTTACAGGAATATAGGTTCCTGATATTCTCCAAATACCTTCTTCAGTTCAGAAATAATCTCCCCCTCGGTGCAGTAACATCTGGCGCACTCGAGTACAGCCGGAATTATGTTGTCGCTCCCTGCGGCGGCCTCCGAAAGCGAGGCAAGCTCTCTGGCCACCTTATCGTTGTCCCTGCTCCCGCGCAGCTCCTTCAGCTGCTGCCGCTGCTTATTCTCCACGGCGGGGTCAACCTTCAGAAGCGGTATCTCCAGCTCCTCATCTTTCATCACGTATTTATTAACCCCCACCACTATCTTTCTTCTGCTTTCCACCGCCTTCTGGTAACGGTAGGCGGCCCGGCTGATCTCCTTCTGGAAGAATCCCTTCTCGATAGCCTTGACCACCCCTCCCAGCTCTTCTATCTTCTTGAAATACTCTTCCGCCTGCTGCTCCAGCTCCCTGGTCTTGGCCTCCACCATGTAGCTCCCTGCCAGAGGGTCGGCGGAGTTGACCACCCCGGTCTCGTGAGCTATCAGCTGCTGGGTCCTCAGCGCTATCCTTACCGCTTTCTCCGATGGCAGCGCCAGGGTCTCATCCATGGAGTTGGTGTGCAGCGACTGGGTGCCTCCCAGCACCGCGGAGAGGGCCTGGAAGGCGGTTCTCACTATGTTGTTCTCCGGCTGCTGGGCGGTCAGGGAGCATCCGGCGGTCTGGGTATGGAACCTCATCAGGAGAGAGCGCTCCTTCCTGGCTCCGTACTTCTCCTTCATCCTCCTGGCCCAGATCCTCCTGGCTGCCCTGTATTTGGCGATCTCCTCGAAGAAATCGAGGTGAGCGTTGAAGAAGAACGAAAGGCGCGGGGCGAAATCGTCCACATCCAGGCCCGCTTCGATACCGGCCTCCACGTAGGCGAACCCGTCGGCCAGAGTGAAAGCCAGCTCCTGCGCCGCGGTGGAGCCAGCTTCCCTGATATGATATCCGCTGATACTGATGGTATTCCAGCGGGGGACATGCTGCGAGCAGAACTCCAGTATATCGGTTATTATCCTGATCGAGGGGCGGGGGGGGAATATCCATGATTTCTGGGCGATATACTCCTTGAGTATATCGTTCTGAATGGTCCCTCCCATCTTCTCGAAGGCCACCCCCTTCTTCTCTCCCGCACATAGGTAGAAGGATAGCAGGATAGCCGCAGGGGCGTTTATGGTCATGGAGGTGGTCACCTTTGACTGGTCAATACCCTTGAACATGGTCTCCATATCCGCGAGCGAATCGATCGCCACCCCGCACTTTCCCACCTCTCCCAGAGACCGTCCGTGATCGGAGTCGTACCCCATGATGGTGGGCATGTCGAAGGCGACGCTGAGGCCGGTCTGCCCGTGATCGAGCAGGTAATGATACCTCCTGTTGGTATCGGCGGCCGAGCCGAACCCGGCGAACTGCCGCATGGTCCAGAACCTTCCGCGGTACATGGAGGGGTATACCCCCCTGGTATACGGGTACCAGCCCGGGAAACCGAGGTCTTCATTGTAGCTGAGCCCGGAGATATCGTCGGGGCCGTAGATCGGCTCCACCTCCTCCGAGCTTACAGTGGTAAAATCTATATCCTGAAGCTCGCATCTCTTCAGCTGCTCAAGATACTTCTTCTTTTTCTCTCCGTACTCTTTCTTCTCCTGTTCGTTCATAATCTCTCCATAATCGCAATCAGGCCTTAGCCTTCCTGCCGGCTGCATTCCAGGTCATAATCATTCTATCTTTATCAGTCTGTCTATTTCATGAACCAGCGAATAGGGCGATATCCTGCTGTGGTAGACATCCTCCATCCGTGCCTCCACATGCTCCATTATCCTGGGGCTTTCCCTGATCCTCCTGTCCAGCCGGTCAATCAGGGCGCTCTTTACCCGGCTGTACAGCATCTGTTTTCTCTTTTTCTTCATCAGCCCCGACTCTCTCAGGTATTTCCGGTGCAGGTCGATGGCCTCCTTGAACTCATCTATACCTTCCCCTTTCAGCCCGGAGGTCATTACCACCACCGGTTCCCACTCCCCCTCCCCAGTATCCTTCATCCTCAGGATGGCCTCCAGCTCCCTGGCCGCCATCTCGGCATCCTGGTGATCCGACTTGTTCATCACGAAGATATCGCCTATCTCCATCAGGCCAGCCTTCATCGCCTGGATGGCATCCCCCGACTCGGGGACCAGAATAACTACTACCGTGTGGGTCTTCTCCGCTATGGCAAGTTCGGACTGTCCCACCCCCACCGTCTCTATCAGTACCGCATCCTTCCCCGCGGCGTCGAATATATCCACCGCCTCGTCGGTACAGTTGCTGATACCGCCAAGGGTCCCCCTGCTGGCCAGCGATCGGACGAATATCCCGGGGTCGCTGGAGAGGTTCTGCATCCTTACCCGGTCTCCCAGCAGTGCTCCCCCGCTGAACGGGCTGGAGGGGTCTACCACTATAATCCCCAGCTTCTCCCCGTCCTCCCGGAAATAAGAGGCCAGTCTTGATATCAGGGTGCTCTTGCCTGCACCCGGAGGCCCGGTGAACCCGATACGGTAAACACCTTTTATGTCGGGGAGTATCTTCTCCAGAACCTTCTCCGCGTCAGCGCCGCCGCTTTCCATAATGGAGATAAGCCTCCCGGTGGCGGAGGAGCTTCCGCTTCTGAAATCGCCCAATATCTTATCCAGGTCCGCCGCTTTGCTCATGGCAATCAGTACTCTATCCCCTTTCTCGCCTTTACCGAGCTGGCATAGTGATGCTTTATCTCCCTCATCTCGGTAACGGTATCCGCCGCCTCGATCAGCCCGGGGTGGGCGCGCCTTCCGGTCATTATTATTTCAAGGGCGGGAGGTTTGTTTCTGATGAATTCAAGTATCTCTTCCAGTTTGACAAGGCCGAAGTTCTCTGCGATATTGATCTCGTCCAGGATCAGCATATCCGTTTCCCCGGCCTCAACCACATCTGCGGCTCTTGCCCAGCCCTTCCGCGCCAGTTCGATATCGATCTGCTCGGGTTTTTCCGGGTCCACGAACTCATCCCGCCCGTGCTGTTCTATGGTTATATTTTCAAGCCTTTCGGCGGAAGCGATCTCTCCGTACAGCCGTCCCTTCATGAACTGTATCATGAATACCTTCCAGCCGTGCCCGGCAGCCCGCACCGCCGCCCCGATACTTGCGGTGGTCTTGCCCTTGCCGTCTCCGGTATAAATCTGCACTGTCCCAATCTTATCGAGCAATTTCCATCTTTCCTTCCGCAACCCCTGAAAAAAATCAGTAATGGAATACGCAGGATATCGAAAAAGTTCATATTTGTCAATTACATATCGGCTCTTTCAGCCGATCTGCCCGGCCTGCGGAGGTTCCTTATTGACAGTTTCCTGTTTATCCACGCTCTGAACCGATATGGTAAAGGTGGCTCCCTTTCCGCTGGAGCTTGAGACCGTGATATTTCCCCCGTGGTCCTTGATGATCCGGTGAGCGAACGCCAGCCCCAGCCCCGAACCCTGGTCCTTGGTAGTATAGAACGGGGAAAATATCCTGTTCATGCGGTCGCTCTGGATACCTTCTCCGTCATCCTTGACCTGAACAAATACCTTGTCCCCCTCGTTCCAGCTCCTGACCTCGATGGTCCCCCCTTCGTCGACCGCCTCTATGGAGTTCTTTATGATGTTCATCATCACCTCATGCATCTTCACCTCGTCGATTCTGCAGAGTGAAAGGTCCGGATCCATGTTCTTGACCAGATTGATCTTTCTCTCTTCCATCTCCTGCTTCAGCATCTGAAAGGTATCCTTGAGGACGTTGTTGATGTTCTCCTCTTCAAGTTTAACCTCGCTGACGCTGCTCTGAAGGCTCCTCAGGTACTTCTCCAGTCTCAGAGACTCCTTGGCGATTACCTCCGCCGATTCCCGGTCTCTTTCTGAAAGCGCATCGGACCGGAGAAGCGACCTGGCAAAACCGCCGATAGATACCAGCGGATTCTTGATCTCGTGAAGAACCGAGGAGGTCATCTCCCCGCTGATAGCGAGGCGCTCCGCCTTCATCATCCTCTCTTCGTTCATCTTCAGCTTACGGTAAGATTCCTTGAGAATCCTGATATTTTTGTTAAGAGATTCCTTTAATTGAACAACTTTAAGCGATGTTGCGGCATGACTTATGACTACCTCTAGAAGATGCGCGTCCTCCGCGGTGATTTTCTTCCCCGAGTAGAGGTTATCCACGAAGACCAGACCCAGCTGCTCGTCGGCGGTGGCGATAGGGCAGAAGCAGAACTGCTTCAGCTCCAGCTCCTTCGCTATCTTCCTGTCCTGCTCGTTCTTCAGATCCGAAGCATCCAGGAATTGCACCTCGCTCAGCCCCCTGGTGATAACGCTGGAGTTATCCCTCATATCTATGGCCAGCTCGGAGGTCCTTCTGGCCAGCTCGCTTTTGCAGATATATGACAGCCGCTGCCCCTTCCGGACCAGCTTCTCTATCGACATATCCTTTTCCTTCTCCAGAAGGTGCCAGAGATCGCTCGCCTCGTTGGCGTCGGCCGGCCCTAGGGCGTACTTACCCCGCAGAACCTCCCGGTCCTCCTCCTTCAGGAATACGAATGCCCGGTTATATCCCAGCCCCTCGTTGGCGGTAATTATGGTAAGTATCGCCAGGATGATATCCTCTTCGCTGTCCAGCCCGGAGATGATCCTGCTGACCTCGGAGAGCAGGTTCATCAGCTTGCTCCGCCGAATAACCTCCATGTAGAGGTCTTCGACCTTCTCCGAGTAATTGGAGGAGCGCTGGAGCGCGTCCTCCAGGGATTCCAGGATGGTGATATCGGCCCACCTTCTGCCCTTCATCCTCTGTTTCAGCTTCTTAAAGAATTCACAGTTGAAACAGCATTTGACCAGTTTCTCCTCTATCCTCCCGAATACCCTCCCCTTGCAGGTATGGCCGGTCAGCTCCCAGCAGGCGGTGTTATCCTGTTTGTATGCAGGGCAGTCTTTCTCCTTGCAGTCGAAGTACTCCCAGCAGGTACTCAGCTCGGTATCTTTCCTTCTGTCTTTTCCGTTTCTCATAGCTTTAATTTATAATAATGCGCTGTTGTAAGTAAAGACTATAATCAGGCGGATACGGCAGAGGGAAAGAGCCGGCGAAGGTATGATCCGGATACAGATTGAGATTAGAGGTCAGATCCTGCGCCCGGCAGGCCGTAAAATCCCCTTCAGCTTTGAAGGATTAACAAATCAGATACTACTCTGAGCCGTCCCTGTAGATCGACTTGATCATACCCCAGCTTTCCTCCTCGGTGTCTGTCATGCAGTTGTTAACTTCACCGGGGGTGGGCATACATCCGTTGCCGGCAACCGGCTCGCATCCCTCGCAGGGGTTGTAAGCGTCGAACAGCTCCCAGACAGTGTGATCATCCAGTTTGCGGCCCAGGGCCCTGTCGTCATCGGCCATGTAGTTTTCGTAGAGGACCGAATCGACCAGCACGGTATCGTTGCCGCTGACATGGTACAGGTATACCCCGTCGCCGTCGTTGTTCAGGCTGAGCCCATACGATGGAAATCCCTCAGACTGCTCCCACAGCCGTGAATCTCCCCCGTAGACCACCCGGACCTCTCCCGGGTTGAGGACTCCGGAGAAGCCATACCTCCAGTCTATCGGAACGTTGCCGTCGCAGAGAAGATAGCCGGAGATATCAACGGCGCTCTGGCCGGTGTTGATAATCTCCACCCATTCATCGTCCCTGTAGTAGTACTCTCCGCTTCCGTCCCAGTCGCTGGCCGGATCGGCCATTATTTCATTGATAAGTATTTCAGCACGCAGCCCTCCGCCAAGAGGGACAACCAGAACTGAAAAAGTGACAGATAAAATAAAAAGCGCTCTTTTCATCTTCTTCCTCCCTTCATCATTCACAAAGCACTCTCAGGTATTTCAGCCCGCCGGGCGCGGGTGATTGAAGATTCTATTCCGATAGAAAATATTTTTCAAGGAT
>JAWODM010000022.1:0-10226 GCA_046483305.1 Candidatus Krumholzibacteriales bacterium | reverse complement strand
ATTGTATTACAACATCTTGTAATACATTGTTCGATATTGTATTGCACTTACACGATTTATTATAATACAAATAATCTAATATAGATCACATTTCTGGTGCTCACCCGAGAAAATAAGCAATGAATTTGAGAATGTAACAGAAATTGTAACACTTGAGACCAAAAATACCCTTAAATTACCCAAAGTAACCTAAGGGCGGTTTTGTAAGCTGTTATTATGTAACAAGTTATTTTTTGGGAATTTAGCTGATTTTTAAGATTGGGATTTTAAGTCCGCTGCGTCTGCCAATTCCGCCATCCCGGCAGTATATATTAATCAATAACCTATCATAAACTCTGTCTCTGTCAATTTCAATATATTTTGGAAAACGCTCTGGAATGCTGGGATATGATAAATAACTGGAGGCGGCAATCGGATTCGAACCGATGAATAACGGTTTTGCAAACCGCTGCCTTAGACCACTTGGCCATGCCGCCTCTTGCAGTAATGGAGCGGGAAACGGGGTTCGAACCCGCGACCTCAACCTTGGCAAGGTTGCGCTCTGCCAGCTGAGCTATTCCCGCTCTTATTTTCTATGCTCATCTGCGGGTTCAACCTCTCTGTCCAGCCGGTCCCGCAGTAAAATGTCCACTATCTATTATATTAAGCCAGCAGCTATTTTGTCAACATTAATCCGTTTTTCCCCACCGCGCGCCTGTAAACTTCTATGTACTTGCCTGCCGAACTCTTCCAGGAGTGGTCTTCCTTCATAATCCGCTTTCTCACTCTCTCCACAGCCTCTTTGTCCTGGAAGAAATCGACCGCTTTGCCGATGGTCTCCACCAGGGCTTCATCCGAATATTCACTGAAGATGAAGCCGTTTCCCCTCCTGCCTCCCCTGGTGAGATTCCTGACAGTATCCTTGAGCCCTCCGGTGGCTCTGACAATAGGGATAGTCCCGTAACTCAGGCTGTACATCTGGTTCAGACCGCAGGGCTCGTAACGCGAAGGCATCAGGAAGAAGTCACTGCCCGCCTCGATCAGATGGGCCATCCTGTTGTCATACTCCAGCTTTATTCCCAGTTTTTCTGGATATTTCTTCTGGAGTTTCGTGTACAGCTTATGAAACTTTTCCTGCCCGGTACCCAGGATCACCAGCCTCAGATCGAGCTTCATTATCTCATCCATGCCCTCAGCCAGAATATCAAACCCCTTCTGGTCGACCAGCCTGGACACCATTCCGATAACCGGAGTTCCGGGGCCGGCTTCAAGGTTGTATTCGCCGAGGAGCGCATCCCGGTTCTTCTGTTTGCCGGAAAGGTCTTTTATGGAATAGTTTTCCTCTATAAGATGGTCTTTGGCGGGGCTCCATGTATCGGTATCTATACCGTTCAGAATGCCTATCACCGTAAGGTCCTCGTCCCTCAGGATCCCCTCCATCCCATGGCCGTACTTTTCCGACTCCTTAATTTCTTCGGCATAAGTTTCGCTCACCGTGGTCACTATCCCCGCGTACATGATCCCGATCTTCATCACATTGACCCCGCCCCAGTATTCAAAAGGAGACATCGGATAGAAGAGCGAATCATCCAGGCCGGCCGTCTCGATAAAGTCCTTCTCGTAATTGCCCTGATAGGCCATATTGTGAATGCTGAACAGCGTGCCGGTGCTTCTGAAGTGGCTGTCCTCCTTCTCTTCCAGGTCAATATAGGCCGGTATCAGGCCGGTATGAAAATCGTTACAGTGGATTACATCAGGGTAAAGGTCCAGTACCTTGATACTCTCAATAACCGCCCTGTTGAAGAAGACCGTTCTTTCCGGCTCGTCCCTGTAAGCCTCTCCATTCTCCGGTTTGTAGTAGATCCCCTCTCTGTCGTAATATTCGGTATTGTGGAGAAAATATACATCTATGTCGGTCCCCGGTTTCTTTGCCGAGTAAATCCCCGCCTCCTTCAACCTCCCCCCCACGGAAACAGAGAAACTGTCCATGTCCATCCTGGTTATACCGAACTTCTCCCTGTCTATAGTACTGTAAAGGGGGGTGAATATCCTGACCTGACATCCCAGATCAGCCAGCTCGTCTGGCAGGGCGCCTATAACGTCAGCCAGCCCTCCTACCTTGGAAAAGGGTACTATCTCGGGAGTTGCTATAATAACATTGAGAGACTCAGTGTTCATTACTTCTCCTTATCCTTAAGCTCTTCAGTCTGAATCTATTTCCACATTTCTGAGTTCTTCTGCGGCTGCCTCCGGCGGAGTCGGATTAATATAGAAGCCCGATCCCCACTCGAAGCCGGCAACCTTGGTCAGTTTTGGTATGATCTCGACATGCCAGTGATAATAGTCGAGGTTATCTTCATTGCAGGGCGAGGTGTGAATAATAAAATTGAAGGGAGGGGCGGAAAGAACCTTATCCAGCTTCAGCAGAACCTTCTTCATGATATCTACGAATGAGGGGAACCACCTGATGTCGGTATTCTCAAATGCTGAAATATGCTGCAAGGGCAAAACCCAGGTTTCAAAAGGGAACCTGGCGGCAAATGGCTCCAGCGCTATGAAATACTGATTCTGATATACGATCCGGGATTTATCCTTCTGTTCCTGATTTATGATATCACAGAATATGCATCTTTCCTTCAGCTTGTAGTGGAATTCGGCCCCCTTGAGTTCTTCCATCGCTCTCTTGGGTATGATGGGAGTCGCTATAATCTGCATGTGTGAATGCTCCAGAGACGCTCCGGCTTCCTTACCCCAGTTCTTGAATACCAGAATATACCTGAACCGGGTGTCCTTCTTCAGATCCAGCATTCTGGCGCGGATGGCATGGAATATTGTCTCGATATGATTGTTGTTCAGATACTGTATATTCTTGTCGTGGGCGGGTGATTCTATCAGCACCTCGTGGGCGCCGATACCTTCCATCATATCGTATATGCCTATCCCCCTCTTGCCCAGGTCGCCTTCTATTCTCAGGGCCGGAAATTTGTTCGGGACCACTCTCACGCTCCATCCCTCCGTATCAGGTTTGGTTTTGGGGTCCCGGTAAGCCAGAATCTCCGGCGGAGTCTTATCTTCATTCCCGGGGCAGAACGGACAGAATTTTCCGCTGATTTTTTCCCTGGCAACTTCGAAATCGATAGGGCGCTTGCCCCTCTCAGTGGATATTATCACCCATCTTCCTATAACCGGACTCTTCCTCAATTCTGGCATTTAAAAGCAACTCCTTCCGGCAATGTCATTATTTTCTGATTGTTGTTTCGGTTATCCAGCAATCGGGATAAGAAGATTTCAACCTCTGCCTCATCTCCGCCGCCTCTTCCCTGGTATCGAAATCGCCCACTCTAACCTTGTACATCTGATTCTCATATTCGATATATACCTTCAGCGCGGTTCTCTCTTGCGCGGCGCTCTTTATCTCCCTGGCTTTCTCGAGGTCTTCGGAAGCGAAGATCTGAACTCTATACCCCAGCCCATGCGTCTTCTCGACAACCGGGGCGCTTTCTACCTCCTCTACCGGTAACGAATCCTTTTCCTGGACTGTAATCTTTTCCTCTATCTTCTCCGTTTCCTTTAATTCCCTGTTCTCGGGAAGTTCTTCCTCGATATCGTATACCTTATCAGGTTCTGATTCATCCCCGGGAACTGATGCGCCCCGGCTCTCGGCCTGTCCGGGAACATCCCGGTCAGATTCCGCTGCCGGTTCCGCTGCCCTGTCGGTATTTCCGGCGGCGCAGCCAAGGATGAATGAAAAACCAAAGGCAATGGCTGCAACATTTCTTATTCTACTCGGCAGAATCAATTTCATCTCCTTATATAACCTCATCCGGCCATTTCTTCCAGTATTTTCTAAATAAGAAAATATTATATCAAGCAGTTTGTTACAACACTTTCTTTATTTCATAATATATTTTCTCGATCTTCCCGGTAATCAAATCCCAGTTATAACTCTTCTCAACTCTCTCCCTTGCCTTCCTGCTCATTATTTCTCTTTCGGCCTCGTTCATTGAAATCATTCTTATCAGGCCGGCCTCGAGGTCTGCGCTGTCACCGGACCGGAAGGTTGCCGCTATTGAGCCGGCGGCTTCCATGTTCTCCGGTATATCGCTTATGAGAAGAGGACAGCCGAAACTCATCGCTTCTATCAGTGTAATCGGAAGCCCTTCCACATAGGAAGGCAATACGTAAAAGCGGCAATGAGCGTATAACTGATCCAGATTCCCGCCTGACTGAAAACCGGCGAATACGGTTCTGCTGTCGCTTCTGCTTCTAAGCAAATCCCTGTAACCGCTGTCAGCCGATTTTTCATCTCCTGCCAGAACCAGCCTCAGGCCGCTATCGATACCGGAGTATGCGTCGATCAGGTCGTGGAAGCCTTTTTCATAAATAAACCTTCCCACCGCCAGGATATACTTCCCGCTTTCCAGGCCCAGCTCGCTTCCAACCGTGAAGTCCGGACGGGGACGGATGGTTGCGCCGTTGGGAATATACCTTACCTTTCTTCCCGGTTCAGAATTCAATCTCTCTGTCATCAGCCTGGAAACGGCGATGGATGCGTCGGGAACAGTTGCCGCTGTCTTTTCGCCCTGCCGGAGCATAAATCTTGCGAAAGGGCCCCATTTCACCTGTTTGTAATCCGGCGCGTGTATGGTGGACACAGTCTTCTTCGGGCTGAGGCGGCCCAGATGACAGAAAAGCGAAGGCCCTACACCGTGATAGTGAATAATATCGTATTCGCCGAACAGGGCGTGAATGGTAGCCAGAAATGAATTGGTGGCCGCATCCAGGTTCTTGGTTCTGATTGAAGGAAGATTCTTTACCCGCACCCCCCTGTACACGCAACTCTCGCTGAATGGTTTTCTCCCGTAAACGGTGACTTCATGACCGGCTGACGCGAGTCTGGCGCTTACCTCTTCCACGTGCCGCTCAATCCCGCCGAAACTCGCCGGAATCCCCTTCGAGCCAATCATTGCAATTTTAAATTTCGGCTGATAACTCATCAGGTTTTCCTATGGCCGGACCTTCCATGCCGGGTCCCGGCGTCATTTGTTGAAGATATCATCAAAAACTGCAATATATTTTTCCGCCATCTTTTCGTCAGAAAAACTTCCGGCTACCTTACGCCTGGCGTTCCCGCCCAGTCTTTCTCTAAGGTTCCGGTCTGATGCCAGCTCCATCATAGCGTCCGTCAAAGCCTCTGTGTCACCGGAGGGTATCAGAATTCCGTTCTCCCGGTCTGTTATTATCTCCGATACCGACCCGACATCCGTGGAGATTACAGGCAATCCGCATGCCATAGCCTCCAGAACGGTAAGCGGAAAGGTCTCCACCACCGGGTGAGAGCAGAGGACCGAGATATCGGTCGCCGCCAGGATATCCGGGATATCATCCCTGCTTCCGGTAAATATTACCCGGTCGGCGATATCCATCCGGCCAGTCTTTCTTTCCAGCTCCTGTCTCTGTTCACCCTCCCCCACTATGAGAAATCTGAATTCCCTGGAGCGCTTCAGAACCGAGCCAGCCGCTTCGAGAAACATCAGGTGGTTCTTCTCCGGACGGAGCGCGGCGACAATACTTACCACAGTGTCCTCGCTCTCTATCCCCAGCTCCTCTCTGACTTTTTTTCCTTTCTCATCCCTCCCCGCGGGATTAAACCTGCCTGTATCGATACCATTATTAATAACTGTAAGTTTTCCGGAAGGCACTCCCTCCTGACCGGAAAGATATTCAGCGTGAGTTTCTGAAAGAGCAATCACTCTGTCGAAAAGATTCAGTACCATCCGGTCTGCCAGGTTGAAGGTTCTCCCGCTTCCCCACAAACCGGTGGAATGAACAGAGAGGACGCTTCCTCTTATCCGGGCCAATCTCGATGCCAGCGCTCCCCACAGTATAGCGTTATGATGGTCGAGAACCAGGAGCGCGCTGTCTCTATGATTCCGCAATGTTCCGGTTAATCTCGGCAAGGTTCGCGGGTCGAAGCGGCTCTCAGCCAGGCCGGCCTGATGTTTTATCCCGCTATCAATAAGACGCTCCCCGATCTCCCCGGGTTCCCTGATAAAGATCAACTCTATATCGAATCCTCCGGCCCGGAGATTCTCGGCCAGAGAGCTCACCACCATCTCCGCTCCCCCGATTACCAGTGTGGAAGCAAGAATAAATATCTTCCTACTTTCCATTTGATTTTCCATAAGCGGGAACCTTTTACAGGTAGGGTGCTTCTCTGCGTCCGGTTTTGCACTTCAGCTCTGAGAGCCTGGCCTTTACCCTTGCCGGGTTACCGTAAGCCAGCACACCGTCAGGCAGATCCCTGGTAACCACAGAACCGGCTCCCACCAGAGTGCCCGCCCCGATGGTAACATAAGGAACCACCACAACATTAACCCCCAGCCTGCAACCCTTCTTAAGTACAGGGCCTCGCATACATTCTCCCGATTCAGGGCACCCCGGATGTATGTCATTCGCAATGGTTACCCCCGGCGCCATAAAAACATTATCCTCCACCACAGTATACTGTGGTACATATATGTTGCAATGAACTTTTACCCCTTTGCCGATTCTGCAGTCGTAGTCTATAACGGAATTATTCCATATCGAGAAATCATCCCCTATTTTACACTGCTCCCGTATTACCACATTATGCCCGGTCTCAAGTCCGCTTCCGATCCTGGAGCCGGCATATATGACCGTCCCGCTTCTTATCCGCGCGTTATCCCCTATTACCAGCCTGTCACTTACTCCGCTTCTGGGTGACAGATATCCGATAATCGCACCCCGGTCAATGGATAAACCTTTACCCTTTTCAATATTCTCAGAGATTCTCAAAATAACTCCTTGCTTGAAATCACCGGCGGTTAATCATTAAATATTTCAGGATATTCGATCTCTATCTGACGGCAGCCTTTCGATATGGATCTTCCGGCCGCATCCAGCGCAAGCATTATTTCCAGGCCATCCTCGCCGCTGCTTCGCGGGGTATCCCCGTGCTTTACACAATTGATGAAGTGCTGGCATTCTACCTTGAGGGGTTCCTCGTCTTTCAGTTTCGGTATTGAAATATCGCCATACCTGTAGGAAAGCTGGAATTCGCCGAAAGTGTCATAGTGCGGAACCACATCCACACCCTTGTCGTAAATCCGGATCTTCTCCAGGCTGGAGACATCATCGTACACAAGCATCTTCTTGCTTCCCACCACTGTGGTTTTCCTTATCTTATTGGGATTCAACCATGAAACATGTATATTGGCAACAATGGAGTCCGGATACCTGAGGGTTATGAAACCCACATCATCTATTTCAGGCTGTATATATGAAAAACCATTCGCTGTTACCGATTCGGGCGATGCGTCCAGAATATAATTCATGATCGATATGTCATGAGGCGCCAGGTCCCACATAACATTGATGTCATCCTGAAAAAGGCCCAGATTAAGCCTGGATGAGGTAATATAGTAAATATCCCCCAGCTCGCCCGATTTGACAAGTTCCTTGATCTTGTTAACAGCGGCGGTGTATACGAAGGTGTGCCCCACAAACAGAATCAGTTTCTTTTCCCTGGCCATTTTTACAAGTTCGGTCCCCTGCTCTACTTCCGAAGCGAGCGGCTTCTCCACGAATACATGCTTTCCCGCTTCCAGCGCTTCTTTGGAGATGCTGTAGTGGGAAGAAACCGGTGTCGCTATTACCACCGCCTCAATCTCGTCATCATTGATGATATCCCTGTAATTTTTTGTAGTATCAACCGACGGGTAAAGGCCTTTCATGTGTTCAAGCCTCTTATCCTTCAGATCGCTGCAGGTCTTAACCCGAGCCTCATCTATATTATGGAAATTCCTAATCAGATTGGGTCCCCAGTAACCGCAGCCGATAACGCCAATATTTAACACATTGCCTCCAATTCTAAAAGAAGAAGCTAATAAGCTCCCCTGCCAAAAAGCACCACGGGAATAGTTCTCAATATAATCTTAATATCAAGAATAATCGACCAATTTTCAATATAATATAAATCTAAATTAATCATTTCCTGAAAAGTGACATTGCTTCTGCCGCTGACCTGCCACAGGCCGGTCAGCCCCGGTTTTACCGCCACCCTCTTCTTATGCCAGTCATCGTAGTACTTATACTCATATTTCAGCGATGGCCTGGGACCTACCAGAGTCATATCCCCCTTTAGAATATTTATGAACTGCGGCAGTTCATCCAGGCTGCTTTTACGGAGGAATCTGCCCACTCCGGTAACACGGGGATCATCGACTATTTTGTATTTTTTTTCTCTGTCATTCTCCGGGCTGGCATAGAGCGAACCCTTGATAAAATCCCTGCAGAATTGACGGTGCCGCTCGTCGCTGCTTCCAAATTTCATGGTCCTCAGCTTTAGAAATATGAACGGTTTTCCGTTCTTTCCTATCCTCTCCTGGCGGAAAAGAACCGGGCCTTTGGATGTACACTTGATAATGACCGCTATGGCGAGAAAGAAAGGCAGGCTTATTATAAGAACTGCTATTGATATAATAATGTCCAGGACACGTTTTAACGCGAATTGGATTAGACTTCCTCCATCCTCCACGTCAGATATGTCTCTGGAGCAGTGGTTATAGCTTCTAGAGCTGTTTGCTTTATCCAATGCAAGTGAATCTTTGCTCATTTTATCTTCCTGAAAGATAAACTATTATTTACTTTTTAGCAATTTTTCTACATCCCCTCCTTTTTTTTAGTTCCTTCGCTGATTTATATGCCCTTCAGAACATCACACACCCTGTCTACCTGTCCGGCCTCTAATTCCGGAAACATTGGAAGAGTTATACTGATTTCCATTAATTCTTCGGAAACGGGGAAAGAGCCCTCCCCGTATTCGAGATGAGAAAATGCCGGCTGTAGATGGACCGGGACGGGGTAGTGTTCTCCCCATCCTATTCCTTCCCGGTCGAGAACCTCGGTAACCTTTTCCTTATCCGCACAGCCCACCGGGAATAAATGATAAACCGCCTCGCATGATTCCGCTTCGGCCGGGATCCAGTAGCCGGATCCTTCCAGATTGGCCCTGTACCTGTCCGCCAGATTTCTGCGGCTTGAATTCATCTCATCAAGATATTGCAGTTTTACCTCCAGCACGGCAGCCTGGATAGCCTGAAGCCTGTAATTGTAACCTATTACGGTATGCTCATTCTTCTTGATCTGTCCGTGATGCCGGAGTCCCTTTATTATATCAATATACTTTTCGTTGTCAGAGGTAACAATGCCTCCCTCTCCGAATGCTCCCAGGTTCTTGCTGGGATAAAAAGAGAAGGCGCCCGAGTGGCCTATAGATCCGGCCTTCCTGCCTTTGTAGGTCGCGCCGTGCGCCTGGCAGGCATCCTCTATTACCACCAGGTCATGTTTTTCGGCGATATCCATGATCGGATCCATATCGCAGCACTGCCCGAAAAGATGAACCGGCATTATCGCCCGGGTTCTCGGTGATATCGCTTCTTCTATCTTTTCAGGGTCAATCAGGGCAGTATCCCGCCTGACATCAACCAGTACCGGCTTTGCTCCGGCGAGGGCGATTGCCTCCGCGGTAGCGATAAAGGTGTTCGGTACCGTTATCACCTCGTCTCCTTCGCCTATGTCGAAACCTTTGAGCGCCAGGATCAGGGCTGAGGTGCCGCTGCTGGTTCCAGCTGCGTGAGAGGCGCCGCAGTAATCAGCGAATTTTCTCTCGAAGCTTTCCACTCTGGGGCCCAGCACGAAAGCTGTATTGTCGATGATGTCCGCAATCACTTCATCCACTTCTTCTCTCACTCTGTTGGTCGTACCCTGAAGACTGAGGAATGGAATTTTGCTCATATTTAAATATCCTTAATCTTACCCATCTCAAAACCAGAAACACAATTTCATTCATTATATCAAATATTTAATATAATTTCTACCCTCAACAACAACTTTACAGTTATTATTTCATAATAAGCAAATATATTCCGGGGCATCTGAATAACCTTCCAGGCGGCCTGGAGCCTTCGACAGATGAGAAATGGGCCGTCTCCGGGGGCAACACGGCTGAGCTACAGCCGGCTTAATCCCAGGAGTTTCCCCAAAAAATAAGCCAGAATGTCGGTAAGGTAATCTTTAACAACAACTTAGTTTTAATAGCAACTGGAATCGGCCTTAAGCATTGATAGAAGCGGCTGAGTGATTAATCTTATATTAATCACTCAGCCGCAAACCAAACGAATAATTAAACTACCTGATAGATTATAAAAATTGGGGATACTCCA
>JAWODM010000017.1:0-17385 GCA_046483305.1 Candidatus Krumholzibacteriales bacterium | reverse complement strand
TGGAGTATCCCCAATTTTTATAATCTATCAGGTAGTTTAATTATTCGTTTGGTTTGCGGCTGAGTGATTAATATAAGATTAATCACTCAGCCGCTTCTATCAATGCTTAAGGCCGATTCCAGTTGCTATTAAAACTAAGTTGTTGTTAAAGATTACCTTACCGACATTCTGGCTTATTTTTTGGGGAAACTTCTGAAAAGAGGGCGTTGGAGTATCCCCATGAAATACCCGGCTGAACAGTATAGCTTGGGGCTGATTGATATCTCCGGAACCTCTGGCGGGTTCACCGGCGGGCGAACCGCTTGCTCTGAGCCCCGGACGCGCTCTTTCTGCCCCTCCGGGCCGGAAATTTCCCCCCTCTGGCCCCGCGGCCGGTTCGGAGATAGTAAATCAGCCGCTTCATCAGTTACATGGCTGTGTGGAGAGAGTTGAAGATCCCTGCCTGAACAGGTAAGGCAGGCTGGCCGGTAAGCGGGACGAATTAACATTTGCCCCCCCTTTTCTGGTGTGATAATTGCGGGTATGTAGTTTGCTGAATATATGCGTGGATTATTGGGGAACTGCTGCAGAAATGCAGGGGGTGTTGCAAAATGAAAGCAAGAACGGCAGCATTATTATTGATTTTTTTAGTCGGCTGCGGGGGAGGCGGTGGAAGCTCTGAGGTGCCGGATAAGCTGATCGGAAGATGGGAAACCGATAATCCGAGGTATAAAGGGTGTTTTCTCGAGCTTGAGAAGAACTCTGTAACATTCGTGCCCGGTGAAGGCCGGGTGTCTGTCAATTCCCTGAAAAAGATAGAACTTTCCCGCGAAGAAGGGTCCCAGCTTTACACTCTGTTTTACACCGGCGGGGCTGACCGGAACGGCACCCTGAAATTATACTATGAAAGCTCCGGGGGCGGGGTAATCAGGCTTAAGAGCCGGAAACAGATTGAGTGGACCAGAAAGGACAGCTGAATGTTCAAAAAACACTTCAGAAGGACCAGATTGAAGATGGAGCCGCATCAGCTCAGGCGGATGGCGCTTCAGATCCTGTATCTTTTCATATTTTTCCTTTTCTTCTTTACAGTTTATTTTGTCCCGCTGGCCCGGCAGATGGATGACGATTCGCTCTCCTTCGAGGACAGGCAGCGGGTGGCCCATCAGATTCTCGCTTTTCACAACCGGGTGCTTCCGGTGATGTCGATAGTAATTATAATGTTCGTAGTTAATTTCGCCATAGATGCCCACAGAATATCGGGGCCGCTTTTCAGATTCAGGACTATATTTGAATCTATCGCGGACGGAGATCTCTGCGTCAGAACCAGTATCCGCAAGAAGGATTACCTTCAGAGGGAAGCGGAGCTGCTGACCCGGATGGTGGAATCACTGAGAAGCCGTATAGATGAGATAAAATGCGGAAGCAGTCTGGTCGAAAACAGGTACGGCAATCTTGTTGATGCGGTCCGGAGGTCTTCGGGGGAAGATATCGAAATCTGTATGCTGCATCTGCAGGAGAGCCTGCGGGAGATGAAGGAGGCGGTCGGGCGGTTTGATACCGGTGCCGTTACTGACAGCAGTCGCCCGAATATGGAAGGAAAAACTGACATAAACAGCCGGCATGAGAAAGAACAGGAACCCGGCCTGCAGGAGCAGGCCTGAGCTATGGAGCAGAAGATTTGAGAAGAGAATGTCAATCATCAGTTTACAGCGGAGCCTTATGGAGATGCCGCAGGGGATTCACTCTCCTGGAGCTGATGATAGCGATAACCCTCGCCGGGGTACTGGTTACCATGGGAGTGCCCCATTACGGCAGGATTGTCGATAATGCCAGGGTAACACAGGCGATAGGAGATATCAGGTCCCTGGAAAAGGATATCCTTTCATTCGAGGTCATCAATGGACGTACGCCGAAGAACCTTGATGAGATAAACCGCGGCGGGCTGGAAGACCCCTGGGGAAACCCTTACCGTTACCTCAGCCTGGCTGAATCCAACCTTGGAAGTATGCGCAAAGACCGCTGGCTGGTGCCCCTGAATTCCTCGTATGACCTTTACAGCTGCGGCAAGGACGGAAAAACTGCTCTGCCTATCACCTCGCCCCAGAGCTATGACGACATAATCAGGGCCAACGACGGCGGATTCGTAGGTCTGGCTTCGAACTACTGATCCGGCAGGTAAATAATGATACTGGACAGGAAATTCATTTACAGCAAGGTGTGGCGGCGACTGCTCGTTCTGTTTATCATCTGCGCCATCTTCCCGGTACTCATGCTGGCGGGGATTACCTTCCACCAGGTTAATCAGTCGCTGGAGAGGCAGGGTGAGGTAAGGCTTCACAGAAACAGCAAGAATATGGGTATGGCGGTGGTGGAAAATCTTCTGTGTATAGAAGATGAGATGGTAAAGGTGTTCGAAAAAACAGCCGGGGGTTCGCCGCCTTCCGGTGAGGAGATACGGGAACTTAAAGACTGCGGACTGAATGCCCTCAGGATCATTGGAGATAATGAAGAAAGCCAGGGGATATTTGGCAAATCAGGCCCGGTTCCTCAAATCAGTCAGGAGCAGAGAGATTTTGTTTTCAGCGGCTCCACCCTCCTTCTGGAAAGCGTTGAGGGAAGGCCCCGTGTATATATGTGCAGGGCTTTGGATACCGGCCGCCCGGAGCTGGGTATTCTTGCCGGATTGATCGATCCGTCAGGTTTTCTTTCGGAGAAGCTTTCCAAAATCAAGCCGGACGGTTCGGATTACTGGGTTTTGAATTCCTCGGGAAAGCTGTTGCTCAGCTCAACAGGTAATAAGGGGTTCCCTCCGATCCGGGAGGCGACGGCGGAGGGGAGGCGATCGGGCGGAAATCTGAAATTCAAGCTGGATGGCCGGAAGTACCGGGGATACCGATGGGATATATTCCTGAAACCGACCTTTCACCTGGATAAATGGAGCATAGTGCTGGGTGAAAGAGAGGAGGATTTCTTTGCCCCTGTAGCTGATTTCAGCCAGACATTCCTTCAGGTGATACTTTCCTCCCTGCTGATTGTAATTCTTCTGAGCCTGGTTCAGATCCGCAGGTTTCTGGTTCCGCTGAATATACTTCACCGCAGTTCCCGGCGGATAGCCGAGGGCGACTTCACCTGCAGAGCTGATGTGGAAAGCGACGATGAATTCAAGGAACTGGCAGATTCTTTTAATTTAATGACCAAGCGCCTGGCGGAGCAGTTCGCAAAACTGAAATCCATAGCGGAGATTTCCAGGACCGCCCTGGGGGCCCTTGACAGCGAAATAGTTATTAAAACTGTCCTCGAGGAATTTCCGAATATCTTTCCCTGCGAACTGGTTAACCTGGTGTTGTTTGAACAGGATGACAGCAATGCCGCAATTATATACACCGGAGAACCGGAAGCTGATGAGCCCACCCGGATAAAGGTGAATATTAACGATGCCGAGAAGGAAGAACTTATCATGAATCCGGTATATCTCAGGAAGGAGGCAGGGGGAGATTCGCCGGGATATCTTTCGGTAATGTCCGATAGGGGGGTGCCGGAGGTCAGCATATTCCCGGTATTTCTCAAGGGAGGTTTTTCCGGTATGATATTGATGGGACACCACAGAACCTTCCAGTACAGGGAAGACGAGATATATCAGATAAACCAGGTTACAGGCCATCTGGGGGTAGCTCTCTCCAATGCCAGGCTGGTAAATCAGCTGGAGGAACTTAATATCGGAACCCTGAGAGCTCTGGCCAGGGCGATAGATGCAAAATCTCACTGGACTGCCGGGCATTCGGAAAGAGTTACAGAAATAGCGGTCAGGATAGGCCGAAAACTGGGGCTTTCGCCCGACGAGCTCAGCGACCTCAGAAAGGGAGGGCTTCTTCACGATATAGGCAAGATTGCCATCCCGGTCGACATACTGGATAAACCGGGAAGCCTCACCGGTGATGAGAGAGAGATAGTACAGAAACACGTATCTTATGGGGTCCGGATCGTTGAACCGATAAATGCATTCAGGAAGATAATACCGATAATAAGGGAACACCACGAGCGTTTTGACGGGCTCGGATATCCGGAAGGATTGAGAGGAGAGGAGATTTCACTCTACGCCCGGATATTCTCGGTGGCAGATTACTACGACGCAATGACCTCCGACCGCCCGTACCGCAAGGCTATGGACAGGGTGGAGACGGTGGAGTGGATAAGAAGTAAGGCAGGGACATATTTTGATTCCCGGGTGGTGGACGCATTCGTTCAGGTTATAAGAAGAGATATGAATTCAGAAAATGACCCGGCGGCATTTGCCCCCAGCTGCGAAACATAAGGATTAAAAAACTGTTTTTCAGTCTGATAATCGGCCTTTGCGGAACTGATTCTTATAAAGGTGTTTATATATAAAGGTGAGGGCAAAATGCCCGGAGTTCATGAATCAATTTGAGAATCAGCGCGCATCCTGCAGGTTGAATTATTATTCGGATCAATTGTTTAAAAAGTATGGATTGTGAATGGTAACCATCCTTAAAAAGATAAACAGGCTTATCAGGAAGATATGGGCCAGGATAGCCGGGCTGGCTCCCGTTATCAGAATGTTCCGGGACCCGGTGTGGTCGAAAACCCGCTACCCCGGGGAGGAGCTCAAGAGCAGGCCGAGGATACTTCTCGAGAACATATTCTGGCTGCTTCGCCACGGAGAGGTAAACAGGTTTTACTGGCTGTACGGCTTCGACAGGGCTGACGGGCCCGGCCATAGTGAATACATGCCTTACACCAGATTCAAGAAAATCAGGAACCAGCGTAACCGGATCGCCGGAATAGGAGGATATTACTCCGACTATACCGTGATTCTGAAGGACAAGTTCGTGTTCAGTCTGGTCCTCTCGTCCCTGGGGTTCTCCACCCCGAAAGTGGCGGGGGTCTGTATGAACGGCAGGATCAACTGGCTGGATACAGAGACCGAAACAGGTTTGGAGGGGCTGAAAAACCTGGAAGATATAAATTACTTCTGCAAGACCCTGCTGGGAGAGTGCGCCGATGGGGTCTGCCATCTTACCGGAGGGGCCGGTTCTCTCTTGTGCGACGGGAGAGCTGTTGATATATCAGAATTGCAGAGAATGACTTCCGGCTCCTTCCTGCTTCAGGAGAGGGTGGAGCAGCACCCGGAAATGTCGCGTCTTTACCCCTGCTCCATAAATACCATCAGGCTGGTGACGGTTATGACCGGCGGGGCCCCGCAGCTGTTTGCCGCTTCCATAAGAACCGGCGCTTCCGGAAGCACCAGGGACAACTGGGCGGTGGGCGGGCTGTCCGGAGGGATAGATATCGAAACCGGAAAACTCAGTCCCATTTTCGATTTCAAGCCGGGATACGGGGGAAGAGCGGACAGGCATCCCGACACGGGGGTGATCTTCGGCGAGTTCACGGTGCCTATGTTCGATCAGGCAAAGAAAGAGGCCCTGGAACTTCATTCTTATCTGTACGGGCTGCATTCTATCGGGTGGGATATGGCGATTTCCCCGGACGGGCCGGTTTTCATTGAGGGTAACGACAACTGGGAGATAACCCCGCATCAGGTGGTCGAGGGTGGCCTCAGGCGCAGGTTCCTGGAGGCCGCCGGCCTCGCTGCCGCTGATAAGGCGGCGGCTGATTCCCCGCCGGGCGTGAAACCAGCCGCTCCGGTCTGTTCGTCAGTATAACTCCATAGCCGGCCTTATTCGGAAATGAAGGCCGTTTCCGACGGATTTATTTACTCAGGCTGACCCGGTCGCCGGTCTTAAACCCGCTACCTTCCACCGCCTCGACCGTGGTGATCCCCTCCTCCACCTCAGTGGCCTTTACCACTCCGATGTTGTCGTAGAGAACCTTGAGCACCTTGCCGGTCTTGGGATGCTTCACCTCTTTGGTCTTACGCCTGATTTCGAATACCATCCCGGGCTTGATCCCCAACTCTGTGCCGCCGTCTATGAACAGCAGATCGTCGGCGGTAATCAGCAGTCCCTGCCAGGGACGGTTCTGAACCTGTTCCTTGAGTTTTTCCACCACTTCGTTTATGACCTTCCTGGTTGCTTTCCCGACCACGTGGTCGTCGAATCTCTTCTGGTCCCCGAAGCTGAACTCGCTGGTGGAGACGCTCAGCGAACGGGACTTCTCTTCCTTTGCGACCTGGTCGGCCCAGAGGACTTCGCTGGTACCTATGTCGATCAGACGCATATCCACCGCCACCCTTCCGTTATAGGTTCCAACCCCGGCTCTGCCGGCCAGCCCGCTCAGGGCGCCCCCTGTCTTACTCTCCTTGTAACCGAACTCAGTTATGGTGGCCTTTACCAGAATGTCGCCTATCTCCAGCTTCTGTTCGGCATTGGCGCCCGGATTTGCCAGGTCTGACATACTCAGCTGCTTCTCGTCCAGAAGCTCGTTCAGGGCCGCCCTTTCGAATACCCGGAATTTCCCCGATTTCATCAGGGCGGTAATGAGCATATCGGCCATCCCGGTACCCGGCGGAGGGCCGTGATACCAGGAATGCTGGGATTTATCCTCGAACTCGCCGACTATAACCCGGAATTTTATCGCAGGCTCTTCCCCCTTCACGGCGACCGAACATACTGTGGCCACCAGTACGAAAAACAGAAGAGATTTGGTGAATAATTTCATGGCGTAACCCCCTTTCCGGGCTTTCTCAGCCCCGGACCGCAGAAATACCTCAGCTTAAAGCTGCCAGGCAGGGATTATAGATGAGACTGGATTCCATGTCAATCACAAAGGTTCGGTGGCGGGTGGCGGCTGCGGTTAATGAAACCTGTTTAAGGAATTCTGTTTTTAATTCATTGCAAGAAAGCCGTTTATTTCATATTCTTTTCTTATCATGTCAGCAGAAAAACTGAAAAGTGAACTTGATTCGATTTTCAAGGGGCAGTCCAGCTGTCTGATAGCGCTTCACAGCTTCCCCGACCCGGACGCCCTGGCCAGCGGGATGGGGTTGAAATACTACCTGGAGCAGCGCTTCTCCCTGGATGTTTCCATCGCCTACGGAGGGTTGATCGGCCGGGCGGAGAACAGGACCATGGTAAAGGTGCTGGATATCCCGCTGAAAAAGATGGGGCGGATCAAGCTTCCGGCTTACGACCGTATCGCAATGGTGGACGCCCAGCCCACCCAGAAGAACCTGGCTCTGGACGAGGAGAAGCCATGCCAGGTGATTATAGATCACCACCCGGTGAAGAGAGAGGGCAAAAGGGAAGGGGTGTGGATAGACACCTCCGTGGGAGCCACCGCGGTTATGATTTATGAACTCCTCGAGCTTATCGAAGTCAGGATCCCGGCCAAACTGGCGACCGCCATGGTTTACGCGATACGCAGCGAGACTCAGGACCTTGGGAGAAAGGCCGGCGAAAGAGACATCAGGGCCTACCTGGATCTGTTTCCGCTGGCGAATATGAAAGATATTTCCAAGATAGTTCATCCCACACTGCCCAGGAACTATTTTCAGAACCTGATTCACGCGCTCAAGCATACTTATACTTACCGTCATATCATGGTATCCCACCTGGAGGATGTTCCCTATCCCGAGATGGTGGCGGAGTTCGCCGATTTTCTTCTGAGGCTGGAGAGGCACACCTGGGTGCTTTGCACCGGGCGCTACCGTAATGACCTGATCCTTTCCATGCGCACCACACATAAGGAAGGGGATGCGGGAGAAGTGATAAAAGCCCTGGTTCCCGACGAGAGCATGGCGGGCGGTCACGAGCAGTTCGCCGGGGGGGCGGTCCCCCTGGACCTGGAAGAAAGCAGGGAAATGAAGGAGATAACCTGGGAGATATCCCGGCGGTTCGCGTCCTGCCTGGATATGGAAAAAGCGGACTGGAAACCGCTGGTAAAGGGATGATCCGCGCCGGCAAATACTCAATGGAAATTTGAATGGACCGCTCTCAGGCGGGAGTGCAGCCGGGACAGTGAAAGGTATGCGAAACCTGTTCGTTAATGAGCTCTTCAGTGTTATAATTGAAAGAAGATTGTCCGGATTTAAATTGCCGGAAACGGATCGATTGAATACTTTGCAGCTCTTGGCTGCTCCGGTTTGCCAGGGAGGCGTAATGAGAGTAGAAATAGACCCGGTCAGGTGCGAGACCATAGGAGTGTGTGTGAGGGAGTGCCCTTCGTATTTCAGATTCGAGCCCGGAAGCAAAAAAGCGGTTACTCCTGGTGGCGAGGTCCCCCCCCATCTGGAAGATAAGGTCAGGGAAACCGCTCTGAAATGCCCTACAGGGGCTATCCGATTAATCGATTAGGCAGATCGCCAGACCCGGGATTATTTTGCCGTAATTTTACCATAGCCGCCGGGCGCGGTTATCCGGAACCGTCCTTTTTGTTATCCAGGTTAATTTCCTGGCCATCCCGGACAGCCCGGGAGTCAACCCCGTTTTCTTTCCCGAGCTCTCTGATCTTCTCCCGCGCATCAGAAATGTCACGGTAAAACCAGTTGCCGAAATGAACAAAACGGATCCGCGAGGTGAATCCGGAAAATAGCCTGATAAGATCCGGTATCCCGGCATGTCCGTAAATCCTGCCGGTACTCCGGTCTCTTCTTATCATCCCCTTTTTTCTGATGAAACTGCCGTCGGTTATTACCAGGTCCAGGCCCTCCAGGTATTCATGATATTCCCTGTTTATCCATATCATATCGCCGGTATAGCATATCCTGTGTGATCCATCCTCGACCAGGAGGGCGGCTGATTCTACCTTCAGGCTGTGATGAGTGGGAATGGCCCTGACAGTATACCTGCCTGTATCGATAACCTCCGGAAGCTTTTCAACTTCAACCGGCCCGCTGCGTTCTTCGGGTGCGTAGAGAGGGATATCGGCATCTGGTTCCTCGCCGTCTCTGAGGAAGAATGGGTGGTCGGGGTGAAGATGGGTGATCAGCGCGGCATCCGGGCCTCTCTTCAGGTATTCGGGCTCACCCAGGTCCAGAAGCAGGGACCCGTCGATCAGAACGCCGGACTGGCCGCTGTGCCATGGAACTGAGCTTTCTACCTCTCCTCGAGCACCGGGAATTTCAATAATCACCTGTACAACTCCCCTTGATATATAGTATTTGATTATTATATCAGGTATGCGGGATTAAGTGAAACTGCGATCTGCGCGCCATGGAGCCGGGTAGAAACTGGTCAGGTAAAAGATGAACCTGCCAATTGTCCGGAACGGAAGTGTAAATTAATATAATGTCAACGTAACTAAAACTATTTTATAGACTTATGATTCACGAGCGGAACGTAGAAGGAAAATTCCGGATCTGCCGGCCGGAAAGGAGCGTGAAGCCGGGTCTTAACATGCCCTCTCCGGGGCGGAGAAGCACACCCTAATGATGGAAAAGGAAACTACTGTAAATATGGACAGATTTGAAGCGGCCATCCTGGATATGGACGGAGTGATAACCAGGACCGCCAGGGCCCACGCCGCCGCCTGGAAGAAGATGTTCGACGATTATCTGGCCGAGAGATCCGAACGGGAGGGAAAGGGCTATCTTCCCTTCGACGACCGGGAAGATTACTACAGGTATGTGGACGGTAAACCCCGTTATGACGGAGTCAGGAGTTTCCTGGAATCCAGAGAGGTCCACCTCCCTTTCGGACACCCCGGCGACCCTCCCGGATTTGAGACCGTATGCGGCCTGGGCAACCGGAAGAACGGGTACTTTCTGAAGCATATAGAAGAAAAGGGGGTGGAGGTTTACGAATCCACCACCGATTTCGTGGAACGGATGAAGAATATGAACAGGGGAGTGGCTGTAATATCATCCAGCCGCAATGCCAGGGCGGTACTGGAAGCGGCCGGCGTCAGGGAGCTTTTCCCGGTGATAGTAGACGGGGTTGATATGGCGGAGAGAAATATCGCCGGAAAGCCGGCGCCCGATATATTTCTGGAGGCGGCCGGACAGCTCAGGGTGGCACCGGATGCAGCCATGGTAATAGAGGACGCGCAGTCAGGAGTGGAGGCGGGCAGAGCGGGAGGATTTGCGCTGGTTATCGGTATTGACCGCTCGGGCAGCAACCCCGGACTCAGTAGCAGCGGCGCAGATATTGTGGTAAGTGACTTATCTGATATAAAGCTCAGAGGTGAATAGAATGAAGGAACGGCAGGCAGGCAAATTAACTTCGGCTATCGAGGAAAAGGATAAGATTATTGAACGCCTGAACGGTGGGGAGGCGGTGATATTTCTGGACTACGACGGAACCCTGTCGCCGATTGTGGAAGACCCCTCCAGGGCCTTTCTCCCCGAAAAGACCAGGCACCTGCTGAAGGGACTTTCAGATCACCGCACCGTTGTCATAATGACCGGCCGGGGCCTGGAGGATGTCAGGAACCTGGTTAATCTGGAAGGGCTTATATACGCGGGAAGCCACGGATTCAATATAGAGGGCCCGGGAGGTTCCTTTCAGCGGGAACCGGGAGAGGAGCTGATGGGCGACCTGGAAAGCGCCGCGAAGGAACTGGAGGAGGCGGTCAGAGGCCTGAAGGGGGTAAGGGTGGAACGAAAACCCTTTGCCCTGGCGGTTCATTACAGGCAGGCGGGCGATGAGGTACTGCCAGAGCTGGAGAAGCGGGTAGACAGTATAGCCTCCGGTTACCGCAGCCTGACCAGGACCGGAGGCAAGAAGATATTCGAACTCCGTCCCAGCAGCGATTGGAATAAAGGCAAGGCTGTTCTCTTTCTGCTGGACGAGCTGTTCGAAGAAGAGGACAACCCTGTTCCCATATATATAGGCGACGATACCACCGACGAGGATGCCTTCCGGGCGATCTCGGACGTTGGGATCGGGATCGTGGTCACTGAAGACGATAAAAAGACAGCGGCCGGTTTCAGGCTGAAGAATTCCGGGGAAGTGGCTGATTTTCTGGAAGAACTTCTGAAGGAGGCGGAGAAGGAGGCGTCCGTGGATGCCTGGTTCCTGACTTATGAAGGATACAACCGGGAGGGGGAAAAACTCAGAGAGGCGCTTTGCGCTCTGGGTAACGGCTATTTTGTAACCAGATCGGCGGCCGCCTCTTCCGAAGCGGGCGAATTCCACTACCCGGGCACTTACGTGGCCAATCTTTACAACCGGCTGAAGAGCGAAGTGGCCGGAAATACTATCGAGAATGAGTCGCTGGTCAATGTCCCCAACTGGCTGCCCCTGAATTTCAGTATCGAGGAGGGGCGGTGGTTCGACCTGGATTCGGTGGATGTTCTGGAATACCGCCAGGAGCTGGATATGAAGAGGGGGGTGCTGAACAGAAGAATTCTATTCGAGGATTCGAAAAAGCGCCGCACCAGGTTGACCGAACGCCGTTTCGTGCATATGAGCCACCGGCACCTGGCCGGGCTAGAACTGATTATACTGCCTGAGAACTGGTCGGGATCCCTCCGGGTCCGTTCGGCGCTGGATGGAAGAGTGGAAAACACCCAGGTTGAGCGATACCGCGATCTGAACAACCAACACCTGGAACAGCTGGGGGCGGGTACCAGCGAAGACGGCCTGCTGTGGCTTCAGTGCAGGACCAATCAGTCTCACATCCGGATCGCCCTGGCGGCCAGGACCAGGATATTCCAGGATGGCGGCAGGATGGAAGAGAAGCCTGAAGAGGGGCAGGAAGAGGGGTATGCCTGTCAGGATTTCGATATAGAGGCCCGGGAGGGCAGCAGCGTCAGGGTTGAGAAGATAGCGGCCCTCTATCATTCCAGAAATCCGGCCCTGTCGGAGAGTTTGCTGGAGGCCCGGGAGGCGCTCCGCCACGCCGGCAGTTTCGACGAGCTGCTCCGGCGCCATATCATATCGTGGAGCCACCTGTGGGACCGCTGGAGGATCAAGGTTGAAGCCCGGACTCCCCGCATCCAGCAGATACTGAACCTGCATATATTTCATCTTCTTCAGACTGTTTCGCCTAATACTATCGGAATGGATGCGGGGGTTCCTCCCCGTGGCCTTCACGGAGAGGCCTATCGCGGGCTGATCATGTGGGACGAACTCTTCATTTTCCCCCTGCTGAGTCTCAGAATGCCCGATATTACCAGGGCTCTTCTGATGTACCGTTACAACCGGCTGCCCCGGGCCTGCTGGGCGGCGGAGGATGAAGGGCAGGCCGGGGCCATGTTCCCCTGGCAGAGCGGCAGCAACGGTGAGGAGCAGGCCCAGACCCTCCACCTGAATCCGCAATCGGGGCGGTGGATACCGGACAATTCCCAGCTGCAGAGGCATATCAACATTGCGGTTGCCTACAATGTGTGGCAGTACTACCAGGTCACCGGCGACAGGGATTTCCTCTCATTCTACGGGGCAGAGCTGATGATACTGATATCCCGTTTCTGGACCGGCATGACGCAGTACAACAGCTCCATGGACCGGTACGAGATACTGGGAATAATGGGCCCCGATGAATTTCACGACAGTTATCCCGAAAGCTCAGAGCCGGGGATAGATAATAACGCGTATACCAATGTTATGGTGGCATGGGTCCTCAGAAGAACCCTGGACACTCTGGAGATACTTTCCGGACATCGCAGGGCTACGGTGATGGAGAGTATGTCGGTAAGCGAGGAGGAGATTGAGCGATGGGAAGAAATCAGCAGAAAACTGCGAGTGCCCTTTCATGACGAAGATATTATCAGCCAGTTCGAGGGTTACGATGAACTCGAGGAGTTTGACTGGAAAAAGTACCGCGCCAAGTACGGGGATATTCACAGGCTCGACCGAATCCTGGAATCTGAAGGAGACAGCCCCAACCGCTACAAACTTTCCAAGCAGGCGGATGTTCTGATGCTGTTCTATCTCCTCTCCGCCGATGAGCTGAGCAAGGTCTTCGAGCAGCTTGGCTATCCCTTTGACCCCCATACCATCCCGGACAATATCGAGTATTACCTGAAAAGGACGTCACACGGCTCCACCCTCAGCAGGGTAGTCCACGCCTGGGTGCTGGCCCGCTCCGAAAGAGAGATGTCGTGGCGGCTCTTCCGGGACGCCCTGGAGAGCGATATAGAAGATGTGCAGGGGGGTACTACCCGGGAGGGTATCCACCTGGGAGCGATGGCCGGAACCGTTGACCTGATCCTGAGGTGTTACTCGGGGATGGAAAGCCGGAAGAATACACTGAGGTTTAATCCCTCTCTCCCCTCCGAACTCAAATCCATGGAGTTCAGTATAATTTACCGGAGGCGCAGAATAGATGTGGAGATAACCCCGGACCATCTCAGGCTTCACTGCCTGCCCGACTCGGAAGTGCCGGCGAAGATCGGGTTCAGGGACCAGAATTTCGACCTGGAGCCAGGCGAGAAAAAGGAACTGGAGCTGTAACCGGCATATCGGGAAATCTGAAAAACGGAAATCCGCAAAAGGGGATAGCTGATTCGTTCCGCCTGGATGAATCAGATTACTTGAATCCTCTACATAAATAGTTTAATTTGTATTTTTCCGGGATGGACAAAACTATCCGGCGGACCGGGGCAGTTGCTGCTGCATATCAGGAATGAGTAGATATGGCCGATGAAAGAGCAGGTTCGTCTAAGCCTGAAACCAGGCTGATGACTTATCTCAGGGCGATGCTCAAGCAGACGTTGAAGTCCCCGCTGGCCCTGCCGGGGCTGGTATCCCGGGTCAGGCATCTAATCTCGGTAATAAGGAAGGGAGAGAAGCTCAGAGGCAGGAGGGCTCAGGAGCTGGGAGTCCCCATTCCATTCCTCTGCATTTTTTCTGTTACCTGGAAGTGTAATCTGAACTGCCGGGGTTGTTACGCGAAGAATTACACCGTCAAGGAGGAGCTGTCTCCGGAGCTTATCTCTGAAACCATAGATGAATGTATCAGGCAGGGCATCTATTTCTTCGTGATAGCCGGGGGCGAGCCGCTTCTGATCGAGGGGCTGCCGGAGAAGCTGGCGTCCTTCAGAGACGCTTTTTTCCTCTTCTATACCAATGGGATGCTGTTGAAGCCCCTGGTGCCCTTTTTCGGAGAGGCCGGGAACATACTGCCGGTGATTTCCGCCGAGGGAATGGATCATTATACCGATATGCGAAGAGGAAGGGGGGTAGCCGCCGGAGTGGAAGCGGCGATGATGGAGCTGAGAGACAACCGGATCCCCTTCGGTTTCTCCACCATGATTACACATATTAACCTGAAGGATGTAACCTCCAGGGAGTGGCTGCAGAGGCAGTGGGACCTGGGCGCCAGATTCGGTTTTTTCACCGACTATATCCCCTTTGAAAAAAATCTGAACGAATCATTTGTGCTGACCAGCGAGGACAGGGAGTTCAAGAAGGCCGCCCTGGATGAAAGAAGAAAGGAAGCGAAACCTCCCATATTCAACCTGCCTCCGGATGAATATGAGTATGGAGAGTGTATGGCCGCCGGCAGGGGCATGATACATATCAACGCCGATGGCTATGTGGAACCCTGTCCTTACAGCCATTTTGCCGCCGACAATATCAGGGATAAATCGATCGGCGAAATCCTTCAATCCGGTTTCCTCAGGCAAATCAGAGATATCATACCCTCCCTGGAGAACCCCGACAGGGAGTGCATGCTGTTCTCCAACAGCAGCCTGGTAGAGGAGGTGGCGGAGCGTGCCGGGGGGGGCCGGACCGAGCGGTGACCCTGCCCAAAACCCCGGTTGATCAGACAGCATTCCCTCATAATTGACGCGTTATGAAAGAAGCGGCAGTAATGGTGAGCGATTATTTTCCGGTTCACCCTGTATCTGAAAGCTGATCCGCAAGGCTGAAGCCGGCCACCCGCCTGTTTTCATAAGAACATTTATAATCTGCCCGGGGATAAAATCCGGGTCAAAACCGGCTCCATAAACAGGACTTTCCCCAAAAATTACCCGGTCATTTAGCTAACCACAACTAAATCAGTGAGTTAATAATATCAACAAGTGGAATCGGCCTTTTTTTCTCTGCGGGGCAAAAATTGGGGGAAGTTCATGCTGGAAAAAAATGGATCTCCTTTATATGATAGAGAAAAATAAACCTTTATAAGTTCAACTCTATCAAAGGAGATCCAAATGCAATATAGCAAAGTTTCATGGAAAATTCGAGAACAAATCAGGAAATTTTCGGGGGAACTCTCTTCCGGGATCTGCAAGACAGCTGCCAGGTTTGTAGCAGAAGCGGTCTATGGCATACAGGCGAAAAAGAGCGTAATGCTGAGCGAGATAGCCAGATCCCTGAATGAAGATATTGCTTTGAAGAAGACCGAGAACCGGCTGAGCAGGCAGATAAACAGGGAAGGTCTGGGAAGAGCTGTCGAGAAGAATCTGTTGTCTCTGGCTTCGGGAAGGATAAAGAAGAGTACGCTTCTGGTGGTGGATATTTCAGACATATCGAAAGATCATGCGCGCAGGATGGAGTACCTGGGAAGAGTTCGAGACGGCAGTACCGGAGAGATCAAGGACGGTTACTGGACTATCAAGGTGATAGGCACTGAGCCGGAGGGTGTGCATATAACCCCGCTGCTTAACCGCCTGTACTCACAGCGGGCTCCGGAGTATGACTCGGAGAACGATGAGATACTGAAGGCGGTAAGGGCAGTCACGAGGCGGCTGAAAGAAGGGGGATCTTTGTGATAGACCGGGGAGGAGACAGAAAGAAGCTACTGCATCCGCTTCTAAATACCGGGGCCAGGTTCATAATAAGGATGGTCGGCACCAGGCATCTGGTCTATCGCGGCAGGGCTGTACGGGCCCAGGAGCTCGCCGCTGGATGCAGGATGCTTTATACCGAGCAGGTTATAAGAGAGAAGGATGGGAAGGAAGTGAGCTGCCAGGGATACATTTAAACGGAGATAGCGCTAGCTGTGTTATGAGAGATTGTGACATCTCTAACGCATATTACGGTCTGAGTAGTAATACAACAGTAGATATGAGAAATGTCAGCGTTTCCAATTGTGATCCTGTTGGGGTCTATCTCTATGAGGGAGACGGAGATTCAAATGCCAGTTTTATTAAAGGTTGCAATATCAGCAACAACGACAACGTCGACGCATTAGGATTATATATATGGGATGTTACAGATACAGTAGTTGTGGACAGCTGCACAATGAATAATAATTTCGGTGCAATTAAGATCACCAACTCCAGTCCCAAAATAAAGCGAACGAACATAAATTACAGTGATAATGTGGGCATATGGGTTTCAGAATATCAGTGCAGCCTTACTGTAGCTCCCATAATAAGAAGTTGTAAAATTCGTGGAAGCGGTGGAAACGGTATAGGTTTCAAAGGTACTGATGGCACGGTCTGCTATACCAAGATATGGGATGGAGACTGCAGCGGCATCTATTCTGAGAACAGCGATGCCGAACCTGAGATTCACCATTCCAAGATAATAGACAACGAGGTGTCGGGAATTATGGCGGTCCTGGACTCAGAACCGTTATTGGGGGATGCCTCATTAGCTGACAGCATCCACTCGAACAATACGATTATTAACGATCTTGCTAATGTTTATCAGACCGGCACGGTAAAACCTACCATCATGGCTGAGAACTGCTGGTGGGGGAATGGAGAGGGAGAAGTTCCCAATTCCCGTCTGTTTAAGGGTAATGTTGATTTTTTCCCATTCCTGACCAGTGATCCTGTGGTTTATCTTTACAGGGACGCCGATGGGGCTGGAGGCAGTAAGGCAACCAGGCTTTATATGTGGCAGAATTATCCCAATCCGCTAGTTGGAAGCAATCATACCACTATCAGGTATTCAGTTCCTGCCAGGCAGCTGATAAGGATTAACATCTATGATGTCACGGGAAGAAAGATCAAGGAACTTGTTAACAGAACACATTCACCGGGGCATTATCAGGCTATTTGGAATGGTCGAAACGACAAGGGAGCTGAAGTGGCTTCCGGTATCTATTTCTATCAGATGGTTGCCGGAAGAAAAAAGATATCCAAGAAGATAATAATACTGAAGTAACAAAGGGGGGAGAGATGAAAAATATTATCATTTATATAGCGGCTGTAATGTCTATGGTTGTTTCATTTAGCACCGGACTGCAAGCAGAGAAGCTGCATCTTAAATATGTTAAGGCCTCTATAATAACATCACCTACTGAACCAAGAGACAGCCGGATATTGGTTTATTTCAGGTTACCAGAGTTGCTGAATCAACAAAATATAAGGATTGATTACGCCAAGCTGGTATTTAAGGCAGGTATCAAGAAACATCCGGTAGGACTGGTAAGTATATCGCCCGTGACAGCGTCATGGAAAGACGCTGGCATGATAACCTGGAAGGGATTGTGGGAAGAAGACGGGGGAGATTATTCTTCAGATCTGATTCAAGCTGCAAGTGTGACAGATAGTACAGCGACGAAGGAACACAGATGCGATATAACTAACATAGTCAGAAGCTGGCTGGATGGTATAATTAATAATGAAGGCCTTATAATAATGCCTTCTGA
>JAWODM010000057.1:0-27264 GCA_046483305.1 Candidatus Krumholzibacteriales bacterium | reverse complement strand
ATTAATCACTCAGCCGCAAACCAAACGAATAATTAAACTACCTGATAGATTATAAAAATTGGGGATACTCCAACGCCCTCTTTTGCATTGACATTCAGGGGTATTATATGAAAAAATCCATTAGCTTGTACCATTTAGCATATACCCCTTGATTCTTCTTTATGGAGTTGATGCCCCAGTGATAGCGCCCGTGAAAAGAGCACAGAATCTCTTTTCGCTGAGCAGGACGGAGCTGTTCAGAATACTGGCGGTTATGGTACCTGCCGCATTTCTTCGTTTTTTCAGGATAGGGCAGCAGAGTTACTGGGCGGATGAAGTCCAGTCGATCTGGCAGGTTAACGGCCACGCGGGCACTATCCTTGACAACATCATAACAAATTATCACGGCCCTCTACATTTTTCCCTGCTGCTGGGCTGGGGGAAAATCGGAGGCTGGGGAGAGGCCTGGACCAGAACCCTTTCCGCCATTGCCGGCCTGGTTACCATATGGCTTTTCTACCTGCTGGCCAGGAAAATAACGGGACGAAGAGGGGGGCTGTGGGCGATTATACTGCTGGCGGTATCGCCATTTCATATCTGGTATTCCCAGGAGGTCCGCAATTATGTCTTCCTGCACCTGTTCGCCATCCTCTCCATGCTGATTTTCCTGCGGATAATGGAAAGAGAAGAAACCGGATCGCTCGCCGGAAGAGAAAGAATAGGAGAATGGGCGGGATTCCTGGCAGCGTCGGCGGCGGCACTTCTCTGCAATCTGGCGGCCCTGTTCCTTTTCGCGGTCCAGTTGCTGTACGCGCTGGCAGTAAAACCGAAAGCGGCATTGAGAATAGTTATTGTACTGGCGGTGATATTCCTGATCCTGCTGCCCTGGATTACCGGTTTTGAAATCGGATGGAGCATCCGGCATATCAGATACGGAGACCCCCTGAGAAAGATAAATTTCCATCCGCTGGGTATTCCCTATACCTACCTGGTGTTCAGTCTGGGCGAGACCTTTGCCCCGCCATCCGACCAGATGCACCGGGCGCTCTCCCTGGAGCTGTTCAAACCGTACCTTCCCTGCCTGGCCGCCGCCCTGGTAACTTACGCCATACTTTTCATCAACGGGCTGCGGAGCTGGATCGGCAACAGGAAGAGAATAATCCTGTTCGCTTTCTGGCTGGTGCTTCCCCTGATATTTGTGTCCGTACTGGCGATTCTCAACCTCAAGGTGTTTCAGCCCAGGTACGCCTCTGTGAGCTTCCCGGCTTATCTCATAGTGATTGCGGCCGGGATAACCGCCACCGGAAGAAAACTGCGCTGGCTGCTGGCGGGGTCCATCGCGCTGCTGACCTTCTGCTCGCTTCACAACCATTATACCGATCCCCGGTACTGGAAACCTGATGTCCGTTCCGCGGTGGAGATGATAAACGAAAGAAGCCGGGAGTCGGACGTGCTGGCAGTTTACTCCATTGCCGAACCGGTAGAATTCTATTACCGGGGCCCGGCGGATATGACCGGTTTCTGGCCCCTGCCGGGAAGCGAGGCTTTCCGGAAGAGAACAAACCGGCTTGCGGAGAGGTACGACAGGATATGGCTGTTGAGCAACTTCGGGTGGTACCGCGATCCGCGGGGCAGGATCCCGGAGGGTTTCGCAGCGAAGTTCAAGAAGGTGGAAGAATTTGAATTCAACAAGGTCAGGGTGTTCCTATACCGAACCGGGAGAGAGAAATGACTGACCTCAGAGAGAAGGCCAGCCGTCACCGCTGGCTGATCGTCATCTTTCTACTGGCTCTAGCCATACGGCTGGCTGCTGTTCTTACCGTCCCGGAGGGGATCCACTGGAAGGACGGCCTGGAATACGACAGCTTCGCGGCCAGCCTGCAGAGAGATCACGCCTACCTGAACCAATGGGGCAACCCCTCCGCCTACCGCCCTCCCGGCTACCCGGTCCTGCTCCTTCTCTGCGGGAGAAACTCCACCGCGGTGAGGATCGTTCAGTCAATCCTGGGCGCTGTAACAGTCCTGCTGGTATACCTGGCCGGCAAAAAAATATCCGGCGGAAGAAGCGGGCTGCTGGCGGCCGCGCTGGCCGCTGTCTACCCCCTGCATATATACGCGGCCGGAACATACTACCCCGCTGTTCTGCTCACCTTCTTTCTGTGCGCCGTTTTCCTTCTGATAATAGATGGAAGGCGCGAAAACTCGATCGGGAAGCTTTCCGCCGCGGGCGCGCTTGCGGGGTTAATGGCCCTGACCAAGGGCTCTTTCCTCCCCGCCATGTTCCTGGCGGCAGTCTGGCTGGCGGCGGAAAGGCAGGGAGGCGATGACAGTGGAGGCGGGCCGCAGCTCCGGCTGAGGCTGAAGCAGGCGGCGGTTTTCATGATTCCTGTTCTGGTAATTACAGGGCTGTGGGGTATCCGTAACTACCGGGCACTTGGGAGCTTCCGCCCCCTCTCCACCAACAGCGGATACAACTTCTGGCTGGGCAGCTACCCGGGGGTGAAAGCGGATACCGGTAACAGAAAACTCCCCGGCCAGCGGGAGGAGGAGCTTTCGATAAGAAGGGCCCACCGCGGAGAGGCCGAACTGGACCGTGCGTTCCTGCGCAGGGGGCTGGAGCATGTAAGAGAAGACCCCGGAAGGTTCGCCTCACTCGTAATATCGAAAGCGCTGAATTTCTGGCGGTTCTATCCCTCTCCCATGACCAGAGAGCTCAAGCTGTGGGAGAAAGCGGCCTCCGCCGCGCCCTACGGCGCGGCGCTTATCTTCGGCCTCTTTTTTCTTCTGGCGAGGGTCAGGGTAAGCCCGGAGGTCCGCCTGATCATTCTGATATTCATCGGTTACACAGTTGTCCACGCTTTGTTCATCTCCAAGGTTCGGCTGAGGCTCCCCCTGGACAGCCTGCTGATTATCTGCGCCGCGGGGGGAGTAAGGGAGCTGGCGGGAAGGCTGGGGCTGAAACAGCTAAAGTGAAAAAAGAATGAATCCGATATAAATCCGTAAAAGCCCGTAAAAAGGTATTGAATGATATTTTATTATAGTGTATAATACCTATATAATCGAAATGCAGCCTTCGTGGACACATCATTGGAAATAACCTAAAAAGCGCAGTATACGGGAGGCATCTCGCTGGCAAGGGTCGCGTATAATGTGAATTTCGGAAGGAGGAATCCGGAAATGCCGCCATAAGTTTACCTTTTAAACCGGATAATTTTCCAGAAACCAACTGCCAAATTATTAAAAACGGAGGGGAATATGAATACCGTAATTAAAGTAGTCCTTGTAAGTATTGTCCTGTTCGCATTTTCCGCAGCGCATGCGGGCCAGCCTGTAGACGGAACCTATCAGACATCAGACGGAACGCTACTGCCGGGGAGAGTATCAGAAAGCTGGTGCTCCTATCCCGAACACCAGGCCGGATATCCCGGGAATATGGAAAACACCATGTCCTGGGACGGGTCAACCCTGCAGACCCAGTGGAGAGTCTGGGGGATGGTAATTGACCAGAACGGAGCAGTCCTCAATGACGAGTTTATAGACGAAAACGGAAACGGATACAGGGAGTATATCACTCACTACGACGGAGGAAAGTTCTGGCTCTCGGGAATTCACATCTGGGGAGACGAGGATTATTACGGCACCATCTCCTATTACCGGGTAACCTCTACCATGAGCATTCAGAACTGGCAGGTGGCAAGTATCGCCTCCAACGTTTACTTTACCGGCTCCTTCGACGACTATCCCTCGTGCGCCATAGACTATTCCATAGTAAGCGCGATGCGCGTCTGGGCAAGCGACTCCGGGGATCCCATGCCGGCGAATTACCCGCCCTTTATATGCTCGGCGGATCAGACCGGCGGATACGGGAGCGAAGGGGAGCTGTTTGATGCCTGCTGCATCACCTGCCATATCAGCTGCGAGACAGACACCGATGATTCGTCGTGGGGCGCCGTAAAATCGATATACAGGAAACAGGAACGGCCGGATAAATAATTATTTCCGAACGGGCGGAACTTCCACGCCCCTTCGGTTATTCAGAGGCTGCCGCCTGCACGGGTGTTCGTGACGAAAGCCATATATCGTTTTTCGGAGGAACTGTGCGGTGGCAGTCTCTGATGAAACCTTCAACCGGGTTCTTAAAGGAAAGGCCCGGGGGAAGCTTACACGAACCTTCCCTCCGGGTCTTTCTGTCTGATGGCGTAATGTGCCGGTCAGATCATGTTTCACGGGCCTTCAGAGCCCCGCCCGGTATCTGTGGTGGCGCGGACATCCCGTCTGATGTTTGCTGTGCTGTCTTTGTTTCAGATGTTGGCGTCTCCCTCCAGAATCGCCTCTGAATGTTTGTTGTAAACCACTCCGGCCTCCGGCCCCACCGTCCAGGGGTCAAACCCGGCCCCGTAAGGAAAAAACCTTCGAGGGTTGTTGCGGTACCTGTGTTACCGCACATCTGCGCTCTCATGATGCCTGTTGCAAATGCGATCTGGATTGTTTGTGCTCTCTCGCGGTAATTCCGCGCCACCACTTCAATAATATATGTTGTGCCTGTATTTACTTCTGTCTCTCCTTCTATCGATTTACCTGCTTCGCCCTTAACGGCCGGCGAGGCCGGCCCGGAGTATGGGACGCGGCCCGTGTGACCCTTCCCGTGCCGGAACATCGGCCGGACGCCCGCCCGGGCCGTTAAGTGCGAAGTGAACAGTATCATTATGGCAAAAGCTGCTGCCTGAACTCTCTTCAAAACTTCCCTCCTTCAACCATTGCTCTAAACTCTTTATAAATATATAATGATTTTAGTTTAAAAACAAATACTATTTATAAAAACTTTAAATTGTTTTCAATATGCCAGAATTCTGTTGCAACAGGGATGCCGCCTATTTACAATCGGGCAAGGCAAAGGAGGCAACATGGAGAACCTGGATTATCATTGTCCCAAGTGCGGAAACAATAATTACGAGACCGGGGAGATACGGGCCACCGGGGGTGTCCTCAGCAAGATTTTCGACGTTCAGAACCTGAAGTTCACCTCGGTAACCTGCAGCAGATGCAAATATACTGAATTTTTCAAGGCCGACAGCAGAATGCTCGGCAATATCTTTGATTTCTTTACGAACTGAAAAGAGGGCCGAAGCCCTTTCCGTTCGCCATTGAAGTACAGGTTTTATTCCATCAGGGGGCGAAGCCATGTTTATAAAACCGGCAGTCAACAATATAATTATAATCGCAGCCGCTCTGCTTCTTATTCCGGCGGCAGCCCTGTCCGGGCAGGACCAGGATAAGCCCTCCCTGCAGATCGACGATGTCATAAACAGGGAAACTGTATCCGAATTCGATATCTCGCCCGGCGGGCGCTGGGTGGCATGGGTTAAGTCGGAGGCGGACAGCAAGTCGAACCGGAGGGTAAGGAAGATCGTGGTTAAATCCCTTTCAGGCGGGCAGGAATTCACCCTTTCAGCATCCGGGTCGGATTCGTACACCCCCAGATTTTCCCCCGACGGGTCGGCTATCTGTTTCATAAGAAAGACGGAAAAGGGGAAGAGCCAGATATACCGCTACAGAATGGCGGGAGGGGACTCAGAAAAACTGACATCCGTTCAGAACGGAGTCAGAGATTTCAAATGGCTTAAGGGCGGAAAGATCATCTATTCGGCCAGAGAGGACAGCACTTACAGAGAAAGGTCCCTGAAAAAGAAGAAGGATGACACCGTGATCGTCGCCGATCAGGAACACTATCCCCCGGTCAGGCTGTTCGTTCTTGACCCCGGCGCCGGGAAGGCCGGAAGGCTTACCGAAAACAGCGGGCAGATAGTTGAATTCTCCCCCTCCCCGGACGGAAAGCTGGTGGTATACAACCTCAATATAGATATAGATTACGGTTACGACCACAGAAATCATCCCCGCCAGTACCTGCTGGCGATACCTGAGGATGAGTCCGAAGCGGCGGCGAGCCCCGAAGAAATCTTTACCGAACCGTTCCTTAATCCCTACCGGTACAAATGGAACGGCCCCGGTCAGTTCTACTGCGTCAGGAACATATCCAGCGACTCCACGGACACCTACGTGTCTATTCGCAGGCTCTACCGTTACTCGGTCGAGGATAAGAGGATATCAAAGGCCGGAATAAGCGACCTCAACGGCCTGGGAGGAGATTTCTTCCCCGTCGAGGGCGGGCTGGCGGCCGGGCTGGCCGCGGGTACCAGATACGGGAATATCTTCGCCAGGACAGAAGGATGCGATATTACCGAGTACCGCCTTGAATCGGAGAGCGGGATGCCGTTCTCCATTCAGTGCGGGAGGGGCCGGGATATTATTTACCTGGTTGCCGACGGCTCCACCGTTCCTTCGATCAGGCACGGGGTGCTCAGGGGCGGGAAGCTGCACCCCCGGGACACTCTGTACACACTGAATAAAGATTACCGGAATAAATTCCTGGCCAGATCGGAGGTTATCAGCTGGACCGGGGCCCTGGATCAGGAGGTGGAGGGAATATTATACTATCCCAGGGGTTACAGGGATGGCTCCAGATACCCTCTGGTGGTCTCTCTTCACGGAGGCCCCTCCGGGTATGATATGGATTTCTTCAGCGAGAGGTGGTCAAACTACCCTCATACGCTGGCCGGGAAGAGCGTCATGGTACTGAAGGTCAACTACCACGGAAGCGGCAACTACGGCCTGGAGTGGATAGAATCGATAAAGGGGCATTATTACGAATACGAGGTCCCCGACATTCTCGGCGGAGTGGAAACCCTGATAGACAGGGGAATGGCCGACAGCGGCCGGATCGGGGTGATGGGCTGGAGCAACGGCTCTATCCTGGCCATCGCCTGCTGTCTGGAGTCAGACCTCTTTAAATCCCTCTGCGCCGGTGCCGGAGACGTAAACTGGACCAGCGACTACGGCAACTGCAGATTCGGGGCCGGATTCGACAACGCCTACTTCGGAGGGCCTCCCTGGGAACTTGCCGAAACATATATCAGCAAATCCCCCCTGTTCAGAATGGACGAGCTGGAAACCCCCACTCTTATCATGTTCGGAAGCAGGGACACGGCGGTTCCCACCGAGCAGGGATGGCAGCACTTCAGGGCCATGCAGCAGATCGGCAAGGCGCCGGCCAGATTCATACTGTTCCCCGGAGCGGGCCACGGCCCGGACAAACTCTCCCACCAGCGAAGGAAAATGAAAGAGGAACTGGCCTGGCTGGACAGGTACCTTCTCGAAACTCCGGCAGACACCAATGAAGTTCTCTCTCCCCGCTCTCCCCTTTCTCTCAAGCTCAGCAGACTGGAGGCAGCCAGGACCGGCCATCTGCTCGGAATCGAGCAAGACGGTGTATTAATCCCGGAAACGCTGCCGCAGGGGGAGCTTGCCTTCGGCAGGTTCGAGGTTACCAGGGCTCAGTTCAGGGAATTCGACCATGATTATACCTTCGCTGAGGGAACCGGAAATTACCCCGTCTCCGGCATATCCTGCAGGGAGGCCAGGGAGTACTGCGAATGGCTGAGCGAAAAAACCGGAGACAGGTACTCTCTTCCCTCTGAAGAACAGATGAAAAAACTGATGGAGAAGGCCGGCCCGAAGCCGGAGAATGAGAATACCCTGGCCTACTGGGCCGGGTATACCCCCACCCCTGACGAAGAGCGGGCGCTGCTGGAGAAAATAACGGCCATGGGCCGGAAGGGAGCTCTTCTTGCCGAGGCGGGATCTTTCAGCCCGGCAACCGGCGGATATTACGACCTTGCCGGCAATGTGGCCGAGTGGGTGAGCGCTCCGGATGGAGGAAGCGCCGCTTTCGGGCTTTCGGCGGTTTCCAATCCGGACGCCGGGGCGCCGTATCAGCGCCCCCCGGCTGATTATACCGGGTTTCGGGTGTGCCGGAAGTGACAGGGCAATCAGGACCCGGAATCTGATGCCCGGAAGGGGGCGCTGTCCTGAAACTTTTCAGGCATCTATTGCGTAACGCATAAAAGGGAATTATAATTTTAACCTTCATTCTCCGGGAGCGATAAAATGAAAATGGTTATTGTTGTTATTATTCTTATGATCGCGTCACCTCTGCCCGCGCGGGAGGATACAGCAGGGGAATGCGATTATACCTCCTCGCCCGGGAGCCTCGATCTCACTGTCAACGACGTGGGGATAAGCCTCGGGAACTCCAGGGTGACCCACGGCCTTCGGATTAACCTCATAGATGAATGCGTCAGGAAAGTTGACGGGATCAACCTGACTCTGTGGAAACCGGGGAGGAACCCGGATGCGGTATTCAGGGGTTTTTCCATCGGCCTCTACGGCCCCCGGGCCGGCGAAATAGACTTCCTGGCTCTGGGCGGAATTCATGTTCACGCCAGTTCGGCCCTGAACGGGTTGGCGGTGGCCGGATTGGCCAATGTCAGCGGTGGAGAAATAAACGGCATAACCCTATCCGGGCTGGCTAACGTGTCAGGCGATGATTTTTCCGGAATATCACTGGCGGGGCTGGCCAATGTCAGCGGCGGCAGATTCACCGGCATAGGGATTGGAGGCCTGGCAAATGTAAACGACGGGAGCATGACCGGCATCTCGCTGGGGGGACTGGCCAATGTCATTGACGGCGACTGCATCGGGATCTCGCTGGGGGGACTGGCCAATGTCATTGACGGGGATATGAGCGGCATAGCGCTCGGCGGATTAGCGAATGTCAACGACGGCCACAGCAGCGGCATCTGCCTCGGCGGGCTGGCCAACGTTTCGGACGGGAAGATGTCGGGGATTTCGATTGGCGGCCTGGCCAATGTTTGTGACGGGATGATGAACGGGATCTCCATCGGCGGAATTGCCAGCGTATGCGACGGCGAGATTAGCGGCATAAACCTCAGCGGGCTGAACACCACCGCTACCGGAGGTTTCAGCGGCATAAATATCAGCGGCGGTTCGGTGGTCAGCCAAAGCCATATCAGTTATATAACGGTGGGGGCGGTAGGATCTATCACTGAATTGAATTACAGTGATGATGAAGGCCCTGAATACGACCTGGACTACCAGGGAATCAAGGCGGAAACAGCCAGGTGGATAACTATCCACGGAACCAAAATAGATATAGAAAAGAAGCTCCAGGGGATCTCGGCAAGCGGTATATACACCTCTTCATCAGAGCTGCAGGGTATCAATATTACCGGAATTTATACCCGTGTTGAATCCCTCAGGGGATTCTCCGTGTCGGCGGTCAACCTCTGCGGCGAATTCCAGAGAGGCCTGACGGTAGGGATAGTTAATTACGCTGAAGCTCTCCAGGGCGTTCAGCTCGGGCTTCTCAACATAGCCGGGAACAACCCCGGCTGGGCCAGATATATGCCCTTGATAAACGCCAACTTCTGAGAATGGGGAGGGAGAAGTTAAATTATTAAGCGGCAATGCTTATTATTACTTGACAAACACCGGCATTAGTACACTAATTAAGTAACAGGAAGGCCTGTTTTTCATCAGCTGCCCGATCAGCCGTGAATTCAGGTCGCATTTAATTTCAAAGGGCTGTTTCACAAACAACTACCCCCCGCTTCAGCTTTTTTGGGCTTTAGAAAAGAGGCAGGAGATGACAAAGACAGAACTCAGAAAAATGAAAAAAAACAAGCTTCTGAAGCTGGCGAAATCAGAGAAGCTTAAGCTCCCGGAAAAGATATTGAAGCCGGAACTGGTAGATATGCTTTACGAGCACTTCCGTAAAAGGGAAAAGAAAACCGGGAAAAAGAAACCTGCCGCCGGGAAAAGCAAAGCATCAAAGAGAAGACGTGTCAAGAAGGCGGGCAGGAGCGGGAAGGTTCCGAAGAGCGTAACAGCCAGGGACAGGCCCGCCGCTGAAGAACCGGAGCATAACGGCTGGACCATACGCCAGAAAGCGGTATCCGGGAAATATTACCTGGAAAAGGAATCCGGCAGGGTGGTACTGAAGGAGGAGAAGGAGAACCTTCCCGATTATGATTCGACCAGGGTGGGAACCCTGGTGCGGGATCCTCGCTGCATATTCGCCTACTGGGAAATATCTTCCCGGGATATCAGGTCAATCGCGGATTCATTCGGCCAGGCCTGGAACGAATGCAGGATGGTCCTGAGGGTTTACAACGTCGGAGACGGCGGAGAGCGTTCGCCCGCTTTTGACATCGACATCCCTTTCGAAACCAACAACTGGTATATAGATGTTTACCCGGATACCAGATACCAGGTGGGATTGGGGGTAATATCTCCGGAAGGCGTATACACCGAGATATCGCTGTCCAGAGAGGTGGAGACCCCCCGGGAATCGGTCTCCGATCATCAGGATGAAAAGTGGGCCCGCCCCGGACACCTTATCGAACGTATAATCAGCGCCAGCGGCGATGTATATTTCAGATCGGGCGCCGGCGGAGGAACCAGCGGCGGGATGCCGCTCCGCGACATAAGCTCCGAGAGCGTTTCCTCATTCGGGGCTTCGGAACCGGCCCCCCGGAAAACCGTTCTGAAGGCGGAACTGGTCATCCACGGGGTCGCCGGCAGAGACGCCACCATATCTCTCTGCGAAGATGAGATAATACCCGGCAAAGACGGATCTTTTACCATCCGGATGGAGCTTTCCGACGGAGAAGTGGTGATACCGATAAAGCTTCTTTCCAACGGGGAGACAATCGAGAAAAATATCGCGGCTTCCATTAACACCAGAGAACCATCAGAGGACTGATTCAATTATGTCAAACAGACCCAGAGGATATCTCTGCATGGTGCTTCACGCTCACCTGCCTTTCGTGAGGCACCCGGAGCACCAGACCTTCCTGGAGGAGGACTGGTTCTTCGAAGCGGTCACCGAAACCTACATACCCCTTCTTGATATGTTCACCAGGCTGGAGGACGAGGAGATCAGATTCAGGATCACCATGTCCCTTACCCCGACCCTGATCTCCATGATGACCGATCCACTGCTGCAGGAGCGCTATGTCCGGCATCTGAACAAGATGATAGAACTTTCGGAACGGGAGATCGCCCGCGCCCGCGGCGACCAGCATCTTCAGACCCTGGCCAGGATGTATCACAATATCTTCACCCGCTGCCGCCGCACTTTTTCGGAAATATGGAACCGTGACCTGGTGAGTGCTTTCCGGCATTTTCAGGACCGGGGATCGCTGGAGATAGTAACCTGCGGGGCAACCCACGGATTCCTGCCCCTGATGAAGAACCGGGCCGCCGCCCGGGCCCAGATAGAGATAGCGGCCGAGCAGTACCGGGAGGTGCTGGGAAGAGACCCCCGGGGGATCTGGCTGCCGGAATGCGGCTATGCTCCCGGGATAGAGGAAATTCTGGGCGAAGCGGGGATTAAGTACTTCTTTGCCGACACTCACGGAATACTTTACGGGGAGCCGAAGCCCGGCTACGGAGTGTTCGCGCCGGCTCTATGCCCCAACGGAGTGGCGGCGTTCGGAAGAGACACTGAATCATCCAAGCAGGTATGGAGCGCCAGGGAAGGTTACCCGGGGGATTACGAATACCGGGATTTCTACAGGGATGTGGGGTTCGACCTGGACTACGATTACATCAGGCCTTACCTTCACGGCGACGGGCACCGGATTAACCTGGGGATCAAATATTACCGGATAACCGGAAAGAGCGAGCATAAGGAGCTGTACCGGCCCGAGCAGGCCAGGGATAGGGCCGCGGAGCACGCCGGCAACTTCATGTTCAACCGGGAGAAACAGATAGAGTACCTCAACTCCATAATGGATATGCCCCCGATTATCGTCTCGCCATACGACGCCGAACTGTTCGGGCACTGGTGGCACGAGGGGCCGATGTGGCTGGAGTTCCTGATGCGCAAGATATACTACGACCAGCAGACCATCATTCCGGTCACTCCCTCGGAATACCTCGGCAACGCGCACCGGCTGCAGGTAATCAGGCCCTCGATGTCCTCGTGGGGTTACAAGGGCTACAACGAGGTGTGGCTCAACGGGAGCAACGACTGGATCTATCCGCACCTTCACATGATGGAAGACAGGATGATCGAACTGGCCGGCAGGTTCCCTGAGTCTGAGGGAGTGCTTCTACGCGCTCTTAACCAGGCCGCCAGGGAGCTGCTTCTGGCCCAGAGCAGCGACTGGGCTTTCATAATGAAGACCGGGACCCAGGTGGAATACGCCCACACCAGGATCAAGACCCACATAAACAGGTTCGACAGGCTGTACAGGGACATCCTTCAGGGGAGCATCAAGGAGCCCTGGCTGGAGGAGATAGAAAGGCGGGACAATATATTCCCCCGCCTGGATTACCGGGCATACTCACCGGCTGAAAGTTAATATGGCGGAAAAAGAAAAGAACGTAATCATACACGGGCACTTCTATCAGCCTCCCAGAGAAAATCCCTGGACCGGCAGGATAGACACTCAGGAAAGCGCCTTCCCCTTCCATGACTGGAATGAGAGAATAACCAGGGAATGTTACCTCCCGAATTCATGCTCCCGCCTCCTGGACGGAGGCGGAGGGATACTGGGGCTGGTAAACAATTACCGCAGCATCAGCTTCAATTTCGGGCCCACCATTCTGAGGTGGCTGGAAAGGCGGCATCCCGGCCTGGTCGAAATCATAGTACGGGCCGACGCCGAAAGCATGGAAGCGAATAACGGGCACGGGAACGCCATAGCCCAGGTTTACAACCATATTATCATGCCCCTGGCCAATGAGAGAGACCAGAGGACCCAGATAGAATGGGGAATAGCGGATTTCCGGCGCTGCTTCGGCAGAGAGCCGGAAGGGATATGGCTGGCGGAGACCGCAGTCAATAATACCACTGTGGATATAATTGCCGATTACGGGATAAAATTCATAATTCTCTCCCCCCACCAGGCGGAATCCATCCGCCCCCTGAAAAAGGACGGCAAATGGAAGGATGTCTCCGCCGGAAACATCCTCACCGGAAATGCCTACCTGTGCCGCGGAAGCGGAAAGGGAGAGGGCGTCAACATCTTCTTCTACGACTCCCCCCTGGCCAGTGATATAGCTTTCAACGGCCTTCTCAGAAGCGGCGACACCCTGGCAAAGGCGCTGGGCGAAGGGGTCGAAAGAGGAGGAAGCAATCTGGTAACCGTGGCCACCGACGGAGAGGTGTTCGGCCATCACGAACCGTTCGGCGATATGGCGCTGGCCTACCTGATAGCAAACTCCCGGGAAAAATTCGGATTCAATATGACCAACTTCGGGGCATACCTGGAGAAACACCGGCCTGAGTTTGAGGTCAGGCTTAAGGATGGAAACAACGGCGAGGGAACCGCCTGGTCATGCTCTCACGGGGTGGGAAGGTGGAAAAGAGACTGCGGCTGCAACGTAAACGCCCCCGAAGGATGGAATCAGAAATGGAGAGCCCCTCTCAGATCAGGTCTGAACAGACTGCGGGACAGGCTGGCCGCTATCTTCGAAAAAGAAGGCGGTTCATATCTGAAGGATCCGTGGAAGGCCCGGAACGACTACATATCGGTTCTTAACGGCAACGGCAGAGAGGCCCGGGAAAACTTCATGAAGAAGCACTGCAGCGGGCTGCCGGACCGGGAAACCGAATCAAGGATAATAAGACTTCTGGAATCACAGAGGTTCTCCATGTACATGTTCACCTCCTGCGGCTGGTTCTTCAACGATATCTCCGGGCTGGAGGCCAGGCAGATACTCAAATACGCCGCCCGGGCGATCGACCTGGCCGGAGAGAGTAACCGGGAGCCGGTTCAGGCCGAACTGCTCCGAACCCTCTCCGAAGCGAGGAGCAATGTTCCCGGCCTTGGAACCGGCGCCGATATATACAGCAGCGCCTTGGAGCGCTCCCGGGTAACCTCGCAGTTTCTGGCGGGCCAGTACCTTCATTCTCTGCTTCTTCCCTGCCCCGATATCTCTCCGGAGCAGTTCGGCTATTCCTTCAGGGAGCTGGACCGGCAGACCGCTGAGCGGGGAAGCAATACCATTACTGCCGGGACAGTGCAGGTTGAATCAGACCTTATCGAAGACAGCCCCGGATTCCGGTACCTGTTTACCCGCAGAGACCGGCTCAGGAGCATATGCATGCTGAAACCTGCCGGAGAGAGCGGGCAGGAGAATCAGCGGCTGCCCGATCTGGAGCAGCTTCCAGCAGACGCCGGCAGGGAAGAAATGCTGCATTTCGGGGTGGATCACTTCGGAGGCAACCTCTTCTCCATCCGGGACCTGTTCCCCGACGACATGAACAGGGTTCTCAGGGACCTGACCGACATCCGGCTGGATTCACTGGAACCCCTCCTGGAAAGAATCTACATGGAGAACAGGGAGTTCCTGAAGGTCCTGGACCAGGCTTCTCTTCCCAAACCCCAGGTTATCCTGTCGGTGGCATCCACCTACCTGGAGAGAAAGCTGGACGAGCAGCTTGCCCGCTGGAAGAGGTCGCTCCGTCCCGAGGATCTGGGAGGTATCAGAGAGGTCCTGCAGACCGCTTCCGGCTACGGGGTGGAGATGGACAGCGGCTCCGCTTCAGATGAGATATCCGGGTTTATTCTGGAGAACCTGAAGGGGTTCGATGCGGTTCCGTCCGCTGAGAAAGCCTCCGATATCATAAAGTTCGCGGATTACTGCAGAGATTCAGGAATAGAGATAAGAGAGCAGCTGATCCAGAACGAGATTTTCCGGCTTCTGGAGAGCGCCCTTCAGGAGGAGGGCGCCCCCTCCCGGCGTGAAGATTTCCGGGCAATGCTGAACCTGGCCGAAAAATTCAACTTCAACACCGGAAGATGGAAAGAACTGCTTCAACAGTAACCCACTTATATATTATAATCCGGAAAAAGATAAACTTGCCGCAGCCAGGAAAGAAATATGAACCGGAATGAAGCAGAGAAAAGGGCCCGGCAGCTCCGCTCCCTGATAAACCGCTACGACCACCTCTACTACGTGAAGAACAGACCGGAAGTATCCGACCTGGAGTACGACCGGCTCAGGAAAGAGCTGGAGGATCTGGAGGAGCGTTACCCGGGCCTGGCCACCCCGGACTCTCCCACCCGGAGAGTGGGAGCTCCCCCCAGAAGCGAACTTCCCCCCGCCGAACACCTGGCAAAGATGCTAAGCCTCGATTCCACCGCATCCCCCGAACAGGTCCGGGAATTCGACGCCCGGGTGAAGCAGCTCTCCGGAGAAGAAGCGGTAGAGTACACCGCCGAACCGAAATTCGACGGGCTCTCCGTGGAGCTGGTCTACAGCGGCGGGCTGCTGGAAAGAGGAGCCACCAGGGGAGACAGCAGGACCGGAGAGGATATCACCCCCAACATCAAAACGATCCCTTCAGTCCCCCTGAGATTGAGGGGAGGCGCCCCCACGGGGGTTATCTCCATCAGGGGAGAGGCGCTGATGCTGCTGGCCGATTTCCACCGGCTGAACAGAACAATGACCGAAAGAGAGCTTCCCGCCTTCGCCAATCCCAGAAACGCCGCCGCCGGGTCCCTCCGGCAGCTGGACTCCAGGATCACCGCCGAAAGGCCTTTGACCTTATACGCTTACGAAATCATGACCATGGAAGGAGCCAGGCTTCCCCCCACCCACACCGAAGAGCTGGAGCTTCTCGGGGAGTGGGGCTTTCTGGTATACCCGGACATTCTGCTCTGCGCTTCCATAGAAGAAGCCATCGAATACCACCGCCGGCTCTCCGGAAAGCGCGATTCTCTGCCCTTCGAGATAGACGGCATAGTGATAAGGGCCAACTCCAGGGAGCTGGCCGAAACCCTGGGAAGCAGGTCCAGGTCGCCACGCTCGGCGATCGCCCTCAAATTCGAACCCCGCCGCGAGGTAACCACCGTGGACGATATCGTGGTGCAGGTGGGAAGAACCGGCAAGCTCACTCCGGTAGCTCTTCTCAAGCCGGTTGATGTGGGAGGAGTTACGGTAAGCCGGGCCACTCTTCACAACGCCGGAGAGGTGGCCAGAAAGGATATCAGGATCGGCGACCGTGTCAGGATCGAAAGAGCCGGCGATGTCATCCCCGCGGTGGTGGAGAGGATAGAGACCGGGGGCGAAAGAGGCATCCCCTTCAGTATGCCCGGTTCATGCCCGGTCTGCGGCGCTACGGTGGTAGAGGAAGGCGCCTATCACTACTGCCCGGCGGGGCTCTCCTGCCCTTCCCAGCTCAAGGGCGGACTGATCCATTTCGCCTCCCGGCAAGGGATGGATATAGAGCACCTGGGGGAGAAGACGGTCAGGAATATGGTGGATGCCGGTATTCTCAGGGAGATCCCCGATATATACCGCCTCGGCAGGGAGGATATCCTCTCCCTGGAGGGCTTCGCGGAGAAATCGGCGGAGAACCTGCTGGACTCCATACATAATTCCAGGCAGGCCGAACTGGGAAACTTCATCTTCGCCCTGGGTATCAGGAATGTGGGAGAACACCTGGCGAACCTCCTGGCCGTCGAATTCGGCTCCATCGATTCCCTTGCCTCAGCGAGCAGGGAGAGGCTCATGCAGATAAGGGAGATCGGGCCGGAGAGCGCCGAAAGCATCAGGTCGTTCTTCGCCAGCGAAAGGAACAGGCGGACCATCAGCGAGCTGCTGGAGCTGGGGGTCAACCCCCGCGGGCCGGAAAGGCAGAAGGGGGCCGGCCTGGAGGGAACCAGCTTCGTGTTCACCGGTTCTCTCGGGGAACTGGCCAGAAGCGAGGCGAAGGACAGGGTAACCGCCCTGGGAGGAAGGGTATCCTCCAGCGTCAGCTCAAGGACGGATTACGTGGTGGCCGGCGAATCGCCCGGCTCAAAGCTTGAAAAGGCCCGAGAACTGGGGATAAAAATCATAGACAGGGATGAATTTCTGCGGCTGACGGGGAACCGGCCGGAGGATTCTTCAGGATGAATCTCTCCCGGCCTCTCTGAACATCGATTTGACCTCTCCCCAGCTGGCTCCGTCCGCCGAGGTGGGGTCACTCCAGCCGGCAAGCGCCGCCGACATGTACCATACCGCTTTCCCCTTCTGCTCGCAGCTCTCCCAGGTGGTATGGCTTGTTTCATCGCCGCTGAACTGCGGGTGTTCAACCGGCACATCGGTTCCTTCATAGGAATAAGTACTGAACTCCCACTCCCCGCTGACGCTGTTGTAATACCAGCAGTCCAGGTCGGCAAAGTCGTACAGCACCTTGTTGTTATCCAGGCAGAACTGCCTTATCTGCTGGTTTCTCAGGTAGCGGTTGTGCCCCCCCGCCCCGGTTCCCTGCGCATTGCCGGTCATATATACGAAGGTTACCCCGGGAAATTCCGATTCAAGTACGCTGAGCGAGTCCAGGTAGGCCCGGACCTGCCCCTCGGTATAGTAATCCAGTTCGCCGCACCAGGCCCACATCGATATATTCAGGGCGGAATTTGCTGACAGCACAGCCCTGGTTTCATCCATCCCCCCTTCCGTATACCAGTAAAGCTCCGGGGTGATATAGGTATCAGTCTGCTGCCCGTTGAATATGCACAGCGACCCTTCCTCCTGGGGGAGCTGGTTGTTCAGATAGGCGAAGGCATATCTGGGGTCGTTGTTCTCCAGAACGTACAGGCCGTCCCTGAGCTGGCCCCCGTGGGAGGTGTGGGCATAATGGTATTTCAACGAATCCTGAGCCAGGTCCAGCACTGAATCCGGTATGCTGCTGATATGCGCGGAGTTATGGTCAATAACGACCGGATTTTCGCCAGCTCCCCCCGCAGGCGGAGATGCCGCCATAAGTGCGGCGGCAGTTAAGCACAGAAAAATGCCTCTCATTTACACCCTCCATCGGTTCGATTCAGATAAGGTCGCCATTTCTGCGGATTATACTCAATTATACCCGCTATAGCAGTATTATATCAACCTGAAAATCAAATAAGTTCCGTCGAAACTCTTCTCCGGAGCCAATAAATTATTGTTGTAAAAGGCGGAAATTGTTATATATATTATTGTCAAATTCTGTACCTATTCAAATCAGCCTGGAGTGATCATATGATTATAGGAGTTCCGAAAGAGATAAAGAAGGACGAGTACCGGGTCGCCCTTATACCGGTCGGGGCGGAGACACTGATAAAGCATGGACACAAGGTCCTGGTCGAAAAGGGCGCCGGAGAGGGAAGCGGCTTCACCGACAGGGAATACCGGGATGCGGGAGCTTCCATCGTCAAGGACGTAAAGAGCATTTTCAAGAAAAGCGATATGATAATCAAGGTGAAGGAGCCTCAGCCTTCAGAGATCAGGATGTGCCGCGAGGACCAGATTATATTCACCTATTTCCACTTCGCGGCCAGCAAGCCGCTGACCACCGGGATGCTCAAGAGCAAAGCGGTATGTATCGCCTACGAGACCATGGAAGAGGAAGACGGTTCGCTCCCCCTTCTTACCCCGATGAGCGAAGTAGCCGGAAGAATGGCTATCCAGGAGGGGGCCAAGTACCTGGAGCGACCCATGGAGGGCAGAGGGATCCTTCTGGGCGGAGTCCCCGGAGTGGAGCCGGCCAAGGTGACCATCATCGGCGGCGGTATTGTGGGAACCAACGCGGCCAAGATGGCATCCGGACTGGGCGCCAACGTGAAGATTCTGGACGTTGACCTGGAAAGGCTCCGCTATCTCAGCGACGTTCTGCCGGCCAACGTGACTACCATGATGTCCAACCCCGAGAATATACGCCAGTCGGTCGCGGAATCCGACCTGGTAGTGGGAGCGGTCCTGCTGAAGGGCGCCAAGGCGCCCCGCCTGGTCACCCGGGATATGATCAAGACCATGAAGAACGGCGCGGTGGTAGTGGACGTGGCGGTGGACCAGGGCGGATGCATAGAGACCATCAAGCCCACCACCCACACCAGGCCGATTTACATCAAGTATGGCGTGGTCCACTACGGAGTGGCCAACATGCCTGGAGCTGTCGCCAGGACTTCAACCTACGCTCTTACCAACGCCACCCTCCCGTACGCGGTGGAAATCGCGGACAGGGGATGGGAGGAAGCGGCCAGGGAGAGCTGGGCGGTCTGGACAGGGGTCAACATGCTGGCCGGCAGCATAACCGACGAGGCTGTTGCCATGGCTTTCCGGAGAAAGTTCACGCCCCTGGAAGATATCATCGATATCGAAGAGTAAAGCAGCCCATGTTAGCAGAAAAGGCCGGGGAGAACACATCTTCCCGGCCTTTTTGTTTACCCGCTTCCAGCAGATTCGCTACCGCTTCATCAGCGCCACCATCTCCCTGACCGCCTGTTCCATCCCCACGAATACCGCCCTTGAAATTATGCTGTGCCCGATATTGAGCTCCTCTATCTCCGCGATCCTGACTACGGGATGCACGTTGTGGTAGGTCAGGCCGTGCCCCGCGTGGACCCCCAGCTTGTACTTCCGGGCCGCCTCGGCCGCCTCTCTTATCGCCTTCAGCGCCGCCGGCCTCTCCGCCGGGGATGCGTTGGCGTACTCCCCGGTGTGTATCTCCACCGCGTCGAACCCCAGTTTGGCGGCCTGCTTTATCTGGGCGAACACCGGGTCGATGAAGGCGGCGGTCTTTATTCCGCTCTCTCCCAGGGTGGCCACCGCGTCCTCGAACCTTGAGCTGTCCGAGAGAAGGTCCAGCCCCCCTTCGGTGGTGACTTCTTCTCTCTTCTCCGGAACGAAGGTCACCGAGTCCGGCCGCATCGCCAGGGCTATCTCCTGCATTTCATCAGTGGCTGCCATCTCCTGGTTCACCATGGTCTGGGCCATTTCGCTGATCAGCCGGACATCCCGGTTCTGAATATGCCTCCTGTCGCCCCTCAGGTGGAAAGTGATCTGGTCCGCTCCGCCCTGCTCGGCCAGCATGGCGACGGTTACCGGGTCCGGCTCCACCGTTTTCCTGGCCTCTCTCAGGGTAGCCACGTGATCGACATTTACCCCCAGTCTTAACCTTTTCAAGTCATGCCTCCTTACCAGCTATCAACGTAATAAGATCTTTCAATGTTATTAATTCTATGCCTCTTTTTTCAGCTTCCTCCACCAGCCATTTCAGCTCACGAAAGCTCTCGCTGTGAACATGCATTATGCCTATAGCCCAGCCCCTTCTCTCGGAGAGCCGGATCAGCTTGAGCATATTCCCCCTTATATCGTCCCCCCGGTTATCCAGGAACAGGTCGTTTACCAGGCGCGGCATCCCCATGCTTTCGGCTGTCTCCGCCGCCACCGAATGGGGCGAGGTAAGACTGTCCAGGAAGAACAGGTTCCTCTGCCGGCAGGCCCTCATAACCGCCGACATTACCCGCCGGTCTGACGTCGCCTTCGATCCCATGTGGTTGTTCATCCCGGCCGCTCCGGGTATGACCTCCAGCGCGCCATAGACGGTTCTCTCAATCTCCCGGTCGTTCATGGCCACCGTTACACAGTAACCTCCCTGGCACTTCCCCTCCTCCGGCTCCATCGGCAGGTGGCAGATGTATGACTTGCCCGCCCCGGCGGCTTTCTCGCATATCTCGCGGGAGTGCTTGAGCCCCGGTATTACCGAGAGGGTTATCCCCGCGTCCAGCTCTATGAAATCCCTGGCCGCGCCGTTATATGAGTAACCAAAATCATCAACCACTATCGCTATCCTGGAGTTGGCCTCGCTGACCCTGGAGGATCTTCTTATCAGGCAGTGGTGGGTAACATGCCTGCCGGTGCCTATGATCATATCCAGAACCTGCCCCGACTCCTTCTCCCGGCATTCGGTTATCCTGGCCCCCATCTCCTCCACCGCCTGATCCAGGGCGATATTAACCCTGGTCAGGGAACGGTTGGCCGGAAGGGGCGCCTTTATAAAGTAACCCTCACCCTCTGTCCTCGGAATTATCTCCATGCCGGACCGCTTGACCCCGTTTTCCATCAGCGCCCTGATCACCCGCTGGTTGACCTCGTCCCGGACCTCCGGGTACTTGCTGTCGAACCCCATATCGAGAAGGAAGACGCTCCCGGAAGGAGAGCCCAGGAACCTGGCCGCCTGAAAAAAGATGATAAACAGTATAAAGAGAGCCGCCGCCAGAAGGCTCATCCGCCCCTTTATCTTCTTCCTGCTCCTTCGCTTCCTTGCGGCCAAACGGCAACTCCTCTTAAATCCCTCGCGTACATTCAACTGTCGGATTAACTATAATCAGATACCGGCGCCGTTGTCAAGAAGGGGGAAGAATGCGGGGGGCGAAGGGATAAAAAACGCCCCCTGTCCGGGTGGGCAGGGGGCGTTGGTAAATCTATTAATGAATTATCAATTGGCTTGTTTGTTCAGATCCTCCATCTGATAGATTACAAATTTATCAGGATCTTCAGGATCTGGTCCTACCAGCCATCTGACTTTATAATCACCAGAATAGTTCATGCCATCATTGAATTTTACATTATAATTATAGTCTCTCGTTGTAATCCAACAGTTATCACAGGGTTTATTCCTGAACTCGTCAGTAAATTCATCCCATGTACCGGGGTAAAAATTGAATTCAAGGGAAACTACATTTTGAAAAATACGTTCGGTTATTTGCCATTCATCAGTATAATAGTGGGCTGGTGGAACTGTACGACCTTCGATTTCAGTTCCTACTATTTCTTCCTGATTATACCAGATGTATCCGGGATCCTCCTGGTCCTGATTCAGAATACCCGGCTTAAGTAAGTCTTCTTTATACTTTTCTACATCCCTTGTCTGGTAAACCAGATCAACTATCTCTATACAATCTTCCTTATCCGTCCTGTCAGGCCAGGTAACCGGAGGGGTCTTCGGCTCTTCGACGCTCTCTTTCGGATCAAGGATACACCCTGGCAATGAAGTCAGTACTAATGCGGCGGCAACAAGCGCTACCAAGGTCTTTTTGATTAACATTGGAAATACCTCCTGGAATCCGTTTCAATCCATAGTAATTCTACCAGATTCGGGCCGTTTTTTCAAGCAGAAAAGAGGGGTTGAGCCCTTCTTCACTGCAGTGCCGGTAACAAATTGCGTGTAATATATCTCCCGTTAAAGTAGAATAATAACCATAGCTTTGCTTCAACTACAGGTTTATAACAGACCACAGGAAGCTTCTATGTAATATTATACCCGCCAGAAACCAGGAGGTTCCAGATCAGAATCACTTTCGCATGCATCGAGAACAGCTGCCGGAGCCAGATAGCGGAGGCCCTGGCCAACAGGTTATTCGCCGACAGAGGATTGGAATTCAGCAGCGCCGGCACCGGCCCCGCCGACGAGGTGGACCCCGGGGCGGTTGAGATGCTCAAGGGGATCGGGATAGACTGGAAGGGAACCACCAAGACCTTCGACGATATACCGGCGCCCGATGTGGTGGTAACCATGGGCTGCGACGTTCAGTGCCCATACATCCCCGGAGCAAGGATGTTCCAGTGGGAGATCCCCGACCCCAGGGGGAAGGACCTTTCAGAGTACCTCAAGGTCAAGGATTTGATCGCGGAAAAGCTTGAGCGCCTGATCAACGGGGAGATTTAATTCATAGGGAGTTAGCAGGATTAATTTGTTCAGCTGAGTGATTTTTTCAAAAACCTCCGCAGGGGGGGCGGGCATGGTTTTCCGGCCCGCGGGGGCAGGAAGAGCGAGCCCGAGGCAAATAGCCGCGGTTTCCTCTGCGGGGAACCCGGTAGCGGTTTTGAAAATATCAACCAGCTTCAGCCTGAACGAATCAGCAAATCATCAGATAGCGCAGAAAAATAAATAAACTCCTCAGAATTACTGTTTGACAGGGGGAGCCCGGCCTGTTATATATAGCAATATGGCTATATGAAAGAAGAACTATTATGGAAAAAATTTCGATGAATATGAATGAACTGGAAACGGCGGTCAAGGCGGCGGCCGATTTCAACCGGCTGAGGATACTGAACATGCTCTCAGTCAGGGATATGTGCGTCTGCGAGCTGGCGGAGGTCCTGGAAATCGCCCAGCCGAGCGTCTCCAGGCACCTCAAGAAACTGGCCCGGGGAGGGTTCATAGAGAGCAGGCAGGATGGCCGCTGGACTGATTACTACCTCAGGCCGGCAAACAGCTTCGCCGCGCGTTTTCTGCAAGAGCTGGACGAGATGCTGGCCGGGGACGAGACCGCCCGGCGCGACCTGGAAAACATGAAAACATCCCGCAGGGAGTCAATCTGCGGGATAGAGAAATAATTTTTTTAACCTGATATATAGCCATCCGGCTAATTGGGAGATTGTTAATGAAAGAATGGCAGAAATTTATTCTGGCGGTGGCGATATTCCTCGGTTTGTACTACCTGCCTCTGTCTCTTTTCCGGTTCAGGAACCCGGTCTACGAGGCGATCGCGCTGGTGCGGTGGTACGCCAGGGAGCATGTCCTTCTCTGCCTGGTGCCGGCCTTCTTCATCGCCGGGGCGATATCGGTATTCGTCAGCCAGGGGGCGGTGATAAAGTACTTCGGCGCGAAGGCGAACAAGGCGCTGGCCTACGGGGTGGCCTCGGTATCCGGTACCATACTGGCGGTCTGCTCCTGCACGGTTCTTCCCCTCTTCTCCGGGATATACAAGCGGGGGGCGGGGCTGGGCCCGGCGACCGCTTTCCTGTACTCGGGGCCTGCCATCAACGTGCTGGCGATTATCATGACTGCCCGGGTGCTGGGGTGGGAGATCGGCGTTGCGAGAGCGGCGGGGGCGGTAATCTTTAGTATCGTGATCGGGCTTCTGATGCACCTGATATTTCTCAGGGAGGAGAGAGAAAGGCACAGCGTGACGGAATTCCCGGCGGCGGAGGAAGAGGAAGCAAGATCTCTTCCGGTGAACGCCCTTTACTTCGCCGTGATGGTGGGGTTTCTGGTATTCGCCAACTGGTCCGGGCCGGCGGCGGGAGAGAGCGGAATCTGGGCGCTGATATTCAGCATAAAATGGGTTCTGGCATTCGGGTTTCTGGCCGTTCTTCTGGCGATACTGGCCAGGTGGTTCAGCAGGGAAGAGCTTTCCGAGTGGAGCGGCGCATCATGGGGGTTCGCCAAACAGATACTTCCGCTTCTTCTGATCGGAGTCGTGGTGGCGGGGCTCCTGCTGGGAAGGCCCGGCGCGGAGGGCCTGATACCCTCTTCCATCATAGAGAGGGCGGTGGGAGGAAATTCCCTTGCATCCAACTTCTTCGCTTCCATTGTGGGAGCGCTGATGTACTTCGCCACCCTTACCGAGGTCCCCATACTGCAGGGCCTTATAGGGGCGGGAATGGGCAGGGGGCCTGCGCTGGCCCTTCTTCTGGCTGGCCCGGCGCTGAGCCTGCCCAACATGCTGGTAATCAGGGGCGTCATAGGAACAAAAAAGACAGTTGTTTACGTACTTCTGGTGGTGGTGATGGCTACCGCCAGCGGGATAATATTCGGCTCCCTGGCCGGATAGAAGGAGCGAAAGAGATGGAGATAAAAATTCTGGGGACCGGATGTCCCAAATGCAAGAAGCTTTATCAGAACAGCGTGGAGGCGCTTGAGATCGCCGGCGCCGGGGGCGATGTCACCAAGGTCGAAGATATGGGTGAGATCACCTCGTACGCGGTAATGATGACCCCCGCCCTGGTCATTGACGAAGAGGTGATAAGCTCCGGAAAGGTTCTTTCCGCGGAGGAAATCGCTGAATTGATAACCGGGCGCGGCAGCGAACAACAGGGAGGAAAAGTATGAAAAGGAAGTTAACAGCAGCTGCGGTATTAATAATAATTCTAAGCTCTGCCTGCGCATTCGCGGAAGAAGCGGAGCGCGACAGCATGGTGACGGTTTACTACTTTCACGGAGACCGCAGGTGCCAGTCCTGCATCAAAATAGAAAAATATACCGAGGAGGCGGTAAAGAACTTCTTCACAGAGCGTCTGGAATCGGGGGACCTGGTTTACAGGGTGATAAATACGGACAGAGAGGAAAACAGGCATTATATCGATGATTACAAGCTGTACACCAAATCGGTGATCCTCTCTCTGACCAAAGAGGGCAAGGAGGTCAGGTACAAGAATCTTGCCAAGGTCTGGCAGTACCTGAGAGACCGCGAGAAGTTCGGCAATTATATCAGGGAGGAGACCGAAGAGTTCCTGGCCGGGCTTGAAAAAGAAAAGGAAAAGTCATGATCCCGATCCTCTCCGCCCTCTGGTTCGGGATACTCACTTCCATAAGCCCCTGCCCCCTGGCCACCAATATCGCGGCGGTATCATACCTTGCCAGGAGGATCGAGCATCCGGGAGCGGTTATGCGCTCGGGGCTGGCCTATACCGCCGGCAGGATGGCCGCTTACAGCATCCTGGGCGCTTTGATCATCTTCTCCCTGGCAGGGGTCCCGGCGGTGGCAAACTTCTTTCAGGATTACATGAACAGAATTCTCGGGCCGGTTCTTATAATCGCCGGGCTGTTCCTTCTGGATATATTTAAAATGAACTTCTCCGGGCTGGTCCTCTCTGACGAGCGTCAGAGGCGGCTGGCCGGGGCGGGAACAGGCGGCTCCTTCGCCCTGGGATTCATCTTCGCCCTCTCGTTCTGCCCCATCTCGGCGGCCCTCTTTTTCGGCTCCCTGATCCCGCTGGCCCTCAGCAGCAGATCAGGTATCATACTCCCCTTCATATACGGGATCGGGACCGCCCTTCCGGTTTTCGTCTTTGCCGCCGGCCTGGCCCTGGGCATAAAATCGGTATCCGAATGGTTCACCAGAATCTCCGGAATCGAAAGGTATATGCGGAAAGTCACCGGAGCGATATTCATCGGCGCCGGGCTGTACTATATATGGAACTACCTTCTTCCCGGCCTCCCCTGAAGCTGATGCCGGTGCCGGTACGGCACTGAGGAGAGTCGAATGAGGCCGGTTCTGGACGGTTGAAATCAAGCAAATATGCAGATTGGTGACGGCGGTTTCGTCATATGGCATGCCAAATGACGACGAAAGCGTCATATGGCACAAATTCCCGCCTGAGCTGGCTTCAAATAGTGGAATATCAAAAAAGAAATTGACAACTGTTTCGTCATATGGCATGCTAAATGACGATGGATGCGTCATACAACAATAATCTTACGGAAGTGCCTTATATAAAAAGAATTCTGGACTTGCCGGAACTTCTCAAGAGAAAATCTTATTTCCTTTTCGGCCCCAGGCAAACCGGGAAAACATTTCTTATTCGTCATACCATGCCGGATATCCGTATCTATGACCTCCTGGATTCAGCTTCCTATCTATCGCTAAGCCAGAATCCGGGCCGCATTGGGCAGGAGCTAACCTCCGAAGACCGGATAGTAGTAATTGACGAAATACAGCGTCTTCCGGAGCTTCTCAACGAGGTACACCGTCTGATCGAAGAACGCTCAGTCGCTTTCCTGCTTACAGGGTCCAGCCCCAGAAAACTCCGCAGGGGTGGAGTTAACCTCCTGGGAGGAAGGGCCCGGGTTCAGCGCCTTCATCCTCTAACCTACCGGGAACTCGGAAGCAGATTCGATATCGGGAAAGTGGCTGAAAGAGGCCTGCTCCCCAGCATATATTTTTCTGATGATCCGCGTGCCGACCTGGAGTCCTATGTAGGCCTGTACCTTCAGCAGGAGATAGTCGCTGAGGGAGCAGCCCGCAATGTCCCCGCTTTCAGCCGTTTTCTGAAAGTTGCCGCGCTATGTAACGGCAAATTAGTGAATTTCACAAATGTCGCAAATGATGCCCAGGTAGCCAGGACAACAGTTTATGAATACTTCGAAATTCTGAAGGACACACTGGTGATGCATGAACTGCCATCATGGACAAAATCAAAAAAACGGAAACCTCTGACTTCCTCCAAATATTACTTCTTCGATATCGGTGTGGCCGGGACCCTTCAGGGACGGAATTTTTCTGAGGGCACCCCGGAATTCGGGGAAGCATTTGAAACATTCATATTTCAGGAACTGGTCGCTTACCGTGATTATTTGAGCCGGGAAGAACTGCGTCACTGGCGGTCTAAAACAGGTTTTGAGGTAGACTTTATAATCGGCGGCCACACAGCTCTCGAAGTAAAGGCAAGCGATAATATCACAGAGAGAGACCTCAGGTCACTTCGGGCTCTCGCTGAGGAGAATTCTCTTAAAAGATACATATGCCTGAGCAGGGAAAAGCGGCCAAGAAGGATAGGGAAAATATCAATTATTCCCTTTAAACAGTTCCTGGACCGCTTATGGGCAGGTGAATACACCGGTTGACCGGTTTCTCCGGGTGGATGGGATCAGGTCAGTAATAGTACCTAATACTGAAATAGATCACCCTGCCGTATTCGCCGAACTCCGAAGCCGCTCCGGCCGCCTGCCCGGAACCCGTCGCCGTGGGCACTGGGGTATCGGTCGGCGGCACGGTAGCGGGCTCCGTAGCGGGCACCGCCGTGGGCGTGATCGGCGTCTGA
>JAWODM010000030.1:0-3938 GCA_046483305.1 Candidatus Krumholzibacteriales bacterium | reverse complement strand
ATTTTCATCGGGTCGGGCGCAAAGGTAATAGGAAACATCACCCTGGGGAATAATGTTACGGTAGGCGCAAATGCAGTGGTACTCAACGATGTTCCGGATAACAGTGTGGTGGTGGGTATACCGGCGCGGGAGGTCGGAAGGGAGCCGGAATAGATCCCGGTGGTATTTTTCTTGCTGATTCCGTTCTATGAAAGAGTTTTCGAGGCTGCGCGCAGGGTGTTATCCCTGCTGATATAGGATTTTATCCGGAGATGTATCCGGAAAGGCAGAAAGATATGTATACCGAAGAACCGTTCTTTTTCCGTACCGGCTCCGGCCCTCTTTTCGGGGTTCTGTACCGCCCCGGTTCAAATTCCGAAGAAAATGACCGGACTGGCAAGGGGCTGGTAGTCTGCGATTCCCTTTTCGAGGAAAAGTTCTGGTGTGAGAGGGCGCTCGCCAATATGGCCAGGAGCCTGGCAGAAAAAGGGGTCACTGTTCTTATCTTCGACTATTATGGCTACGCCAACAGTTCAGGCAGGAGTGAGGAAGTTAACTGGACCACTATCCGCAGGGATATCAACTCCGCCTGTGATCTGGTCAGGGGAGAGGGCGTCGATTCGATCGGTCTTCTGGGGATCAGGTGGGGCGCCGTGCCCGCCTGCCGGGTCGCTTCGGAGCGTTCTGATATAAGAGGGCTGTTCCTGGTCAAGCCGATACCCGACTGGAGGAAACAGCTCCAGCAGTCTCTGAGGGCCAATGTCGCCGGCCAGTACGCCATCTTCAAAAAGGCGGTTATGACCCGGGAGGATATAATCAAACAGGTGGAAGCGGGGAAGGATTGCGTCAGCTCGGGGTACAGAATGAACAATATAGAGGGGTATGTATTTTCCAGGGATTTCTGGAGAGACAGCAGGGATATGATACTGCCTGAAAAACTGCCCGATAATATCAGGCAGGCGGCTGTATTTCATATACCGGAGAGGGAAGGGAAACAACCGGTTGCCGAGAAGAAAGTGGTGGAAACTTTCAGCCGGAACGGCAGCGATTGTGAGCTCGTGGATATACCGGAGGATAACGCCTTCTGGCTGAACAACAGAATTTTCACCTCCACCACTCCGAATTTCTACAGGGAGCTTGCCCTGAGGCTGGAGAAGATGGAGCCGGCCGTTTCAGAGGAAAGTGAGGGCAGGGCAGGGGAGAAGCCGGATATCAGTCTCTCCGTTACCCGGGATGGAATAAAGGAGACCGTGGTTGATTTCGAGAACCGAAGCGGCGACCGCCTGTACGGCGTCATGTACCTCCCTGAGGGGGAGATGAAGCAGAGGGCTTACCTGTTTACTCATGGCGGGCTTATCGGTATGAACGGGGCGTTCCGGTTCAATACCAGGGCTGCCAGGCGGCTGGCCGCCGGGGGTTACCCCTCTCTCTGCTGCGATACCCATGGTATCGGCCGCTCCGGGGGGAAGATAGAGAACATCGAGCAGAGGGTGCTGTTCAGGAGGATATGTTACGGGCTCTTCGCCGACGACGTTCTCGACTGCGTAGAACTGTTGAGGAGTGAAACAGGTGACAGGGAGATGGTGCTCTTCGGAGTATGCGGCGGCGCGATAACCAATATAATAGCTCATGGAAAGAATCCCTCCGTTGACACTTCCGTTCTTCTGAGTATCCCGGTGATGCTTCCCAGCCTCAGTTACGAAGAGGTCAGGATGAGTGAGGGGTATGCCAGATTTTACCTGGGGTTGTACCTGAAGAAGATATTCAAGCTCAAGGCCTGGTACAGGTTTATTACCTTCAAGAGCGATCACCGGATTATCTTCAAATCGTTCCTGGTGATGATCCGCGGGATCCTCAGGAAGCTCAATCCTTTCCGGAGTGCCGCGCGGAACGGGGCTGAGCGGCCCGCTGCGCTCAGGAGCGAGAGCGGTGAATCAGCCTCCGCAAAGAAGGATAAGCCGAAGAGCGGCCTGAGCGTGGCAGTCCCGGGGGCTGGGAGCGACCTTCAGTTCAATGAAAAATTTCTGGAATCCTTCAGATCGATCTCAGAGAACGGGGGGCGGGGGGTATTCGTCTTCGGGGGGAACGACAACTTCAAGTGGGAGTTCTTCGAAGAGTTCAAGGACAGGATGCCGGAGGAGTACGGGAAGCATGCCGATTCTTTTACAATCAAGGAGATAGAACACGCCAACCATATGTACACTCTGAGGGAATGGCAGGACCGGATAATCGGCATGTGCCTGGACGGCTCTATCAGGGAATAGCAGGCGATATTCTATTCATACCTGGCCAGTTTTTCAGTTACGGCGCTGATGATCCGTCGGGACGGTTTTTCCTCCAGCCGCTGGATTGCTTCTTCTCTCTTCATGTACCCATTCCTTACCAGTCCGGCCAGCTCAAAGGCGTAGGGATGAAAATGATGCCTGTCTATATGGGCGCGGATACCAAGAGCGTTGAGGAGGCAGTTGGTTGAATTCGGGTCGGTGTCGTCGGGGCGTTCCCATCCGAACTCTTTTATCTGCTCCATGATTTTATCTTCGTCATATTCCAGGAATGCCAGCGGGCTGATATTGTATGGGAACCGGCCGGCCATCTGGAAGTGCTTCCCGGTGAGGAAATAATTTTCGACTTCTTCTCCGGCGATTTCTCTCATTGGCTCCAGCATCGCTGCCTGCATCTGCTCTATCATGTCGGGGTTGTTACGGAATATCGATGCTTCCACCGGGGCCTGGCCGGGCGACCACCCGTAGAAGATAAAAGGTATGCCTCCTTCTATGGCCCTTCTCAGGGCGATGAACTTTACTATACTCATGCAGGTGGTGCAGATGGTGCTGGCTCTCTCCAGCCCCTTCCTGCTGGCGAAGAAATCTTCCTCCTCTGCCTTCCGGAACAGGGTGCTGAGGATATCGATCCTGGGCTTGAATATCAGGTGGTCTATCCCCAGCCCTTCCACCACTTTTCTGCAGTTATCCAGGGATTTGGGCGACACGAAGCCGTTATCCATGGTCAGAGCCAGTATGGAAAGGTCGTATTCCTTCTTAAGGACGAACATGGTGTAAGTCGAATCCTTACCCCCGCTGTAGGCCATGATAGCGTCGTATCCGCCCCTGGTTTTATTCTCCGAAATCAGCTTTTCGAATTTTTCCCTGTACTTCTTCATGGTTTTGCTGAGCCGTTCGGAACTTTTCGACCTGCGGCAGTAGTTACAGACTCCCCGGCCGTTGAATTCAATCCCGGGAAATGTCTCGGGCAATACGCACCTGCTGCATCTTTTCATATCATGATTCCTTTCCGGTATCTGTTATCATCAGTTTATCTCTATGGTCGGCGGCAGCCGCCGCAGGTGTTCGGTGGCCTGCTCTTTTCTCCGAAGGTCCTTCATCGCTCTGGCTACTCCCTCTTTTTCCAGACCCAGGTCTTCGGCTACCTTATCTTCGGGGATATCGTTTCTCATGGCGTAAATCATCAGGTCCACCGTATCGTACGGCAGGCAGAAATAGAAGTCCTTGTCGCTCACCGGAAGAGAATAGGTGTCGGGGCTGGGGGTCCGGTCCAGTATCTCCCGGGGGATCCCCAGATGCTCTCCCAGCTGGAAGACCTGCGTCTTGTATAAGTCGCCCAGCGGTTCCAGGTCCACTCCGCCGTCTCCGAACTTGACGAAGAACCCCTGGACGGTTTCCGGCAGGTTGGTGGTTCCGCACACTATGTAATGCCTCTTTTCCGCTTCGTAGTACAGCTGGGTCATGCGGACTCTCTGCTTGATGTCGTTGGCCGCCATCATCTCCAGGTAATCATCCCTGGAAAGGCGCGCTTCCATTATCTCGCCGGAGTTTTCCTGCACTTCCAGGTGGTATACATTCAGCCGGTCCCTCTCCAGCAGGTCCTGCGGAAGGGTAATGCGGAATCTGTAATCATCCTCAAGATCGGGAAAGTACTTTCTTACTATCCGGTCTCTCTTC
>JAWODM010000021.1:0-79502 GCA_046483305.1 Candidatus Krumholzibacteriales bacterium | reverse complement strand
GCAATTATTCTGCTTTCCGTTATTTTTGTTTGGACGCTTCTGTCCGTTCCGGCATCAGCGGATAATAAGAGCGGATTAAGTTTCGGATTCGGTGAGAGGATCAGGCAGACATACATTAAAAACGGGTTTGATCTGAATGATTCGGGGGCGGACGACTGGAACTTCGTGAGGGTGCGTTCGCAGCTCTGGGGAAGCTGGCGCCACCGGGCCGGATGGGAGATATATGCCCGGATCAACAACGAACACCGGCACTGGTTCAAATCGACCAGGGGTTACGAAGAGAGGGATTTCGAGATAGATGAGCTGGTATTCGAGAATCTTTATATATCGGCGGAGCGGATAGCCGGCTCTCCAGTCAGTATCAAGGCCGGAAGGCAGAATATAATGTACGGGGAAGGTTTCCTGATGATGGACGGCGGACCGTTGGACGGGTCCCGGACCATTTATTTCAACGCTCTCCGGCTGAGGGCCGAACTGGAAGAGAGGTACCTGGAGTTTCATATACTCTACGATCCCACCTGGGATCGTTACCTGCCGGTGGTGAATTCACTTCACAAGGGGTTGATCGAAAGAGAGGAAAGAGGAGCGGGGCTCTATCTGGTGGACCATTCTCTTGAGAATAGAAAAATCGAGGGTTATTACTTCTTCAAGTCCGAAAACCGGGACCCGGGAGGCTGGGACGATATTCACACCGTGGGAACAAGATTGAGCGGAACCTGGGGCAAGGGTGGAAGTTACGCCGGCGAACTGGCTTATCAGTTTGGGGATATGCTGGGGGCGGACCGGGCGGCCATCGGGGGGTATATTCATTCGGAATACCGATTCCCGGTTCTCATGAAACCTCAGCTGGGTGGGGGGTTGATCTATCTGTCCGGTGACGACCCGGGCACACCTGAATTCGAGGGATGGAACCCGCTCTACAGCAGGTGGCCCAAGTGGAGCGACCTTTACATATATACCATGGCTTCACTTGGCCGGGGGGTTGCTTACTGGGAGAATCTGGCTTCCCTTGATGTTTCGCTCTCGCTGAAGCCCCATGAAAATATAGGAGTTGACGCGTCTGTTTATTATATGACAGCGCCGGAGGAGCCTGTTATGGACAGCGGCGATCCTTCGCCGGCGGTGGCGGGGGGGAGCGACCGGGGCCTGCTCTCTATTCTTAAATTCAGCTGGAACTACACCGATTATCTCAGCGGGCACCTTCTCTGGGAGCGGTTCTACCCTGGAAATTACTACTTTGAGGATGCCGACCCGGCGGACTTTCTGAGGTGCCAGATATATTTCAAGTACTGATATCAAAAAGGGAGGTAAGGAATGGGACCTTTTAATTTTCCATGGCTGACTTTCACTCCGTTCATAGTAATCGGGCTCAGCATCCTGGCTGCTGTTCTCTGGGCCCTTAATGATATCAGGAGAAGCGGGGAGAGGAAGGGGGAGAGCTCTTGAGTATTCTTACAGCCTCGGTAATTGTTCTGATATTGTATATAGGGATTCTTCTGGGGATCGGAATCTGGAGCGCCAGAAAGAATGTGACCGCCAACGATTTTGTGATCGGAGGCCGCGAGATCGGCCCATGGGTCACCGCCCTTTCCTTTATAGCGGTATATTTCAGCTCGGTGCTTATAATAGGCGGAGGGGGGTTCGGTTATAAATTCGGGATGGGTACTATATGGATAGGGGCTATCAATGTGGCGGTAGGATGCACTCTCTGCTGGATTGTGATGGGGAGGAGAGTCCGCAGGTTCACTGAGAGAATGAATGTGAATACCATCTCGGGATTCTTCACCAGAAGATTCCAGTCCCCCGAAGCGGGTATTTTCTCCGCCATGATTATATTCCTGTTTCTAATTATTTATAACGTGAGTGTAGTCAAGGGGATGGCTCACTCATTCGAGGTTCTCATGGACCTGCCTTACTGGGGGGGAGTGTTGATCTCGGGAGCGGTGATAATAATATACGTGGTGCTGGGAGGTTACAGCGCGGTGGTCTGGACCGGATTCATACAGGCATGGGTAATGATTTTCAGCCTGATACTACTGACCTGGAAGACTCTTTCGGCAGTGGGCGGGCTGAGCGCCGGCCTGCTCAAACTTCAATCCTCCGGCGCCGAGTTCGTGAATACTCCCGGTGTCTGGGGGTGGGCGGGACTGATAAGTTTCTGCCTGGTGGTAAGCCTGGGAGTCTGGGGGATGCCTCAGCTGGTAATACGTTTCTATTCCATTAAGAATGAGAAGACTTTCAGGCTGGGCACAGTGATTGTTACTGTGGGGGCCGCCATTGCGGTACTGCCGTATCTCAACGGCGCCCTGTCCAGAATTCTGCTCCCTCCGCTGGAAAATCCCGATCTGGCCATTCCCAGGCTTTCCAGCCTGGTGCTGTCCCCGCTCGGTGCGGCAGTACTCCTGGCAGGGGTAGTGGCGGCGGGAATGTCCACGTTTGCCGGGGTGCTGATGATAGTCTCAAGTTCTCTGGTAAGAGACGTCTATATCGAAGGGCTGGGAAAGAAGATGACCGGAAGGCGGGAGATAAACGCGATCAGGGCAGTCAGCGTGGCAGTGGGCGTGATATCTCTTCTGATCGCCCTGAAGCCTCCCGCTCTTATTCTGGTTCTGACCGGCTTCTCATGGGCGGTAATAGCTTCCACCAATCTCTGGCCGCTGATATTCGGCCTTTACTGGAAGGGCGCCAGCCGCGCCGGGGCTTTCTTTTCAATGGTAGCGGGAGCCCTGACAGCTGTTGTCTGGACGTACCTGAAGAAACCTTTAGGGATTCACGGTTTCATTGCCGGCTCGCTGGTCAGCCTGGCAGTTATAGTAACAGTAAGCCTGGTAAAACGCTCCACTATTCCGGCTGAATTGCTGGAACGGCTCTGGAGCAGAGAAACGGAGGCGGGTTGAAGACAGGGAATTGCGAAGAGTATCCAATTGCCGGGGGAAAAAACGGATAATACTCATGACTGATCTGCGCAAACCGGACTTCATCTGCATAGGGCCGGAGAGGACCGCCACTTCATCGCTGTACGTAACGCTGAAATCCCACCCGGAGTTCCATATGACTCCCCAGAAGGAAATCCGGTACTGGAATGAGGGGAATCTGTTGCCCGCTCACTCGGTTTCCAGGGCTCTTTTCTCGTCTCACTGGCACTTCCGCCAGATCAGGAAAGAACTGGTCAAGCACTTCGCCAGAGTGCTGCTGGGAAGAGCGCCGGCCCCGGAGATAGGATGGTATCTCCGATACGCATTCGGCAGAAGGAGTGAACAATGGTATCGTTCTCTTTTTGAAAAGAGCGGCAGCCTGATTACGGGGGACATCAGTCCGCTGTACTATCATCTTCAGGAAGAGGATATTGGAAGGATAGCCAGGTATAATCCTGAAATCAGAATTATCCTGCTGGTAAGAGACCCGGTGGCCAGAACCTGGTCGAAGGCCAGGATGAACCTGCTCCGCCACCGGGGCAGAGAGTTCCGGGAAGTTCCGGAGAGTGAATTCCGCCAGGCCTTTCTCAGAATTCGCCGGGAATGGATTTCATACCCTGCTGCCGCCGGCATGTGGAGAAAATATTTCAGAAACGTTCATACAGGTTTTTTTGACGACCTCAAGCGAAGCCCGGAGCGTTTCTTCAGGGATGTTCTGGAATTCCTGGGGGCGGAGCGGATCGAAAAGCTCGAGCTGCCCGATAAGAAAACCAACGAAGGCCTTCCCATAGAGATACCGGACTCATTCAGGTCCCTGCTGGTGGAACAGTACCGTGACGAGATTATAGATATGCGGGGATCTCCTCTGGGTAAATATGCCGGCGAGTGGATCAGGAAATACAACCTTTAACAGCGGCGCTGACCTGAAATAAAAAAGTTTCAAGAAAAATGTTGACCGTAATTCCACGGTTGTATTAACATATAGGATTCGAATTCCAGGATTCAACGGATTGGGGTTAGATTTTGTATTTTATCCTTATCAGAAATATGAGGCTTCCGGGTGAATGGTGTAAAACACCCGGACATCAGAGTGTATTCGAAACGCTTCCTCTTCGGGAAGCGTTTTTTGTTTGATATAACGGGGGTTAAAATATGGTGGATGTTAAAGAGGACATTAAATATCTGATACAGCTGGTCAAGAAGGATATGGCTATTAAGCGGAAAATGAATATCCTGGGGAGAAATCCCGAAAAGATAGAAGAAATCGACAAGAAGCTTAAAGAAATGGACCGGCAGGTTGAAGAGAAGAAGGCGGAGCTGGATTCGCTTGAAAAGGAGAAGAGACATCTGAAAAGCGCTATAGACAGCGAAACTGACAAGATAAGGCAGAAGAAGATAGAAGAGAGCCGTATCAAAACAAATGCCGCCTACCGCGCCTGGGAACATGAAATCGCCTATCTGAAGAAGAAACTGGATAATCATGAAGAAAAAATGCTTATTGACCTGGAGAAGATCGACAGAATCCAGGAAGAGCTCGACCGGTTCAGCAGGGATATAGAAGAAAAGAAAAAGGACCTGCTGCAGAAGAAGGAAAAACTGGAGAGAGAGATGCAGCGGAGCAGGGACGAACTTGCCGTTATCAGAGATGAAAAAATCCGGGTTATGCCCCATATTTCCGAAGGGGTGCGGAATCAGTACAGCAGGGTTCTGAAGGCAAAAGGAGACTCGGGCGTAGCCAATCTCAGGAACGAAATATGCCAGGGATGTTTCTCCAAGGTCCCTCCCCAGATATCGCATGAAGTGAAAAAGAACGACCGGATTATAAGGTGTGAGAACTGCGGGAGGATACTGGTCCACTATACGCCGGATGAAGATCAGGAAAATTAATGAAAAAACTGAGCAGATTCATAGAAGCCCTGGCTCTGGGCGAAGAACCGGATAAGGCCAGGGACAAAGCGGGGTACAGGGATAATTCTGAGATAGAGAAGGACCTTTACGGGGTGATTGAGCGTATAAGAGGCGTGAAGGCGGAAACTGGAAGCGCCATGCCGGAATACCTGACCGTTAATTGCGACGGGGCCTCCAGCGGGAATCCCGGCCCGTCCGCCGCCGCCGCGGTAGCTTATCTGCCTTCTGGAGATATTCTGACCAGCAGGACTGAAAAACTGGGAAAAACCACCAATAACGTTGCCGAGTACCGGGCGGCTATTCTGGGGCTGGAACTGGCCCGGGACCTGAATGTCAGAAAAGTGGTTCTTAAAATAGACAGCCAGCTGGTGGTCAACCAGATGAACGGCAAATATAAAATAAAATCGGACCACCTGAGAGAGCTGGCGCTGAAAGCCGGCTGGCTCTCCCGGCAGTTTGACAGTTGCGAATTCCGGCATATCGGCCGGGATCAGAACAGGGAAGCCGATAAATTGGCGAGGGGCGCCCTGAGGAAGAAGCGGGATTGATTATAATTCTTTAACTTTTTTGACCTCATCGCTTCTCTTTGTTATTTTAGATTGTGTGGTATTTAATATGGTTCATGGCAGAGCCAGGTGCGTAATCGCAGGCGGTCTGTCCGCTTGAGGAAAGTCCGGACTCCACAGGGCAGGGTGCTGGGTAACGCCCAGTGAAGCGATTCAAGGAAAGTGCCACAGAAAATATACCGCCCCTTCGGGGGTAAGGGTGAGAAGGTGAGGTAAGAGCTCACCACGGCTGCCGGCAACGGCGGCTGGAGGTAAACCCCACCCGGAGAAAGACCAAATAGAGGAGGAGAAGCTGCCCGCTTCACTTGACTCCCGGGTAGGTCGATAGTGGCCGACGGTAACGGCGGCCCCAGATAAATGATTACGTTCCATTAACCTGGAAACAGAATCCGGCTTACATCCCGGCTCTGCCATATCTGATAAGAGATATCCACGCCCCGGCCCGTACCGTTCTTTATAAGAGGGGAGTTAATCTTTGGAATTGTCAGGCCTTAAAGACAAATGGACGTCAAAAAACATAAATGAGGATCTCCTGGCTGTGGTGATGAAAGAATGCGGCCTGACGGAGGTCCAGGCGAGGCTTCTCCAGAACCGCGGGATTGACGGCCCGGAGTCGGTTAGCAGGTATCTCAAGCCCAGTTTCGATAATCTTCACGATCCTTTCCTGTTCAGCGAAATGGAAAAAGCTGTATCTTTGATCAATGAAGCGGTCAGAGAGGACCGGCTGATACTGATTCATGGCGATTTCGACGCTGACGGAGTTACCGGGACCGCCGTGCTCTATGAATTCCTGAAAGAGATAGGCGCGGATGCGCATTTCTTCGTGCCACATCGCGGCAAGGACGGTTACGGATTGTCAATGAGGATGATGAAGAGAGGGGTAGAGAACGGCCTCGGGCTGGTTATTTCGGTCGACTGTGGAGGGAGCGACAATAAAGTGGTAAACTTCCTTGCCGGGAAGGGTGTCCGGACGGTAATCACCGATCATCACATGGTTACCGAGAGAGTTCGGGCGGATGCGGTGATCAATCCCAAAATGCCCGGAGAGAACTATCCATTCAAGGAACTTGCAGGGGTGGGAGTAGCTTTCAAACTGGTGCAGGCCCTGGCAGGTTCATACGGCATGGAAGATTCGATGGATAAATATCTGGACCTGGTTGCACTGGGAACGCTCGGGGACTATATGGAACTTACCGGCGAAAACCGGATACTGGTCTCTCTGGGTCTGGAAGTTCTGGTTCAATGGAACCGGAAGGGCCTGGATGCCATAAGGAGCCGGTCCAGCCTGAAGAGAAACGATTTCTCAGCGAGGCAGGTATGCTTTACCCTGGTTCCCCGGCTGAACTCCCCGGGCAGGATAGGAAGCGCCAGGGATGTGGTGAAGCTTCTCATCGGGGAAGAAGAGGAAAAGATCCATATCAGGGCGAAACAGATAGAGGAGATGAATATCGAGCGTAAGTACCTGGACAGCAGCGTGACCAGAGAGGCCTGTTACCTTGCTGATATATATCTGAAAAGGGAAGAGGATGCCCATGCCCTGATCTTCTCTTCGGCCGCATGGCATGAAGGGGTTGTAGGTATCGGCGCCGCCAGGCTTTCGGAGCGCTACGGGATGCCGGCCGCGCTTATCGCCGTACAGGAGGATGGAGTGGGAAAGGGGTCCATACGCTCGTCCGGCGGTATCCATATCAGAAAAGCGCTGGATGCCTGTTCGGAGCTTCTGATAAGGTACGGGGGGCACCGGGATGCGGGGGGATTCAGTGTAAAGGAGGAATTGATAAGCGATTTTGCCGAACTGTTCAATAGAACCATAGGCGTTATGTCAAAGGGAAGGGAAGAAGAGATTTCCCATGCCGATATGGAGATATCACTGAGCGATTTCAACAATGACCTGATAGAATTCATAGCAAGGATGGAACCTTTCGGCCCGGGAAACACCGAGCCGGTATTTATAGTAAGAGGGGTGGAGGTACTCAACGATTGCCGGATAGTCGGCGGCAACCACCTTAAATTCAGCGGCAGGCAGGACGATAGCCAGCCCTTTGATTTTATTGGCTTCTCTCTTTGCAACAGGTGGAAACCTTACGATATATTCGGCAGAACGATTGATATCCTGGGCAATTGCAGGGTTAATAAATACAGGGGAAAGGAAAGCAAGCAGCTGAGAGTGATTGATATCAGAGTTAATGACGCCCCGGCCGGCGATAAGGAGGGGTTGTTTCCGGGGGGTGAACAGTGAGGGCGGTTATACAGAGGGTAGCCCGGGCCAGCGTAGAGATAGAGGGTAAAACCGCCGCGTCCATCGGCCCCGGGATAATGATACTGGCCGCTTTTCGAAAGGGCGACCAGCCGGATAACCTGGACTGGACGGCCAGGAAATGCCTGGAGCTGAGAATATTTCCCGACAGAGAAGGGAAGATGAACCGTTCGGTTATGGACGAAGGCGGCGAAGTGCTTGTAGTATCTCAGTTTACTCTCTACGGGAACTGCCGCAAAGGCAGAAGGCCGGCTTATACGGAGAGCGCTCAGGCTACGGAAGCAAGGAAGCTGTACCGGAGTTTCATAGAGATTCTGGACGGTTACTACCCCCGCATTTCCGAAGGCGTATTCGGAGCAGGAATGAAAGTGAATCTGATTAATGACGGCCCGGTAACTCTTATAGTTGACAGCGAGATGTAGATAGGAAGGGCAGGAAATCATGAACCCGCTTCTTACCCTTGAAGCACAGAAAAACCTGGTACTGGCCTCGGCCTCGCCCCGCCGCAGAAAGATTCTCGAGGATATGGATTTTGAGTTTGTGTCCGCGGTATCATCAGTCGACGAGGATGAAGTTATCTGGGATGACCCGGAGAAGAGAGCCAGGGTCCTGGCGGAGCTCAAAGCGGTGGATGTTCAGAGCAGCTTCCCCAGAAAGAGGATAATCGGAGCCGATACCGTGATCTCCTGTGAAGGCAGGAGGCTGGGCAAACCGGCCGACAGGGAGGAAGCGGCAGAGATGCTTGATCTGCTTTCCGGCCGGGTGCATGAAGTAATAACAGCAGTGGCTCTGGTATCGCTTCCCGCCAGCAGGGAAATAGAGGCGGAAAGAACCAGAGTTCTCTTCAGGGAACTGGAAAGCGTGGAAATAGAGCGGTACGTAAATACCGGCGAATGCTTTGACAAGGCCGGGGGGTACGGTATCCAGGGTTACGGCGCTGCTCTGGTAAAGGGTATAGAGGGCTGTTTTTACAATGTGGTCGGAATGCCTGTAACCCTGCTTATGGAGATGCTGAAAAGATGACTGCCGGCACCTGCCCGCCCCTATAAAAGAAAATACGGTATGGGGCAGGCCGGGGAAAGCGAGGTGTCTGTTGAAGGTATTAAATGAAACCATCAGCTTTTCTACCGATGGCGACGGAACTGTTCGGGATATCACGCAGCAGGTTGAGAACATTCTTGAAGGTTCCGGTATCGGCGAAGGCCAGGTGAGCGTGTTTATCCCCGGTTCCACCGCGGCTGTAACAACCGTGGAATATGAACCGGGACTGATCATAGACCTGCCGGAGTTCTTTGAAAAGATAATCCCTTCCGGGGTGAGTTATCATCACGATAAAACCTGGGGGGATGGAAACGGTTTTTCGCACGTCAGAGCGGCCCTGGTTGGACCATCGCTTACACTGCCGGTCCAGGAAGGAAAACTGGTGAGGGGAACCTGGCAGCAGATAGTATTTCTGGATTTCGATAACAGGGCAAGGAACAGAACAGTTCATGTAACTGTTCTTGGTGAACCTGGAAGCTGAGTGTGAGCTTTTTCTTTTAAGGAGTGATGCGCCGATGCTGATCGAGACTATCGATTACAGGCAGGGCTCGGTAAGGATTATAGATCAGACCCTTCTTCCCGCCGAATTCAGGGTCCTGAAACTGGAAACTCTGGCTCAGGTGGCTGAAGCGATAAAATCCCTGAGGGTCAGGGGGGCGCCCGCCCTGGGGATTGCCGCCGCATACGGGATGCTCCTGGAGCTTGATATTTTTCTCAGAGGAGGATTGGCCGGCCGGCCCCGCTATTTATTCGACAGGGAGGACGGGATAGCTGATTTTGAAATTTCCGGTTTGAGAGGGGAAGAAATAATTAGCACTCTGTCAAATGCCGCGGATCTGCTCAGAAAGACCAGGCCTACCGCGGTTAACCTTTTCTGGGCGGCTGACAGCATGATGTCAGCTGTGTCAGAATCCGGTATTCCTCCCCGCCGCATGGTGGAGAGAGCTGCTGAAAAGGCCTTCGAGATTCATCAGCGGGAGCTTGCCTGCGAATACAGTATCGGCGAGCATGGCTCGCGTTACATAGAAGACGGTATGAATATTCTTACTCACTGCAACGCGGGAGGGCTGGCAACCGCTGGTTACGGAACCGCGCTGGCGGTAATCTACAGGGCTCATCAGGATGGAAAAAGTCTTACCGTGTACGCAGATGAAACCCGCCCCCTGCTGCAGGGCGCCAGGCTTACCGCCTGGGAGCTTGGCCGGGAAGGAATAGATGTGCGGATACTCTGTGACAGCGCCGCCGCTTCGCTGATAGCCTCTTCGGGAATTGACTGTGTGATAGTGGGAGCGGACCGTATAGCCGCGAACGGAGACACTGCCAACAAGATAGGAACTCTGGCCCTCGCCGTTTTCTGTTCAGAGTTTAATCTGCCGTTCTATGTGGCGGCGCCCCTTTCCACTTTCGACCCGGCGCTGGAGAACGGAGCCGGAATAGATATTGAGCAGAGAGCCGCTGAGGAGGTGTCTCATTTTGCCGGTAAAGTTGTTGCGCCTGAAGGGGTTAAGATATACAATCCGGCATTCGATATTACTCCGGCTTCATACATAACCTCCATTATTACAGATAAAGGTGTAATAGAGAGGCCCGGCAGCGAAAAGATCCGGGCATTTATTGAGGATCACGCGGAATGATGTCAGATGATTTCAGGCCCCGGCCGTGATACTGCCCGGGGTTACGGGAATAAAATAATATAAAAAATAAGGTAATGCGGCTTGACGGGAAAGGCTGACGCATATATATTTTAACATTCGGTGATACAGAGATCGAAGTGTGTCAATGGAGGAGAGGAATGAGACAGACTACTTTTGTAAATGAAGACGATATCGAAAAGAAATGGTACGTCGTGGATGCCGAGGGGAAGACCCTTGGGCGTCTCGCCTCCACAGTCGCCGCTGTTCTCCGGGGCAAGAGTAAACCCAGTTATACTCCTCATATAGATGCCGGGGATTTTGTTATAGTAGTAAATGCCGGTAAGATATATGTATCAGGCAACAAGCAGACTGACAAGAAGTACTGGAGGCATAGCGGGTATGTGGGAGGATTGACTCTGACCAGTTTCAAGGATATGATGAAGAAGGATCCGACCTTTGCGGTCAGAAATGCAGTTAAGGGCATGCTTCCTCATAACAAACTGGGAAGGCGGCAACTGAAGAAGCTGAAGGTTTACGGAGGAAGCGAACACCCTCACCAGGCCCAGCAGCCTGAAGAGATGGAAATATGAATTGTTAAACGGATAGATAACCTGAACACCGGAGGGAGGTGATATTTTGGAAAAAGAGACGTATTGCGCTGTAGGGAGAAGAAAAAGAGCTGTGGCGAGAGTCTTTCTAACCCCTGGTAAAGGTAAGCTGGAGGTCAACGGAAAGAATCTGGATGATTATCTCAAGAGGAATAATCTGGTCAGAATGGTGAAGCAGCCTCTGGTTGCAACCGAGACCGAGGGAAAGTACAATATAAAGGCTAACGTTAAGGGAGGAGGAACCTCGGGGCAGGCGGGCGCTCTCAGGCTGGGAATCGCCAGAGCTATCATTCTGCATGATGAATCGATGAGGGGGGCTCTCAAGGAAAACGGTTTCCTGACCAGGGATGCCAGGGCTAAGGAGAGGAAGAAGTACGGTCAGCCGGGAGCCAGGAAGAAGTTTCAATTCTCTAAAAGATAGATTTTTCAAAAACACACATCTTTTCTTTTACGTTACCAGGTGTTCCGGAGATTTCCGGAATTGTATCGTTTAACAGAAAGATGGAGGACAAACCTGAACAGGAGGAAGAATTGGATATTCAAATCAATGATCTGCTGGAAGCGGGAGTCCATTTTGGCCACCAGAAGAGGCGATGGAACCCCAGGATGAAACCGTTCATCTACAAGGAAAAGAACGGTATACATATTATAGATGTGCGGATAACCATTGAAAAACTCAAGGAAGCGAATGATATGCTTGCCTCTATTGCGGAGGAGGGCAAACAGGTTATATTCGTAGGGACCAAGAAACAGGCCAAGAAAAGCGTCAAGGAGGATGCTGAAAGATGCGGCATGTTCTATGTCTCGGAGAGATGGATAGGGGGCACATTAACAAACTTCAAGACAATCAAGAACAGCATAGATACCCTGAAGGAAATAGAAGAGATGGAACAGGACGGGGTGCGCTGGGAGAAGATTTCCAAGAAGGAAAGACTCAGGCTTACCAGGCGGAAAGAGAAGCTCCTGAGGAACCTTTCCGGTATAAGAGAGATGAAGAAGGCACCGGACTGCATGATCGTTTTTGACATTACCAAAGAGAATATCGCGGTAAAGGAAGCAAGAAAGCTTAATATTCCCCTGATCGGCCTGGTAGATACCAATTCCGACCCCAGGGAAGTGGATATTCCGATTCCGGCCAATGATGACGCTATCAGATCGGTTAAGCTGTTTACCAGGAGTTTCGCCGACGCGATAATTGAGGGTAGAGACAAATACCTCAAGAACAAGGAATTTATCGAGAAGAAGAAAAAGAGCGATTCCGAAGGCGGCAGGGAAAAGAAACCTGAGGAGAAAACCCGGAAAGCTTCGCCTGAAAAAAGTAGCGCTTCAGAAGGATCTGGCAGCAGGGCAGCCGCAGAAACTGAAAAGGGAAAATAAGCATCGGAGGAGATAATGAGTATAGACGCCAGGCAGGTAAAGGAACTGAGGGATAAAACCGGTTCAGGGATGATGGACTGTAAGAAAGCGCTTATCGAGGCTGACGGGGATGTGGAAAAAGCAATTAAGATATTGCGGGAGAAGGGATTATCGGCAGCGGCCAAGCGCTCGGACAGGCAAGTGAAAGAAGGGCAGGTATTCTGTTACATACACCCCGGAGCTCAGATAGGTGTAATGGTTGAGATTAACTGTGAGACTGACTTCGTGGCCCGCACGGACGATTTCCAGCAGCTGGGAAAAGATGTTGCCATGCAGATCGCCGCTACCGCTCCCCTGGCCCTGACCAGGGAGGAGTTGGACCCGGAGACTGTTGAAAAGGAAAGGGAGATTTTCAGGAATCAGGCTTTGCAGGCAGGGAAGCCCGAGAATATAGTGGACAAGATAATCGAAGGGAAGATGGAAAAGTTCTTCTCCGAAGTCTGCCTGATAGAACAGCCGTTCATCAAGGACGACAAGATTACCGTGAAAGACCTGGTTAAGGGCGCTATCGGCAAGATAGGGGAAAATATTGAGATAAACAGGTTCGCCCGCTTTGAAGTAGGGGCTGGTTAATTCTGAAAACTGTATTGTCCGTTTGCGCTCAATCTGTTATAAAAAACGTGGGAGAAGTAAACTCCCACGTTTTTTTCAAGAAAGGCGGAAGCGTTGAATAAAATCGACAGAAAGCGGATTCTGCTCAAATTGAGCGGCGAGTTGTTCGGAAGCGGGTCGGTTGATCCGGATAGAGTATACGGTTTTGCGGAAGAACTGGCGGCGGCGATTAATGGAGAGGCCGAGATAGCGGTAGTTGTTGGAGGTGGCAATATCCTGAGGGGAGGCGCATACAGCGGAAAGGGATATGACAGGGGCAGCTGCGATTATATGGGAATGATTGCCACGGTGATAAACGCTCAGGCCCTGAAAATCGCCCTGGACAGGCTGGAAGTTCCGGCGGTGGTAATGACCGCTTTCAGCGTCAGGGGAGTTGGCGAGGAGTTCGACCCCTTCCGGGCCAGGGAATGCCTGGAGAGAGGTTCTGTTCTTATCCTGGCAGGGGGCACAGGCAATCCCTATTTTACAACTGATACCGCCGCGGCTCTCAGAGCCGCTCAGATCGGAGCTGATGTTATATACAAGGGAACCAAAGTGGATGGAGTCTACGACAGCGATCCGGTAAAAAATGAGAACGCGCGGAAGTTCGATTTCCTTACCTATACCGAGGTCCTGACAAATGACCTTAAAGTAATGGATTCCATGGCGGTGGCTTTCTGCCGGGAAAACAGCATACCGGTATTCGTTTTTAATATAATCAGAGAGGGTAATCTTGAGAAAGCGGTTCAGGGAAATGCTCCCGGAACCCTGATAAAAGGAGGAGCAGATGGAATCTGTTGATGAGATTTTCGAAACAGCTGAAGACCATATGGACAAGTCGGTCAAAGCGGCAGAGAATGAACTTGCCTCTATCCGTACCGGGAAGGCCTCGCCAGTACTCCTGGAAAATATTAAGGTGGAATATTATGGATCAAGGGTTCCGTTGAAACAGGTCGCGAATATAGCGGTGCCCGATCCCGGCCTGATAACCGTTCAACCCTGGGAAAAGCAGATAGCCGGAGATATAGTGACGGCTATTCAGACCGCCAACGTAGGCCTCAATCCCCAGGAGGAAGGCGGCTTTATTAGAATTCCTGTACCTTCACTGACTGAAGAGCGCAGAAAAGAATTGAGCAAGACCGTGGACGAGGTTGTGGAGCAGGGGAGAGTAGCTATAAGAAACATCCGAAGAGACGCTAATGATAAATTCAAGAAGCTTGAAAAATCTCATGAGATATCGGAGGACGACAGTTACCGGTATCAGGAGGATATCCAGCAGAAAACAGATGCCCATATCGAGACGCTTGATGAGATCGGCGAGAGAAAGAAGAAGGAGATTCTGGAATTCTAGACAGGCCGGGAAAGTCCGGGTGGTGGGACAATGGATGAACAGACTGAGAAGAAGCTGCAGCAGCTAAAAAAAGAGAAAGGGCTGCCCGGGCACATTGCCATTATAATGGATGGTAACGGAAGATGGGCCAGGGAGCGGAATATGCCCAGGATAGCGGGGCACAAGGAGGGGGTGGGCTCTGTAAGGGCGGCTGTTAGAACCTGCGCGATGCTGGAAATTCCGGTCCTGTCTCTATTTACCTTCTCGCTGGAGAACTGGAATCGGCCCGATTATGAGGTCAAAGCGCTGATGAATTACCTCAAGGTCGCTCTGGAGAGAGAGTTCCTGGAACTGAAGAACAACAATATCAGGTTGAGGGCGATGGGACGGACCGAGATGCTCCCTCAGGTTACCAGAGAAACTCTTCATAATACCATGGAAAGGCTTGAAGGCAACACCGGAACCATCCTGAATTTATGCCTCAGTTACGGGGGCAGGACCGAGATAGCGGACGCGGCCAGGAAGATTGCGGAAGAGGCCCGGGCTGGCAGAGTCGAGCCGGATAATGTGAATGAGGAGCTTTTTTCGGATTATCTGTACAATCCACGGCTGGGCGATCCCGACCTTCTGATAAGAACCAGCGGGGAGTTCCGGATCAGCAATTTCATGCTGTGGCAGCTTGCATATACTGAAATAGTAATCAGTGAGCTCTACTGGCCGGATTTCAGAGAAAAAGATCTTATTGAATCTATTTATACTTATCTTGGACGTGAGAGAAGGTTCGGCCGCGTTGAATCGAAATGAGTGAGATTTTCCCGGCGCGAAGCGCCCCGATTAAAATAAGAAGGAGAACGGGAGGCCATTGAAGGCTCTTAAGAGAATAATAGTTGCCGTTATTTTTATTCCCTGTATCGTTCTTATCGCGAGAAAAGGGGGAGTATATTACCTGATCCTGGTTGACGCTGTTATTGTGGGGGGGATCTGGGAATTCTACCGGATGACCGAGGTCAGTATTACCAATCCATATAAAATTATCGGAACGGCAGGCGCGATTCTGCTGCCTGTTTTCTTCTACTATCATCTGCACGATTATATATATCTTCTGATTACCATGATACTGATCGGCATCATGGTCACTGAGCTCTGCCGAAGGGGCAGGAATTTCTTTGTTTATAATATTTCCGTTACCATGTTCGGGGTTTTCTATGTCGGCTGGCTGGGCAGCCATATGCTGCTGATCAGGGAGATACCCCTGCGAACAGGGAACCTGGAATACTCTGCGGGGTTTGATTTTGTAATGCTGCTGCTGCTGCTGACCTGGTGTTATGATACCGGAGCATATACGGTAGGCAGTATCGCGGGAAGGCACAAGATGTTTCCGCTGATTTCTCCGGGAAAGACACTGGAAGGTATAATAGGCGGAATAGCCTTCGCAATTGCGGGAGTGATGATAGCCAGGATTTATATATTTTCATTCCTGGGTATACCGGAATCAATAGCGCTGGCTCTTCTGATATCGGTAACCGGACAGACCGGGGACCTGGTGGAATCGATGATCAAGAGAGATATGAGGAAAAAGGATTCATCCAATACCATTCCTGGCCACGGTGGTATTCTGGATCGGTTTGATTCGATGCTTTTCAACGCCCCGGCAGTATATTATATACTTATTTTCTTTATTCTGCCGGGATGAGAGGACCTGAATTGAAGAGGATAGTTATTCTGGGCTCGACCGGATCGATCGGAAGATCGACCGTGGATATAATCAAATTGCAGAAGGACAGCTCTCTGAAAGTGGTGGGCCTGGTAGCGGATACCAGTATTGAAGAACTGGAGAAGCAGCTGGATTTATTCCCTGAGGCGATGTTCGCACTGGGCAGCGATGATTCCTTCAGCCTTCTCAAGGCCAGAAGGAGCGTATTCAGCGGGCGCTCTGCGGGAACGGGGGAAGAAGGGATAATTAATCTTCTGCGTGAGACTTCCCCGGATCTGGTGGTAAACGGGCTGGTAGGTATTGCCGGCCTGAGCCCCACCATGGAAGCTCTCAGGCTGGGTTGCATGGTGGCTCTGGCAAATAAGGAATCGCTGGTAACCGGGGGCGAGCTGCTCGTCCGGGACCGAGACAGCCTGGAGAGAATAATACCGGTTGACAGCGAGCATTTTTCCCTTTCCATGTGCCTGGAAGGGGGCAGAGAGGACATTTCTGAAATAATATTATCCGCCTCGGGAGGCCCTTTCTACAACAGGGATTTCTCCGGGCTGAAGGACGTAACCATTGAGCAGGTGCTGGATCACCCTACCTGGGATATGGGTGAAAGAGTTACTGTCGATTCGGCGATGATGCTGAACAAGGGTTTCGAGGTTGTCGAGGCGCATTTCCTGTTCGGTTTTCCTTACCGGAACATCAGTGTAATAATACATCCCCAGTCCCTGGTTCATTCCCTGGTGAGATTAAGGGACAGTTCGCTGCTTGCGCACATCGGCCCCGCCGATATGAAACTGCCTATCATCAACGCTCTTTATTACCCGGAGAAAGTGGATTTTCCCTGGGGGGCGCTGCAGCTGGAGGAGATCGGGGCTCTGGAGTTCGTCAGGTTCGACAGCGGCAATTTCCCCGCTTTCGAGCTGGCCATGGATGCCGCCCGGAGGGGGGGCACGTCGCTGGCGGTACTCAACGCTGCCGATGAAGTGGCTGTCAAAACATTCCTGGCGGGCAAAATAGGATTTCTTACCATTATAGACTGGATCGAGGAGGCTCTTTCCAATCATAGCACGGCGGAAGTCAGCGGCATTTCAGATATTATCGGAGCCGACCGGTGGACCAGGGATTTCCTGGCGAGCCGCCATGACGAAGCTGTAAAGATATGACGGAGGATTCATGTTTTTAACCATAATCTCTTTTGTTTTTGTACTGAGTGTGGTGGTGTTTGTCCACGAGTTCGGGCATTTCATTCTGGCAAAGCTTAACGGCGTTTATGTCCTGACTTTCTCCATAGGTTTCGGGCCAAAGATACTGAAACTCAGATATGGCGAAACCGAATACGCAATCTCCATAATCCCGTTCGGAGGCTATAACAAGTTTGCAGGGGAGACTGAAGAGGAGGAAGAGGAGGATGAAGAAGATTCCGGCGGTGATAACAGGGAAGAAGATATACCCGAGCACCGGACCTTCAGGGCCAAATCGCCCTGGCGCAAGATAAGCATTATACTGGCCGGGCCGGCAATGAATCTGCTGCTTGCCCTGGTACTTTACATCGGCAGCATCTGGTTTCAGGGGGTATACAAGACCGAACCGTACGGGGTTGTCGATCAGGTAGTGGAGAATTCACCGGCCATGGAAGCGGGATTTCAGCGGGGAGACAGAATACTGGGGGTAAACGGTGAGCCCCTGACCTTTGAACGGGGTCTGAGTTCCTTTGTTTCCGGGGATGAAGATCAGAAAATGAACTTCAGGGTCAAGAGGGGATCGGAAATAATCACTTTATCGGCAGCTCCGACTTATAATGAGGAGCTGGGGAGACATACGGTGGGCCTGGCGCTGGGGGTCCCGCCAAGGGTAGGCGATGTCAAGCAGGAATCGCCGGCCTGGGAAGCTGGGATAAGGAACGGGGCTTACATAGTTTCCATAAATGATACCGCAGTTTATACCTTCAACGAAGTAGCCGAAAGGATTCATAAAAGCCTGGATGAGACAATCAGTATTACCTGGGAACAGGATGGTGTCAGGCATACCGCGGAACTCGAAACCGAATCGATCGATCTGCCATCCGGCGGTGAGAAGCTTGACGTGGTGGAGGCCGGAAGCATCGGGATAAAGGAATATTATCTCAAGGAAGATGTATCATTTATACAGGCGGCAAGTTACGGTTCCACGGCGTTCTGGAGAATGACGGTCAGGATACTCGATTTCCTGAAGAAACTTGTCACCGGAAAGGCCAGTGTAAAGGCGGTGGGAGGCCCCCTGCGGATAGGTAAAATGGCCGGAGATATGGTCAGGTGGGGCTTTAACTACCTGATAAGCTTCATCGCCTTTTTCTCTATTAACCTGGGCATTATTAATCTGTTTCCCCTTCTTCCATTCGACGGGGGGCACTTTGTGCTTTACCTGGCTGAGGGGATCAGCGGCAGGCAGGTTAATGCCAGGATTAAGAATGCCATGATGCAGGCAGGATTCATCCTGCTGATTATTCTAATGGTTCTGGTAATGGCTCTGGATATATTTAATGTCTTCGGTTAATCTAGTCCGGGGATCTTTCCAGAAGAGTGTTAATGCGGTTGTAGACCGCGATCCATTTCACAGGTTCTTTTTCCAGATCTCTCAACGTTCTGTTGATCCTGGTCGAATCGGCCCTGCCCCTCAGCTCAGCCAGTTTTTTTGACAGTTCTTCGGGATTATTTTGGAGATTTGTTTCTAATTTATGTATTTTTACATATAATTGGACAAGGTAACGTTCGTCCGCTGTCAGGGTGCGGTCTCTGGCCCTGTCAGTATCATTCTCGGAACAGCCGGCGAAGAATGCCAGAGAGGCAAGGATAAAGAAGACCAGGAAGCCTGTTCCGATAAAATTACGGACTCCGGGTTTGCCGGTGTATTTAATTCTCAATGAATTGCCTGTCTTTAAATTAGTTATTTCGTTAATCCTCATCATTCAGGAGATTACATACAGGGAAGGCAAATGTCAAATTCAATAAACAGCTGCCCGGGGAAAAAACGCACGCCGGCAACATTGATTGCCGGTTTGGCTCTTGCGGCGTTAATGATTTCTTTTCCCTGCCACTCCGCAGATTTTGAGGACGAACTTCCGGTAGTGGATGAGATAATTATCCTGGGTAACCGCACCTTCAATGACGGGGTCCTTAAGGACAAGATGAGGACCAGGGAGGCGCGGTTCTATTCCATTTTCAATAAACCCAGGTTTCGAAGAGATTTTCTCAGGCGGGACCTTGAAACGATCAAATCATTTTACAGGAAAAACGGATTCTTTAATACAGAGATAGTTGATTCTTCGGTCCGGAGGGACGAAGATAACCACAAGGTATCGATCAAGATCGTGATAAAGGAAGGCGGAAGAAGCAGAGTGGACACCCTGGCGATAAAGGGGAACCGGCTTTTCACTGAGGCGAAGGTGCGGAAAGAGCTTAAACTGACTGAGGGAGAACCTTACAATCCCAATCTGATCGAAAACGACCAGTATGCCATATTCAACCTCTATTTCGAGGAGGGTTATCTGGGAACCAGAGTCTCCTATGACGTGAAGATAGACTCCCTCAAGGTTGGTATTACATGGAATATCAGGCGGGGCAAGAAGGCCAGGGTTGTGGATATCGAACTGACCGGCAATAAGGAAACCAGGTCAGATCTGGTCTTCAGAGAACTCAAGACAGATAGGGGTGAGTATTTCGATCTCAGGAAGATCAGGCAGAGCAAGCAGAATCTCTATGATACCGGCTTATTCTCTTCGGTGGATATAGAACCGAAAAACCTGAATCTGGAAGAGGGGACGGTTGACCTTCAGATAAGGGTCAGAGAGAGAAGGACCGGCTATGTGGAAACAGGAATGGGCGTGGGTAACGTACATGCCAGCCATGTTTTTGCCGAATTGGGCCAGCGCAATCTGCTGGAAAGAGGCTACAAGCTGAACGTGAGGTCGTCATATTCATTCTCAATATTTTCCGATAATGAGTATGACTTCAACAAACTGGTTTTTGAGAGTAAATATCTGAGGCATGAGGGTGAAATACGCTTCCCGCATATACTCTCTACCTGGAATACTCTTGCTGTAGGGTCATATTATGAATACAACGCCACCATCGAACCGGCGGAAGTAGAAGCGGTAAGTTATTTCACTTCGCTTTCGAGGAACTTTGGCAGAAATACTTCACTATTCCTTAATTATCTGCTTGAGAGTATAGACAGGGTAAATGTGGAGGATGCTCCTCCCAGATCGAGAAGGCGTTCAGTAAAGGTGATTTTCAGGAGGGATACCAGGAATAATTATTTTAATCCCCGCAGGGGTAACTATATCAGGATGGAGACGGATTATTCAGGAGGTCTTCTGGGCGGAGATGACAACTATTATTTGCTGGTATCCTCGTACCGGAGCTACAGCAGCATTCATCCCGATCTGATCTTTGCTTACCGGGTAAGGGCTGGTTACGCCGAACCGTTCTCGGACAGCCGGCAGCTGCCGGTAGAGAGAAGATTCTTCCTGGGGGGAGGAAACTCCGTAAGGGGCTTCGGACAGAACTCTCTGGGGCCTCTGAACTCGGACGGGGATCCGCTGGGAGGCAAAATAGTTCTGCTGACAAATCTGGAGCTGAGATATCCCATACCCCTTCTTTCAAGGTTCAACATCGGGGGGGTAGTATTCCTCGACGGCGGAAATGTATGGAGGGATACAGATGATATATTCGACGGCAGATATTCCATGTTCACGGACGAAAGCGACGTCTCGGTGCTGGATTATAAGTACAGTACCGGTTTTGGCCTGAGGTATTACACGCCGGTGGGGCCTGTAAGGGTCGATGCCGGATTTCCGATAAACAAGAGAGCTGACCGGGATGAGGATTACTGGATACATATCAGTCTGGGCCAGATTTTTTAATATCAGGAGTGGTGTTTTTGGTTAAGAGGATATTGCGGCATAAGGCGTTTATCTGGATATCGATCCCGATCGGATTCATCGCGCTCCTGATAATTTCGGTAACCCTGTTCATGCACTCGGCTCTGTTCAAGAATCAGGCGGCGAATCTGATTTCGGAGTACATGTTCCATGATAACTGCTGCCGGCTGGTGTTGGGGGAAGTGAGCGGAAACCCCCTGAATAACCTTCACGTTTCGGATCTGTCGGTGAGATATGAGGGCAGCGCTGAATCGTACGATATGGTCAGAGTTGATGAAATACGAATAGAGTACAGCCTGTTGAGCCTGATAAGGGGCGCTTTTACAATCAACAGCGCGGAATTCAGGAATCCCCATGTATGGATAAAAGCTGATTCTGCGGGGGCAGGGAGAGCGCCTGGTGGCGGCGGGGCGCTGAGAGGCCTGTTTGAGATAAAGGTTGAAAGCTTTTCGATCTCCGGGGGCCAGATAATTTATCAGGGTGCCGATAAGGCCGAAGCGGTAAAGTCGATAGATCTTGAAGGGATGCTTCGAACCGGCGGGGAAAGGATCGAAGCGGATATTACCTCCGGCTCCTGCACTTTCATTACCCGGGATATCGAGGTCGGCAGTATGAGCGGCGGCATCGCGTACGGCGGCTCCACAACCGGTGAGAATTCACTGATATTTGACAGTTTCCGGCTTGGAACGGAGAGTTCGAGGGTGGTCCTTTCGGGCGATCTTTCGGTAGATTCTCTCAGGATGAATCTGAAGGTCAAAGCCTCTCCTGTCAACATTGATGAGATTGGGACCGCTCTGGATATTGAGACCGGTGAGATGGGAAGAGTTAACGGCACTTTCCAGATTGAAGGAAGGCCGGGAAACCTCTCAGTCTCAGCCAGCTTCGACGGCAAGCTGAAGGATTATACCTTCAGAGACTTTGAGGCAGATCTTCTGATAGCCCGGAATGTGGATATAAAGGCTTTCAGGGGAAAACTGAACGGCGCGTCGGTTGACGGAGAGGGTGTTTATGTTACGGGCAGGCAGACCCTGAAACTTTCATTCCAGAACAGGGGGATGGACCTCTCCAATCAGTTTTATCCGGGGGCGGACCTTCCTGAAACAGATTTTAACGGCAGGACGGAGGTAAGGTATCTCTTCGGCAGCAGCGAGCTGTACCTGGATTTCTATCTTGGTCCAGGGCATTTCATGGAGATTCCTTTCCGGAATGCGGTAATATCCGCCGATTACAGGAACGACAGCCTGATGATCAAAGAGATGCTGGCAAGATCCAGCACTCACGAAGTCTCTATTAACGGTTCCATAGTAAATCAGGATACCCTCAGGCTTCTATTGGAAATAGAGTGCGATGCTTCTGATACCCTGTTTGCCTATTTCGATATCGAAGATTACCGGGCTGATCTTGATGTTCAGGGCTTATGGGAAGGCACCATGGATGAATGGGACCTCCGGCTGAGCGGAGAGTGCCGTAATTTTAATTATAACAGGGCTTTCATCCCGGAGGGCTCTGTGCAGTTCGCGGTTGTAAAAAGAGAAGATTACAGTGTCTTTGTCGATATCCGGGCCGATACCGCTTTCATAGACAGACACAGGTTCAAAGATATAGATCTGTCGCTGGAATATGCCGAAGGTGAAGTTAATATTAAGAAGCTGAACCTGGCCAAGTCCGATGTGGAAGCCGAGATGCGGGGAAAGTACAGGGTGGGTGAAGAAGAGAGCGAGCTGGTTCTGGATAGAGCTTCCATGAGAATGCTGGATGAAGACTGGCTGAGCGGTGGAGGATTCACCATCGCCATCACGGACTCTGCTGTTATATTTAACGACCTGCAGCTGCATTCCAGAATCGGGGCGGTGTATTTCGAGGGAGAGCTTAATAGGTTCCGGAATAATTTCGACGGATCACTTAGATTCCAGAGGATCGATATGTCGGCTCTGAACCATAACCAGTTTCTTCTCATACCCGTGGAAGGCAGCGCGGCTGGCGTTATCAGGAGCTCCGGCTCTCTCAGCGATCCCGATCTGACTGTCTCCTTAAACCTTCTGAACGGGTCCATTGATAATATTCCGGTGGAAAGGTTCGGCCTGAAAGCGGCTTATTCCAGCAATCACTGCAGGCTGGATACACTCAGTCTTTCATCGCCGGCGGGATTCGCCTTTGCCAGCGGAGATATTGAAAACATCTCTCTGGATGAGTTGTATCACTGGGGAACGGAGTCTCTGGTAGAGACCTCTTCCTCACTTGAGATCTACTGCGCGAACCTGTCGGTAGAGCCATTTATTGAATATTTCCCCGGGATCCCTTTTGCGGAAGGAACTTTTACCGGAAAAGCACTGGTAGGGGGGGGGCTGCTTCACCCCCGCATCAGGCTGGATGGAACGGCCGGCGATATAGTGTTTCAGCATGTGACAGTCCCCCGGGTTGACCTGCATGCCGATCTTACCCGCAGCGGTATAACCCTCGAAGGTGAGATGTACGTTGAAGGCAGAAGAAAGCAGGGCAATTTCAGCGGCAACCTGCCGCTGAAGGAGAACCGCTGGCTCTATTCTCTTGACCGGGAAAGAGAGATGAACTTTGACCTGGAAATAACCGAGATAGATCTCAGCAGGGTTGCCGATATAAGCGACCTGGTAGCCAGAGCGGAGGGTGAAGGCTCCCTTAAGTTTACAGTCCGGGGAACTGTGGCTGCTCCGGATCTTTCGGGCGACCTGCGGCTGACCGGCGCGGGTTTCCGCCTTGCCGGTATGGAGGAAAGATTCAGAAAGGTAAACGCCAGGGTCAGTTTCGAGGATACCCTTATAAGGGTGCGTTATTTGAACGGGGAGGAGGGTAAGGAGGGCAGGTTTTCAGGTTCCGGTACGGTATCCCTTAGAGGATGGAGACCGGTCGTTTACGACCTTACAGTGGATACGGAAAAAGTTATGGTAACCAGTATCAGAGATGTAGCGGCAATTGTAACCGGAAAGCTGGATATAGGGACGGATACCGTAGAGGGACGGGCCGTGCCGTTCCTGAGTGGGAGCTTCGAAGTTAATGAGGCCGAAATATATTTTAACCCTGGAGATATGGAAAGCGGGGGTGGCGGTGAAGGAGTGATCAAACCTGGCTGGATGGCGGAACTGGATCTGGATATGAAGGGAAATACCAGGATCAAGACACCTGACGCGAATATAGAGTTTACCGGGGAGGTGACCCTGCATCATAATGAGATGGGCACCTACCTCAGGGGAGAACTGCTGCTCTACAGAGGCTGGTATAATTTATATAATAATAAGTTTCATATACAGTCGGGGAGTCTGATTTTCTCCCATGCGGGGGGCAAAAGGCCTCTTATCGATATAGAAGCGGTGACCTACGACCAGGAAGGAAAGAGAATATACCTGACCCTGGTATGGGACGAGAGCGATCCGCAGCCCAGGCTCAGCCTTCGTCACGAAGAGAGCGGATACAGCGAGACCGATATCTGGAAAATGCTGGGGGGTGGAATCGTCAGATCACCGAATGGAAGTGAAAGCGAGTGGGATGCAATGGGAACCGCTCAGAATCTCGCCGCTAACTACCTGGAAAGGGTTCTTAATTCTCAGATGGAAGGATTCACCGTTTCACTGGAGCACGGCAACGCCAGGCAGTCCGGAGCATTCGGCGGGGAAAAGGCCACCATGCTCGCCATCGGGAAATACCTTTCGGAGGGCCTTTACGTTCAGTGGAAACAGGGGCTGTCTGTTGCCACTGAGGCAGAGGTAGAGGTGGAATACAGAATAAGCGACCTGTTCCTCATCAGGACCGAACTGATTAAATATTCGCAGGAACTGCTACCCGGAGAAAGTATGCGCAGCGGGGACGAAATTAACGTGGATGTCAAAATCAGGTGGGAATTCTGATAAATTATTATTAATATTCTATTGTAGATACTAAGTAAAGGATTGGATCAAATGAAGCGGAAAGCGGTATCAGCAGTTTTTATCCTGGTAATCCTTCTTCTGCCGGTTTGGACGGCGCCTGTCAGATCGCAGGCCTGGATATTCGGCAAGAACAAGGTCCAGTATGACCAGTTTGAATGGAATATTCTCCACACCCCGCATTTCGATATACATTTCAGCGACGGGTACAGAGACCTTGCCGCGCGCACGGGAGTAATACTTGAAGACGGATACAGGGATGTTTCATCCAGTTTCATGCACAATATCAGATGGCGGATACCTGTAATAGTGTACGGAAGCCATTCAGCCTTTCAACAGACCAACACTACCTGGAGTTTCATTCCGGAAGGTGTTCAGGCATTCGCCGAACCGAACAGGCGGAGGGTCGTCCTGCATTTCAGCGGCGACAACACCGATTACAGAAACACCGCCGTGCATGAGCTGATACACATCTTCGAGTTCGATATTATCTACGGAAATCTGCTTCGGTCGGTCTTTTCCAGGAGTCTTCTCTTCAGGATACCTCTGTGGCTGGCGGAAGGCTGCTCGGAATATTACTCCAAGGGGTTCGACGATGAAGCGGATATGTTCATGCGTGATGCCACAATCTTCAATTATATCCCGGGCAACCTGGATTATGCCGGCGGTTATATGGTTTACAAGGCCGGGCAGTCTGTGATCGATTATATAGTTAAAACCTACGGTCAGCGGAAAGTAGTCGACATCATGAGGAGACTGAAAGAAACCCGTTCCATTGACACGGCTTTGAGGGAAACCATAGGATTTTCAACCTCCGAGCTTACCGAAGAATGGAGTAAATACCTGCGAAGAAGGTACTGGCCAATGTATGCCGACAAGGATGCTCCCGAAAAAGTGGGAAGAAGGCTCACCGACCATATGGAGGAGCACCATTACAGTAATTCCAAGCCTGAATTCGCCTTCGGCGGCGAGAGTATGGTTTTTTATTCCAGAAGGGGAGGCCTTGACGGCATCTACCTGATGAACGTTGTTAACGGCGAGGTGGAAAAGCAGCTGATAGAGGGCAATATATCGGACAAGTTTGAAATACTGCGGAGCATGAAATCGAATCTGGCGGTAAATCCGGCCGGGGACCGGCTGGCCTTCGTGGCCAAATCCAGCGGTGTTAATAAGATGTTCATAGTAGATATCCCGCGCGGTGAAATCATTGAGGAGATAGACTTTCCCCTGGATTTCTTTTTCAGCCCTTCTTATTCGCCGGACGGCGGGAGTATCGCTTTTTCCGGTGTAAGGAATGGGCAGACCGATATCTATATACTGAAAATCGATTCCAGGGATATGGTGCAGGTAACCGACGACGTGGAGGATGAGAAGGATGTCTCATGGTTCCCCTCCGGCAAGAAACTTGTTTACTCCAGGTCGTCCAGAATAGTAAATAATCCGGAAACCGGCGAGGGGGGCAGGATCGATTCGGAGTACTTCTCCAGAGATATCGGCAAGGATGGTTCCTTCGGCGATATCTGGTCGGTGGACATAGCATCAGGAGAGAAGGAGCTGATAATATCGACAGATGGCGATGACCTCTCCCCTCTGATAATTATGGGAGGCAGGGAAATAATATTCTGCTCCAACGAAAGTGGAATTTTCAATCTCTATCGGGGGAGTGTTGAATTCGGAAGTTATTACCGGTTCACCGATGTTATAGGAGGTCTTTTTTCGCCCGCCTACAGCCCCGAAAAGGACAGACTGCTCTTTACCGCCTTCAATTCAGCCGGATACGATATATTCATCATGGATAAATTCTCTGAGGATTCGGATGTTTCTTATCCCTCCGGCAAGTTTGCCTCCGGTACTGATGACCAGGCTCCACCTGCTCCGAATGACCGGGACAAGCTGATAGAGGCAGATGAGAAAATACCGGCCGGTTCAGAGCCGGATTCTCTTGCCGGGGCGGATCCGTTATCACAGGATTACGCTTCAGCCGGCAAACGGGATAAACTGGCGCAGTCTGGCGGAGAGGAAAAATTCCCGGAAGTGGTCATAGATGAGGATTCCCAGGAGAACGTTGATCCGGATACGGTAACAGCCCGGCGGGAAAGGATGAAGGAAAAGATTGGAACCGTCGAAGACTATAAGACCAAATTTTCTCCGGATTATGTCAGCAACGGGATGGGGGTGTTCTATTCAACCGGTTACGGCTTCGGTTTCATGAATTCGATCGCTTTCAGCGACCTTCTCGGAGACCATCGTATGCACCTCTCGTTCAATATCCACAGGTCCATTGAAGACAGTGATATACTTCTCTCTTATTACTACCTAAAGAGAAGAATAGATTATTCGTTCGGAATATTTCATCTCAAGAATTATATCAATTCCAGGGTCACCTCGCTGGGAGAGTCCTTTCTCGATTACAGGCTGTTCACCGAGAGAAACTACGGGATATTCTCCAAGATAAGTTATCCGTTCTCTACTTTTACCAGGGTGGAGCTGGAGACCCAGGGATACGTACTGGAACGTGAATTTTTTGATACTGTGGGAAGTTACTGGTATGCGCCAACCGGCGAAAAGGTCACCAGGAGGCTGATACAGCCTACCATATCACTGGTCCACGACTCCGCCTATTACGGCAATTTCGGCCCGGTGATAGGTTCCAGGTGGATGTTGAGTTTCTCCAGGTCGATAAGCCTTTCCTCTGACGACATCAGCCGCGCTATAGCGTTCTACGACTACCGCAGGTACATACCGGTCTTCTACCGGAATTATCTCGCTTTCAGGGCGGTAGGGAGTGTCAGTACGGGAGAGGATTCCAGATACTTCTTCCTGGGAGGGCCGGTTACCATGAGGGGTTACGATTACCTGCAGTTTCAGGGTACCAGGATGATGCTTTTCAACCTGGAATACAGGTATCCTCTGCTGGATGCCCTGATTTTCGGGTGGCCGGGGCGATGGGGTATTTACAACATCGGGGGCACCCTCTTTTTTGATACCGGTTCGGTCTGGGGAGACGAAATATACGTGGAGAGGCTTCCCGCATCAATAGACCCCGTGGAGATAAACGACCTGAAATTCTACAGCGATTTTGGAGTGGGGTTCTATATGAGGATGGGTTTCCTCATCTTTAATTTTCAGCTGGCCTGGCCGACAGATTTTGAAGATACCGCGAAGCCGGAGTTTCATTTCTATCTCGGCCCGCAATTCTGAAAACTGTACCTCGTAAAAGAAATGGTGGTTCATTTGAAGCAACTTAATGAACAGCAGAAGAGAGCGGTTCTGGAAGGTGAGGGCCATATTCTCATTCTCGCCGGAGCCGGAAGCGGCAAAACCAGGGTTCTCACTGAGCGGATAGTGTACCTTATCAGGGAGAAAAAGATATCTCCGCAGAGAATCCTGGCCTTTACGTTTACAAACAAGGCTGCCGGAGAGATGAAGGAGAGGGTACAGGCCGCGCTCAACGCTCCCGGCCTGCACCTCTGGATAGGTACATTCCACGCTACCGGGTTGAGGATCCTGAGGCGTGAAGCCCGGCACATAGGCTTCAACAATAACTTCGCCATATATGACGAGGATGATTCCATGAGGCTGATTAAGGAGATTATCAAGAGCAGGAATTGGAATCTGAACGAATATCCGGCCTATTCGATAAGAAACAGGATCAGCAGATGGAAGAACAAGCTGGTTACGCCGGCAGAAGCTCTGGAGAACGCTTACAATTTCATGGAGGAACAGATTGCGGAGATATACCGGATCTATACTTCCAGGCTTAAAAAGTGCAACGCCTTCGACTTTGACGATCTGATTACCAGGACGGTAGAATTGTTTACCGCCAGGCCAAAAATCAGAGAAAGGTACTCCAGGCAGTTTGAGCATGTCCTGGTGGACGAATTTCAGGACACCAATACCATACAGATGGTAATGATTGATCAGCTCGCTTCCGAATCTGGAAACCTGTTCGTGGTGGGGGACGACGACCAGGCGATCTACGCATGGAGGGGAGCCACAGTGGAGAATATTCTTCAGTTTGACGAAGTCTATTCCGACACGAGAGTAATCAGGCTGGAAGAGAATTACAGGTCCACCAATCTGATCCTGGAGGCCGCTAACCGGCTTATCGCCAACAATCGTTCCAGGAAGGGCAAGACCCTCTGGTCCAGGAAAGGAAAGGGCAAGCCGGTTCAGGTTTACTACGCCGGCGATGACGGAGAGGAAGCTGCCGCGGTAAGAGAAAGCATTATTTCTATGCTTCGTAACGGATACAACAGAAGCGAAATAGCGGTCCTCTACCGCACCCACGCCCAGTCCAGAGCTCTGGAGAAGGCTTTCAACCGGGGAGGGTTGCCATATCAGATAATCGGCGGGGTAAGATTCTACGAGCGCAGAGAGATCAAGGATCTTCTCGGTTACCTCAAACTGATCAATAATCCCAGGGACAGGGTGAATTTTCAACGCGTAATCAGCGTGCCCCGCAGGGGAATCGGCAAAGTAACTGTGGATAAGCTGATGGAGCTTGCCGGCGACGGTTCCCCCCTGCATGCTATCAGGGATAGGGAGATTCTCGCTCATTTCAATTCTTCCCAGAGGAAGAGGCTGGAACAGTTCTCGGAGATGATGGCGAAGCTGGAGCTGAGCGCCGGAATTAATGACGCCTACAGGGTCTTAACAGAAGTGGTGGACAGAACCGGTTACCAGGAGTATCTTCTCAAGGATGAAAAGACTGCCCAGGACCGGCTGGAGAATGTGGAAGAGCTGATGAACGAAACCAGCAGATTCGTATCGGGTTCCGAAGACGGATCCCTTTCAGCGTTCCTTGAGGAAATCGCTCTGATCAGCGATGTGGACCGCCTGAGCGAAGACGAGAGCGTGGCCCTGATGACTCTTCATAATTCCAAGGGACTGGAATACCGGGCGGTCATGATAACCGGCCTGGAGGAGGGGTTGCTGCCTCATTACTCCAGTTTCGAGAGCGACCCCGAGCTTGAGGAGGAAAGAAGACTCCTGTACGTGGGGATGACCAGGGCGAAGGAGCTGCTGTTTCTCTTCTCGGCGGCAAACAGGATGAGATTCGGAATCTGGCAGAGTAATATCCCTTCCCGGTTTCTCAGTGAAATTCCGGATTCCTGCCTGAATCGGGTGGGGGCACAGAGGGAAACTCCGGCGGCCGGAGAAACTTTTTCGGAACCGGTAATCCAAAGAAGCGACCGTAAATTCAGAAAAGGTGCGGCGGTCAGCCATCCCGCATACGGTGACGGAGTTATAAGGATGGTAGAGGGCAGCGGGAAAAACATGAAGGTGGTGGTCGCTTTCCATGAACATGGAAGCAAGAAATTTCTGGCCAACTATGCTCCTTTTACCTTCAGATAGGGGCATGGCAATTCGCGGAAGAGGGGGTGAGCCGGATCAGCGCTGAAGAAGATAACAGTTCGAAAATAACGAACCAGGAGATACGGAAAGCCAGCAGATACGCTCTTATATTGCTGCTTCTGCTCTCATTGGCCCTGTTCATCAGTATTATAAGGACATTCCTGGTATCTATTGTCATAGCTGCCACTTTTGTAACCCTGTTCTATCCGCTTTACGGACGGATTGTCCGTGCCATGCGGGGCAGAAGAGGTGCCGCTTCAATATTGACCTGTCTGCTTCTGATGCTCTGTGTCTTTCTCCCCTTATCCCTTGTAGTAGCCGAAGTTGCCAGGCAGGCGGTGGATCTGTATCAGAACGCTGCCCCCTGGCTTTCCGATCTTTTAGAAAAGGGGGATACCGGACTGATCGGGAAAATACAGAACCTGAGAATCTACCAGTGGCTGGACCTGGGCAGCGTCAACTGGCAGAAGGTTGCCAGGGATGTGGCCGGAAAAACCGGCTCGGTGGTTGCCTCGGTGGTAAATACCACTTCCAGATCCCTTTTTGACCTGGTTACCAGCCTGTTCGTAGTACTGTTTACAATGTTCTATCTATTCCGGGACGGAAAAGAATTCCTCCATAAGATCAGGCACCTTTCTCCTCTGAAGGATGAATACGAGAAAATGATCTATGAACGCTTCGTAGAGATATCAAGGGCAACGGTCAGGGGTACCGCGGGGATAGGACTGATTCAGGGCTTCAGCGGGGCGGTGGTTCTGATGCTGTTTGGATTCAAATCCTGGCTTCTGTTCGGAGTGATCATGACGGTGCTGTCAATAATCCCTTTCGTGGGCGCCTGGGTGGTTATGCTGCCTGCCGGATTAATAAAGCTGATTGCCGGAGATATCTGGCAGGGGGTGGTTATAATTCTTATTTCGGTTCTTCTGATATCGATGGTTGACAATATCCTCAGGCCGAGATTGGTCGGCCGGGAATCAAGAATGCACGACCTTATAATATTCTTTTCAACACTGGGAGGTATCTCAGTCTTCGGGGTAGCGGGATTCATAGCGGGACCTGTGATAGCGGCATTCTTCCTTTCCATGATAGATATCTGGAGCAGAGAATACGGAAATAGGCTGAAATCGGGAAGTTCCGGCTGAAAGATTTCTTCAGAGCGGGTGGTGTTGCTGTATGTCCGGAAAAAACAGGGCAGGCGGAAAAGAGAGGGGATCGTTCTCAAAGAACGATTTTAAACAGGTACAGCATTCTATCGAGAAGAGCCTGGAGGGAACCAGGAAGGATATCGGCACCCTCGCCGGCGAATACCTTTCAGCTCTCATAAGATTGATGGGAATGGACTCCGGCGGTATCTATTTCTTTGACAGATACTCCGGTGATATGACACTGATCTGCTATTCGGGGCTTTCAGACACATTCATAGAGGATACCGGTTATTACGGCGCGGGATCCAGGAGGGTGGATAAGATCATGCGGGGCGCCCCCTTGTTTTTTAATTCCAGAGAGATAGACAGAGCTCTATCGGAAATCCAGCAGGAAGAAGGGCTGAGGTCGCTTGCAGCGCTTCCGGTCAGGGCGGGGGGAGAGATAATTGCCTGTATCAATATTGCTTCGCATAGCGAGGATGAGATCAGCGATCGGTTCAAGAGTAACTATGAGGGCATACGCTCCGGTATCGACCGGACCATGGAGAGAATCTGGAACAGGTGGAATCTGCTCCGGAGCGAAAGAAAGTACAGGGCGGTATTTGATAATATTTTCCAGTTCACCGCTTTGATCGCGCCGGACGGAAGGGTTATTGAGATAAACAGGGCCACCAGGGATTTTGTCGACAGGGATGTCGAAGAAGTTGTGGGTAACCGTATCTCCGAAAGCATCGTATGGAAATTAACCGAGGGTCTGCCGTCCAGAATTCGCGAAGCTATGGAGAAAGCGGCGGAAGGTGAATCTGTCCGCTTCGAGTCGGAGATACAGAATGACAGGGGAGAGGTTCACTATGTTGATTTAACCCTGAGGCCGGTGGTGAATGATTCGGGGGAAGTGGAACTGATTATCTGCGAGGGGCGGGATATTACTGAGCATGTCAAACTGACCAAGGCGCTTCATGAAAGCGAGGAGAATTACCGCACCATTTTTGACTCGGTGGGAGACGCAATATTTATACATGAGATCTCCACCGGAAGGGTTATCGATGTCAACGACAAGATGATCGAAATGTACGGTTACTCAAGCAAGGATGAAGTTATTGGCAAGACCCTGGATCAATTCTCCTCCGGCCAATACCCTTACTGCAGTGAGTTCATAGAAAACAAGCTGGGGCAGTTTGACAGCGTCCTTCCAACCTCTCTGCAGTGGCATGCCAGAAGAAAAGACGGATCTCTTTTCTGGGTGGAGGTGCACATCAAGGCAGTAAAGCTGCTCGGCGAAGATAGAATACTGGCGGTGGTACGGGATATCACCGAAAGGAAGAGGGTGGAGGAGGAGCTGCGCAGGAGCGAGCAGAGATACAGGAATATCGTAGAAAACTCGCACGAAGCGATAATGATCATAGACGATAATTTCAAACTGATATTCGTTAACAGCCGGGTAATTGAGCTTCTGGGGTATGAGCGTAACCAAATCCTGGGCCATGATTTCAGAGAATTTCTGGACGATGAGAGTGTTGGAATAGTAACTGACAGGTACAGGAGAAGAAGGCTCGGGGAGGAGGTGCCCAGGAGATACGAATTCAATATCGTCAACAGCTCCGGAGAGGCCAGGAGAGTGGAAATAAGCGCCTCTCTGATCGAAATGGACGGCAGAGAACTCTCAATGGCCCTGATTCTGGATATAACCGAAAGGCAGAGAGCGGAAAAGAAATACAGGACCCTTTTTGAGTCTTCCAAAGACGCCATTATGATAATGAGGCCCGGCGACCTTAAGTTTGTGGAGGTCAATCCGGCCGCCCTGGAGCTTTTCGAAATAGACCGCAGGGAGGAATTCTGTTCACTCACACCGGCTGACATCTCTCCGGAAGTTCAGCCGGGCGGATCCGGTTCGGCGGATATGGCCAGGGAGATGGTCGACATTGCGAGCAGGGAAGGTTCTCATTTCTTTGAATGGGTCCATCAGAGCAGGAACGGCAGAGAATTATACTGTACGGTTTTTCTGGTAAGGATAGAGATCGGAGGACAGGAATACCTCCAGGCTACCATTAGAGATATCTCCAAGAATAAGGAAGCGGAGAAAGAGCTGGAGGGTCTGAAGGATTATCTCCGTGATATTTTTAATTCCATGCCATCGGTCCTGATCGGCATACGAGAGAACGGGGAGGTAACTCAATGGAACGAAGAGGCCGAGAGGGTTACCGGATTCAAAGCGGAGGAAGCGACGGGCAGGAACCTGGTGAAGTTATATCCGGCGCTTTCAGAGAAACTCGGCCTGGTAAAAGAAGCTATATCTTCTGGAACTCCCAGGAAAGATATGAAGGTGGCCAGGCATATAAACGGGGAGACTCGTTACAAGGATGTAATGGTCTTTCCGGTAAGCCACCGGGGCACGCTGGAAGCGATAATCAGGGAGGACGATGTTACGGACAAGGTTCTCTTCGAGGAGATGATTGTTCAGTCCGAAAAGATGCTTTCCCTGGGCGGGTTCGCCGCCGGGATGGCTCATGAGATTAACAACCCCCTGGCTGTCATAATTCAGAACGCCTCGGTGATATCCAACCGGCTGACAGCGGATATGCCGGCTAACCGGGAGACAGCCCGCCAGCTGGGAATAGACTTCTCCGCCCTGCGTGAGTATATGAACCGGAGAGAGATTCCTGAGATGACAGAGACAATCATAGATTTCGGCAAGAGGGCGGCCGGGGTGGTAAGGAGCATGCTCAGCTTCTCGCGCAAGGGCGAGACCGAAAGGACGGCCGTGGATATAAATGATATGATCGGCGATGCGCTGAAGCTGGCAGGCAGGGATATGTCTCTTGATTTCAACAGTATCAGACTGGAAACAGATTATCAATCCGGATTGCCGAAAATATTATGCGAGAAGAACAAAATGGTCCAGGCGCTTCTTAATGTAATAAAAAATGCGGCTGAAGCCATGAAGATAGAGAAAAGCCGCGAAAGCAGGCTTTATATAGGAACCTCCATGCTGGACGGAAGGGTTTGTGTCAGAGTAAGGGATAACGGCCACGGAATAGATGATGATACCATTCAACATGTGTTCGAACCTTTTTATACCACCAAAAGGGAAGAGGGGATGGGGCTGGGGCTCTCCATCGCATATTTTATCATTACCGAAAGTTATGGAGGGACGATAAATGTAAAATCCAGGGAGGGGGAATGGACTGAGTTTGTAATCACGGTCCCGGCGGAATAACCCCCGGGTATACCGATCAGGTTTCCTAATCGAAGGAGAATCATGCCCGGAATATCATTCGTATTCAGCAGAGATGGAGAAATAAAAAATATAAGCGGTAGGATAAGATCAGCCCTGGACGAACTCGTTCACGACGGCGGATATTCAAGCAGCTCCTCCATGGTAGGCGGCCATCTGTTCCTGGGCTATACCAGCCATAATAAATATTCCGTTGCCGAGATAGAGGATCAGAGATACCACATCTGCGTGGACGGATTTATTTATAACAGGAGCAGGGGCGATCTGGAGAGGTCGCTTCTGTCGGTGGCCCGGCGCATGCCTGACTGCTCTGAGGAGGCTGCCGGATGGATTGCGGATACCGACGGTGAGTACGGAGTATTTATCAGCGACAGGGAGACCGGAGACACCGTTATTTTCAATGACCCGCTCTCCAGGATTTCGTTCTATTACTTTATGGATGAGAATGGATTAATGCTCAGCAGAGAACCGAAATTCATCAATTCCATGAGGGGAGGCGCCGTTTTCGACCGGCAATCCATATTCGAATATCTGCTGTTCGGGTATCCTCTGGAGGGAAGAACGGTATTCAAGGGCATTAACCGCCTGCGGGGCGGCTCCCTGCTGAAGATCAGTACCGGGGAAGGGTCGGTTGAAATTGAGAGTATTCATTCGTTCAACTACGAGCAGAAAGATCATTCCGGAGGATCCCTTCATGAGCATGCGGGGAATATGGCTGATCTGCTGGAAGCCGCCTGCCGGAGGAGGAGTTCGCCGGCAGGAATAAATGTTGTTTCATTGAGCGGGGGGCTGGATTCAAGATCGGTTTCGATCTGCCTGGATAATAAGGGGGTTCCCTTCTCCACGGCTACCTTTCTGGATGCTTACGGCATAGTGGGGCCGGATATTGAGTATGCGGAGAAGATTGCGCGGACTCTGGGTATTGAGTGGAATATGTTCAGGTTGCACAGGGCGAAGGGCCGGGTCCTCCTGGATCTTCTCAGCAGGGTAAGCGGCCTGAACTATCTCGGGGTGGGGCATATTCTGGAGCTGCTGGAAAGGATCGGCGATACCTACGGAGAGGAGTTCACCCTGTTTACCGGAGATGGGGGAGACCGGGTTATCCGGGATACCAGGCCGGTAGGCAATGTCAGGTCCCTGGACGGCCTGGTAGACTATATTCTCAACTTCAACACCATGCTTTCTGTCGAAACAGTTTCTGATATCACCGGAACTCCCGGACCTGAGATTCGAAGCCGGCTGAAGGATATGCTCGGCCGTTATCAGGAGCGGGACTACAAGATGAAGTATCTCCAGTTCATATTCTCCGAACGCTGCCCCGGCTGGCATTTCCAGGGCGAGGAGCGGAGCAGGTTCTATACCCGGACCATGACTCCCTTTTACGGGTCGGAAGTATTCCGGTATTCAATGAACCTCCCGGATGATTTGAAGAAGAATTACAAATTATACAGGGAGATACTGGTCAGGCTGTCTCCGGAAGTGGCCGCCATAAATAACTCTGAGTGGCAGTTTCCGATAACCTCCTGGAAGCTTCCCTTTTACGGAATTGCCAGAAGGGTATATTTCGCGCTTCCCAAACCTCTCAGAAAGATTGTTGAATACCGGCTCCGCTGGAGCAGGATAAGGGGAGCCTACACTCCCGAATCTCCTGTCCGCAAATGCCTCGAGCGCCAGCTCTCCGGGCCGGCCCTCTCCGGTTACATGGATGTGGACAGGCTCAGAGAAAACCTCGGCAGCATGGAAAAGATGGGGTTTGATCACCTCTTTACCATTACCTCTCTGATAGAGAAAGAAACTACCGGGTCAAGTTCCATTTCAGACTTCGAGTCTGAGGAAATGATCTGATGAAGGTATCCGCTCCCGGCCCTATCCTGAAAGTAGATTAGATAAAATTGAGAATATCGGTGCGCTGAAGCGCGGAGGCCACTGCGAAAAGAAAGGCCACGGTCAGCATGCCGTGATTGGAGAATCCGGCGAAGGCTTCTGAAACGGATATCACTCTCCCCGCCGTCAGCAGCACCAGGGTTGAAAAAACCACCAGGCCCGGTTCCGGAAATTCCTTCGCCAGCAGCGGAGTGGCCAGTGAAACAGGAAGCATCAGATTAAAACCTGTGGAGAGAGAAAGCGCCGCGGGCTGTTTCTGAATGTTCTGATTTCATCGATATGTTTCATCCGGCATAAGCTCAGCGCCGCGCCGCGCGCCGCCAGCGATAGAACAACCAGATCAGGAAGAAGGCCTACGGCCCTCATGCGCCATGCAGCCGTCAGCGCGCTCAAGGTATTGAGGTTTTCCGCCGGTGGTCGTATTCCTCGCCGATTCAGTCCTTTCTCAGTCTGGAATTTCCCGAAATGGGGGTGGGGTATTTCAGTACCACCCAGTATGTGGATAGTATGAAAGTGACTATGGTGGCAATCTGAATTACCATGACCGCTTCCATGGACATTACGCCCGCCGCCAGGGCTGAAAAGGATACCAGGAGCGAGAACTCGCTGGACTGGGCGAGGCGGACAGAGAGCTGCTTCTTGAGTTCGTGTGATTCCCCCGTCCGGCTGAAAGCAAGCCGGAACACACCGTATTTGATCGGCACAAGAGCTATCCCGAAAATCACCGCTGATATCAGAAGCAGCGGCTGCAGGCTGAAATCCAGTTCCGCGCCCACCGCGAAGAAAAACAGGATCAGAAAGAACTCCCGCAGCGGCTTGAGGTGTTCCGCGATGAGATACGCGATCGTACAGGAGGCTATCGATAAACCGGCAATAAAGGCTCCCATTTCGTATGAAAGCCCGGCGAGGTTGGCCGCCTCGGCCCAGAGCAGGCACCACCCCAGAGCGGCAAGGAAGGTATACTCCTGGACCACATCGAACCTCCTGAAAAGCGGTATCATTATATATTTTACTCCCCCGAAAGAGAGCAGGCAGAGCAGGGCGAACTTGCCGGCCAGCAGAGCGAAGGTGAGCGGCACGTTACCGCTCTTTTCGCCGGTAACGAGCAGTATAACAAGTATCGCCAGAATATCCTGGAGAAGAAGCACGCTGGTCATGAATTCGCCGGTCCGGCGGTGATGCAGGGTAGTGGTCGGTATCAGCTTAAGTCCCACCACTGTGCTTGAGAACATCATGGCGGCTCCGAATATCAGAGAGGTATGGATATCGAATCGCAGAAGCAGGGCTAGGATAAGAGCCAGCAGGCCGAAGAATATGGAAGTGCTGAAGGTTATCAGCGCGGTTTTTCTGAAGAGTTTGATCAGCCTGGATGGCTGAAGATTAATTCCTATTATAAAAAGAAGAAGTATAACCCCGAAATGGGACATCTGCTCTATATGGTGTGTCTGATCGATGATTCCCAGTCCGTTAGGGCCTGCCAGGATTCCGATGGCGATGTAGGCAATGATGATCGGCTGTCTGGCATAGAGGAAAAGGGTTCCAAGAAGCGCCGCCCCGAAAATTATAACGCTGAGCTCGAATATAAGGCTTTCAATGTTCATAATTATACCGAAATGAGTTTATTTGAGCTATCGGACGGTATATTCTGAATTTTCAATTATATTTATCAGGAATAAGTTCAGATTACAATCTAAATATAGCCGGCACTCCCGGCGCTTCTCAGGTTCAGGCGGATACGAAAACTCTGCCGGCCTATTCTTTCTTCATCAGGCCGCATACAGCCCGGTGGGGCGAAATCTTCCCGGGTACCGTGATGGTCTTCAATTCGAGTACCAGGAAGCGGTTTTCGAAAAGTTCACGAAGCTCTTTTTCGGAAGATAGATACAGCACTGTGCCCAGCGATGTTTTCCTGAACTTTCCGCTTCCTCCGAACACCGGGTCCTCTTCGCTGAAACAGAGGGAGAGGTAAAGAGCCCCGCTGTTCAGAATTCTGCTAACATTATTTAAATATTTTTCCCTGTCGGAGGGAAATATATGATGAAGAACTTCCCAGTCGACGGCCAAGTCAAATTTTCCGTCTATTTCAGGCAATTCTCCGAGAAGGTCCGCGGTGATGAAGTTACACTTAAGGCCTCTGTTTGCGGCTTTCTCGGCTGCCAGCCTGACTGCCTCGGGTGAGATATCCACTCCCGTGGCATCGAACCCCCTGGATGCCAGATAGCAGGTGTTGGTACCGGTGCCGCACCCCAGGTCTATTGCCCTGCATGGCTTGATAAGTTCTCTGTCAATAAGCTCGATCAGGGGGCCGGCCGGTTCTTCGGTATTCCACGGTATATCCCGCGGAGGAAGGCGCCTGTATATATCATTCATTCTGCCGTCATTATTCATAAGACGCCTTTTCCGGATCAGCCTCCATCTAACTCAGCATACCCTGGATAATCATTTCTACCGCGTCGTCTTCGCGGAGGCCGCGCGCCAGAAGAGTCTCCAGCTGTTTGGAATCCACGCTCCCTATAGCCGCTTCGTGGGTGATATGGGCCCTGGGGTGCAGTACTTCCACGATCGGCACCGCTCTTGCCGTGGCCTCATCCCGGACTATTTCCTTGCAGTCCACGTGGCCCCTGGCATAGGGGGCGTCCGCTATCATGGTGTTCTCGATGTCGGCGCTGGCCTGTTCGCGGACAGCTATCTTCGATTTCAGCACGCCCCTGGATTTCCTGCCCCGGAGGTGGCCCCGTTCATTGATCTTTATAACGTCGTCGCCTCTTCCGCTTATCCTGGCGGTCATTTCCATCACCGCTCCGTCCTCGCAGATAGCATGGTAATCGATGTCAATCAACCCGACTCTTCCTTTGAGGAGTTCAAACACCGAAGAGAATTTCGCATTCTTCCCCACTGATATTTCCGCCTGGGGGTATACTTTGACGCCCCCCCTGCCGGAGTGCACATGTTTTTCAAGGTAGCGGTAATTTCCTCCCTCCGCGATATCTATATTCCCTTTCATGATGTGGCGGACATCCACCGCATTGGGAAAAACGCAATGCGACAGGACAGACAGCGATGCGTTCGGCTCTACATCCAGATCCATGATGATTCTCTGAATTCCCCGCTCGGGGATAACTCCGAAGCAGAGATGAACGGTTTTATCTATCACCGTGTTCTCTTTTACCGTTATGGACGCTTCCATCCCATCATCCAGTTCATTGGCCTCTATCTCCAGGCCGGGGACGGTATTCATCCCCAGTATCCTGTTGCGGTCCAGCACTATATGCGCGGTGCCGGGATCCTTGAGAATATTTTCTTCCAGTCCCGCCCCGGCCAGAACCTGCCTGGCATCTGCTGAATTATCATTCATATTCTTTCCTCATTTTAAATCCGGTTGATTCTTGTGGTCACAGGGTATGCATTTTTCCCCGAAATAATCTTCTATCTCGCTGGCAACACCCTTTTCCTGAAGGCGGCCGCAGCAGATCAGGAAGGCGTGTTCCGCCTGTCTGAGAACCGCCTGGCTGTGAGTGATCAGAAGCACCGTGGTGCCCTCTTCCCCGAGCATTCCGACGGCATCGAATATCTTCTCCAGAGATTCCACGTCTATACCTGAATCCGGTTCGTCCAGTATAGCTATCTTCGGCTTCATGGCCAGTATTGAGGCCAGTTCGATCTTCTTCCGTTCGCCTCCGCTGAGCGTGCTGTCCACCGCTCTATTCATATAGGTTGAAGGTGTAAGCCCCACCCGTTCAAGCACATCTTCGATTCCGCCGGAATTTTTCGCTGACGCGGATATGTAGTCCCGCAGAGAAAGGCCTTCGAATCTCGCTGGTTCCTGCCAGCCGAGAGTTATCCCCAGGCGGGCCCGCTCGTCGATATCCAGTTTTGCTATCGATTCTCCTTCGAATATTATATCACCACTGAAATCACGATAACCGCTCAGTCCCATAATTGTATTCGCCAGTGTGGTCTTCCCGGCTCCGTTCGGGCCGACTACGGCGTGAACATGACCCTCCCAGAAATCCATGGAGAGACCGTCAAGTATCTTCTTTCCGTCCAGCTCGAGCGTTAGATTCTCAACCTGCAGTATTCCCATATTTATAATCCTTCAAATGAAAGTTCTTTATCATTGATTAAAGTATACTCTATGCCGGGTCAGCCCAGAATATATACCCTGTACATGGTAAGAAGGGCCGTTAGAACGGCCAGAGTTATCGCTATCAGCCAGCTTATTCTCGACAGCATTTTCTTTCTCATTCTAGCATCTTCCTTATATTTTCTCTCTGATATTCCCTTTCCGTTTAATCAAGAAAGGAAAATACCTCCGTGTGAACCATTCTGTCCGGAACTCCTTTTTCTTCGATCGCTTTCTGGGCGGCTGATACCATGGGAGGCGGCCCGCTTACATAGAAGGCTCTATCCTCGAATCTGCCATGGCAATACCTTTCCAGTTTATCGGCGTCGAGATATCCGGTCTCACCATCCCAGTCCGGGGCCGGGTCGCTGAGAATATCGATAACCCGGAGACTGGGCGCTTTCCCCTCTTCTATCCGGGCAAGTTCTTCCCGGAACGCCGCCGATTCCAGATTCCTGTTAGCATATACCAGAAGTACCGGGAAGGACCGGCCGGTATCCCGCATGTGCCGGATCATGCTCATCATCGGCGTGATACCTATTCCGCCGGCAATAAACACAAAATCATTCTCGTTGGGACGGAGAACATAGCTGAATCTGCCGAAGGGGGCGTGAACCGTGGCGGTATCGCCGGTCCGGGTTTCTCCCATGGTGGAAGTAAAATCACCGAGGTTCTTTATGGTGGATCTTACCAGCCCGGTTTCTGCCGGGCTGGATGATATGGTCCAGTGGTGTTCTTCCTCCGGCAGGCCTTCTGCCCGGTGGAAGGTTATAAATTGAAACTGGCCGGGAAGGTAACTGAAAACTTCATCCCCATCCGGCGGTTTCAGAGCGATATCCCATACCCCGGCGGCAATCTCATCCACTCCGGAAACCAGGTAAGGCCTTCCGGAGAGCATGGCGGGCCTGATGAAGCGGTGGTAAATATATGCCGCCAGAGAAATCCCGCTTATGATTACTGCTCCCCATTTAACCCATCCTGTGGCAAAATCCGTCCCGGCCATCCATGCGTGTATGATAACAAGTATAAGCAGCAGGGGAGTGGTAATATCGTGAATCAACCGCCATCGTTCGAATCCCAGGCGGTCCGGGTTTCCCGCCATACTGAACAACGCTATGAGAACGAGCAGCAGGAGCGCTACCCTTCCCACCGAGATATACCATGGAACGGACAGTGAATAGAGCAGGTTGAAACCGGAGCTTCCCGCTGCTAACAGAACGGGATGAAGGATTATAAGGCAAACGGCCAGAATGGCCATATTACGGTGGAACCTGATTACGATATCGAATCCGAAGGGCCGGGTGATCCATTTGAATCTCCCTGCCAGAAGTGACTGCATTGCCAGTATCATGAATCCGACTAAAGCCGAACTCCTTCCCAGTTCTGCGAGAAGACCGTAATAGGTTGTATTGGTAAAGGAAAGAACCGCCAGGGGCAGTAACGCAATGAGCAGGTATATAAGTATTCTGACAGCAGCTGATGCCATACTGAAAAAAACCTTCCTTTCCAGATCGCATGTCCCGGAATTAAATATTCAGCTTCGGTTTTTATTCAACTCGACGATCTATTTGGGAGAGTGGAATATCCAGTCCTTCTTCTTTACTTTGGCGTGGCAATCTATACAGCCCTTTATTTTGCCTTCCGCCATTATTTTTCCATCGGGCCCCATTTTAGCCCAGTACCAGTCTCCGCCTTCAGGGTTATAGCCCTTAACCCGGTACATCGGGGTTAGTGCCACCAGCTCCTTATTCTCGTTGAAGTTCTCCTTCATTATGATGGCGCCATGCGGCAATTCCTTCCCTTCGCGCGCCGCTTTGAGGGCTACGGGGTTAGCCAGGAGTTTGATGAATTTCCCGTGAGGGCTCTTTCCCTCTTCCAGCCCTTCATGCCCGGGCCATACTCCCCAGCCCTGGTAAGGACTGACTTCCGTGATGTAATTGAGGAAGGCTTTCCCTTCAGGAGGCGGGAAGTTGCTCTTCATCATCATTTTCTTCTCTTCACCGCCGGCCAGCAGCGCTGCCGACAGGACCAGCAGCACGGCACTGAATACAATAAGCATTTTCTTCATGCCATATTCCTTTCTCTTTCAAGTGACTGTTGTTATCCCGCGGGGTTTGAGATCCTAAAACCGATTTTCGGCTTATTGACCTAATCTGTCAAGGAAATATTTTGCGCACAACCCGAGGGGAACAATTGTAGATAAATCAGTTACCGCTCTGATGGCTCTTTGCGGCCACTGCCAGGATGCCGTGGACGGCATAATAGAGTATCAGCGCCCATAACAGGCTGTTGATGATAACCAGCGTCCAACCGGCAAATTCGGCATCGGCGGGGAGCCTCATCGCCAGATTGCCCAGCGGAAAGAGCAGCACTCTGGAAAGGTTGGTTATAAAGGAACGGAACGGACCTTCATATGGCCTGGGATATACGCCGAAAAAGAATCCGCTCATCTGAAAGGTTTTCATTACAGACCATATAGTTACAATCAGGTGAACAGCCGCTGTTGCAAGAATTTTAAGCAGCCTTTTCATTCCGGCATCTCCGGCGGAAAAATATCCTTATATCAGCTCAGTTTTTCTATCTCTTCTTCTACCTCTTCGGCTCCCTCAGAGTAGAAACCCTCCTCGTCGGGCGCCAGTTCTCTCAGCAGCCTGAGGAATTCGCCGGCATGGACTCTCTCCTCATCAGCGATATCCTTCAATACCTCGATGGCCAGCTTATTGTCAGTCGATTCGGCGAGCTGCATATAGAGCTGTATCGCTTCGTATTCGGCCGCGATCATGAAACGGATAGCGCGGATAAGCTCTTCGTCGGTAAGCTTCCTGCCGTTTGCCAGTCCTGAAAATGAGTGTCCGAAATCAGGCATTATCTACCTCCCTTATAATCTTTCGGCTTATTACCGGCATTTTATCGTTTATGAAAGGTTGCGGTCAAGTCTATTCAGAGAACGTTTGTATTCGGGAGCTCTTTTACTTAACTTCTATCTTTCAGAAGCTGTATAACAGGCGATCTGTAATAATGGAGAGCACTGATGAAGACATATCTGGATTGTATCCCATGTTTTTACAAGCAGGCCCTGGTCGCGGCGAGAAAGAGCGGCGCGGATGAGATTCAGCAGAAGGAAATAATGGATGAAACCGCCAGGATTATACCGGCTTTTCCGCTCTCCAGGCCTCCTGTTGAAATGGCCAGGAATATCTACGGCATGATAAGGGAAAGAACTGGCGTGGAGGACCCATACCGGGATGAAAAGCTCATAAGCAACCGTATGGCCATGAAAGTTTTCCCTGAACTGAGGGCCAGAGCGGCCCAATCGGAGGACCCCCTTCTTGCTGCGGTGGAGCTGGCGATAGCCGGCAACGTGATAGATTACGTTTCCAGGGACTCCATCGATCTGGAGGGGAAGCTCTCTGAAATCATCCACCGCGAGGAAAAGTCCATACAGAGGGAAATCAGCGGGGATTTTGATTTTGAGCGGTTCAGGAAGGACCTGGGCAGGGCCGAGAAGGTTCTTTACCTTGCAGATAACGCTGGAGAGACCGCTTTCGACCGGATCCTCATCGAGCGGATAAATGATACCGGCAGGCGGAAGGATGTTGTATACGCAGTCAAGGGCCGGCCTGTAATAAATGACGCGGTTCTCGAGGATGCGCTCTTCTGCGGCCTGGATAAGGTTGCCCGGGTGATCTCCTCCGGTTCGGATGTTCCCGGGACGGTGCTCTCTTTCTGCTCTGAAGAATTCATGGAGATTTTCAGGGATGCGGATATAATAATAAGCAAGGGGCAGGGAAACTTTGAGGCGCTCTCAGGCACTTCCGCTCCGGTCTATTTTCTGTTTCTGGTAAAGTGCCCGGTGATAGCCCGGCACGCGGGAACCTCCCTGGGAGATGTAATATTGAGGAGGGGATAGACGCTGTCCCGTTACGTTTCCGAATGCTCCTGCGCCAGTTCCCTGAAATAGAATATCAGCTTTCAAAACATGGGGATCGGGGTTCAAGGGCAATAACCGGGGATATTGTTTATCGCTGCTCCGGTCAGGCCGGCCTGTGCCGGTATGAAAAGTTCCATTTCCCTGAATCCTTCGATAAATATTAGCTGTGAAGTCCGGGTGCGGCAGGGGGGAAGCTTTTCAAAAACCTCTCTGCTTCCGGATCTGTTCGTAAGCTTCCTGTATTTCCTTGAAACGCCTGCTGGCGAACTCGGTGAATTCCTCGGGCAGGCCCTTGGAAACGATGGTGTCGGGATGGAAATCCTTAACCAGCTTCCGGTAACTTTTCCTGATCTCGGCATCGGAACTGTCCGGTGCGCATCCGAGTACCCTGTAGTATTTGTCCGCTTCGTCGAAATACCTTGCCTTCAGGCTTTCGAATTCACTATCGCTGATATTAAATACCGCTTTAACGCTTTGCAGTGCCCGTTCCTCTGCGGGGTGCAGCCTGCCGTCTGCCGCCGCTACCTGGAACAGAACGTCCATGAAAGAGTTTATGACACTGCGGTTATTCCTGTTGATGCTGTAGAACTGCAACGCAAAGTCCTCGATGGAATAATGCGAGTTCCTCGCTTCACTGAACACCTTTCTGGCAAAATTCCTTTCATCCGCGGAGATATTAAGACCGGCTATGAAATTATTCACAACCGCCACCTCATCTTCGGTGGTGGCGCCGTCGGCTTCCGCTATCCGTCCCAGTATGGAGAAAATACTGACAAAAAAGGCCGCTCTGGACTTCTCCGCCTGATTAAATCCGCCCCCGCCAGCCATATCAGCTTTTCTGTCGACCACATGGTGGCCGATGGCGGCTCCAATTATAGCTCCCAGAGGGCCTCCCATAAAAAGCCCCAGAGACCCGAATGTCAGTTTTCCATACCAGCTCAACGCGACTCCCTTATTATCCAATACTCAAATAGACTATAAATCTATATAACACACGGCAGAAGGTTCTGTAAACATATTAACGGAGAAGTATGGGACAACCACTTTTTAGAACTATTATTAATCAACTTAATTGTTGACACCACGCGCTGGCACTTCTATATTTCATTAGTTCTATAATTCTACTGGAATGGTAGAATATCCTGAAGTAAAGCGGAATGCTGGCAGTAAGGATCGGTATAATGCATCTGAGAGCGTAGAACATTAAACAGGGATCCGTTAATGGCTTGAGGATGAATTATATCACTGGGAATAGGCTTGCTTTCGGACTTGCGAGATCCGGTTGGCAGATGCAGGTATGGATATCCCCTCCGGAGCCTGTAGCCTATTCCCTTTTTTCCCGCTCCGGTATTCCGGTTTTCAGGATGTATTAGGGAAAAGCGCTGGTTGGTTAGAGCTATGCGCACTGATGCTTCCAGAATGAAGAAAAAGGAGAAACCGATGAAGAAGATTCTTTTCTCAATTATAACGGCCGTCGCTGTATTGATGATCATGAACCAGGAACTTTCCGCTCAGTGCGGCAGGGAAAATCCCCACAGGGGGTGCCCGGCTGCTGAGAAGGAAGTAAAGGTGAAACCGCAGTCTGTCTGCCCGGTGATGGGAGGCAAAATAGACAGGCAGCATTATGTGGATGTCAAGGGCAGGAGGGTATATGCCTGCTGTGAAGGTTGCCTGGAAGAGATAAGAAAGGACCCGGATAAATATATGGCCAGAATCAGGGCTAACGGAGAGACCGCCGGGTACGCTCCGGTAATAATATGCGGAGAATGCGGAGAGGAAAAAGATAGTGAGAGATGCTGCGCGGAGGATGCCGCGAGATGCTCTGATTGCGGCTTGATAAAAGGTTCGCCAGGCTGTTGCAACATGCCCCGGCCCGGCAGGGACGCCAGGATCTGTTCCGAATGCGGTAAATTCGAGGGTTCGGATGAGTGCTGCGTCAAGGGCAGCGATAGTGGATTTGCTGGATAAATATGAACAGAAAATTGCCGCCGCATCAGTCCTGACGTTCACCATGAGGCGGCAACCTGAATCCTGATCCGGCAGCTGAATAATTTGAACATCCGCATTCAGTTCACGCGGCTATTCTGGTATGTGAATGTTGACCGGAGGGTTTTCCATGAAAATGTCGACAAAAGGCAGGTACGCTCTGAGAGCGATGGTTGATCTGGCGATCAATTACGGAGAAGGCCCGGTACTGCTGAAAGATATCGCGGACAGACAGGGCATCTCTCTAAAATATCTGGACCATATCATCGGCCCATTCAGGGTTGAGGGAACCATAACAAGAGTAAAGGGGGGGTATACCCTTTCACGATCTCCGGATAAGATCTCCAGCCTTGAGATAGTCCGGAAGGCCGAGGGCTCGCTTGCCCCTGTTCCGTGTGTCGACAACCCGGGCGCCTGCAGCAGGACTGCACAATGCTCTACCTTCCAACTCTGGAAGAGGATTATGGAATCGATAGAGGAAACCCTTGGGGAGATGACCCTGGAAGACCTGGCGAAAGAGCAGAAAAGCAGGTCGTAACAGCTGCAAATACAGTTGATTTGAACCGCCGAGTCAACCCCGATGCGGGTGGTATCGCCGGTATTGATCATTATTCGCCCGCCTGGGCCTGCGCCATTCCTGTTTAAGATTATGGAAAAACCCATGGGATAGGACAATCTGTTTTTTTATTGACGGGCCTGACCCTTTCCGGTAATAATCTGATAAAGATGGGGGATTAAAGCAAAGTTAATTGTTTCGGCAGGGGTGGCGGTTAAATTAACAGTTGCTTCAGGCGCCGGGCCGGTACCGGTTATCCGCTCGCGGTCAGTGAGTTTTGATAAGGGGAAGAGATAAGTAATATTAGAATAGTTGTTTAGGTTAATACTGCATGGACATTGGAAGTTCCCGGTGTGGAGTATTCCTGATAGGCAGGGATATCGGCTGTGTGAAGATATGACCAATGGCTGATCATGAGAACCGTCTCCCTGGAGAGGAAGGGATGTCGTTGGTATGAATAAACAAACCCGCAATCTAAAGAAGAAACTGACAGATTCAATCGAAAGAGGCGCCGCGTGGATGTCCGCGGCTCTCAGGGATGACGGCGGTTTTGAACACTCCTCATTTGACCTTGCCAGTTATTACAAGTCGCTTGCGCTGTTTGCCGTTGCGGGGCTGTGGGATCAGGGCGCCAGGTGTTTGAACTTTATCAGGGAAAACCTGGTCAATGAAAAGAACCAGCTATGCCGTGGCGGCCGTAAGACAGAGCTGGCCCGGATGCAGCGCAACCTGGCTAACTGTATGGACGGCTGGATAGCAATCGGTTCCTGGATGCTGGGGGATTACCGTTTCTCGGAAATGATATGCAGGAATCTGGCCAAGCAGCAGAATTCACTCACCGGGGGGGTCAAGACCGGCCCGGCAGTTTATTCGGTCAGGGAGAGGTATGACCTGGCGACAGCAGCCAGCTGCGGAAGGGCGTTTCTGCTTACCGGAAACAGGGGGGCTTCGCTGAAGGCAGCTGAATTCATGTGCGAGGCTCTGGAAAGACAGTCAGACCTTCTGACCGGCCTGGATTTGAGTTTCGACAGGAACTGGCGCTGCCTGCGTCAGGACGACATCTCCGAAAGAGCTTATTACCGTTATATATTTGACCGGAAGGGAGAAAAGGCCTGGCTTCCCGCCTTCTGTTCAGCGGTGATGAGCGAAATGTACAAGGTATTCCGCAGGAGAAATTACCTGTCTGCGGCTGAGTCCTATTTCAACTTTATTACCCTGATACCGGAGTTCAGGGAGGGCATACTGGCAAACGGAAAATCGGCCTGGGCAGCCGGCCTGCTGGCAGAGATTACCGGAAAGGATAAGTATAAGAATGCCTTCTACATGATAGTTCCCAATGTGCTTGCCCGGCAGCGCCCTTCAGGAGAATTTGGAACTTCCGGGGAGATAGATTTCAGCGGTGAACTGCCGGTCCATTCCGGAGCGGAAGAGAACGGGGAGGAGCAATTTTCCATAAGATATGACAGGACCGCGGAATTAACCGGATACTCAGCCCCCTTTTTGCGGATAGATAACAATTTGAAGATCGGCGCGGATTTCGATGAGAAAACCGCTGCTTTTTAGAGAGGCCGGACTTACTGAGGGCGGAGATTATTCTGGAAATTATTACGAAGCCCTTCTGAGCGGATGGAAGCCGCATCTTTCCCGAGCATGACGATAAAAAAGATTCCGCGTACCCGGATCTGTATATGATTTCCGGGCCGCCCCTTCATCCCTCTTTTAAGTTGACAGCCCCCGCTCTGGTACTGGAATGAAAGTTTAACAGGACCTTTTGCCTTTGACACCGGCCCTGCTTAAATTTATAGTGAAGCCGGATTTCATTTAGAAGCGGGCAGGTAATCTTTTATTTTAACCCCGTGACCCAATAATGAATAGCGTTTACTTGAATAAAATATCGCCGCGAAGTCTCCTGGTAACGGGCATTCTGGTGCTTGGGGGGGTAATTTTCTTCTCATGCGGAAGTTTCAACCGGCCGGGGCCGGTCCGGGATTTCCCCCCGGAGTGTATTCTGATGGAAGGCTCCGTTCAGGCGCCTGATACGGTCACTGTTTCTCTGCCCTTCCCCGTAGACGGCGAAAACGCGCCGGTTGCAATTAATTACAGCGAAAGAGTGATTTTCGCCCATCTCTATCAGCCCCTGTTTGCAATCGATTGCCTGGGAAAGGCGCAGCCGCTTATCGCCGCGGGATGGAGCCGCAGCCGGGGCGGGCGGATGTGGAGTTTCAGAATAAGAAGAGGGATCAGGTTCTGGGATGGATCGGAGCTTTCGGCCTCAGATATTATCGGAAGCTGGAACCGGAACCTGAGCGGGGAGATCAGGGCGAGGGCAGGTATAGACTCGGTCAGATCGGAGGGGGATTATGTAATCAACCTGTACCTGGATCATTCCTGCGGCAGGGTTCCCCGGATCCTCGCCGCCCCTGATTTCCATGTGGCAAAGTCTTTCCGCATTTCGGAATATCCCGTTGGAACGGGGCCTTACCGACCGGTGGAAGCTGGAGAGGGCTTATCCGGGGAGGAGATGGTAATTAAACCTTCGGGGGACCACCAGGGGCCGGTGATCAGATTTGTTTATATGCCCGGAGATGAAGTTCTGGACAGGCTGGGAGAGAGAGTGGATGTCAGTATTACTTCCGATCCTTCGGTTGTCAGCTATGCACGCGAAGTTGATAATCTTTTTTCCATGCCCCTTCCCTGGAGCAGAACTTATCTGCTGATTTCATCCACCAGGGTCAACGCTCTCAGGAACGGGGAGAAAGTCACTTGCCTGGCCGATGAAATAAGAGAAGACCTGGCGAATAACGCGGTCAGGGCTGAAGCGCGGGGTTCAACCCCGGGCTCCTGGTGCAGGAACCTGGGGGGCTGCTCCAGGCTCGCCGGGATCACAAGATATCAGCACCGGTTTATCCCCGGATTTAATTCTGAGTATTCAGGGTGGCGGGTGCTCTATCATAAGAGTGACCGGACAGCCGGTGAGCTGGCGGGCAGGATGGTCGCACTTTCGTCGGGTGGGGGGGACGGCCGGGCTTCTTCGCTGGCAGGGGCTGTTCCCGGTATAGGTAAAGCCGGGATAATGGCCTATGGAGTAAGTTCAGATGAGCTATATTCAAGCCTGGCGGCGGGAAGAGATTTCGCCTATATAATTCCGGTTTCCTCTCAGCCGGCGGACCGCTGCGTGGAAGCGCTTGCCTTGATCGGGAAAGCGAGATGGCTGGCCGGTTCCGGAGTGGGGCTCGAAGAAACGGTAATGCCTCTGGTGGATATCAGATATTACCTGATAGCCGGAAGAAAGCTCCCCGCACTGTCTCTGGACCGGGCAGGCGGTATATTCTTTGTGACCAGACCCGCGAACGGAAGGTAGGCCCCGATGACTTTCAGAACCCGTTTGACTCTCTTTTTCCTGCTGGCGGTCCTGCTGCCGGTGGCCGTTCTTTCAATTCTGATCCGGGGCGAGATGACCGGAAGGCTTACCGGCCAGTACAGGGAGCGGGTTGAATCCCTGGTTTCAGTGATTGAAGAGGACCTTGAGCAAAAAGATCAATCGCTGAGGGTAACTCTGAATCAGATATGCCTGGATATATCGGAAGACAACAGATTCCGGAGAGCGGCAGTGGACCGGGACCCCGCGCATAGGAGGTATCTTCTGGATTACGCCGGGGATGTTATGAATCTTGCCGGGCTGGATATGCTTCAGATACAGGACAGGGGCGGGAAAATAATAAGCTCCGGCCACTTCAGGAACGAATACGACCGGATGGAGCCGCAGCTGCCCGGGTTGCTCTCGAGGGCGGGCGCCTCCCCGGCATTGGTCAGGGCCCGTTCTCCCGGTTCCTCGTTCGTTGCCATGGCCCGGGTTGACTCGCTGACCATGTCCGGAGAGCGCTTTACCGTAACCGGCGGATTCCGGATTGGAGAATCTTTCCTCCGGCGTATGGCCCGAAGCGGGGGAATGACGGTTTCGCTACGATATCCGGGCGGAGCTGTTCCGGAAGAAGGTGTTTCCGAAGAAACAGCAGGGGATAACAGATTAATCCGATACCTGGCCATAGAGTTTGCCGATACGGGCGCTGAACAGCTGTCCGGAGCATCTTTTGTTGTATCACACGACCTGGCATCGCTCGATCAGTTGCTCGGAAGTATCGACAGATGGTTTCTGATAGTGGTGGTGGCGGCGACGGCGCTGGCGGTGATACTGGTGAGATGGCTGGCCGCCAGGGTAAGCCGGCCACTGGAGGAGCTGGCCGGCAAGACCTCCCGGCTGGACCTGGATAACCTGGATATCGATTTCAGTACCGACAGGGAAGATGAAATAGGAAAACTCTCCGGGGTGCTCAATTCCATGACCGCCCGGCTCAGAAAAAGCGCCGCAGAGATAAAGGATGCCGAACGGCGGGCTACTCTGGGAGAACTGGCAAGGCAGGTGAATCATGATATAAAGAACGGGCTGGCTCCCATAAGGAATATCTTCCGGCATCTGTCGCAGCTGGCCGGAACGGACTCCGGGGAGCTGGGGCGCACCTTCATGGAGAGGAAGAACTCTCTGGAGAGCAGCATCTCCTACCTGGAAGAGCTGGCTACCAGGTACGCCGGGCTGACTGCCGGAACCCGGAATGAGCGTTTCGATGTCAACGGGGTGATCAGGAAGTCAACCGGTATCCTTGAAGGTATCGATTCCGTGGAGCTTTCCGTGGACCTGGGGGAGATAGCGGAAATTGAGGGAGATCCGATCGCCCTGCAGAGGGTTATGGAAAATCTGCTTAAGAACGCCCGGGACGCCCTGGTATCGAAGCCGGGGAAGATAACCGTTGCCTCCTCCGGGACTCATGGAGATGATAACCGCCCGGCAGTCAGTATTTCGGTCTCAGATACAGGTGAAGGGATCAGTGAAAAGGAGAAAACGAGGATATTCGACCACTTCTACAGCACCCGCAAAGACGGAACCGGCCTGGGATTGTCCATCGCAAAGCGGCTGGTAACGGACCTGGGAGGTTCGTTGAGCGTGGAGAGCGAAGAAGGCAAGGGGACTACCTTCACGGTGATTCTGCCTTTAGCCTCAGAGCGGTAACCGGTTTCCATAACAGTTTGATATTTAACTCATAATTATATTTCCCATAAATAACAGGAGTAACCGTTTGCCCGCAGATTTAAAACAGGGGAAAAGAACGCTTCCGAACCTTCGGCAGGGGAGAAAGATGGCTTGACAGTCCGGCCTGTACTGAAATATACCGGTATTTAGGGCTACTATCTTTACTCGCATCCGATAAATAATATGCGCGCCGATGAAGAACAGGCAGAAATATTAATCTTAGAGCGGGAGGCTGAGGCCATGAAAAGGACCATATATCTTTCGATGATTTTCCTCATTCTGATTTCACCTTCCTTCCTTTCCGGGTTGGAAGTAACGGACCACCCGGTAATAAAACCGCTCCCCGGATCCACCCTCGACCCTGACGAATACGAATACAGCGATCATGTTGCCTATACGTTCAGGTATATAACGGATGGAGAATTGATAGAGAAGAAGGTGAGCGGAAAGTACTGGATGCTCGAGTATGAGTTCCTGGGAGCTGATGGAAAAAGGGATGAATCGGAAACCGGGCCGGTTATCATCGAAAAATTCAAGAGGGCGGCTATTGAGCGGGGGGCTGAAGTTCTGGGTGAGGATAACCGCAATCTTCTTTTTGTAGTTTCCTCCGGGGGTGAAAAGTACTGGACACATCTGGTGGCCGGAAGCTGGAAGGGATGGTACCGGCTGAATATAATTCAGGAGAAAAGGGCCGATAAATCCGGCAGTTCAGAAAGAGGCGGAAGTGGAGATATGAACGGAGAAGATTTCGCCTCATTCGCCGCCGAGGCGGTGGAGCACAACAGCGCCGGAAGAAAGGTGGAAGCGGTCAGAGCTCTCAGAGATGCGATTTTCTCCATATGGGACGAAGTTCCCCTGGAAGTAAGGAATGTCAGGCTGATAGCGGACCCTGAAGACTACACTCTGAAAAAAGATAATTTCTTCGGCCAGGATGAGCCGATCTACATTACCTCGCAGATCTACGGGCACTCCCTGAAGAGAAAGGGAGACAGCTACCATATAAATATTACCACCGATTTCATGGTACTCACGCTGGAGGGCGAGATGCTGGCCGAACGGGGAAACGCCTTCCGGTTCGACAATATATCTCCTTTTCCCAAGTTCGATTTTTCCCTGGACCTCACATATACACCCGGCGGCCTCCCGGCCGGCACCTACCGGATTGTAACCACCGTCAACGACCGGAATTCCGGGGAGAGAGCGGACTTTGAAAACATCATAGTGATCCGCTGAACCGGCGGACCGGGCCGGTGCCATTTATTGTTAGTGGATATATGTTTCGGTATATGCTAATTTATCCCCGGAGGATGAAATGGCTCTGATACTGATAGTAGATGACGTTCCGGCGCTGGCGGAGCAGTACGCGTACGATCTCAAGAGGATAGGCGGATACAGGACTATTATGGCCACCGGGGGAGGGGACGCGCTGGAGATTGTAGCGCGGGAGCCGGTTGACTGCATGATCCTGGACCTGGAAATGCCCGGGATGGACGGGTTCGACGTGCTGAGGGCCCTGGTGGAGAAACAGGTAGATATCCCCGTAATCGTATACACCGGAACCGGCAGCTATGACCGGTGTGTGAAAGCTGTCAAGCTGGGAGCTTACAGCTTTATAGACAAGGATGAATCGATGGAAAGAGTGGCCAGGGAGGTGGAGAACACCCTGGAGCGGAAACGCCTCCGGTCGGAGGTGGATAACCTCAGGCGCTCGCTGGGGGCCGAAAGCGGCATCATCGGCTCCAGCCCGGTGATGAAGCAGCTGCGAGAGAAGATATCGCTGGTCGCCGGTATTCCCAGCCCGGTCCTTATCACCGGAGAGAGCGGAACCGGCAAGGAGCTGGTGGCCAGGGAAATCCACCGCCTGGGCCCGGGCGAGGATGCCCCGTTTGTTGCGGTTAACAGCGCCGCACTTCCGGAGAGCCTGATCGAGAGCGAGCTGTTCGGTCACGAGCGGGGAGCTTTCACCGGCGCCAGCCGGCTTCGCAGGGGGGCCTTCGAGAGGGCCGAAGGGGGGATTATCTTTCTGGACGAAATAGGGGAGCTGCCCCCGCCGGCTCAGGCGAAACTGCTCCGGGTGCTGGAGCAGAGGCAGGTTACCAGAGTGGGAGGAGAAAGAACCATCGATGTCGACGCCAGGGTGGTTGCGGCAACCAACCGCGACCTGGAGGCCGGTATCGATAGCGGCAGTTTCCGCAGGGATCTCTACTTCCGGCTGAATGTCCATATCATAAACGTACCTCCCCTTAGAGAGCGGCTTTCTGATATACCGGAGCTGGCGGAGCATTTCCTTTCGGCGATATGCGGCAGGTTCGGTATTTCCGGGAAGAAGCTCGACCCGGAGGCCCTGGAGATGCTGATGAACTATGACTGGAAGAGAAACAACGTAAGGGAGCTGAGGAACATCATGGAGAGGATGGTGATTACCTCCGGCGACGATGAATCGATAGGCCCGGAGGATGTTCCGGACGGGATAACCGGCTCAGTTTCTTCCGGAAAGGGGCCGGGGGCGGGAACTCTCAGGGAGATGAAAGCGGAAGCGGAGCGCCGGATAATACTGCAGGCGCTGGAGGAAAACGGCTGGCACATCACCAATACAGCTCAGCAGCTGGGGCTGGCCGACCATTCCAGTCTTATCAAGGTCATGAGGCGGCTGAATATCAAAAAGAAATAATTCAGTGTGTAAGGTGGTACACAAAAGCCTCCCCAGATTCGTGTCCATATGGACACAACTTCCAGATATATCTGATCAGGCGGAATTTCCGTATATATCTATATGACTATATAACAGCGAGTTATAAGCTATTTCCTCATGCGGCAGGGATTGGACCTCCTCTTGCGCCTGTATATGGGCGTAAATCGTTTGTTTCGAGAACAGCCCGGGAGGGCGCAGTAAGAAAAGGAGGTCCGCCATGTTGATCAAGAAGAGATCCATGCGGAAGTCACATCTGGTTGCCGCCTGCGTCATGACGCTGGCGTTCACATTAATCTGGACGGGTTGCGGGAGTGACAGGGAGGAGGTTTCAGAGGATAATGTCACTCTGAAGTTAAAGGAAAACAGAACAGAGCAAAAGGAGGTCAGAACGGCAACTGGCCCTGGGAGTGATTCAATCGCCACCCCTGAGGTTGCGGAAGCGGAACCGGCTGAGGAAAAGATCGAACGAGAGGTCTCCTACGGCGAGGCCGAGGACGCATACTTCGGGAGAGATTACCGGGAGGCGGTAAAGCTGTTCACCGCCTACACCGAACAGAAGAGCGGCAACCCGTGGGGATATTACATGCTGGCGCTTTCTGCCTGGAAGATGAAGGATTACCAGCTGGCGGAGGAAAGTTTCACCAGAGCCCTTGAGCTGAACCCGGGGCACCTGAAGAGCCGCATCAACCTGTGCAGGGTTTATCTCGATACCGGAAGAGCCCGGGAGGCCATAGACCTTCTGGAAAAGGTTCTGGAAGAAGAACCTGAATACGCCGACGCCTATCACCTGGCCGGGAGGGGCTACCGCCAGCTCGGCGAGACAGAGAAAGCGGTGGAGCACTACCGCCGGGCAATACAGATCGATAACGGCCATGTATGGGCGATGAACAATCTGGGCCTGATATTTATCAGGGAAGGGGAGTTCGAGAAGGCGCTGGCCCCTCTTGCCCGCGCTGCCGTTCTCAGAGATGATATAGCTGTTTTTCAGAACAACCTGGGGATGGCTCTTGAGAATACCGGGCGCTACCGTGATGCGGAGAACGCTTATGCCGCGGCTGTAACCCTGGATAAGAGCTACGACCGGGCTTACAACAGCCTCTGCAGGGTGGAGCTCCTGGAGCAGGAAGAGGGGGTGACGCAGATAGACCTCTCTGAAATATCCGAAGCTTTCATACAGGATATAAACAGCCGGACTGAAGAGGATGAGCAGTTCTCCGAGGCGCCTGATCCGGTTCAGGCGGACAGCAGCATCGCCGGTACCGCGGAAGATTTTATCAAGGTTGCCGGTGCTGATACGACCGGAACGAAGTAGTATCCGTTGCTGACTTCCCCGGAAGGCGGCCCCCGGAAACGCCCCGCTCCTGAAAGGGTGCGGGGCGTTGATTTATTCCGTTTGAATTCGCCCCGCTGATCACAAATTTCTTTACAGATCGGCTCAAGGGGTGCAAAATGAGTATATGAGGGCTATACTCACGAAGCCCTTGATATATACGCATAATAGGAGACAGGGGATGACAAGAATAGAACGGTCTGTCATGATTAACGCTGATATCGTGGATCTTTTTGCGTATGTGTCCGATTACCGGTACTGGTCCGACTGGTTTGAGGGAACCTCCGGTTTCAGGGTTACTTCGGAAATTGAGCGGGGCAATGGAGCCCGGTACAGATACAGAGTGTGGTTGTTCGGGATCCCCGTGACAGTCGAAACTGAAATCCATGACTACGTGAAGAATTCAGGCTGGAAGGGGGTGGCTGCCGGAGGGATGCCCCACCGGACCGAATGGATGTTCGAGACGGAGGGAGATTCTACCAGGTTCACCTATGCGCTGGAGTACCGAATCCCAGTTCCGCTTCTGGGTCCTGTGCTGGATTCTCTGTTCATGAAGAAGAAGTGGGCCGGTATCATCGAAAAATCACTCGAAAATCTGAAGATTAAGTTTTCAGGAGCTTAGAGTAGTATTATATTAATGCGGTTTTCGGGATAAATCAGTAAGAATTGATAAGCTGCCTGACGGGAGTGGATGGCATAACTTGAAGCGGCGTCTGAGAAAGAAGAAGCACCTGGGTGAGTTCAGGCAGATGGGATTCTACCTGTATCTCTATCTTCGCGAAGAGATCGATGAATCGATATCCCGGAAGTTCAAGGATTCGCTTCTGGAGGATTTCGAGAAAATTCTTGATGCGCCTCCGGTGGGAGTGTTCTGGGGAGAGAGCTATTTTGAACTGTTCATATGCCCTGCCAGGGGATCAGCGACCGATGAAGACAGAGAGTGGCTGCGGAAGAGACTGGAAATGGATATAAATGTTCAGTATTACGAGTTCGGCCCTCTCATCGATGCCTGGTATGACAGGTCGTTCAGAAGTTCCGCGGTAGAGCTGCATCAGTACGGCCCCTGGACCGGTATGATTATTCCCGGGAAAATATGGTGGAAGAGCGGGCAGCCGGCCGGATGGATGGCGGCGGTGCGGTGGATCAGACAGCAGCGGTTTCTGCGGCTGCTTGAGGATTATGAAGAAGAGGATGATAATTTCTCTGATTGATTCGATAACTGATCATAAGGTTTTTTCATGATATCGGCATTGAAATTGGCCGGGAAATAATGTTTCATAATGGAGATGTGCTGTTAAGGTATTTCAAAGAAAGGAATTCCACTGTGATCACAAGAAAACTCTCCGATGCGTCTGTTATGGAGAATGCCCATAACGTGGACGCCAGAAACCTTTACAATACCGAAGACGCCATGATTACGGTTATCACTCTGAAGCCGGGCCAGTCTCTGAAGCGCCATATCACCCCGGTGGATGTCGCTTTTTACGTTCTGGAAGGGACCGGAGTGGTGGAGATAGGTGAAGAGAAGAAAGAAGTCTCAGAAGGAACCCTGGTCGAGAGCCCGAAGGATATTGTTCACTGCTGGTACAATGAAACCGGTGAAAAACTGAGGTTCATGGTGGTCAAAGCGCCGCGGCCCTCCAAAAAGACTGTTTTTGTGGGTGACTGATCAGCGACTGCGCTGTTAGATTAAGGATTCGAATACGGGCAGTAAAATTCGTCAAGCATGCCGGATGAAGGGCATTGCCGGCCCGGATCTGATGCCAATGAAGCGAAATAACACAACCCCTTAGTTAAATAAAATCGGGAGGTTGCAGTATTGCATTCAAGTAGGATATTAACAGTCTGCATAACGCTGACCCTATCTTTATTCTTCTCCTGCGATAACAGTTCCGGGATCTCCAGCGCGGATATCTCCAGGAGGGAAATAAGAAGCACCATCAGGTTTCTGGGCGATGACCTTCTGGAGGGCAGGGCCCCCGGTACCAGGGGCGGGCGGCTTGCCGAAAACTATATCAGAGGCGTTCTGGAGATTCTGGATATAGCTCCCCATGGCGGGAGTTACTTCCAGGAATTTACACTCAGCGGCCATACCCTGAGCCGGCTTTCAATCTCGCTGGGAGGGGAGCAGGCCCTGTATCAGAGGGATGTCATGGGAAGCTATGTGGGCAGTGACACTGTGTTTTCTCTGGAAGGGGAGCTTGTTTTCGCCGGTTTCGGCATCATTTCACAGCCCTGGTCCTGGGATGACTACGGGGAGTCAGACCTGGAGGGCAAGATTCTGCTGGTGAGGGTCAACGAGCCGGGCAGGGATGACCCGGAGCTGTTCGAGGGCCCGGCCCTGACCTACTTCGGAAGATGGACCTATAAGATCGAAGAGGCCGCCAGGCGGGGAGCCAGGGGGATACTTCTTATTCATACTACTGATTCGGCAGGATACGGCTGGCAGGTGGTTAGAAACTCCTGGGGCGGAGAGGAGCTGTACCTGCCTTCCATGCTGGATAACGATCTGATGTTCAGGGGCTGGATAAGGGAACAGAAGCTGGAAGAGGCCCTTGCGGAAAAAGGAATATCGCTACGGAAGCTTTACGGTAAATCGGAGAGCAGGGATTTCCGGCCGGTCAGCCTGGGGATTACCGCCCGGATAGAAGGGGATTCCCGGCACAGAGAGTTCCTGAGCAGGAATGTGGTGGGTTATATACAGGGCAGCGACAGCGAGCTGAACAAAAAGTCCATTATCCTGAGCGCCCATATTGACCATCTTGGTATGGACCGGTCTCTGGCAGGGGACAGTATATTTAACGGAGCAATAGATAACGGGTCGGCGGTGGCCTCCATGATGGCGGCAGCCAAGAGGCTGAAGGAGCAGCAGGGAAAGCTAAACTATTCCGTTATAGTCCTTGCCTGCAACGCCGAAGAAGCGGGGCTTCTGGGGTCGCGCTATTTCGCAGGGAGTGTTGACCCTTCCGGGATAGTGGCCAACATTAACTTCGAGTCCACTCCGGTATGGGAGCGGGCCCGCGACTTCATCGCGGTGGGGGCGAAGTATTCCAGTCTGGAGGATATAATCAGAGAGATTGTCAGAGAGAAGGGCCTGGAGTATTCATATTTCTCGATGTCCAACCAGGGGTTCTTTTACAGGAGCGACCAGTTCAGCTTCGCGAGGAGGGGTATACCCGCGGTGTGGCTTTCCGCGGGAGAGGATTATCTCAGCGGGGTTAACCGTCTCCGTGAATTCTTCCTGGGAGACTACCACACCGTCGACGATGAATTTAATCCGGAGTGGGAGCTGGAAAGCGCCATTCAGACAGTAGAGGTTACGCTGGACCTTATTGATTATATCAACAGGGAGCAGCCGGCCCTGCAGTGGAAGGGCAGGATGACATTTCCGGTGGAGAGGTAGAAAGGAGAGACATTATATGTCTTTGGAAGGACTTATGGAGAACGAACTTCCTATGAACAGGAAGGAGAGGTTCTTCACAGGAACAATCTTCCCAATGATTGTTTGCAGGGAACAATTTAAGTACTTCAATCACTTTATAAGCCTACTTGATGATCTATCGAATGTTGAGATAAACGCAGCCCCTGAAAATTCCAATATTCAGTTCTTCACCGAATACAGTCTGGTGGAATCGATAATTGGAGAATCCGAATTGAGGTTTCCAGATCCTCCGGTAACCAAGGATACTCCAGACATTATTACTTTAATAAAAACTTCAGATAGGGGTAGAGTCTTGATTGCGATCGAAGCCAAGATGTATAACAACCCGACAGTCCATAAACTTAAAACACAGATGGATAACCAGAGGGATAATATATTGGAGTATTTGAGGGAAAACCTGGAAATTTCAGAGATACACCATTACGCTCTCTTGCCCGGGGCTCTATTTGATAAAATAAGAGAAGCCGGATTCAATTATCCTGTTATACTTTGGGAGGATATCTATGACATATACAGAAAACTATTCGGTGATGATTACTTTCTCGAAATCCTGCGTATAGCTATAAGCTCTTATGAAGAACTTGTCTCCAGGAGTGCTCAATACGGAATGAACTGTGAGGAGCAATTGAAAGGTGAGTATATCTACCAGAATTACAAGAGAGGAACTCTTGATAAAATCGTTATGGGAAGAAATTATGGTTTTTATGGGAACCTGCTTTCGGAAGATATTTCCTCCGGAACTTGGAGAGAACAGGTCTACGAGACCAGTTCAGCTGAAAATCCTCCCAATAGAAATTGGTTTTATATAAAGGAATTTGTAGAACGAATAGATCAGAATCTGAATGCGAAGCAGATAGCAGGGGATGAATAAGCTGTTTGGATTGCTCTATTTAAAAAACTTATAAAATACATGGGTGAATATTGATTGCATATTCAAAAATTGTCTTAATCCTGATGGCTATAATTATCCCATCAGCTTATTCAGCCCCAATAGCAGAAAATCTATACTCCTGGCTGGATGATTATGACCCGGCAGGGTCAATTATGAAGAGGTTCGCCGTACCTGAGGATTACCTCCGAGAACCTGCCAATTCAAATTCATTCGCATCCTGGCTCAGGCGCCTGCCGGTTAAGCCGGGAAGGCCCCGGGTTTATTTATATAACGGCCGGCCCAGGGAAAGGCAAAATCTTCATGCCGCGGTACTGGATATAGATGCCGGAAGCAGGGACCTTCAGCAGTGCGCAGACGCGGTTATCCGGCTGAGGGCCGAATATCTTTTCTCCCGGGAAAGATTTGACGATATCCATTTTAACTTCACTAGCGGCGACACGGCCTTCTATACAGACTGGAGAGATGGTTTACGGCCTGAAGTCAGCGGAGGCAGGGTAAGCTGGCGTAAATCAGCAGGGCCGGATTCTTCCTATGCGGGGTTCAGAGAGTATCTTGAGGCGGTATTTAATTATGCGGGTAGCTACTCTCTGCACCGGGAGCTGGTCCCGGTGGACCATCCTTCTGATATGAAGATCGGGGATGTCTTCATTCAGGGAGGGTTTCCCGGCCATGCGGTTATTGTGGTTGATATGGCCTGGAACAGAGCAACCGGGGAGAAGATATTTCTTCTGGCCCAGAGCTATATGCCGGCGCAGGATATCCATATACTTCGGAATATTGAAAACCTGGAGCTCAGCCCCTGGTACAGTGTAGATTTCGGAGAGGTTCTCAAAACTCCTGAGTGGGACTTCAAAAGAACTGATCTGATGAGGTTTCGTAATGATTAGTACAGGTGCCTGACTGATCTGATACATTCAGCCGTTACCCGGTCTTTAATCTAAAAAAAAGCAGTGTTCATTAAAAATTGACTGATTCAGTGTGTCAGATCATTGAATAGCCGAGTGATGGTCCAGCCAGCCGGTTCCCGGGAAATTAAAAGCTATAGTAGAAATTATTCCTGATTTATGTTACAATTTACTTTAGGTAATTTATGTAATTATAAAATATTGTTGAAGTTTTATTTGCAGCACTTAACAGAGGGGAATTTGGATGAGCACCAGGTACTGCTTTAGCAAACGGCTCTTTCTTTTCGTAATCCTTACAATTATCTCTTTTAACCCTGTCCTTTCGGACACCCTGACCCATACCACCCGTACCGATTTCGAAACGGGCAGTTTTTTCAATACGGTTCTTCAGGGAACCGAGGATAACCCCGAAATCAGTATCGGGACCTACCACTTCCTCAATTGGACATTCGAAGATTATAATATCTCCGGGTGGACATACGATACAAATGAAGCAGGAAATATCGCGGAAGAAGACCCCGATGGACAGATTCATCTGGCAGCCCAGTTCGTGGGTTCCGAGAGCGGCTCCTGGTCCTATGCGGCAAGATCAGATATAGCCATCCCTGACAGTTGCAGTATCGAATTTATGATTTACTTCGATGCCATAGATTCGAGTGGAGTGGCTGATCCCATGGTGGAACAGCCCACCGGGGCTTCCTGCAGGCTGGATATACTTAGAACAGATCTGGGTTTCAGAATGGACATATTCAGAGACAGAATGGTCTCCTTTTACCGTGAAGGGACCACTGGCAATAACTATCCGATCATCAATTACTTCGATATATCGACTGAAACAGGCCAGTGGTATACCATTCGCCTGGAATGTGATTTTACGGATTCGAGCCTGCCTGTCCAGATCTACCGTGACGATGTATGGATCGGTGAACTCAATGGTGATATAAGGAATGCTGTATCGGAAAGGAAGATCAGGCCCCTGGCATTCTCGCGGGTAAGCGAGAGCGGGCTGGCAGAGTTTCACGTTGACCATATTCGGCTTGCTTCTCTTGACAGCGCCAGTTACAGTACCGGCACCTATACCTCTGAAGTAATCGATCTTCAGGCCGTAGAGCTTGATACCATCAGATGGACGGAAGTTCCACCGACCCCTTATCCCTGGCAGGGCTGGGTAAAATATGAGGGGAACCCGATTACGGGCCCAGGGTCATTACCCGAAAATATACTGGTTAATATTGATGATCCCCTTCAGCAGCCGATACAGTACGATGGTAAATACTGGTTATGCTACTCCAGCGGTTCGATTCAGACAATCCGGCTGGCTTATTCAACCGATCCTGAGCTTCTGATCTGGAACGACTATGAATCGAATCCGGTGATCTCTCCCATTGCCGGTGAGGATTACGTCTTTTCGCCGAATCTATTTCTTGATGATGGCACCTATTACATGGTGTATGACGTCAGGCTGTCCAGCGATCACAAACAGCGGGTTGCCTATGCGACCGCTCCCGCCCCTACCGGGCCATGGACCAGGGGATCGATCATACTGGAACTGGGTTCATCCGGGCAGTGGGATGACCTCAGAGTAACCGAGCCTTTCGTTTTCAGGGAAGGCGATACCTACTTCATGTACTATATGGGGGATCACGGCTGTCTCGGATGCGCGGAGCAGATCGGACTGGCTACCACCACCGGTGAGCTTTTTCCGCTGGGCCCCGAAGCCGGCGGTCTGTGGACCAAGCACGGGCTGGTACTCCCGCATGACCCCGACCCCGAAGGATGGGACAGCGGGCTCACAGCGGATCCGAGTATTATCAAGGTGGATGATATTTACTATATGCGATATACCGGAAGCTACGCAAACGAACACTGGGAGCTGGGGTGTGCCTGGGCTACCGATCCCTACGGTCCCTGGCACCGTCCCGACCGGCCTGAAATCGAACGGGGGCCTTCCGGCTCCTGGGACGACGATAAACTGGTCAGGGGCGCAATACATTACCACAATGAAAAATGGTACAGCCCCTATACCGGTAGCAGCGGCAGCGGTGACTGGTTGAATTACCAGGGAGGGATGGCTGTCTCCGATCCGGCATCCAGGGATGATTCGCTGGTTGTAGAGACCAGAGTCAGCCCGGATGGTATAAGCTGGGAGGTGTGGAAAAGCGCTGAAAACGGCGGGCCGGTTCAGTCGGCTCCGGATAGATACTTCCAGTACAGAGTTAATTTTGCTCTTGGTTCGAGCGGGAATTCACCCACTTTAACAGAAGTTTCAATGACATATCAGCAGGGGATTACCTCAGCGGAGGATCAGGCATTACTTCCGGTCCGGATGCATCCGCCTCATCCCAATCCGTTCAATCCGAGAACAGAGATAGAATTCACCCTGGATAGGAGCAGGCCGGTTAAGCTTTCCATATACGATGTGCGGGGAGCCCGGGTTGTGGTACTTGCAGACCGGGTATTCAATGGGGGAAACAACCGGGTGATCTGGAATGGGAATAGCGGTGAGGGCGAGAAGGTAGTCTCGGGAGTATACTTCATTCGAATGGAAACCGGCGATTTCAGCAGAACCAGGAGAATCGTGCTGCTGAGATAGTTCTCCGGGATTTATTCTGCTCTGAATATGCCAGCATGTGATAGATCAGGTATGGGAAACCGATAAATGGCAAAATCAATCTTTGAGCAAAATTCAAACAGAGAACCCCATCTTAGAAGGTGGTAATGGAAAAATGGCTGTGCCATTTGGGGTAAGATGTCAGCATAGAGGCGGGTCGAAATGGAAGAAGTTATCACACGGCAATATATCAATCTTATCAGGCAACGACAAAATAATTGAAAGAGTGCTTATTTTACAGTATAATTTAGAATCATTGAAGCAGTACTAACACCATAAATCCAACTTAATAAGCATTTGAAAAACTGTAAGCTTACTGTAAGAGATATTGATGATATATTAGCAGAGTTCCTGGCTAATGTGAAAGGCGATACCAGGAATCTGCTTTATCTCGAACAGGCCGCCCTGGTTCTTCATTACTGCATCCTGCACCTGGAGCCTTCATCCTGCCGCTCTTACCTCAAACTGAATGCTTATCCATTACTGGAATCATTGAACAGCGAAACCGTTAAATTCCTTAACTTCAGGACAGTGCGGATATTGCCCGAACTGCTGGATAATATTGCCCGCGTCGAGCCGGCTGCTTCCGGTGAAGAGTTTGACTCTCTCAAGTCTTCACTGAAAAAGAGGCTCAATTACTACCTCTCTATTCTGGGAGAAGTGGATGAGAGCGAGCTGGAAGAGGATCAGAGATCGGAAATTCATCAGTACAGAGATTCGTCCAGTAGTGACTCTGTGAATATTATTCTGGTTTCGGCGTTATCTTCGGAAAAGGGTATTATGTTCAATACAGGGAAGGTCCTGAGGGGAGGGCTGAAGATTGAGATATCGGGAGAGGGCAGCCTGTTCAGGCCCGTGGAACCTTTCATATCATTCGAAAAGAGAGTCAGAGCAGAGCAGGACCCTTTCATGATTCAGCTGGAGAACTCTGTCAGATACGCCGAACGCTCGATTGAAGGGGGATACAGCGGATGGGAGGCGGTTCGGATACCCAGAGTGTACTGTTTCGGTATAAGTGGTAATGGCTGCGGGAAAGACTGGGCGGATAAGTTTACCGGCGGCTCTGCCGGGCTCGCCTTTACATTGCTCGCTGGGGCCGCTCTTGATAATCTTGCATCTTCCTCCATCCGGCGCAGGGTGAGAAAAGACGCGGTGTTTACCGGAGGAGTGGATAGAGATGGCGGCATTACGGGAGTAGAGGATGAAGATATACCATTCAAGACAGGCGCTGCTTTTTATTCTCCATGCAGGCGGTTTGTGCTGCCTGAGGAAAACCTGGAAGCCGCATCCGCGGAGCTCGCATCCCTATCTCGGAAGTACCCTGGCCGGAAGCTCGAACTTATTCCCGCCTCTCATGTCAGCGAGGTTTACGATAATCCTGATATAGTGGAAAAATCAACGATCCCCCCTGTTAAATTATTAATGGGAAGAGCCAGGATATGGAGGAAACATCTCTTCGCCGCCGCGGCGGCCTGCATTGCTGCCGTAATGGTGGCGGTTTTCATTCCCGCCCGTTTCGAGCGCGGTATCCACAGTTATAAATTCGATGGTGAAACTGTAACATTCTTTAACAGGTACGGTTACGGTTTTGATTCCTATACGCCCGGTTATTACATCTTCAAGAAGAAGAATGTTTATACTGATTCCAGTTCAAAGTCTCACCGGGAGTACCTGGCCGATATCAACGGAGACGGAGAAAAGGAATTCCTGCTGGTCAGTGTGGAATCTGAGCCGAATGCCACCAAGCCGGTCGGCAGGATCCATACTCATCTGTTCTCAAATTCGGGAGAGCTTCTGAGCCATCTGGTATTGTGGGACAGTCTTTTAATAAATAATAGCGGGAATATTCGCTCCTATTCCGATTTTTCCTACTGCTACGATCAGCTGGCTGATTTTGACGGCGACGGCTCCGGCGAGCTGGTTATCGCGGCAACAGATATTGCCTATTCTCCCTCTTTGACGGCCGTGGTTAACTTCAGTAATGAAACAATGAGATACTACTTCCATAGAGGCCATCTGAAGAGGTTTATAACTGGCGATTTTAACCAGGATGGCAGGACGGAGATCGTACTGGCGGGGGACAGGAACGAAAAAACGATTACTGAGTATGCCGTTATTGCCGCATTGGATCCCCTGGTAATGGAAGAACGTGATGCCGGAGGTATTATAGAAATTGATATGGATGATTATGATAATGTTGCATTATACTATATAAAGACACCTGTTTCTGTCTTATGCAAAGAACTTAATAATTGCTACAGACCAAGGATTAATGATATAACTGTTGGCCCGGACGGTAGAATGATAGTTGGAGTTGGAGAAAATGCAGGTGCTGAAAAACAATCGGCCATTATATATGAAATGGACAGCAGAATGTCATGCTGCGAAGCGGTATTCACCGATCCGTATGAAGTAATGTACGCCAGGGTTTTTGATATCGGAGAGGAAGATCTGCCGGATAAGCTCGCAGCCGAAGGTGAAAGACTGAAAAAGGGATTCAGGTATTTCGATGGAAGCGGCTGGGTCGACAGGCCGGCAGTTAATTCGAAGTATGAGAAACTGGTTGCCGAACTGGAGAATAAACGGAGTTCTGAACAGATAGCGGAGTAGGCTTCTATGATCAAAACTTCAATCCAGCAGCTTTTCGAGGCATGTTCAAGGGTCAGGGACGCATTCTCGCCCCCCGGCAGAGAGTTCACCGAGAGCGAATTGATAATCGCGGAGGCTGAAAGAGAGAGAGATTTTATCGTAATTATTAATCACATGTCCGCCATGGCGCGGCTTCTCATCCAGGGAAAATCAGGTGAAATCCTGGCCGATTATGATAGAGGGCAGGCGGGGATTGACATAATAACTCCCTTCTTTATAAGAAGAAGGAACAACGGGCCTTTTGAGCTGGTTCATGTGATAAACAGATTCTTCAGTAAAACTGCCGACCCGGAACCTCTTGACATTTACTATTATCTCAGAGCGGCGGTAAGAATCAGATATTCGAATCATATCCGCATGAAGAAGAGGTTCGCCGATCCGGAGTATATCAGGACCGGCCGGAATCTTGGCGCCTATATATCAGGAAGTGAACGGTTTGTCAGAGAGGGCTCTTTTATCATCGATTCATATATCGAGGCCGCTTCGAATAATTCACGCCCGCCGCAGAAGGAAGATATACTAACCCTGTGCGGCCCGGCAGTATCACCGGGGGATAGCGTTCCTGTTATAGTGGATGCCATATTTGAAGTTCTGGCAGAGAGTGTGGAGTTTCAGAGCAGGGTTAAAAGGGATGCCCTGGTAGCTTCAATCATCGATCTGCAGTCAGACCGCTCAGATTGCCTGATGAAAAAACGGCTGTCCACATTCGATCTTTTCCTGCAGAAGGAACTCTCGGATATATCGCTGAAAGTCGCGGAAGAGTTGCGAAGAAGCTACAGCTGGAGAAACCCTTTCGACGATGATACCAGAGAAGCTATACTTAACGCAGTGGAAGATTACCTCTTAGATCTCGGTTTGAAAGATACACAATCGACGCGGCGGTACCTTGAGCCGCATGTTCGTTGCGGGGCCTGTGAATACAGAGAAAAATACAAGGGGTGTCTTCAGAACCTCATAAAAAGAGCGGAAAAGCTGTGGATCGAAAAAGTCAGATGCATTCCGGGTCTTTTGTACCATATAAAAGGTGAGTTCTATGAAGAACAGAAATAATAACATTTCCTGTCTTTCGAACAGGGGAATCGGGGATCTCGCTGTTCAAATACTGACCAGGGAGGGGACCGGAGGGGATAGTGATAAAGGCTCGATGGATGAAATTCCGGAGAGCCTTTTCTATGTGAGGGGGAAGGATAAGTCCATAGAACACATAAAAGTCTGCAGAAAGTGCCGGGATAGGATTATCAGAGAAGTTGAATACCTTCAAGAGTATGAGAGGGAGCTTCGCCGTACGGATCAGTGCGACCGGGTCAGAGAGCATCTGGACGTGGAGTGGGGAAAGAGCCGGGATATAAGGATTCTGCGTTTTGATTCACCTGAGGCCCGGAGGGAACCGGAGCTGTCTCTGGCCGCCTCAACCTCCGGAGCCGAGAAGAAGGCAATGAGGTTTTCCACGCCAGGCGGTGATCTGATAATCAGGGAAACAAGGGACGAGGATACCGGCAGGCGGTCACTGATGCTTATAGGGGAGCGGAAATTCGCGGAGAATTCGGAAGTTATTATCAGGGGGAAAAGATATTTTTCTGATGCGGAAGGTTATCTCCGCTTCGAAGAAGATATGCCCGATCTGGGAAGCGGCGATGTGATAGTGGTTAAGCGGGGGCGGACTGATCCGGCTGATAACCTCGAGAGGCATTGATGAATGATGACCGGGTTGCCATAAACCGGGAGGGCCTGGAAAGGCTGATCTCTCTGATACCGGAAATGGAAAGCCGCAGCGGCTCATGGGGAGAGCATGATATCACATCTGATGGGAATACCGTGTTCCTGGGACCCTATAAATTCTCTGATATTACCGGCAGGGTGCTTTCATACATCAGCACTTCGGGGCTCATCCGTCCGTTTGACTGGGGAGGGTGGCAGGAAGAGGCCGAACGGATATGCAATGATCCGGATTTGATTGCTCATGCCGACCTGCTCACCGTTCGAAAGCTTCTGACCCTTCATGTGAGGAAGGAGCGTTTCTGCGAGGGGCACTTCGCGGCAATGTGCGGCAGCGGGGTGATCCTGCTGTTACTGAAGAGGCTGAAAGCGCTCTGTGATGCCGGGGAGGTTGAGGCGGAGTAGGGGCCGGCGTTTCCGCTGAACTTCGTTAAACCAGATGGTAACTCGTTATATAATAGCTTGATATCGGTTATTCTATACCCTCCTTGACTTTACAGAATCCAATACTTATTTTGCAAAAGTATAACGCATCTTAACCGGAAAGGATGTAGGGAAAATGGCTGACAAGTCTTTTAATCCATTCGAGATGGCCCAGGCTCAGTTCGACAGTGTCGCCGATATGCTGGAACTGGAGCAGGGGACCAGGGATCTGCTCCGATTCAACCAGAGGGAATATCATGTGAGCGTTCCGGTCCGCATGGACGACGGAAATGTTCAGGTATTCAGGGGGTTCAGGGTTCAGCATAACGATGCCAGGGGGCCTGCAAAGGGCGGAATACGTTTTCATCCGATGGAAACAATAGATACTGTCCGCGCTCTGGCCATGTGGATGACCTGGAAATGCGCGGTTGTGGATATTCCTCTCGGAGGCGCAAAGGGCGGCGTGATCTGCGATCCTCACGATCTCAGCCAGAGAGAGCAGGAGGGGATATGCCGGGGCTGGGTCAGGCAGCTGTCAAAGAATCTCGGCCCACTGAACGATGTTCCCGCTCCCGATGTTATGACCAATCCCCAGCACATGCTGTGGATGCTGGATGAATTTGAGACAGTCAGGGGAGAGAAACTGCCCGGATTCATCACAGGCAAACCGGTAGGTATGGGTGGTTCTCTGGGGAGGACCGAGGCCACCGGTTACGGAGTTATATTCAACGTCCGGGAGGCTCTGAAGGAATTGGATATACCTCCAGCCGACACCACCGCCAGTTTCCAGGGTTTCGGCAATGTGGCCCAGTACGCCATCGAACTCTACACCCAGATATGGGGCAAGGTCATATGCGTATCATGCTGGGATCAGCAGGACCAGACTTCATACAGTTTCAGGAAGAGCGACGGCATCAATCTGGAGGAGCTCCAGGGTATAACCGACCGTTTCGGAGGTATCGATAAGGAAAAGGCTGATGGGCTCGGCTACGAAGTTCTCCCCGGGGATGCCTGGATAGAGCAGGATGTTGATATTCTTGTCCCGGCGGCTCTGGAAAACCAGATTACCGTTGATAACGTGGGCAAGATCAGCGAAAAGGTAAAGATAATTGCCGAGGGAGCAAACGGCCCTACCACGCCCGAAGCGGATAAGGAAATCGCGAAGCGGGATATTTTCGTGCTTCCGGATCTTCTGGCCAACGCCGGAGGGGTTACCTGCAGCTATTTCGAGCAGGTTCAGTGCAACATGAATTATTTCTGGGAGAAGGACGAGGTTATCGGCAAACTCGATACCCAGATAACAAACGCCTTCGAAGCCGTTAATGAGATGAGAAAATCCAAGGGCCTTTACGCGCGCGATGCGGCTTATGTGATAGCGGTGGGAAGGGTAGCGGAAGCCTGCAGGGAACGCGGCTGGGTCTGAAACTCAGACGCAGAAAGAGGCCGGGATAAATTAACCTCTCTTTTAACTCAAGAGGTCCTCACTCATGGGGATGAAAAACTACAGCCCGCATCGTGGTATGCTGGTGCCGTTCGATCGCAATTTCTTTTCCAGCAGACATAAATTCACCTACATAGGCAGGGGTGAGCTGGGCGGAAAAGCTCACGGGCTTGCCGAGATGAAAGGTATTATCGAGTCCGAGATAAGTGGAAAGTTTGCCCCGGAAATAAAGATTTTCATTCCCACCCTCACTGTCATAACCACCGAGTATTTCGACCTGTTCATGAAAGAGAACGACCTTTACCCGGTTGCCCTTTCAGGAAAAAGGGACGAACTTATCGCTCACGCCTTTCAGAGGGCTCATCTGCCGGTCCGGCTGGTGGGAGACCTGCGAGCGCTGGTCAGCGAGGTTCACACTCCGCTGGCGGTTCGTTCCTCCAGCATGCTGGAAGACGCCATGTTCGAGCCTTTCGCCAGTGTTTACAGCACCAAGATGATACCGAATAACCAGCCGGGTGTTGATTCCAGGTTCAGAAAACTGGTGGAAGCGGTAAAATACGTTTACGCTTCGACCTTCTTCAAGGGCGCCAGGAATTACATGAAGGCCACTCATCATTCAACTCTGGACGAGAAGATGGCGGTGATTATTCAGGAGGTGGTGGGCGCCGGGTTCGGGGAGCGTTTTTACCCCCATATATCGGGAGTGGTCCGTTCCTACAATTTCTATCCTACCGGTAACGCTTCTCCCGAAGATGGGGTGGTTGACCTGGCTCTGGGGCTGGGAAGGACCATAGTGGACGAGGGAGTGGCCTGGTCCTACTCCCCCCGTTTTCCGAAAGCGGGAGCGCCTTTCAATTCCATAAACGATATGCTGAAGAATACTCAGACCGGATTCTGGGCGGTGGATATGAAGGGGCCAGCGGTCTTTGATCCGCTGAACGAGACGGAATACATGGACAGATACGATCTGGCCGACGCGGAATACGACGGCACTCTCACTCACATAGCGTCAACACTGGACCCGCAGGACGGCAGAATTGTTATGGGCACGGGAATAAAGGGGCCGCGGGTGCTGGATTTCGCGCCGATCCTGAAAGCGGGGGTTGTTCCGCTCAACGATCTTGTCAAAACACTCCTTGAGGTCTGCGAGGACAGTCTGGGAGTAATGGTGGAGATAGAGTTTGCCGTGAGGATGGATCCCAGAGGGGGGGCTTCCGGCGAATTCGGATTTCTGCAGGTAAGGCCGATGGTTGTATCCGAGTCCAGAGTAAAACTGGATGATGACGAGATTACAGGGGATAAAGTTCTACTTTCATCGGAGAGAGTGCTGGGAAACGGAGTTCTTGATTCCATAACGGATATAGTCTTTGTGGATCCGGAGAGTTTCGATGTAAAGAAAACCAGGGAGATAGCGAAAGAGGTAGAGTCGATGAATGAAGCGCTGGCCGGGGAAGGAAGGGAGTACATCCTGATAGGGTTCGGCAGATGGGGAACCTCCGATCCTTCCGGGGGAATACCGGTAAGATTCGATCAGATCTCGGGGGCGAAGGTGATAGTCGAATCGTCCCTTCCCGGGCTGACATGCCCGTTGAGCCAGGGTTCTCACTTCTTTCATAACGTCACCAGTTTCAGGATATTTTACTTTTCCATCGGCGGAGGGGATGAATGCGGCATTGACTGGAACTGGCTGCGGGCTAATAATGTAATCAACGAGACCGAACATCTGAAGCACGTGCAGGCTTCGTCGCCGCTGACCGTAAAGGTTGACGGGCGAAAGAGCAGGGGAGCGATTTTTCATGGCTGATAGAGATAATATTTCTGACGACCTGATACAGTCCTTTCGCGAGAGGGAAAAGGAACTGAGATGCCTGTACAAAATAGAGGAAATACTCAAGGAACCGGGGCAGAATCAGGATCAGGTATACAGCCGGATAATCGAGGCCATTCCCTGGGGCTGGCAGTATCCCGAGTACTGCAGGGCCAGGGTAACTGTCGGCACCGAGACTTATCAGGTTGCCGGTTTTGAGGAAACGCCGTGGAAGCTTGAGACCGATATCGTGGTGCAGAACAGGAAAGCCGGGGAAGTAGCGGTATACTACACCAGGGAAATGCCTGAAGAAGACCAGGGGCCTTTCCTGAAGCATGAAAAGAGGTTGCTGGAAGCTATCGCCGACCGGCTGGGAGGCCATATACTCCACTCGCAGGTGAGTGAGGCGGGAGAGGGCGAATCTGATATCGATCAGAAATATGATTCAGAAAACTGGCAGGTTATTCTTAATCTGCTGCGCCACACCGACCGGAACCTCTATGTGACCCTGAGTGAAAAGATGCTTAACCATCTGAACTGGAGCGGTATCACTGACGTTGAAGATCTGGAATCCGGCGCGCTCGGGAAAAAGTGTGATATCGACAATGAGCTGATGGGGGAAGTGAACCAGCCGCATGAGAGGCAGCAGTTTGATTTTGGTGACGAAGTCTGTGAACGGATATTCGAGATAGCGGCCAGGCATTATACCGACCAGAAGATTCTGGACTATCTGCAGAAGTGGATAGCCGACGATAAACTGAAGTTCCTGGTGCATATGGCAAACAGAAACCTGACCCTTGCCGAGGTAATCTCCGCAATCAGGCGGTACCGGGGGCTCTCCGGGGAGAAAATCGAGCTTTCCAGCGTTGCCAGAAAGGGAGTGATAGTATCTCTGATAAGGAAGTTCTTCTCCAGCCAGCTCGACTATATCAGGATCGCGAAGAATTACGTATCGATAGAAGATTTTTTCAAGATTATCGACAACATCATTTTTACCAAGGACAGCCGCGGCAGGCTGGGCGGTAAGAGCGCCGGACTGTTTCTTGCCGAGAATATAATCAGAAAATCAGAGGATTCTTCCGACCTGCTGAAGGAGATCAAGACTCCCAGGAGCTGGTACATAACATCGGATGTCATCCTGAGCTTCCTGAAGTACAACAATATGGACGAGATCGTAGAGCAGAAGTACAAGGATATCAAACAGGTCAGGATGGAGTATCCCTATGTGGTCAGGACCTTCAAGAACGGCAGCTTTCCGCCCGAGATAGTGCAGATGCTCTCCATGTTGCTGGATGAATTCGATGAGAAACCCCTGATAGTGCGAAGTTCAAGTCTGCTGGAGGACAGCCTGGGGGCGGCCTTTTCCGGCAAATACAAGAGTCTTTTCCTGCCCAATCAGGGAAGCAAGAGGCAGCGCCTGGACGATCTGATGGACGCGATCGCCGAGGTCTACTCCTCCACCTTCGGCCCAGATCCGATTCAATACCGGGCCGAGAGGAACCTTCTCGATTTCGCCGAAGAGATGGGGATAATCATCCAGGAGGTGGTGGGCAACCGGATAGGTGATTATTTTCTGCCCGCTTTCGCCGGGGTGGCCTTCAGCAGGAACGACTTCAGGTGGTCTTCCAGGATAAAGAGGGAGGACGGGCTGATGCGGGTTGTCCCGGGCCTGGGTACCAGGGCGGTGGACAGGATCAGTGAGGATTACCCGGTTCTGGTAGCCCCGGGGCAGCCATCTCTCAAGGTAAACGTCACTCCCGAAGAGGTGGTCTACTACTCTCCCAGAAAGTTAGACCTGATAAACCTCCGGACCAGGAATTTCGAGACAGTGGATATCAGGGAACTGATAAGAAAGCATGGCTCAGAGCTGCCCCTCTTCAGCAAGATCGTATCCCGTTACCAGGATGGGCATCTCAAAACACCGCTGGCCATGAATATAGACTACCAGAAGGATGACCTGGTGGTAACCTTCGACGGAATAATAAATAAAACAAAACTGATAGAACAGATGGACGGGATTCTCAGCCTCCTGTCGGAGAAACTCCATAATTCGGTAGATGTGGAGTTCGCTCACGACGGAGAGGATCTGTACCTTCTTCAATGCAGGCCTCAGGCCTTCTCCGAGGACAGCGCTCCGGCGGCGATACCGAAGGACCTCCCGGAGGAAAGGATTCTCTTTTCAGCCCACCGGTATATATCCAACGGACGGGTACCCGATCTGACTCACATAGTCTATGTCGATCCCGACAAATATTCCCAGCTTGCCAGCAGGGATGAGCTGGTGGAAGTGGGAAGGGCGGTAGGAGAGCTCAACAAGCTGCTTCCCAAGCGGAGGTTTATACTGATGGGGCCCGGCAGGTGGGGAAGCAGAGGGGATATCAAGCTGGGAGTCAGCGTAACCTACTCCGATATAAACAATACAGCCATACTGACGGAGATAGCCCGGAAAAAGGGCAACTATATGCCCGATCTTTCATTCGGGACTCACTTCTTCCAGGACCTGGTGGAAGCCCGCATAAGGTATCTTCCGCTCTATCCGGATAATGAAGGCAATATTTTCAACGATAAGTTTCTATTCCGCTCCACGAATATTCTTCCCGATATCATTCCCAAATACGCGCACCTTGCCGACGTGATAAAACTGATAGATGTTCCGGAGGTAACCGGGGGGCTGATTCTCAGAATTCTAATGAACGCCGACCTGAATGAGGCGGTGGGATTATTCATGGAGCCGCAGAAAGAGACCAGAACAGAGGGGCTCCAGGTTGAGGATCACGATCTTCCCGCCGACAGGTACTGGCTGTGGAGGCTCCGTATGGCTGAGCATATAGCTTCGAAGCTTGATCCGGAGCGTTTCGGAGTAGTCGGATTCTACGTCTTCGGAAGCACCAAGAACGCCACCGCGGGCCTGAGCAGCGATATCGACCTTCTGATACATTTCAGCGGAACTGACAGGCAGCGCGAGGAGCTGTTGCTGTGGCTGGATGGCTGGAGCCTCTGCCTGGACGAGATAAACTATCTCAGGACCGGCTACCGGGTAGGCGGGCTGCTGGATGTTCATATAGTGACCGATGATGATATAGAGAACAAGACAAGTTACGCGGTCAAGATAGGGGCGGTCACTGATGCAGCCAAGAAAATACCTCTCAGGAAAGATAGTGAATAGATCAGAGCAGTTCCCTTTCCGCATTGCCCGGATCGGCAAGGTCGAACCTTACCAGGGCCAGCTCCGGCCCGCCGTGAGCCGCGGATAAAGCGACGGTTCGCCCGATCCGTTCTTTCCAATACCCTGTCAGGCGGGCGGATTCGTGAATATGCCCGTGCATGGTAACAAGGGGCTGCCTCTTCCTGATAAACCTGCTGATAGCGATGCTTCCCACATGAACGTCCAGCGGGGCGTGGTCTATCTTGACGCCGTCAAGTCCCGCCCGGTCGAGTCTGCTCCGGTAGGGAGGAGAGTGAAAAAGGAAGATACCGTTTTCCAGATCAAATCCTTCGGTAAGCTTCTCCAGGTCTTTCCTTATGGTGCCGTATTTCAGTTCATGCTTATCAGCTGATACGGAATGAACCCCTTCTTCAGGAGAGATAGCTCCGATATCAACGTATCTGGAGACATCGTATTTTTCCCAGTCCTTAAGCCTGAAGGGGGTGGGGGGCACATACGCATAGCCGAACACCTGCCAGCGTGAAAGCTCAACCCTGCGGCCGTGAACGTACTCGACCAGCCCCTGCCGGTCAGCCTCGATCAGTAATGCCTCATCATGTTTGCCGTCGTCGTTTCCCAGAATAACGAATACGCGGGGGTATGAACTGCCCAGTTTATCCTTCAGCTTTTCAAGTTCCCCGATGAAATATCCCTTCATGAACCTCTCTCCGGAAAACCTTGGAGGGTCCAGGTGGGGAAGGATATCCCCGCCGATAAAGACCGCCCCCGGCTTTTCATCTTCTATTGCCTGAAAAAGCTTTTCGTATCTGGGAACCTTCCCGTGAAGGTCTGAGACGAAGAACGCCCTGGTATTTTCGGATGAGTTCATATTCTGTCCTCCCCGACAGTCTCTGACTGACAAATTAGGATATAATGAATTGGGGATATCTGACAACCAATAATGCGCAGTTTGATGAGCGGGGGTCAACCCTGATCAATTGTAAATAGAGCTGTGTTAGCTCATGAAGTGTAATTAATCCAAAGGGGCCTTTAATAGTGATCCCGGCGGCCGGGTTTTGCTTTGATTCAAATAATCAGTAATGGTATATTAAATATCAAGGGAACTTGCGGCGAAGAAAGAGCATCAGGTCAAAATCACTAAGTTTTTATCCCTTAATTAATTATTAACCAGCAGGCAAATCCATAGGAGGTTAATTATGAGTTATATTAGCGTAAAGGGAACCGGTACCGTAAAACAACCCCCGGACATCTTCGGAATCTCCCTGGTGGTAAAAGCGCATAAATGGGAGTACGCAGATGCATTAAAGGCGCTCAATAAAAAGGTCGAAAAAATAAGGAAGGCGGTTGAAGCTGCTGGTATAAGCAGAGATGAACTCAAAACCACATCCTTTGATGTATCTGTTGATCATGAATATGAGAAGCAGACCGAAAAGAATGTATTCAACGGATACCTAGCACAGCATGAAATGAAGATAGAGATACCGATGGATAAGGAGAAATCCAACAGTCTGATTGAAAAGATGACAACCGGAGTAACAGATCTTGAATTTACAATCTACTTCACCGTCTCCAATCCGGAAGAGCTGCATAATGAAATGCTGAAAAAGGCGATAGAGAACGCTACCGGCAGGGCGGAGGTAATAGCCGATGCAGCAGGAGTAAAACTGGGTAAAATAAGCAGTATCAGCTACAGCTGGAATGAGATCCGTTTCAGGAGCAGGTTTTCTCCAGATTTCGGTATCTCTAAAATGGCATGTATGGATGAGATGGCAGTGCCCGATTTCCAGCCTGAATCTATCAAGGAATCTGCCAACGTTGATATAAGCTGGGGACTGATTGTGTAGAAAACGGATAGTGTAAAATCGTTTGACGCCGTAAGATATATTCTGATATCTTTATCGCTCAAAGAGGGAATATTCTGATAAAGGCTCATCAAACTTAACTTTCGGAAGTGTTGAATGAGATTTAATAATTCGCTCTGTGGGTTTGTGGTCTTTCTGTTCATTTTCTCGATTTCAGTTACTGCTCTTTGCGGAGAAGCAGATCAGCCTGAGAAGGAAGAAAGAAGAAGTTACGGCAAGCTGCGGGTCCAGCCGCTCTTTGCCTTCCCCCTCGGTGACAACGAAGTCTCCGGCTGGAATAGATGCGGAGGATTCTGGTCCCTGCTTGATTTCTATGCGGGAGTACGCACCAACAATTCAGCGGGGGTAACGGCCGCCTTCGAATACGTTATCAGGGGCAGGTACGGCATCGAGCTCAGTTTCGTGTACATGAGAGAGGTGGTGGACCTCGAAGCGGAGGTTACCGGACTGAGGATCGCAGGAAGCCCCAACTTCGTACTCCCCATGCTCGGGGCTAACTATCATTTTCTTGACGATAAAAAGAAAGACCTTTATGCGGGCGGTTTTGTGGGTCTCGGCGTAATCGCAACCGGCTGGAGCTATGAGCAGATAGAGATAAGCAAGGATATAGCTCTGGGGCTGAACCTGGGGCTGGATTATTACCTGGGGGATTCATGGAGCCTGGGAGGCACTATTAAATATACAGACTTCGGAGAGATCGGATTCTCGATATTCCCGCCGGAATACAGCGGACTTATCTGTGACAACGGCCTCTTCGGCCTGGGCCATATGAATATGATCACTTTTACGGCAGGCGCGGGTTACAGGTTCTGGTAGGGTTATTTAACAGAAGGGGTGAATCATGAAGCGGCGCTTTCTGACAGCTTTTTCTTTTTTGATAATTATGGCCTTTTATTCTGGGGCTGAATCATCAGAGATCATCTTCGGGGCCAGGGCCGGGATCACCGCCGCCAACATAACGGAGACTCCCGAGGAATGGGAGGACGACGCCGAATACAAGTTCGGTTTCACGGGGGGCGCGTTTCTCAATTACGCCTTCAACAGAACTCTCAGCATCCAGCCGGAACTTCTGTACTCCATGAAGGGAACCGAGGCGACTCTGGTAGAGGATTATCTCGATCTCACCGTAAGCTTCGATTACATAGAGCTTCCGGTACTCCTGAATTATCATTTTCCCCTGGAGGGAGATTTCAGGCCGTTCATCTACGGCGGCCCCTGTATCGCCTACCTCCTTGAATCCGAACTCAAGGTATCCACCATAATACTCTCAGCGGATGTCGATTTTTCCAGCGTCTCGCACACCAACGACTTCGCTGTTGTACTGGGCGGCGGGTTCAGCTACAGCATAGGAGAGCGCGTTTTCACCCTGGATGCCCGCTATCAGCGCGGTTTTACCAACTGCATAGTGAGCGGCGACTTCGACATCAACGGAGATCCGCGAACCATAGAGGCGGATGATATCAAGAACACCAACTTTGCCATACTGGCCGGCTATCGGTTCTGAGGAGAGAAGGGCGATGTTTAATAAGAGCTTTTCATTATGCATTTTAATTCTGATACAGCTGCTGGTTTTTCTCCCGGAGCCGATATTGGCAGATAAAGCTGAAGATGCAAATCGTCCGCGGATAGGGCTGGCCCTCAGCGGCGGCGGAGCGCGGGGAGCCGCCCATATAGGGGTCCTCCAGGTGCTGGAAGAGTACAGAATACCGGTCGACTATATCGCTGGTACCAGCATGGGCTCGATAGTGGGAGGGCTCTATGCGGCCGGGATGACTTCAGCTCAGCTTGAAGAGGTGATATCCAGGGTGGACTGGGATGAAGCGTTCACAGACCGGATCCCCAGAGAAGAGCGCTCTTTCAGAAGAAAACGGGACGACGACCTCTACCTGATCAAGAACCGGCCCGGTATATCGGCGGACGGTCTGAAGCTGCCCTCCGGCCTTATAGACGGACAGGACATAGACCTTCTGTTCAAGAGGTACACCATTCCGGTGGTGACTGTCAGAGATTTCGACAGCCTGGCGGTGCCCTTCCGGGCGGTGGCAGCCGATATCGAAACCGGACGAGCTGAGGTGATCGGCGGGGGTGATCTGGCCCTGGCAATGAGGGCGAGCATGTCCATACCGATAGTGTTTGCGCCCAGAACGGTCGGCAGCCGTCTGATGGTAGACGGAGGGATAAGCATGAACCTCCCGGTGGAAGTAGTCAGGGATATGGGAGCGGATATTGTCATAGCCGTGGATATAAGCTCTCCGCTCAAGGACCGCGAGGAGTTGAATTCTATTTTGAGCATAACCAACCAGCTCACAACCATCATGACCAGGCGAAATACCGAAGAGCAGATCGCATCTCTAATAACCCGCAGGGCAGAGTTCCACGGGCATGCCCGTGGGTGAATGTAAGGCGGCGATATGCTATACTGTAAGAATGGAAGTAAGACTGTCAGGACATGGAGCATATCGCACGGAATATCACGT
>JAWODM010000058.1:0-20538 GCA_046483305.1 Candidatus Krumholzibacteriales bacterium | reverse complement strand
ATGGAGAGAACTCGGTTCCCGAAGGTATTCTGGGTGGCAAACCTGGTAGAGGTGCTGGAGAGATTCTCATATTACGGAATTTATATGGGATTCGGGATATACATGGAATATCTCGGCTACAGCAAGGGCCAGCTGGGTGTGGTTCAGAGCATATTCCTCCTGATATCCTATACCATACCTCTCATTTCAGGCACATTCGCTGACAGATACGGATTCAAGAAGGTCCTGATAGTATCGTATCTCGCCTACCTTCCTTCCATAATACTGCTGATAGTGACCAAATCCTACTCCGGAGTGGCTCTGACAATGTTGAGCATAGCTCTGGCCGCGGGTATTTTCAAACCGCTGGTATCGGGAACGGTAAGGGCGGTAACTGACAAAACCAACAAAACACTCGGTTTCGGCATTTTCTACGCGATGGTGAATGTGGGAGCTTCTTTCGGTCCTCTGATAGCCGGAAGACTCAGAGCTATCTCCTGGAATTATGCTTTTCTGGCAGCGGCTATATCGATAGGGATAATGTTGCTGATTACAATATTCTTTTACAAGGAACCGGAAAGGGAGATCAGCGGTATCACCCTGGGAGAAAAGTTCAGAGATATATGGGTGGCCCTCTCGGACGGAAAGTATCTTCTCTTTCTGGTCCTTCTGGGGGTGTTCTTCTGGCTGCCATTCTGGGCATTTTTCAATCTGGCCGCTATTTATATCGACAAGAATCTGGATACGGCGCGCCTGTTCATGAATGTGAAATCCGTATTCGGCACCTCCTTCGCAAACTTCCTTTCTCACCAGACCGAAGACGGAACCAGAAAACTGATGGGAGAAACCATCGCTCATACCGGATACGTGATAATGATACTTCAGATCTTTGTTTCGCGTATTGCCGAGAGGTTCAGGGCCATACCAACATTTCTTTCCGGGCTGTTTATAATGTTCGCCGGATTCCTTGTGATAGGAATTTCGCACTCAACCGCGCCGGCGATGGTGCTTCTCGGAATAGCCCTGTTCGCTCTCGGGGAAATGCTGTCCAGCCCCAGGATACAGGAATATATCACATGGATAGCTCCCAAGGAGAAAGCGGGCCTGTATATGGGCACCAATTTTCTCTCTACCGGCCTGGGAGGCGCTCTCAGCGGAGTTATTTACACCTCCCTGTACGGGTACTTCAGGGACGGAGGCCATCCAGATTATGTCTGGTACATATTGGGGCTTCATATGATAGTGGGCCTGATCGCTATTCATATTTTTACCAGAACCCTTGGAGAATTCAAGGAGCTTGAGGAATAACCGGAAGTCATTCCGCAGGCCGGCCGGTCTTTATCCACAGGTGGCTGTACCAGAAATAACGGTTCTCTCTTGAATGGCGGACGGTGAAATTATATCTGCTTCTTCCGGCCGGAAGCGGCTTTTCAGCTTTTACCCTGAGAAGGCGTTTCTTCCTATCTATCCACTCCACCTCTGTTCTTCCCTGCCCGCTGACATAACATGCCAGCGTTGAAATAATGTAGTCGCCCTCTCCCAGCTCAAGCCGGAGGGCCGGAGGTTCATCATCCGGGCCTATTACCGGACTGTCAGGGACCGCCGATTCGACCGGGAGGGGCAGGCTGGTCAGTTTTATCCGGAAGCTTTCCGGGTCTGAAAATATTCCGGAGACCGGGAATCTTGGAAGCGCGGCGAAGTCGCTCCCGGTTCCGGCCGGCCCCGACTGCTGCCCGAAAGCGGTCAGGCCCAACTCTACCACCATCTCCTTCAGACGGTTGTTATACTCACCGTAAGGGTAGGCAAAAAGATCTATTTCGGTATTCAGCTCTTCTTTCAGTCTTTTCAGGGAAAGCAGAATATCCCCTTTTATCCTTTTCTCCCACTCTCTTTCCGATTCCCCCTCCAGACGGCGGATCATGTAACCGTGCCGATAGCCGTGGCTGGCCGGTTCGATGCCCCGTTTCATCGCATCCCTTATCTGGTCCCAGCTCATATAACCGGACAGCCCCGAATCCACCGCCCCGGCAGGTATGAACAGAGCGGCAGGATAACCGAAATCTTCCAGCATGGGAAGAGCCCTGGTATAGGCCGACCTGTAGGCATCATCGATAGAAATTGCCACACACATATCGGGCAGCTCTCTGCCTTCCCTGAGATATCCGGCAACCTTCCCCAGAGGCCATACATTGCATCCGGTCTCTCTGATTATCTCCAGATGCCGGCGGAAAATATCCATGCTCACGGTGGTGGAGGGCGGGTGCTCATCCCCGAAGAAATGGTATTGAAGTATTACCGCGTGACCGGCGGGCAGGGCCATTCGTGCAGAGCATATCATTATTGCCATCGCCAGTATTGATACTGAAAAATATTTTCTAAGAATCATTGTTATCAGCCGGAGTGTTAATGGGAAATACCGGAACCGCCCTGTGAATAGAGATCCTGCCCTTCCCCGTCGTTTTGAGCCAGAAGCGGCCGGTACCCGAAATCCTCGAAGAATTCCCTGTTGACCTTCAGCATCAGCCGAAGTTCATCTATATACTCGCCTCGTCTGACCGAATAGGCGCTCAGCTCCCCGGCCAGCTCGTAGCTGTCCAGCGAGCCCCGTTCCAGCCTCTGTCTCAGGCGAAGAGACCTGAACTCCTTATAGGCGCTGAAGGTATTCAGATTCAGCAGATAGCTTCTAACCGATTCATTCACGGTACTGAAACGGGCTACTTCGTAAATATCGCCCTCTGGCCTGCGGTCCGGCACAATACCGCAGGACTCCCTGAAACACCACTGTCCAAAGAGATTGTTGCCCAGCCTGGCGAATCTGGAGGTTCCCCAGCCTGATTCCATGGCGGCCTGAACAGAGGCCAGGGGAAGAGGAACCACGTCCACCCTCTCCATCAGGATCTGCCAGGCAAGGTCATCCGAAACCTCTCCCCTGACTTTGTATCGATTCATCAGTTCCCGGACAAATCCCTTCTCATCGCCGGTAAGTCTGTATCCGTTGAGGCACCTGGCGTAGAGCTTTCTGAATTTCCACTTGTCCTCTCTTATCCGCTGGTTTTCTGCTGTTATAATTGGGTGGATAAAATCGAAGAACTCTCTCTTCCTGTCGTGCACACCGAATCTCTGGAAATCGGGGAGACGGTAGACGGAAGGATGGTCTTCCTTTACAAATTCCTCCTCCAGGCCCTTCCCTGATAATTCCTTCTTCTCGCCGCAGCCCGTGAACTGAATCAGCACGGAGATGATAAAAGCGATTAATAAAACCTTATGATACGGCCGAACCAAATTTTCTCCTTTCTGATTCTGTTGATATATTAAAGTCCCTGGGTTTTCACCTTACCAGATCAAGAAATTCCATACGTGTCTTGCTGTCTTTCCGGAAAGCTCCGAGCATGGAGCTGGTAATAATAGTGGCGTCCCCTTCCTCCACTCCCCTCATAGCCATACACAGGTGAAGGGCTTCGATGGTAACCGCCACTCCGTGAGGCTGAAGGTATGACATAAGACATTTCGCTATCTCGCTGGTCAATCTTTCCTGAACCTGGAGCCTCCTGGAGAAAATCTCCACTATCCTCGGAATCTTTGATAATCCGATTATTTTGCCTTTAGGTATGTAAGCTATATGGCACTTTCCGAAAAAGGGCAGAATGTGGTGCTCGCAGAGGCTGTAAAGGCCGATGTTCCTGACTATCACCATCTCGTCATACTTCTCCTCGAAAACGGACCCGGCCATCACCCTGTCTATGTCGGCTTTGTACCCGCTGGTAAGGAAAGACAGCGATTCCTCCACCCTTCGCGGGGTTTCAGCCAATCCCTCCCTGCCGGGTTCGTCCACCAGCTGTTCCAGAATTTTCTTGACGTGTTCCTTCATTTATCTCTCCAGCCATAGAATTTCTCTTTACTGTATAATCAATATTTTATCTATATCAAGTCCCAAATTATAAAAATCAATTCATATTGATATTCTATTATATCATAAATAATGCTCCAGATGGGGAGCAAAATTCAATTTCAAGCTCGGAGACGAAGCAAATACTCTTCCCGGCGGGGACTGCGGCAACTGCAGAACCACCTGATTACCGCTCATTCTCGGGGGCCTGCCAGGCAAAATTATGCCTTGAAAGAAAACCGTTTATTCAATATATTGGAATTCCTTGTCATGAATGACAGGGCCGATATTCAATACCGTCTTCATCCTAACCGGAGGAAATAAAATTTTTACCTCAACCGAAGATCTGATCAAAGGGATAAAAGAAAAATCGATTAAGCATATCGACTTCAAGTTCACAGATTTTACAGGCAGGTGGCATCATATAACCATACCCGCCTCCAGAGCCGGAGAAAAACTGTTCACTGACGGGGTGGGATTTGACGGCTCCAACTTTCCTGGTTTGAAATCGCTGGAATCAGGCGACCTCTCGCTGGTTCCCGACATGGAAACCTGCTTCTCAGACCCTTTCAGAACTGAACCGTCGATCTCGTTCATATGCAATATAGTGGAATCGGACACCAAGAAACCTTTTGACAGGGACCCTCGGGCCGTATCAGCAAAAGCGGAAAAATACCTCGCTTCAACGGGCAAGGCCGACCGGTCACTCTGGGGACCGGAGTTCGAATATCATATCTTCGACGAGGTCTATGTTGACAACAGCCCCCTCATATGCGGCTACGAGATATTTCCGGGAGAGGGCCAGTTCGAAGGGCAGTACGGCCTTGCGCCTTCGGGTGGATATCACGCCATACCGCCGGAGGATATTTCAGTGGACCTGAGGGACAGAACAGTGACCCTTCTCGAGGAAGCCGGTGTGAAGGTGATTTACCACCATCACGAAGTGGGAGGACATGGACAGGTTGAGATAGAAGTGCAGTTCGGTTCTCCGACCAGAATGGGCGACGTATCAATGATGGTAAAGCATTTCTGCAGGATGGCGGCTCATTCATCCGGAAGACAGGCTACCTTCATGCCTAAGCCGATATACGGGGAACCCGGCAATGGCATGCATTTTCATCAGCACCTCTTCAAAGGCGATGAACCGTTGTTCTACGACAGCGAAGGGTACGCGGGGCTGAGCAGGCTGGCGCTTCAATATATATCAGGGCTGTTGATCCACGCACCGGCTCTTCTGGCTATAACCAATCCAAGCACGAATTCCTACAAGAGGCTGGTTCCCGGATATGAAGCCCCGGTTCACAGCTTCTTCTCTCTGGCAAATCGCAGCGCCGCTATCAGAATACCAAAATATGCCGTGGATCCTCACAGCAAGAGGATAGAATTTCGCCCGCCGGACGCGACATGCAACCCGTATTTCTCCATGGCCGCCCAGCTGATGGCAGGCATAGATGGAATTATCAATGAACTCGATCCGGAAGAACTGGGACTGGGGCCCTATGATATCAATATCTTCGAGATGGATCCTAAGCAGCGCGGTAAAATAAGGGAGCTCCCCACCTCCCTCTCAGAAGCTCTGGACGCTCTGGAAAGCGACCATGAATTCCTCACCAGGGGCGGAGTATTCAGCGAAGCGATGATCGATGAGTGGATAAAGATTAAACATGACAATGAGGTATCTCAGATCAGGGAACGGACGCACCCATACGAGTACCGCCTGTATTTTGACTGCTAGACAAACCAGAGGTATCAGTTGGCCGATATAAAGAAATTCGAAGATGCAACCGCAGCTGATTACGCTGCCCTGGGCCTCAAAAGCGGCCTGGAGATTCATCAGCAGCTGCTGACCGGGAAAAAGCTTTTCTGCAGGTGTCCGGTGCGAGAATACACCGATGAATACGACGCTGAGATACTCCGTCACATGCGGCCGACTCTCTCGGAACTGGGCGAGTACGACGGGACCGCGCTGATGGAATTCAAGACCAGGAAGGATATTATCTACCAGATAGATGGCCAGACGGTATGCACTTATGAGATGGACGATACCCCTCCATTCGAGCTGAACAGGCAGGCTCTCGATATCGCACTGGAAATTACCATGCTCCTTAACTGTAAGCTGGTCAGCGAGGTCCATATCGCCAGAAAGCAGTACCTGGACGGATCCATTCCCACTGGGTTCCAGAGAACCACCATACTGGGAATGGACGGATCGATTCATGCCTGCGGCAGGGATATCGGCATAATCCAGCTGGGCCTCGAAGAAGATGCCTGCAGAGAGGTAAGCGACCGTGGCCATACCAGGACTTACAGGACGGACAGGCTGGGAATACCTCTGGTTGAATCTGTAACCAGGCCGGATATGAAAACGCCTCAGGAAGTTGCGGAAGTCGCCCAGAGGCTTCGCTACCTGGTCAGGGCAACCGGCAAGGTCAGGACCGGCATCGGAGCCGCCCGGCAGGATGTAAATGTCTCCATAGAGGGAGGCCGCCGTGTGGAGATAAAGGGGGTCCCGAGAATTCCTCTTATTCCGCTTCTGGTTCACAATGAAGCTTACCGGCAGCACTCTCTTCTGAAGATAGCCGGGGAACTCAAACAGAGGGGTATTACGGAAGAATCTTTCAGGTGCAGCAGGTACAGCATCAGGGATATTCTCAGGAATACTCAGTATTCCCCCGCGGCAAAAAGCCTCAAGAAGGGAGAAGATATCAGGGCGGTCGTTCTGAAGGGCTACAGGGATATCCTGTCCAGGGAAACCCAGCCCGAGACGACCTTTGCCCGTGAGATATCGGACCGGGTGAGGGTGATCGCCTGCCTGGACAAGCTCCCCAACATCGCGCACTCGGACATTATAGGAGAAACCTTCTCCAGCTCGGAATGGCAGAGAATCAAGAATAAGACCGGATGCGGGGAGAACGATGTGGCAGTGGTGGTCTGGGGAAACCAGGAAGACGCGGAGACAGCCGTTAACGAGATAGAGATTCGCGCCAGGGAAGCTATTACCGGAGTGGTTAACGAAACACGTCAGGCGCTCCCGGACGGGACCAACGGATTCGAGAGGATCCTGCCGGGGCCCGACCGGATGTACCCGGATACCGACCTTCCCCCCCTGGCAATAACGGAAGACAGAATTGAGCGTATCAGGAAGATACTGCCCAAAACTCCCGCCGAGAGAGAGGCTGAATATATCAAAAGCGGGCTGAGGCCCGGTCTCGCCTGGAGAATGAGCATTTCCGATATGAGGGATACCTTCGATTTCGTTCTCGGAGAGGCCGGTTATGAACCGGAAGAACTGGCCTTTTTCATACTGAACAGGGTAGCCCCGGCGAACGGTAGCGGAGCCATACCGGAATTCAGCAAGGAAAAGTTTAAATCCGTACTGGCCTTAATGGGTGAGCGCGGTATCCCTCTGGAATCTCTCGCCGGAATCATGGAAGATATCTTTTCTTCGAATGAGGCCGATCCGGAAAGTTTGATATCCGGGATAGTGCTGCTCCGCAGTAAGGAGAAGGAAAAGGAAGCAATCGATTACCTTGAATCACTGGATATTCCGGATATCGAAAGGGATAAACTGAAGGATTACCTGACGGGAGTCCTTATCAGGAAATACGGCGGCAGCCTCCCCGGGAAAAGGGGAGCTGAAATAGTGGAGAGCTTCCTTTCTGACAGAAGGAATCAATAACCTGAAGGCATTATTGCCAGGCGGGTTTATTTTGCTTCCACCGCCGGTCTTTATGGAATAGAATTGCCGTAACCGTACGGTCGGCGCCTGAAAGTATACATTAAGAGCCGGAAGGGAAATCTTGAGTTCCGAAACTTACAAGGGATACGGCGGGAAAGGGCTTGAATGCCTCAAAAGCTATTCCGCCACGGTATGGAGCGACGTGGAGATCGAATCGACCAGGGGAGACTTCAGGGGAATTATACTGCCCCGCTCGGAAACCGCCGACAATAATCACATAGTTCTGAAAATGCATAACGGATACAATGTGGGATTGAATGTTGAGACTATCACCTCCATAAACATACTGGGGAAAAAAGAAGCTCACTACAAAATACCCGAAAAGGAATTCCCCACCGACCCTTCCAAACCGAACGTTAAACTCCTGGGAACCGGCGGCACTATTGCCTCCCGGCTGGATTACCGGACCGGAGCGGTGATCCCCGCGTTTTCTCCGGGAGAGCTTTACGGCTCCGTTCCGGAACTGGCGGATATATGCAATCTGGACACCGAAAAACTCTACGGGGTTTTCAGCGAGAACATGGGCCCTGAGCAATGGATAGGGACAGCTGAAAAAATCGGAGAGGAGATAGAGAACGGCATAGACGGGATCGTGATAGGGCACGGGACCGACACCATGCACCATACCTCTGCCATTCTTTCGTTCATGGTGCAGGACTCGCCTGTCCCCATAGTAATGGTTGGTTCGCAGAGATCCAGCGACAGGCCCTCCAGCGACGCGGCTCTAAATCTGATAAACGCAACCAGGACCGCCGCCGAGAGTGATTTTGCCGAGATAATGGTCTGTATGTTTGGCCCGACCAGCGACCAGTACGGCCTTCTCCACCGCGGAACCAGAGTGAGGAAAATGCATTCTTCTTACCGGTCCACATTCAGAACCATAGGAGATATACCGCTGGCGATTGTCAGCGAAGAAGGGTTTAAACCGCTGAGAGAGGACTACCGGAGAAGAGACCGGAGCAGAAAAGTCAGGATAGTTCCGACTTTTGACGGCAGGGTATCGATAGTTTACTACTATCCGAATATGAAACCGGACATCATAGATTCACTGATTGATAACGGATACAAGGGCATAATCATCGCGGGAACCGGCCTGGGCCATGTCAATAAACCTCTCTATCCTTCCCTCAAGAGGGCATGCGAGCAGGGAATTCACGTCTACATGACTGTACAGACCCTGTGGGGTTATGTGCAGATGTATGTTTATGACACCGGCCGCGATATCATGGACCTGGGAGTTATTCCGGCGGCGAACATGCTGCCCGAAGTCGCCTACGTGAAATTGTGCTGGGCCCTCGGCCAGACCCACGACCGAGAAAAGGTAACCGATCTCATGCTAACCCCGATTGCCGGAGAGATAACAGAAAGAGAACCTCACAACGGATACCTGATATACCAGGGCGGAATCCCGGAAGTTGAGGAATTCATAAGTAAATATAAGAAATAACCGGGAATTATTGTAAACATTAATTTACATTGCTGTATATCAGAATTTACACACTAACTGCCACTATATCAAATAGTTAAAGGGCATACCCGAAATAAGTAAAAAATTATTTACACTTCTTTCATTATATACTGTAGAGAACCTCCCAATAACGTCATTCTATATCTTCTTAAGTCATTTATTAACAACATAATATGTCGAACAAGAAATTATTGGTAAATATTAGTAATTCTGGCACGTTACCTGCCATAACAGGTAAGCAGAAGATGTAAGAGGAAATGGAAGGTAATGAAAGGGGGTTCGAAAATGTTCTTCTTTACAAACATAGCGCTTATTGCGAGTCTGCTGGCAGGAAAGGCTATCTGGGGAAAGGCAATCTGGTAGACTTTCCAGAGATAGGGGAAGACCCGGGGTAGTTGGTACTGCTTAAAGCAGGGGAGCGGAAGAATCAACTTCCGCTTCTTTTTTTTCTCCGGTATTCTTTTGTGTTAATCCCCGGCCTGATTTAATATGGTACGGTAGAATATTCTTTTTACACAAAAAAATGCGCAGTAGCAGTATATGAAGATATCCGCGGAAATAATCAGGAAAGAGGTTGAGGAGGGAAAGAAAAGGATCGAAGATTCGGTCTGGAAAACGCCCCTGGAATACTCAACTTTTCTAAGCTCCGAATGCGGAGCGGATATCTGGCTTAAACTGGAAAACTACCAGAGAACCGGATCATTCAAGATCAGGGGCGCCATCAACAAAGTTCTCACACTCAATGGCACCGACAGGAAACTGGTTACTTCCTCCACCGGAAATCACGCTGTTGCTTTCATCAGAGCGCTCGAAAAAATAAACCTTGAAGGGGTGATATTTGTCCCCGAGAATATCTCCCCCGTAAAACTGGCTTCTCTTACGGGAAGCAGGGTCAGGATAATGAAGTTCGGAGACGACTGCGTTAAGGCCGAGCGGGAGGCCAGGAGATTCTCAGAGAAGGCAGGCTGCCTGTATATCTCTCCCTACAACGACCTCACCATTGTGGGCGGGCAGGGCACGGTGGCTCTGGAGATAATGGAGCAGAACGCAGGAATAAAATTAGACTCTGTCCTTGCCCCTGTTGGAGGGGGCGGATTGATATCAGGGATTGCGGGATATTTCAAATCTTTCGGCAGCTTCCCGGAAATCATTGGTTGCCAGCCGGTCAATTCCGCCGTTATGTACAGGTCCGTTCAGGCCGGGATGATTCTTAACATACCATCAGAACCTACTCTCGCCGACGGCAGCGCCGGAGGAATAGAACCCGGTTCAATAACATTCGGAATCTGCAGAGATTACGTGGACGATTTCATCCTGGTCAGCGAAAAAGAGATAAAGGAAGCGATCCGTCTGATGCTGCTGAAACATTTCATGCTCATTGAAGGCGCGGCAGCTCTGCCGGTAGCGGCCCTTCTGAAGGAGAGGCAACGGTTTTCCGGCAGGAATGCGGTTCTGGTACTCAGCGGATGCAGGCTGGACCCGGACTCCCTGAGGCAGATCCTGATCTGAACCCGGCGCCCCATAATTCTCTCCAATCCGGAAAAGTGAACAGGCGAAAGCCGGATCCATACTTCTGGACTGCCCGCCCGATACCAATTATAATAGGTAAACGAGCCGCTCCAGATAAAACAGAAAGCAGAAAAATGCCGTCTCCTAAAACATGGCTGAAAGAACTGAGACTGGAATTCCTTACCGGAAGCGCAACCCCGGTTCTTCTGGGAACCGCGGTTGCCAGGTATGAATCAGGAGAATGGAACCCCCTGCTGTTCCTGCTCACTCTGGCCGGCGCGGTCGCCCTGCACCTGGGAGCGAACACGGCGAACGATTACTTCGACCACCTCTCAGGAAACGACCCGGCTAACGTCGAATATGTCAGGCCCTTTACCGGAGGAAGCAGGCTGATTCAGGAGGGGCTGATTAAACCCCGGACAGTCCTTGCGACATCGCTCTCTTTCTTTGCCGCAGCTCTGGTCGCGGGATTGATACTTACCGCCATCAGAGGGTTCTGGATTCTTGTTCTGGGCCTGATCGGGGCGGTGTGCGGTTATTTTTACACAGCTCCCCCCCTTCGGCTCGCCCACCGGGGGCTGGGCGAAATAGTGATAGGGATAAGTTTCGGCCTGATAGGACCGGGAGCCTACTTCGTGCAGACGGGGGAAATGACCCTGTCAGCCGTTCTGGCCACTCTGCCGGTTATGTTCCTTATTACAGCGGTCATATGGATAAATGAATTCCAGGACAGCCGGGCCGATCAAAGCGCCGGCAAGAACACTCTGGTGGTGAGACTGGGAAGGAAGGGCGCGGTAGTCCCTTTTGCGGTTCTCACTCTTTGCTCCTATCTGCCTCTGATAACAGGAACCGCACTGGGCGAACTTCCTTCCTTTACGCTATTGGCTCTTATCACTCTTCCACTGGGTATCAGGAGCATCGCCACCGCGCGCAGGCATTACGGCCATCCGCGCAAGCTCGCTCCGGCGAACAGCTCTGCGGTTATCAATCATCTTCTGACCGGGATCATTCTTACCGCTGCATACCTGATAATCGCCTGAAGAGCTACTCGGTAAGCCCCATATCCCTTCTCATCTCCACTATCTTCTCCACCACCTCTTCGTCTGATTCAGCCATCAGATAAATATTCAGATCCTCCGGAAGTATCCTGCCCTTCCCGAGCATCTTTTCCTCTATCCACTCCAGAAGTCCCGCCCAGTATTTCTTTCCAACCAGGAAAACCGGGAAAGGCTCGATCTTCTTGGTCTGGATGAGGGTCATCGCCTCGAAAAGCTCGTCCATGGTTCCGAACCCGCCCGGAAAAATAACAAAAGCCATCGAGTATTTTATAAATATAACCTTGCGGACAAAGAAGTACCTGAAGGAAATCAGCCGGTCTATATAATCATTGGGCTCCTGCTCAAAAGGAAGCTGTATGTTCAGCCCGATAGAAAGGCCTTTGCCCTCCTGGGCGCCCCGGTTGGCTGCCTCCATAATACCCGGTCCTCCCCCTGTTATAATAGGGCATTTATTCTTTGCAAGTTCTCTGGCCATGTGGCGGGCCCTGATATATATTTCATCATCCTCCCTGGCGCGGGCTGACCCGAAGAAGGTAACCCCCGGCTGTACATCCATCATCTCTTCGAAACCTTCAACGAACTCAGCCAGAATCCTGAAAAGGCGCCAGGACTCATTAATACTTATTTTATCTATTAAATATCGCTTCTTGATACTCATTCACGCCCTCCCCATATTGTTATGAATACGGAAATAACTTCTCGGCATCAGTAAACAATATTAATTTATTATCCGAATTAATTACAAGTACATTAATCTACCGCCCAAAGGGGGACAAAGCCGGTTATCCGGAAAAGTTCTTCTGGAAAAAAGGGTTGTTCGGATTATATTATAAAAGGAGCAACCTGATCGAAAGAACCCGGACACTCTCCGGCGCAAAGGAGTTTTATGTTCCTTCCCCTGAAAGATATGAACCCCACCAACAGGACACCGTTTATCTCAATTTCCCTGATAGCGGTTAATGTACTGGTTTTTATCTATCAGCTCTCTCTGGGGAGCGCCAATTCCGCTCTGATAACCTCACTGGGAGCGACCCCGGCGGAGATAACCCGGATGACTGATTTAGTGGGAAGAACCGGATACAACTTCATTCATACACAGGGGCCCAGCCCGATATTCCTCACCCTTTTCACATCGATGTTCATGCACGGCAGCATTCTTCACGTAGGGTCGAATATGCTCTACCTCTGGATATTCGGGAACAATGTGGAAGATATACTGGGACCGGGCAAGTTTCTTCTCTTCTATTTCCTTTGCGGCCTTACCGCCCACGCCATGCATATAGCTTCGGATCCCTCTTCTGTCATCCCGACCATAGGGGCAAGCGGAGCGGTGGCGGGGCTGATGGCGGGATACCTGCTGATATTTCCCACCGCCAGGATAATTACTCTGGTTTTCCTGTTTATATTCATAAGGCTGACTGTCATGCCGGCCTACATAATAATTGCTTTCTGGTTCGTCCTGCAGCTAATCAACGGGTTCGGCTCCCTGGGGACAATTCAGACCGGAGGAGTGGCATGGTTCGCGCACATTGGGGGATTCCTGGCCGGAGTAGGCCTGACTCTGGCGATGGCCGGAGATAAGGTTACACTGCTCAACAGGATCCGTTACCGGTAAAGGGTTATCCGGATTTATATGATGAAAATCTCTATCAGAAGACTGGTAATAGAAAGAGAAGCGGAAGCTGACCCGGCGGCCCGCGGAATAATATCAGGAATTCCCGAAGCGGCCGTATCGGTTGTTGATGATATAATGGATCATCAGTCGGATGATTATTCCGGGATTCTATACCTGAAGAGAAACAGGGGCAGATTCATAAAGGATTTCCCGGTCTCTTCCTCCACTCCCTCATCCGGAGAGAAATATATTATAACCATGCTGAACTGCCCTTTCCAGTGCAGGTATTGCTACCTGCAGGTATACCTGGACCACTGCCGGATGGTGGTATTCACCAATACCGGCCAGATGAAAAGTGAACTCCGGGAGGTTATCTCCGGCGATTCGCCGGAGAGGATAACAAGCGGAGAAATGGGCGACAGCCTGGCCCTGGATCACATAACAGGCACAACCGCCGGGCTTCTTCCCCTCTTTGCAGGTACCGGCACACTTTTCGAAGCAAGAACTAAGAGCTCCAATGTGCGGCACCTTCTCGATGAAAGCGGCGCCGGCTGTTCTCCACAGGACCTGGAAAACCTCCTGATTACCTGGACCATGTCCCCGGAAGCCGCCGCCAGGGCGGCAGAGCCCGGCTGCGCCTCCATCGAAGAGAGACTGGAAGCGCTGAAAACAGTTTCAAGGGCCGGAATAAAGACCGCGGTAAGGTTTGATCCGGTAATACCCCGTTTCTATTCACCCCGCCTCTACGGCGAACTCATTGGCGATATCCTGACAGCCTCCGGAGGCAGCATATACCGCTTTGAACTGGGAGTTATGAGATTCCCCCCCGGGCTGTGGGAACACATAAGAATAAAATACCCGGGAAGTCCAGTTCTGAAGGGAGAATTTACCCTCGCTGACGACGGCAAGATCAAATATTACCGCCCCGGCCGGCTCAGAATATACCGGGAATTATCTGATATGATAAAAACGAATTTCCCCGGCTCTCCTGTTGAATTGTGCATGGAGCCGGAATCTGTCTGGGAAGATTCCGGTATCCCCCTGCCCTCTCAAAAACCGCCAAAGTAGTTAAAATTAATTCTAACGGTCATATACTGAAGGCATCCCGTCAAAACCGAGGCTCTTTCCATCCAGATGAGAGGTGTCCCCAAACAGCCTCAGCCTGGGCCTGTATTCCATTGATATTATGGTAAGGGAAGCATTGGGCAGGGAAAAGCTCCATAAGTCGTCCAGGTCCATCCCCAGAATATAGGTAAGATAGCTGCAGATAACCCCGCCGTGAGTTATTACCAGAACGTTTTCCGAGTCAATCCGGCCTGTAATTTCGTTAAAGGTTTTTACTACCCTTTTTCTGAAATCGGCCATGTCCTCTCCGCCATCAATGGAAACAGAAGTAGGTTTGTTAAACCATTTTTCCATCATTCCCGGATACTCCTTCACAATCTGCTCTACCTGCTTGCCCCCCCAGCCTCCGAATGAGATCTCCCTCAGGGTATCCAGAAACTGTATATTGTCCACCCGGCCCAGGGCGATTTCCGCCGTTTCCACCGCTCTCTGAACATCACTGCAGTAAACTGTATCGAACTCCTGCTCTCTCAACCGCGCTCCCAGACACTGCGCCTGCCTTCTGCCCACTTCGCTCAATCCGTTACCGCTGTGATTATCCTGAATCCTTCTCTCGGTATTCCATTCCGACTCTCCGTGACGTACCAGATATAACCTGGGTGCTATTTTTGCCATTATTTCTCCACCTTTTCGCCCTCTGACTTCAACTCTCTTTTAACAGCTTGTTTTCGCTGGAACTTTTGATTAATCTATAACAATACTAAAATATGTGTATCAGAAATTGATTGCGCAATCATATAAGCCTTTGACGGGACAGATTCGCTGTTTCAGGACCGGCATGTATTATATAATACAGAATTTAATGGCTGATGTGTCATAAAATCAAACAGCGATAACTGAAAGGGCCGGATGACTTATGAATAGAATCACATCTTATTGCCTGGGCACCCTGATAATTCTTTTACTTGCCGGAAATCCCGCTCAAAGCCAGGGGATCTTCGGAACCCCCCGGTCAACGGTATCGATAGAAGCCTACCTTTCGCGGGACACCTGCCATCCCGGCTCTGTTGTTCAGCTGGCAGTAATAGCAAACATAGAAGAAGGATGGCACATTAATTCTTCATCCCCTCCCGATGAGTTCATGATACCTACCCGGCTGAAAATATCAGCCCCTGAAGGTATCGAAACAGAAAAAATCCTGTTTCCTGAACCTGAGGAGAGGTCCATTGCGATAAGTGACTCCCCTCTGCCGCTCTACCGGGGAAAGGTCGTTTTCGGCGCGATTCTCATAATCAGCGAAGACTTCGAACCCGGTCCGGCGTCAATAACCGCCACCCTTGAATACCAGGGATGTAATGACCACAGCTGCCTTCCCCCGGCCGAATCGGTTTCCAGAATCGAAATTTCCATCGCCGGAAAGGACAGTGAAAGCAGGGCGGTCAACCAGAAGATATTCTCCAATCCCCTTTTCCAGACTGATCAGGATAAGGATGCTGAGATTTCAGCGGATAATATTCCGGAACCGGTTGAAGAAAAAGGGGCAATACAGGATATAATAGAGGAAAGGGGAATGCTTCTTTCATTTATATTCATATTCCTGGGCGGGCTGGCCCTTAATCTGACACCCTGTATATACCCTCTTATACCTATTACGGTAAGCTTTTTCGGGGGGCAGGCGGAAGGCAGGACCTCCCGGGTATTCTTCCTTTCACTGCTTTATGTTCTTGGCATATCCATAACATACAGCATCCTGGGCCTCATTGCCGCAACTACCGAGAATATCCTGGGTACCGCCATGCAGAGCATATGGGGCACCGGGTTCGTGGCCGCCGTGCTGGTGGTACTGTCCCTGTCAATGTTCGGCCTCTGGGAGATCAGGCTCCCCATGTTCATTACCCGAAAGACCGGTTCGGCGCGCCATGGCTCTTTCGGGGCCCTGTTCATGGGGCTCACCGTAGGTATCGTGGCCGCTCCCTGTATAGGGCCCTTTATCCTGGGGCTGCTCATATATGTTGGCAAAATTGGAAATCCCCTGCTCGGATTCCTGATGTTCTTCACACTGGGTTTGGGGATGGGGACACCCTTTATTCTTCTGGGCACAGTTTCCGGGAGTATATCCCGCCTTCCCAAATCCGGTAAATGGCTGGACTGGGTGAAGAAGATCTTCGGGTACATCCTCATTCTGATGGCGGTCTATTTCCTGAGGTATACACTGGGAAGCAAAATAACTCCGGTGCTCTACGGGCTGACCGCTCTCGCCGCGGGGATTCACCTGGGCTGGATGGAAAAGGGCGGAAAGGGAGAAAGGGTATTTGGAATTATCAAGAAAGCAGTGGGAGCCGCATTTATCATAGGAGCTATAATCCTGCTGACCGCCCCGGGTTTGCTGTTCGATTCGCCGGAAACGTCCGGAGGCATTGAATGGGTGCCCTTCTCCAGAGAGAGGCTCGCCGACGCAATTGACGAAGGAAAACCGGTACTGATCGAATTCTCGGCTGACTGGTGTATCCCCTGCCATGAGCTCGAACGGGAGACTTTCTCCCACAGCGAGATAATCAGACTTTCCAGGAAATTTGTGACGATGAAAGTCGATCTGACCACTCCCGGCGGCAGGGCTGACAGGATAAAAAGGGAGTTTAACATCAGGGGGGTGCCCACTATAGTTTTCTATAACAGTAAGGGGTTGTTGGTCAGGAAAGCGCGGGTGACAGGATTCGTGAACCACGAGCAGCTGGCGGAAAGAATGAGAGATGTTAATTAATATGAGCGCGGCTTGAATGAATGGCAAAAAGCTGAATAAGATCCTGATACTCTCTGTCTGGGAGGATATCTGGGCTCTGGAAGACGGGTGCGGGGTTCCCGATGAACTCCTGTTTATGCGGGGGCTGGCGGAAAACGGTATTGAAATCCACTACATGAGGCCCAGGCCTGCGGAATCAAGGCCTGGAAACGACCTGGATAATATTCATGAATACAACTACCCCAATATATTCAGGAAGCTCAGCGCCCTGCCGGGGCCCCTGTCCAGGCTGGTTCTCTGTTTTGTCCTTCCCGGCCTCCTGTATAACAGGATTCGCGGTATAGCCGAAGAGATCAAGCCCGATATTATCCTGGGCTTCTCTCATCATTCCATTCAGCCGGTCAGCAAAGTTGGAAGGGAACTTAATATCCCCACCGCGGTGAAGCTTTTCGGGGTGATGCATCTTGGAAGAGAGGATGAGAATATATTTGATTACTATTATCACAATTTCGACCAGATAAACTCACTCCGTTTCCCGGTGGACCATTACCTGGTACTGAACGACGGAACCATGGGGAAAAAAGCACTGATGGCCAGAGAGATCCCTGAAAGCAGGATCACATTTCTACAGAACGGCATGAATCTGGAATGGGCGGAAAGGGAAGTGGACAGAATCAAGACCAGGAAATCTTTCGGGCTCCCCCGGGACAGGGTGCTGATTATCACCCTCTCCAGGTTCGTTAAATCCAAGAGGATTGATCACCTTATCAGGGCTGTGTCGCAACTGGACCGGGAAGCTCTGGAGATGATTTCCCTGGTCATCGCCGGAGACGGCCCCCGCAGAAAATACCTGCATAGATTGAGCAGATCCTGCGGGCTGGAAGGAAAGACCATCTTCACCGGTTCCATTCCGTACGAAGATGTTCCGGATATATTTAAATCATGTGATATATTCGTGGGGACCAACCAGCTCTCAAATATGACCATGCCGCCATGTGAGGCGCTGCTCTGCGGGCTTCCGGTAGTGGCTTACGATGTCGCCGGGACTGCAGAGGTGGTAAGGGATGGAGAAACGGGGCTTCTCGCGGAAAACGGGAATATTGATGAACTGGCCCGTAGAATAGGCCTCCTGGTAAAAGACAGTTCTCTCAGAGAGAAAATCTCCGGAAATGCCTCCCGCTTCAGCAGGAAGTACTTCCTGGACTGGGAAGAGAGAATCCGGCAGGAGCTGGAAACCCTGAATAATATAATCGGCGGCAACCGGGAATGACCGGGTTGCCGCCGAAAAATCCACAAACCAGAACCGGCGCCCGGTTATTTATTCATCCCAAGCTGCCAGATCAGATACATTATCTCGTCCGCCGTATCCTCTATCTGTTTATCCACAGGTTTTCCGCCGGAATGGCCCGCTTTGGTGTCATAGAGCATCAGGATCGGATTATCCGAACTGTTGGCCCACTGCAGCATCGCCGTCATCTTCCTGGCGTGAAGAGGCGCCACCCTGGTATCCGAATCGCCCGTAATGAATAGAGTTGAGGGATATTCCTCCCCCTTTTCTACATTATGGTAGGGCGAATATTCGTAGAGGAATTCAAACTGTTCCCTGTCTTCAGCGCTTCCGTATTCCGACACCCAGAATTTTCCGAGCAGAAACTGGTGGAAACGGAGCATATCCAGAAGCGGATAGGTGCATACCACTGCCTGGTAAAGCTCGGGCCTCTGAACCAGGGCCGCTCCAACCAGAAGCCCTCCGTTGCTTCCTCCCCTGATAGCCAGTTTGGAAGAAGAAGTGTATCCTTTATCAATAAGGTATTCGGCGGCTGCTATAAAATCATCGAAAACGTTCTGTTTCTTGTCCTTCATACCGGCCTTATGCCACTCTTCGCCGAACTCTCCCCCTCCGCGCAGATTTGGTATGGCATAAACACCGCCGCGCTCAGTCCAGAGAACTCCGGTCGACCTGAAGCCGGGGGTCAGGCTCACATTGAAACCGCCATATCCGGTAAGAAGGGTTGGGTTGTTTCCATCCAGCTCCAGCCCCTTTCTGTGAACAAGGAACATGGGGATTTCGGTGCCGTCACTCGATTCATACCATACCTGTTTAACCTCAATCTGATCGGTATCCACCGGAACATTGAGTTTCTCCCATATTTTCTTCTCGTCCCTTCTTATATCGTAGCGGTATATCCTGGTGGGAACGTGAAAGGACGAAAAGACGAAGAAGGCTTCGTTTCTTCCCCAGCGGCCTATCATTCCGCTCACGGTTCCGAGTGTGGAGAAGGAAATCTCCCTCTCAAAATCTCCGTCCGGCTGATAGACCTTTATCCTGGAAACCACGTCTTCCATATAGTTAACGAACAGGTAACCGCCCGCCAGTGAAACCCCCCTGATTACGTTGTCACTCTCGGGTATGATTTCTTTCCAGTTTTCCCTTTCCGGGTGGTCCATATCCAGAACCAGGATCCGGCCGCGCGGAGCCTTCCAGTTAGTTTCCAGAAATACTTTTCCTTCAGCGTAGTGAGGAGTAAACCTCGCGTCTATATCGTTCACCAGGGGAACAATGGGCCCGTCCTCTTCAAGGTCCTTATAATAAATCTCTGACTTCTGGCCGGCTGATCCATGGAAAACCACGATTGCCAGATAACGCCCGTCTTCGGTTATCCCGGCGCCTATTCCGCTCTGCGGCCCGAATCCTTCCCCGAAAATCTCCCTGTCTTCTGAAGGATCGGTCCCCATCTCATGATAAAACACTCTGGACCCGGTCATGGGGTTGTGCCTGGAATAATAAAATCCGTCCCTGTCATCAGTAATCGATAACCCGAAGTACAGGCCGCTCTCCAGCATATCGGGCAGTTTTTCCATCCTGTCCACGTCAAGGAACCTGACTGTGACTTCGTCCGCTCCTCCCTCCCTGATTCCATATGCAAGCAGGGATCCGTCTCTGGATATATCCATTATATTGACACTGGTGGTGTGATCCGGGCTCATGGGGTGAGGATCCACCAGAACCCTGTCCTCTCCATTCAGTCCTTCTCTCATGTATATTACGAACTGCTGCTGATCGGCAGACCTCTTGGTTATGAAATACCTGCCTTCTCGCTCCGTGGGAATGCCTATCCTGTCGATCTTCATGAGCTCGACCAGGCGCTCTTTTATCTTTTCACGCCCCTTAACCTTATCCAGAAATGAGTGAGTATACTCATTCTGCCTCCCGATCCAGTCTCTGGTCTGCTCGCTTTCCTGATCCTCCAGCCACCTGTAAGGATCCTCGATTTCGATACCATGAAGGGTATCCACCACCACTCTTCTCTCTGTTTCCGACAGCGCCGACTTGGTCGAGCCGGTCGGTCAATGATCACGGTCGACGATCGATTCGACAGCCCGGCCAATGCGGTGATGCCCGGCGCCAGCGCGGACTAAAAGGCAAAACGAAGTCCGGCCATGAAAAAGAACCTGTCGGAATCCTCGCCCCTGGCCTC
>JAWODM010000031.1:0-8540 GCA_046483305.1 Candidatus Krumholzibacteriales bacterium | reverse complement strand
AGCTCCTGGGTTCTATGTGAAAATCAGGGAACGTCCTCCCGGTATCCTCGAAGAGTACTACGGTACGGAAGTAATGGTCGGGTGTATCCCCTGAACTCTGCTCGTATTGATAATTGAATATGGTCACGTTAACACCTTTATATTCCCCGGTCAGGGCATTGCCGGCCGTTGCCATGTAGCCGTCCCGCATTGTCGGATTGTTCTTCAGAACCGGGGCCAGATTCAGTGAATGGTGGTATTCGAAGTTGAACTCCTCGGCGGTTTCAAGAAAACCTGCCACCTGGGACTTTTCGTAATTTATCTTCTGGAATCCCCCCACCACGATGAGAAGAAGTATGGAAACCAGAAACGACCCGGTGTTTCCCAGTTTGTTGAAGGTTATCAGGTCGGTAGCGTAGCCGGCTGCCAGAAGGATCAGGGGAAACAGTATAATCGCGGATATAATCGCCTTGGCCCCGTAGTTCCAGCGGTTGATGAGAACCATTCCGTAATAGACCGTCAGGACCATCGCCGCCAGTATTGTCAGGCCCTTGAAGAACGAAAGCAGATGGCTCATCAGTTATCCCCTTTCAGTCCAGAATGTTCCCGAAGTATTCGACATGCGCCTCGCACCGGCACCTTTTGCTCCACGGTTTCGGGCAGCGGCGGATTATCTCAATCTTTTTCTTGGCCTTTTTCCTCTTCAGGGGCCCCCGCACCGAGACACTTCCCTCACCGCAGAACCTGTCGTGATAGACTTCCAGGGTATACGCCCCGCACCCTTCGCAGAGATAGTATGATTCAATGTACTCATCCCCCATCACCCCGCCGCAGATGAAAGCGGTCCGCGACCCATCTCCGGGCCCGCCCAGATCCTTTCCGCACTTCGAGCATTTCATCGCTTCACCCCCCTGTCCACCCGCACCCGGCGCATTTCCACCGCCAGTTTTATGGCCTCTTCTATATGATTCATAAATCAGCTCTTCCGCTCTCGGAGGCGGCACCGCCGGCATACCCCGCCGCCTGTTCAAGAGATTCGAAGCCCCTTCCTCCCGGCCTGCCGTCCGCTTCAACAGTAATCACCCTGAAACGGCCCTCGCCTCCGGGCTGTTTCTGCGATCTTATCTTTCAATCTGATGATTTCCCTATGCCGGGATCAATCTTAACAGGTTAATGGCCAACAGGGGGAAATTCTACATTGACTGGAAATCCGGGTCAACAGGAATTGCCCGGTTTTAATTACAGCTGCCACTAATCAATGGACTTACATTATACCAGAATCTTAACCCTGCTCGATTCTGGCAGTTCCTGAATCATCTTTTATAATAATTCCGGCCGGGTTTCTTCCAGAAACAAAGTAGTGATTTGATAGAATTTCTTACCTTCTTCAATAAATTCCCTGACCTCTTTTTCAGAAGCAATTCCTGCCTGATTATAGAATGTTTTATTTCGCTTAACCCTGCAGTCATCAAAATAATCTATTAATTCGTTAAATTCATCTTCCAGTAAGTATTTAACTGCTTGAAAAGTGTAATAATGGTGACCGTATCCTCTACAGCTATAGCCGCTACTGTATAAGATAATTGTTGCAAGCTGAAGAACAGCATTATAAGCGGCAGAAAACCTCCTATCCAGTGATAGATTTTCTATTCGTGAATCCCTGAAATCCCGTTTTACGACCTCAAACAGCCTCCCAATTTCATCCTTTGAGGTCTTATGCTGCCTGAGCTTGCCCCTATCGGATAAATCTTTCAAACTCACTCTCATCTCCTACTATAAATATTTTATCATCACTTATGACAGATGTCACAAAATGTTCTTTATCTCTGATCCTGGCTTTGAGCTCTTCCACAGAAAAAACAATGTAATTTATTTCTCTATTAAGCTCATCCCTGGCATCTGATAAAACAGAGGATAATTTTCTCGAAGTTATCTCCCCAATAACCATTAGATCTATATCGCTGGATAATCTTTCCTCTCCCCTGGCATAAGATCCATATATGAAAGCAAATTCTATGGCATCAGTGTTATCTTCCAAATATTCCCTTAAATAATTACCAATCCCCTCCACCTTGAAGAAAATGTTCTTCAAATCTTCATAGATGGGGCAGTCTTTATCTATTGAGTAATAGATTCTATTTCCATCAGATTCCTTTCCCACCAGGCCGGTTTCTCTGAGATTTTCTAATTCCCGCTGAACTGCACGTAATGATTGTCCGGTAATTCTTGATATCTGTCTTATATAATATCGGTTTTCAGGGTTGAAAATCAGGAGTTTCAGAATCTCAACCCGGGCCGAAGATGAAAGAATATTTTTAAGCATTATTTCCTCCGTATCAATTTTGTAGTCAATCGTATCAATATTGTAGTCATTCGTCAATAATTTTGTCAGCCACATGATTTTCTGAATATGGCAAAGAGTGCCTCGAGTAAATCTGTTTCTGGAAAACTCTTTGATTCAGGCCGTGGCAGCTTTTATTACATTCAACCGGTCTCAACCAGTTTATAATCGATATTCCCCATCCCCAGCTTATGGGCGTAATCTATCTGGGGATTTCCGCTGACTGAGTTGACCTTGAGGAAGGCGTCGTCGACTCCGCAGGTTTTATTGACCAGGTCCAGGGTGGCCTTCTCTATAGCCACGATATCGGTGGAGGCGAAGATTCCGACATCCTTCATGAACGGCTTCCTGGCCCAGCCGGCGCAGTCGCAGTCCCTGGAGATATCGGCCGCCACATTTATGAACAGGACGTTCCTGCCGCTGCAGACAGCCCCGGCATACTCGGCCAGGCGCTCCATGAACACACCCTGCCCGGTGCTTTGCCAGGGCACGTCAAACACCTGCCTGGGGCAGATACTGATGCAGCTGCCGCAACCGATACACTTGCCGGGGTCGATCTTCACCGGCCTGATGGTGATCGCCTCTCCGGGGCAGTTCCCCACGCATAGCTCGCACCTGATACACTTCGAGTCATCGTATTTGGGAACCGTGGATGCATGAAGGGCCATTTTGCCCTTCACCGAGGCCATTCCCATCGATACGTTCTTAATGGCTCCCCCGAAACCGGCCATCCCGTGCCCCTTGAAGTGGGTCAGGAATATAATGGTATCGTACCTGTCGATATGGCCCCCTACGACCGCCTTCCTGTAATGTTTTCCCTTTGCCGGTATCTCCCTGTCGCCCTCAGCGTCCAGGATATCTATGGGAGCAAAATCGAATCCGTGCTCTTGTGCCAGCCGTTTATGGCTCCCGGTATTATTCCTGAACTTGCTTACATACAGCACATTGGTTTCCAGGAGGGTGGCGTTGAGCTTTCCTGCCAGTTCCCTGATCAAATGCGGTTTTACGTAATACCTGTTCCCCGCCTCCCCGAAATGAACCTTGATCCCGGTCCTGCCGGTTACCCGGCCGGCGATCCTCTCGAAGACTTTCAGGACTCCCTCACCGGAGATATCCCTGGTGAAGAACACTTCAGATGGTGCCTGCTTGCTGCCGAAGCTGAACCGCGGCAGAGCCATGGCGATGGCGAAGGATCCGGTGGCGGCGATGAACTCTCTGCGGGTAATCTTTTCACTCATAGATTTCTCCCGATTTCTGTGTAACTTAGAGATACGACCGATTGTTACAGTTACGGCATTTCTCGCCGGGTAGAGTACCTGTTCCTTCCAAGGCAGCCGGCGAGTCCTATTATTCGCTGAGATCTCAGCCTGCCGGTATTCATGTCAACCTTCATGATAGCACAAGCAGTTGATATCATCCACATAAATATCATTTTGACCGGGTATGGGATAAGGCCAGCTCGAACCCCTTCTCTCTCTTTGCCTTTTCTCCTTCAATCAAGTCGTCCACTTCAAGGCTCAGGAGATAAAGCCCATCTTTCAAAGACTCTGTGGAGATTGTCAGCCTGCCCCCGGCCGAGGAACTATTCGAGTTCTGAGTAATGGAATTCGAGATGTAGGAATAATCATCCAGCCCGGCGATTTCCCTGAATTTCCTGACAAGGCCGGACAGGAATCCTTTTTGCTCTCTATCCCCCTCTTCAACCGGTATAATAGAATAGGTTAAAATATATTCCGATTCATGCGAGCTATTCAACCCAAGGTTATATATTTCATAAGCAATGCAAATATGCGAGCCGGGTGTAAACCTCAGATCACCATCAGGCCAGATACTGCAGCCGTTTTGATTATCCGGCATGGATAATGATATTTCGCTGAGAATCAATCTGCTTGTGGAAAAATCAATAAATTCCAGCTGTCCCCCGCTTATCCCTTTTCTTACATTGAGTGAGTCCACACAGGCAACATGCATGCGGCAGTTCCCCACTCTGGGCAACAAATTCAATGCATGCCTGGTCAGCATGTACCTGCGTCTTCCCTTTTGTATAGCTCTTAGAGTATCGGAGATCACAATCTTATCATCGTGGTAAATTCGGTTGTTATTAATATCGCGCATGGAGTATGAGACATAAAATTCCTGTTTTCCCCCGCCTGTTCCCTGAACGGGTATAATAGTCGAAATAAGGATGGTTGTCTGACCGGCCGGGCCTTTTCTTTGAACCGCCTGAGTGCTGATACCGAGTTCGCCGAAATCGATGGGGTAATTATATACCTCCGGCACTAAATACTCTATCATTCTGTTTGCATTCGAAATCATTGCATAACTGGTATCAATCGGGATATGGTAATCCCCATTCAGAAATTCATCCAGAAAATACAACTTGAAACCACCACCGTTAAAACCGTAACTCCAGGAAATAACTGACGAATTAATTGGATCAACATTCCAGCTCTTGTCATGATAAGCAGTGGCGGCATCCCCAATCCGGCCAGTTCCCCGATAGAAGGAAGTCTCTATTTTTTCGGGCATTCCGTACTTGATCAGGCTTCTTCCCCTGTCGGTATCAGGTCCATTCTGCCCCATCCTGGAGTTTTGAAAAAGGTAACGGGCATAATACACTCTCCTGAGATGTTCCATATACCGTTCGTTCACCTCTGTCGTTGGGGTGGGGTCTCTCTCGATCCAGAAATTCCGCAGATAGTTCTCCCTCCTCTTCTCATTCAAATTTCTGATAAGGGGTCTCTGGTCAGCGGGCACTATGGGAGCGATAGCCGAATAGAATGATTTTTCATCATGCGGCATCAGTTCAAGAGCTTTCTTGAACCGTTCTTCAGCCTGCAGGAAATTTTTATTTTCCAGGTCAATGATTCCAAGCAGCATATAGGTATGGAAGGACTCGGGGAAATTCTTGCTCATTATTTCCTTGAACTTCTCGGCCTCGCGGGTATTGCCCGTCAATATATTCAGAATCATAAATTCCCTCAATGCTTCTTCTCTGGCAGGATTTATTTCAAAAGCTCTCCTATAATATGCCGCTGCATTTTCTGCATGAAAGGGATAACGCATGCTCAATGTATATTCCCTTTTCTCCAACGAACCGAGATGACATAAAGCCTCTAAGTTATAGGGATCCAGCTCCAGGGCCTTGCTGAATGAATCTTCTGCCTCGCCGAAGAATCGCCGTTCCATATTTATCTTCCCTTTTTCGATGTAAAGTCCGGGGTCTGCAGGCCTGATCTCAATGGCCCGGTTTATCTGCTTAACGGCGAGCGAACGTGAATGAGGGGTTCCCTCAAGTTTGTAGTAAACCGCGAGAAGGCGGTTGAGTTCATAATCGTCAGGATTTTCTCTCAGAGCGTACTTGAGACTTTCAATCCTTCTGAGTATTTGCTCATTATTCAGATCCCCGGTTACTGAATATATTTCAGTATTAGGACTCTCCGGTACCGGGCAGGGAGTGCATGCGGCAAGAATTACAGCGGAAACAGCGATTATCAGAATTACTTTCACCAATGATCACCCCCAGTGCTATAAATAATAGACTTAACACGGATATTGTCAATTCTTATCGGGAGAATACGAAATCCGCCTCCGGGGACAACTCTGCTACTTAAAATCATCCATGAATTTAAAGGCATCATCGTTAAAAGAGAGTATTATAGCCACTGCTCGCCGCAACCTCTCCCGGAAGGACGCTCGAGGGCCTTTCCACGCATTTCATCAGCGCCTTCGATGTGACCGCCTGTGACCGCATCCGCCCCCGGAGACTGCTTTTCCACTATCCGCGGTATCACTCCCAATCCCTTTTCGGCGTAATCATTTTCCGTCCCGTTCTCAGGAACTTCTACATCCTCTATCCTGCCTGCCTTAACCTTAACCCTGTAGAAATACCTATCGAGAAGATATACATAGCGGTAAATCGGAATCTGGCATGAATCCCTTTATCAGGGAATGTATTAAGAGGCAAAAAGCTCTATGGCCGTTAAATAGAGATAGGTTTACAATCAGACGGTTAACACCGGGAAAAAGATTCCTGCAGGGATATCGGAGTAAATGTCACCGGATGGGCGCCCGGGCCCTGGGCGGAATCGGAAATACCAGAGCGGTCAAGCCGCTAATAGAATATCTCGACTCAGAGAACGAATGACTGCTTCAAGCTCGGCTCTTATGAAAAGGCGGCTGAGGCACCTGTAAAAGGGCACCATGACCGGAAATGGTGGATAGCGCAGCTCTGGAGCATGAAAACCCAAGGCTCAGAAGAGCGGCGGTCATCGCGCTCAGGGATTTTGAAAAGGCCGCACCAGACTCTGACATGGAAGTTAGGGCCTGCGCCGGGAAGATACTCAAAGAGAGGAAGAATCAAGAAGGTTTTCTGATTTTACTCCCCCCTCATACTCTTCAGTCTCTGCAATGACTCTTCGAGGATTTCCCTGCACCTGCTGTGGCCCTCCCGCTCTATCGCCACTTCGAGGTCATCCAGGGCGGCGGTGTACTCAGAGCCGGCCAGCACCATGGCCGCCTTCGAGCGAACCTCCGGGTCTCTGTCGCGGAGCATCCCCACCGCCCAGCGGAACCCGTTACGGTGCCTCAGCTCCACCAGGGTTACCAGGGCGTTGATCCGCACCTTGGGATTATCGTCGAAGAGGTTCCAGAACAGCTCCTTTTCCACCGCGTCGTCGTGCATGATCTCCCGCTTTCCGATCTGAGGGCGGACCACATCGTTTCCATAGGAGACCTGCTTCTCTCCGGCAACCCAGCGGACCATCCGGGGGACCAGCCACCTCATCCCCCTGGTCGATTCGGGGTGGCCGGCGCAGGCGAACACTCTTCCCTCCCCCACCTCCTGGCTGGCCAGGAATATCTTTCCCGGGGTCATCCCCGACGGGGCATCCGGCGAGCAGTGAACATCGCTCAGGTAATTCCCATGAATAAGCAGCGGAGTGCCGGAGGCGCCCTCTGCCGGTACCAGCAGGGGGCCATCATGGTACTGGATGTACCCCGGATTATGACCGCTCATCTCCGGGAACACAGCTATACCCTCATCGGTGAACTTCATCTCCACCACCGCGCTTCCCCGTTTGTCGTGCTCTATATCTACAGCTCCTGCGGATATAAGCCTGAGGCATGGGTAATCCTCGCTGTCCGAGATCAGATAGGCCCCCGCGCATATTCCCACAACCCCTTTTCCCCCTCTGATAACGAAATCCTTAACCATATCCCCAAGCATTGCGCCCATGCTGTTGTTCTGGGTGCTGCCGCTTCCGCCGGGAAACACCATAACGTCCACATTTCTCAGGCTGTCCGCCATCATTTCCGCCGCCGATATCTCAAACGGTTCTATCCCCGGGTCTATCTTCAGCGCCTCGATAGTCTCCAGAACGCAGGTGGCGCTGGCGCCCCTGCCGTTGAAGACGCCTGCTCTGATCAGCCCGTCCCCGCCGCTTTCTGAAACAGGTTTTTCCGGCTGCTGGCAGGCTGGCATAAGAACCAGCAACAACAATACCGCTGATACTGATTTGATAGTTTTGAATTTCATAGCTCCGTCCTTATTCTTAAGTAATCACCCATTAACAAATCACCCCATTTTATCCCCGCCGTTCTCTGAAGACAAGGAGTGATTCTGACTTGACAGTAATTACCTGTATAAATACAATTTTAATATAAAGGGAACTCAACTATTATAGACACCGGCGCATTAAGGATAATTAATTTATGAGCAAGTTAATGTGACCGAATGAATGGATTTATTAAATGCGGAGTGTTGGTACTGGCCTGTACCATCAGTGTGCTGCTCATTCCTGAAGCTCAATCAAAAACATTTTACAGCGGCGATGGCTGGCAGGTGGCCGGCATAAAGAGCGGCAACTGGCTCCTGTCAACTTATCCTGAGATAGTAACCAACTACTCCGGAACGAGCGTCGGCGCTATCGTGGGAGCGCTCGTGTGCGGCGGGTACCGCTGGCAGGAGATGGTCGAGATTGCCCGGTCGTTGAAGTGGAAGGAGCTCATTTCGCCGACGCTTTCGGGTCTTGGCCTGGTGAAGTCGAAGAAGCTGGGGAAGTACATCGGTGATCTGCTTGGAGAGATGAATTTCGACGAGCTCGAGATACCGTTTCGTGCGGTCGCGGTGGACATCTCGAGCGGAGAAGAAGTCGTCTTCTCGTCCGGATCAGTGGGAACCGCGGTGCGGGCGACCTCCGCCGTCCCCGGTATCTTCGAG